>JBBSFH010000004.1:0-162823 GCA_038238915.1 Sphingomonadales bacterium
CGAAATCGACGAAGTTGGCCATGATCAGCGCTCCATCGGGCGCGCGGTCGAGCGCGTCCAGTACCGCGTCCATCACTGCATCGTTGCCGTGCGCCGGGATGGTCTGCGTCACGCCGCGTCCGGCGAAGATGTCCGCGATCTTGCCCACGCCGATCACCGTGCGGCCAGCCGACGACGCCACGTCGAGCAGCGTCGGCGCGGGCGGCGGCACCGCATAATCCCGCCGCCCGCCGGTGCGCTCGAAGCGGCCATCGGCGGTGGTGGCGAACGGGCGCGCGATGACGCGGCCGATGTTCCAGTTGTCCACCAGCACGCGCGCGATCCGGCAGAGCGCGTATAACCGCTCCAGCCCGAACGCGTCTTCATGCGCCGCGATCTGCAGCACCGAATCGCCCGAGGTGTAGACGATGGGCTTGCCCGTGCGGACATGCTCCGCGCCCAGTTCTTCGAGCACCACGGTGCCCGAAACCGCGCGGTTGCCCAGGATGCCGGGCAAATCGCCGAGCCGGATCAATTCCGACACGATCGCGTCGGGCACCGACGGATAGGCGGGCGGGAAATAGCCCCAGTCGCGCGTGACCGGCACGCCCATCAGTTCCCAGTGGCCGCTCGGCGTATCCTTGCCCCGACTGGTTTCGCACGCGTGGCCATAGGCCCCCGTCAGCGTCGCCGCCGCCGCGATCGGCAATGCGCGGCCGCCCGACGCCTCACCCGCGCGCGTCAGCCCCAGCGCCGCAAGGTTCGGGATAGCAAGCCGCCGCCCCGCCGCCGCGCGCGCGTCGGCGATGTGGCCGAGCGTGTTTGCGCCCGCATCGCCATAGGCCTCTGCGTCCGGCGCACCGCCAAGCCCAAGCGAATCGAGGACGGCGACGACCGCGCGTGTCATCGCCGCCGTCGCCGCATACTCAGCCGCCGAACTTGCGCGTGAAGCGGACGCCGAATTCGCTGCGATCGTTGCTGCGCACGACGCCAACGAAGCCGCCCTGATCGAGGCGCCCCACGTCATAAACCTCGTTCAGGATATTGCTGCCGTAGATGCCTGCGGTGAAGTCGCGCCGCTTGCCCTCATAGGTCAGGTTGAAGCCCACCAGGCTGCGCGGGTTGAGAACCTCGCTCGCACGCGCGACGGGCTGGCCATATTCCTGGCCCCGGTAGCTATAGTCCACCTGGCCCACCACGCGCGCCCCGCTCGCGAGCGGGGAGATGTAGCTCACCACCGCCGAACCCGTGAAGTCGGGGCTGAGCGCGGTCGGCGCACCCTTCACCGGCGTGCCTCCGGTCGGGAAGAAGGCCGGCGGCAGCGACGTGACCTTGGTGATGTTGCTATCCAGATAGCCGAGCGTGCCGCTAAGCTTCAGTCCGCCGAAGTTGATGCTCGTCTCCGCCTCGATGCCGCGCGCGCGCGCGTCCGCCGAGATGATGACGGTGTTGAAGCCGTTCGCGTTGATGAACGAGTAGGGCAGGCCGCGGTCCGCATAGTCGGTGGTGAAGGCGGCAAACGAGACCGTCCAGTTGCGCGTGATGCGGCCCTTGGCACCGATCTCGTAGTTGGTCGCGGTGGTCTTGGGGCTCGCGTTAAACGAGGCCGGGCCGCCGAACGGACGCGGCGTGAAGCTGCCCGGCTGGTAGCCGAGCTGGATCGTGCCATACAGCGTCACGTTATCGACCGGCTTGTAGCTGATATTGCCCTCCGCCGTCACCGCATTATAGCTCGCCTTGCGCGTAACCGGGCCGGGGAAGCTGCCCGAGAAGAAGGCCGTGCCCTTCTTGTCATCGCTCGAATAGCGCACGCCTGCACCCAGCGTCAGCTTGCGCGTGATGTTGTAGCTGCCGTTGGCATAGGCGGCGTAGCTGTCTGAAACCTGCCGCAAATTATAGAAGCCTGATTGCGAGAGATTGGACGCGAAGAAGTAGTTGGGACGCGAATCATTCTGACCGTTCTCGCCGTAATAATAGAGCCCGCCCACAAAGTTGAAGTCCTTGTACTCGCCGTTCAGCTGCAGCTCGACCGAGTATTGCTCGGCATCGCCAGTTTCGGGGAAGACCGAAATCAGCGCGACAGTGTCGTTATCCGCAAGGCCGCCGGTGTAGCTCGTCTTGCGGTAGCTGCCGAGCAGCTTGGTCGAAAGATGCGAGTCAAACGCATACTTGGCGGTCAGCGATGCACCATAGAGGTCGATCGAGGTCGATTCGAGGCCGGGGATCGACGTGCCTGAATCATCGTCGCGCACCAGATCGCTCTTCTTGATCGGGTTGCCCTCGTCGGTGATGTCAACCTTGTACGGCGACTGGCCGTTGCGCCCGCGCGTGTAATCGCCCGCCGCGAGCAGCGAGAACTTTTCGGTCGGCGTCCACAGAGCGGCCACGCGCGAGCTGATCTCGAACTCCTCGCCGATCCGCGCGCTGGGGTTGGGAATGTTGACCGCGTCGCCCACGCCCGCGCGCCGGCGCAGCGCGGCGGAGACCGATACCGCGAACGTGTCGCTGACCTTGTTGTCGGCGTAGAAGCTCGCGTTGACGCGCCCGCGCGACGCCGCCTGCACGTCCACCGAGACGCTGTCGTCATGCCCGGGCTGGCGCGTGATGATGTTGACCGCGCCGCCCAGCGTGTTGCGCCCATAGAGCGTGCCCTGCGGACCGCGCAGCACTTCCACGCGCTCGATATTCTGCAGCGACAGGTTGGAACCAAGCTGGCGGCCCAGATACACGCCGTCCAGATACACGCCGACGCCGGGATCGGTGACGATCAGGTGGTCTTGCAGGCCGATGCCGCGGATGAAGATCGCGGCTTGCGAGCTGTTGCCCACGCCGTAGCGGCTGATGTTGAGGTTGGGGACGTATTTGCCCACATCGGCGAGGCTCTGGACGTTCAGGCCCTTCAGCGTATTCGCGCCGAACGCGGTGATCGCGGCGGGCGTATCGAGCAGATTTTCCTCGCGCTTGCGTGCAGTCACCACGATCTCGCCGTTCGTGTCCGCGGCTACCGCCAGCGTCGTCGCGGGGGCGGCCGCCGTCTGCGCGAGGACGCCGTGGGGCACCGCGACAAGCGTTACCGACGCGAGCAGCGCCAGGCGAAAGCGCGTCGCGCGCGGCGTGAGAGCGTGACCGAGATCCTGCTGTGGCATGTGAAAATCCCCTCGATGAATGATCCGACGATCGGCAGTTCCACCCCGCCCGGCTGGTCCCCGAGCCCGATTTTTTACCAACCGGTCAAAGCTACGCCGCGTGGCCGAGCGTTGACAAGACAGTAATGACCGCTTTTTGCGCGCGTTGTTGCCGAGTTGCCGCACTTGGGCACGCCGATTGTGCACGAGCACCTCAGGGTTCGTATCCCAATATGGCCGCCAACGCGCCCGCCCACGGCATCCCCGGCTGCGCGCCGGGCACCGTGGTGGCGAGTGCGCCCGCCGCGCACGCCGCCGCCAGCGCCGACCCTGGCGCGCGTCCCGCCGCGAGCATCAGCGCGAGCGCGACGGTGAACGCGTCCCCCGCGCCGGTCGTGTCGGCCACCGTCACGCGCGGCGGCTCGGCGCGCGCAAGCTCCACCCCCGCCCGGCGCAGCACCGCGCCCGTTGCGCCCAGCGTCGTCGCGATCAGCCCCGCATGGCCCGCCAGCGCGCATTCCATTGCAGCCGCCTCCGCCTCGTTCACCACGATCAGGTCGGCGCGCGCGAGCGTCTCCGCCGGTAGCCCAAGGTGCGCGGGGGCGAGATTGAGGCAGACGAAACCGCGCGCCGCCGCCACCGCGCGCGCGACCGCCTCGACCGGGATTTCGAGCTGGCACAACAGCACGTCGGCGTGCGCCGCGCCGCGCCCATCGACCGCCATGTTCGCGCCCGAAGCGACGACAATCTGGTTCTCCCCGCCGTCGTCGACAATGATGAACGCGATCCCGGTCGAATGCCGCGGATCGACCACACAGCCCGACACATCCACCCCGTCCGCGCGCAGCAGCGTCAGCGCTTGGCCCGCCTCCGCATCGTCCCCGACGCGCCCGATCATCGTGACGCGCGCGCCCAGCCGCCGTGCCGCGAGCGCCTGGTTCGCGCCCTTGCCGCCCGGGTGGCGCTCGAGCCGCGCGCCCGTTACCGTCTCGCCTGGGCGCGGCAGATGCGCGGCGCGCGCCACCAGATCGAGGTTGATCGAGCCGACGACCGCCACCGACAGGTCCGAAAGCGCGCGCATCAGTATCTCGCGAGCAGTTCGGTCAGCAGATCGAAGAAGCCGTCCGAGTCCACGCCGTGCGCCCAGTCGCAATTGGGCGCGCGCCCGCTCACGCCCCAGAAATCGACGGCGGTGTGCCCCATCGTCAGCAACGATCCGGTCTCGATCGCGACATGGCAGGGCTTCAGCTCGAACAGCTCGGGCCGCAGCAGCCACGCGATCGTGCACGGATCGTGCAGCGGCGCGCCCAGAGTGCCGTATTTGGCGCTATCGTGGCGGTTGAAGAAGTTCAGCATCCCGTGCGCCGCATCCGCCACCGGATTGCCCAGCGCCGCGATGCGCGCGAGCCGGTGCGGAAGGCCCAGCAGCTGATGCGATACGTCCAGCCCGAACGCGCTGATCGGCCGCCCGCAGCGGAACACCACGTCCGCCGCATGCGGATCGACCCGGATGTTGAACTCGGCCGACGGCGTGAAATTGCCACCCTCACGCATCGCGCCGCCCATCAGCACGATGCGTTCGATCCGCCGGGCGATGCGCGGCTCCATCACCAGCGCCATCGCGATGTTGGTCAGCGGCCCGGTGGGCACGAGCGTGACCGAGGCGGGCGCGGCCGCCATCAGTGTGTCGACGATCCAGTTGACCGCGTGCTGCGCGCCCAGCGGGTGCGTCGGCGTGTAGACGCGCATGCCATCGATGCCGTCCGCGCCGTGGATATGCCCGGCATGCACCGGATCGAGCACCATCGGCCGCGCGCAGCCCGCGAAGACGGGCACGTCGGTGCGGTGCGCGAGTTCGCACAGGATGCGGATGTTGCGTTCGGTCACCGCGAGCGGCAGGTTGCCCGATACCGCCGTGACGCCGAGCACATTCATCGCCTCGGGCGCGGCGAACGCCATCAGCAGGTTGATCGCATCGTCCTGGCCCGGATCGCAATCGATGATGATTTTGCGCGGCGTCATCCGGGGAGCAGCAGCCCGGCCAGCGCCGCGCTCATCAGGTTGGCGAGCGATCCCGCGAGCACGCCGCGCAGGCCGAAGCGCGCGATCGTGCCGAGCTTGCTCGGCAGCAGTGCTCCCAAGCAGCCCATCTGAATCGCGATCGAGGAGAAGTTCGCGAACCCGCATAGCGCGAAGGTGACGATCGCTTCGGTCCGTGGGCTGAGCACGCCCTTGGCCTCGCCCAGATGCAGGAAGGCGATGAACTCGTTCAGGATCAGCTTTTCGCCGAAGAACGCGCCCGCCGCGCGCGCCTCGGTCCAGGGAATATCGAGCAGATACATGATCGGCGCGAACAACTGGCCGAGCAGCATCTGGAAGGTCAGCCCCGGCGCGCCGAGCGGACCCGCGACCAGCCCGAGCAGTCCGTTCATCAGCGCGATCAGCCCGACGAACGCGACCAGCATCGCGCCGCAGCTGACCGCGATGCGCAAGCCGTCCTGCGCGCCGACTGCGGCTGCCATGATCACGCTCGCGTGGCGTTCCGCGCCCACCTTGACGATCTCTGCGGGCGGCTCCTCGGGTGTCAGCGGATCATCGGGCATCAGCAGCTTCGCCATCAGCAGCCCGCCGGGTGCGGCCATGAAGCTCGCCGCGAGCAGATACTCGATGTTGATGCCCATCTTGGCGTAGGCGGCGAGCACAGATCCCGCCACCGACGCGAAGCCCGAGACCATCACCGCGAAGATCTGCGGATCGGTCAGCCGCGTCAGATACGGACGGATGACGAGCGGCGATTCGGTCTGCCCCACGAACGCGGTCGCGGCCGCATTCAGCGATTCGACGGGCTTCGTCCCGATCGCACGCTGGAGCAGCCCGCCCAATGCCGCGACGACGATCTGCATGATCCGCAGATGGTACAGCACGCCCATCAGCGCGGAGAAGAAGATGATGATCGGCAGCACCTGGAACGCGAAGATGACCCCGGTGGCAGGATGCGCGGCGGGGCCGAACACCATGTCGATCCCCGCGTCCGCATAGCCGAGCACCGCCTGCACGCCGCCCGACATCGCCGCGATCACGCGCCGCCCGGCGGGCACATACAGCACGAGCACCGCGACGAGCGCCTGCAGGCCGAACGCGCGCGCGACGATCGATGCGCGGATCTGGCGGCGGTTGGTGGAGAACAGCATTGCCACCGCCAGGATCGCCACAATGCCGAGCAGTCCGAACGCGTGGCCCATCAGGCGGCCCCTGCGTCGGCCAGCATGGCGTGGACGACGGGCGTTGGCGCGGGCGCGGCGTCCGCGATTGTGCACGCCGCGAGCACGGCGGCGACCGCGCGGTCTGCTGCATCGCGCGAGGCGGCGTGGACGAGCATCAGTGGCCGATCGGGGCCGACCGCAGCGCCGATTTCCGCCACTTCGGAGAACCCGACGGACAGATCGAGCCGGTCTTCGGCGCGCGCGCGGCCGCCGCCGAGCGCGACGAGTGCGGTGCCGAGCGCGCGGGCGTCGACGCGGGCGAGGAAGCCGCGCTCGGGAATCACGGGCACGACGACGGGCGCGCGGGCGAGATAGGTGTCCGCGCGCTCGACGAAATCGCCCGGCCCGCCCATTGCCGCGATCATGCGCCCGAACCGCTCGGCGGCCGCGCCCGAGCGGATTGCCGCGTCCGCGCGTGCGGTGGCGGTGGCGCGGTCGGGCGCGAGGCCGCACAGCACGAGCATCTCGGCCGCGAGCGCGAGGGTCACGGCGTCCAGCCGCGCCTCGCGCACGCCGCCGGTGAGGTAGGCCACGCACTCGGCGATCTCGAGCGCGTTGCCTGCGGTGCTCCCCAGCACTTGCCCCATATCGGTCACCAGCGCGCGCGCGGGCAGTCCCGCGCTCGCCGCGGTGCCGATGATCGTGCGCGCCAGTTCGCTCGCGCGCTCGAGCGTGGGCATGAACGCGCCCGACCCGGTCTTCACGTCCATGACCAACGCCTGCGTGCCCGACGCGATCTTCTTGGACAGGATGGACGCGGTGATGAGCGGGATCGATTCGACCGTGCCCGTCACATCGCGGATCGCGTACAAGCGGCGATCGGCGGGGGCGAGATCGGCGGTCTGCCCGATGATGGCGCATCCCACCTGCGCGACCACCGTCTTGAACCGCGCCAGATCGGGCGCGGACGCATAGCCGGGGATCGCGTCCAATTTGTCGAGCGTGCCGCCGGTGTGGCCGAGGCCGCGCCCCGAGATCATCGGCACGAAACCGCCGCACGCCGCAACGATGGGGGCCACGAGGAAGCTTGTCTTGTCGCCCACCCCGCCGGTCGAATGCTTGTCCACTACCGGCCCGCCGAGTGCGTTTGCATCGAACGCGACCGCCGTGCCCGAATGCGCCATCGCGCGGGTCAACGCGCCCGTCTCGGCCACGTCCATGCCGCGCCACAGGATCGCCATCGCCAGCGCGGACACCTGTTCGGCGGGGATCGAGCCGTCCGCCAGTCCGCGCGCGAACAGGTCGATCGCCGCGGTGGACAGCGCATGGCCGTCGCGCTTGCTCGCGATGATCTCCTTGAAGCTCATGAGGTCCCCGCCACGCGACGAATGGACCACAACCGGCAAAATTGATCAAGCGGTCAGGAAGCTGAAACCGGGATACGCGTAAGTCCCTGTTTCAACGGCGATATTATGGGCGCTTGACCGCTCGCGGCCGAAATGGAAGATTGTTGGTCGCAACCGGTCGAGGGGTCCATGTCGGCGATCAAGCATCTTGCGCTCGCGGATGGCGGGCCGCCTCCCGGCGCGGCCGAGCTCGCCGCCAATTTCGGCGACCTGCACGCGCCGCTCAGCCGCGCGCAGGCGGCGATCGAGGCGGATGCGTGCCTGTATTGCTATGACGCGCCGTGCGTGCGCGCCTGCCCGACCGCGATCGACATCCCGCGCTTCATCCACCAGATCAGCACGGGCAATCTCGAAGGCTCGGCGCACACGATCCTCAGCGCGAACATCATGGGCGGCACCTGCGCGCGCGCCTGCCCGACCGAAGTGCTGTGCGAGGGCGTGTGCGTGGTCAATCGCACCAAAGGCGCGCCGGTGAAGATCGGGCTGCTCCAGCGTTTTGCGGTCGATCACCTGATGGAAACCGCACGTGCGCACCCGTTCGCGCGCGCGCCGCGCACCGGGCGGCGGCTGGCCGTGGCTGGGGCCGGACCGGCGGGGCTTTCGTTCGCGCATCGTGCCGCGATGCTGGGCCACGATGTGCGCGTGCTCGAGGCACGGCCGCGCGCGGGGGGGCTGAACGAATATGGGCTGGCGGCTTACAAGATGGCGGATGATTTCGCCGCGCGCGAGGTGGAATTCCTGCTCGGCATCGGCGGCATCACGATCGAACATGGCATTGCGGTGGGGCGCGACGTGACGCTGGAGCAGCTCGCGGCCGAGCATGACGCGGTGTTCGTCGGCATCGGGCTGGGCCGTGCTGCCCGCGCGGCGGTGCCCGGCGAGGCGCTGGCGGGCGTGGACGATGCGATCGCGTTCATCGCCGCGCTGCGCCAGGCGGCAGACAAGGCAAGCGTCCCCATCGGCAGCCGCGTGGTGGTGATCGGCGGCGGCAATACCGCGATCGACGCGGCGGTGCAGGCGCGCTGTCTGGGCGCGGCCTCGGTGACGCTGGTGTATCGGCGCGGCCCCGAGCAGATGAGCGCGACCATGTGGGAGCAGGACCTTGCGCGGATGAACGGCGTGGCGATGCGCTTCTGGTCGCAGCCGGTCGCGTTTGAGGGGGAGGGGGCCGTCACGCATGTGACGCTCGCCGAAACCGCGCTGATCGACGGCCGACTGGTGCCGACCGGCCGGACCGACCGGGTGGCGTGCGATCAGGTGCTGCTCGCGGTGGGCCAGCAGATGGACGCGCTGCCCGGCGGTCCGCGCATCGACGCCGGCAAGCTCTGGATCGACGGGCGCTATCAGACCTCGCTGCCCGGCATATTTGCGGGGGGCGACGCGGTGGCGGGGCCGGACCTCACCGTCCAGGCGGTCGAGGACGGCAAGCGCGCCGCGCACGCGGTCGATCGATGGCTGAAGGAGCGTGCGGCGTGAGTGTGGACCTTGGCTGTGTGATCGGCGGCGTGCCCAGCATCAACCCCTTCTGGCTCGCCTCCGCACCGCCCACCGACAAGAAGACCAACGTGGAACGTGCCTTTCGCGCCGGCTGGGGCGGCGCGGTGTGGAAGACGGTCAGCCAAGACCCGCCGGTGATCAACGTCGCCAGCCGGTATGGCGCGCACAAGCTCGATGGCCGCGTGATCGGCATCAACAATAACGAACTGATCTCGGACCGGCCCCTCGACGTCAACCTGCGCGAGATCGAGGAATGCCGCCGCGAATGGCCCGATCGCGTAATCATCGGCTCGCTGATGGCGGTGCCCGAGGAGGGTGCGTGGAAGGAGCTGGCGATCAAGCTCGCCAATGCGGGTTGCCAGGGGATCGAACTCAATCTCGGCTGCCCGCATGGGATGTGCGAGCGCGGCATGGGCTCGGCGATCGGTCAGGTCCCCGATCTGGTCGAGAAGACGACGCGCTGGGTGCGCGATGCGGTCGACCTGTCGGTGTTCACCAAATTGACGCCCAACATCACCAACATCCTGGTGCCCGCCGACGCTGCCCGTCGAGGGGGGGCGCACGCGGTGTCGCTGATCAACACGATCAACTCGGTCATCTCGGTCGATCTGGATGCGATGGCACCGCGCCCCACGGTGGGCCGCACGGGCACGCACGGCGGCTATTGCGGCAGCGCGGTCAAGCCGATCGCGCTCAACATGGTCGCCGAGATCGCGCGCGATGCCGAGCTCGCGGGGCTGGAGATCAGCGCCATCGGCGGCATCATGGACTGGCGCGATGCGGCCGAGTTCATCGCGCTCGGCGCTTCGGGCGTGCAGGTCTGCACGGCGGCGATGCTGTACGGTTTCCGGATCGTGGACGACATGCTCGACGGGCTCGGCCGGTTCATGCGCGAGCATGGCTACCGCAATATCGCCGATCTGCGCGGCCGCGCGGTGCGCAATGTGGTCGACTGGAACCAGCTCGACATGAACTTCGACACCAAGGCGTTCATTGACGATGCGCTCTGCATCGAGTGCGGGCGCTGTTACATCGCGTGCGAGGACACCGCGCACCAGGCGATCCGCATCGATCCGCGCGCCGACGGCGGCCGCAAGTTCACCGTGGTGGACGACGCGTGCGTCGGCTGCAACCTGTGCCAGCATGTCTGCCCGGTGCTGGATTGCATCACGATGCGTCCCGTGGACAATGGGCTGCCGCCACTGGCATGGCCCGATCACCCGGAGAATCCGATGCGCCTGCAACCCGCCATGAGCGCCGCATGAGCAGCGCTGCCGCCCGAACCAACAGCATGGACGCCTACTGGATGCCGTTCACCGCGAACCGGCAGTTCAAGGCCAATCCGCGCATGTTCGTCGCCGCCGATGGCATGTACTACACACGCTCGGACGGGCTGAAGGTCCTCGACGGTATTGCGGGGCTGTGGTGCTGTGCTGCGGGGCATCGTCGGCCCGAGATCGGTGCGGCGATCGCGCGCCAGTTCGATACGCTCGATTATTCGACTGCGTTCCAGATGGGGCACCCGGGCGCGTTCGAACTGGCGAGCCGCCTTGTGGCGCTGATGCCGGGCGGCCTCGATCATGTGTTCTTCACCAATTCGGGGAGCGAATCGGTCGAGACCGCGCTCAAGATCGCGCTCGCTTATCACCGGCAGCGCGGCGAGGGGCAGCGCGTGCGGCTGATCGGGCGCGAGCGTGGGTATCATGGGACCAATTTCGGCGGCATTTCGGTCGGCGGCATGGTCGCCAACCGCAAGATGTTCGGCTCGCTGGTCGCGGGGGTGGATCATCTGCGCCACACGCATGGGATCGACGGCAACCGATACGCGCGCGGGGTGCCGCCGCACGGGGCGGAGCTTGCGGACGATCTGGAGCGGCTGTGCGCGCTGCACGATCCGTCCACCATCGCCGCGGTCATCGTCGAGCCGGTCGCGGGATCGGCGGGGGTGCTGCTGCCGCCCAAGGGCTATCTGGAACGGCTGCGCGCGATCTGCGACCGGCACGGCATATTGCTGATCTTCGACGAGGTGATCACCGGCTTCGGGCGGCTGGGCACGCCGTTTGCGGTCGACTATTTCGGGGTGGAACCCGATATGGTCACCACCGCCAAGGCGCTCACCAACGGAATCGTGCCGATGGGCGCGGTGTTCGTCCAGGCGCGCATCCACGATGCCTTCATGACCGGCCCCGAGAACATGGTCGAGCTGTTCCACGGCTACACCTATTCGGGCAATCCGATCGCGTGTGCCGCCGCGCTCGCCAGCCTCGACATTTACGAGGCGGATGGCCTGCTGACGCGCGCCGCCGAGCTTGCCGATTACTGGGCGGACGCGGTGCACTCGCTGCGCGGGTTGCCCAACGTGATCGACGTGCGCAACCTAGGCCTCATCGGTGCGGTCGAGCTTGAACCCATCCCCGGCGCGCCGACCAAGCGCGCGTTTGCGGCGTTTCTGAAGGCGCTCGACGCGGGGCTGCTGATCCGCACCACGGGCGACAACATTGCCATGTCGCCGCCGCTGATCATCCAGAAGAGCGAGATCGACTTCATGGTCGGCACGCTGGCCACGATCCTCAAATCGCTCGACTAGGAACGGACCCATGACGACATTGCGCGGCGGCCTGATCCAGATGGCGCTCAAGGCTTCGACCGACGAGACGCCCGCCGCGATCACCGCCGCGATGATCGAGGCGCACCGCCCGCTGATCGACGAGGCGGGGCAGGCGGGCGTGCAGGTGCTGTGCTTCCAGGAAGTCTTCACCCAGCCCTATTTCTGCCCGTCGCAGGACGTGAAGTGGTACGACGCCGCCGAGGCGATCCCCGACGGCCCCACGACGCGGCTGATGCAGGACTATGCGCGCAAATATGCGATGGTCATCGTGGTGCCGATTTACGAGGCGGACGCGGTCACCGGCGTCTATTACAACACCGCCGCCGTGATCGACGCCGATGGCACCTATCTGGGCAAATACCGCAAGACGCACATCCCGCAAGTCGCGGGCTTCTGGGAGAAATTCTACTTCAAGCCCGGGCGCTCGAACTGGCCGGTGTTCCACACGCGCTACTGCAAGCTCGGCGTCTACATCTGCTACGATCGCCACTTCCCCGAGGGCTGGCGGGCGCTGGCGTTGAACGGTGCGGAATATATCGTCAACCCGTCCGCGACGGTGGCGGGATTGTCCGAATATCTTTGGAAGCTCGAACAACCCGCGTCGGCGGCGGCGAACGGGTGCTGGATCGGCGCGATCAACCGTGTCGGCACCGAAGCACCGTGGAATATCGGAGAGTTTTACGGCCAGTCTTATTTCGTCAATCCACGGGGTGAGATCGAGAAGATCGCCAGCCGGGACCGGGATGAGCTGCTGATCCACGATCTGAACATGGATATGGTGCGCGAAATCCGGAACCGCTGGCAGTTCTTCCGCGATCGCCGCCCGGACGCCTACGGTCCGCTGACCGTGCAGGACTGATGGCGGACGCCGCGCTCTGGAACGCGGACTTAGCACCCGTCACGGCGGTGCAGCGTACGTGGGACTGGAAGTCCTACGCCGCGCTCTGGGTTGCGATGGTGGTCTGCGTGCCGACCTATCTGCTCGCGGGCGGGCTGATCGCGGAGGGGATGGCGTGGTGGCAGGCGGTGCTGACCGTATTCCTCGGCAACCTCATCGTCCTCGTACCTATGGTGCTCGTGGGCCATGCGGGCGCGAAATACGGCGTTCCGTTCCCCGTATTGCTGCGCTCGGCGTTTGGCACGCAGGGCGCGAAATTGCCCGCGATGATGCGCGCGCTGGTGGCGTGCGGCTGGTTCGGCATCAATACGTGGGTCGGCGGATCGGCGATCTATGTGATCGCGAACACATTAACAGGCGGCGCGCTCAAGGGCGCGGCGCTGCCTGTGCTGGGGATCGACGCGGGACAGACCGCCTGCTTTCTCGCCTTCTGGGCGTTGCATCTGTGGTTCATCCGCCACGGCACCGAATCGATCCGCTGGCTCGAAACGCTGTCCGCGCCGCTCCTGATCCTCATGTCCGCCGCCTTGCTCTGGTGGGCGTACGCGCACGCGGGCGGCTTCGGTGCGATGCTGTCCGCGCCGTCCGCCTTCGGGCCGGGCGGTGCCAAGGCGGGGCAATTCTGGCCGGTGTTCACCGCGAGCCTGACCGCGATGGTGGGCTTCTGGGCGACGATGGCGCTCAACATCCCCGATTTCACGCGGTTCGCGCGCTCGCAGCGCGACCAGATGCTGGGCCAGGCGCTGGGTCTGCCGTTGCCGATGGCGCTGTTCGCGTTTCTGGGGGTCGCGGTCACGTCCGCGACCACGGTCATCTACGGCCACCCGATCTGGGATCCGGTCGAGCTTGCGGGCCGCATGGGCGGGTTCGCGGTGGTGCTGGCGCTGGGCGCGCTGCTGGTGGCGACGCTGACCACCAATCTGGCGGCGAACGTGGTGGGTCCCGCCTATGATTTCTCCAATCTGGCACCCGGCCGCGTCTCGTTCCGCATGGGCGGCTATATCACCGCCGGTCTCGGCATCGCGATGTTCCCGTGGAAGCTGATCGAGAGCGCGGGGACGTATCTGTTCACGTGGCTGGTGGGCTATTCTGCGCTGCTCGGTCCGATCGCGGGCATATTGCTGGTGGACTATTACATCGTGCGCCACCGCCGCCTCGACACGTCCGATCTGTTCCGCGCCGATGGCCGCTACGGCGAATGGAACCGCGCCGGGCTGGGCGCGCTCGCGCTGGGCATCGCGCCGTGCTTGCCGGGCTTCCTGCATGCGGTCGGGCTGGTGGCGAGCGTGGTCCCGCTGTTCGACCGCATTTACACCTTCGCGTGGTTCGTGGGCTTGGCGACGGCAGCGCTTGCCTACCTCGCGCTTTCGCGCCGCGTCCCCGCATTCCTGGAGCAGCCATGTCCCTCCTGATCCGTGGCGGCACCGTGCTGACCGCTGACCGCACCGACCGCGCCGACGTCTATTGCGAGGGCGGGCTGATCCGCGCGATCGGCGAGGGGCTGGACGCGCCTGCCGGTGCCGAGATCGTCGATGCGGGCGGGCAGTATGTGATGCCGGGCGGGATCGATCCGCACACGCACATGGAACTGCCCTTCATGGGCACGGTCTCGTCGGATGATTTCTTCAGCGGCACGGCGGCGGGTCTGGCGGGGGGCACCACCTCGATCCTCGATTTCGTCATCCCCGCGCCGGGCGAGCGCTTGCTCGATGCCTACCGCGTTTGGCGCGGGCGTGCGGAGAAGGCGGCCGCCGATTACGGCTTCCATGTGGCGATCACCTGGTGGGATGAGAGCGTACACGCCGATATGGCGACGCTGGTGCGCGAGGAGGGGGTCAACAGCTTCAAGCATTTCATGGCGTACAAGAACGCGATCATGGTCAGCGACGAAACCATGTTCCACTCGTTCCGCCGCGCGCTTGAACTGGGTGCCATCCCCACCGTCCATGCCGAAAATGGCGAGCTGGTCTACCAACTGCAAAACGAACTGGTCGCGGCCGGCGACACCGCCCCCGCCGCGCACGCACGCTCGCGCCCGCCCACGGTCGAAGGGGAGGCTGCCGACCGCGCGATCCGCTTCGCGCAGGTGATCGGCACGCCGCTCTACATCGTCCATGTGTCGACCGCCGACGCGACCGAGGCGATCACGCGCGCGCGCGCGGCGGGGCAGCGTGTGTATGGCGAAGTGCTCGCGGGCCATCTGCTCCTCGACGACAGCGTCTACGACACCCCCGATTTCGCCACCGCCGCCGCGCACGTGATGAGCCCGCCATTTCGCCCGCGCGGCCACAGCCAAGCTCTGTGGAACGGCCTGCGCGCGGGCAATCTGCAGACCACCGCGACCGATCACTGCTGCTTCAACGCGGGCCAGAAGGCGGCGGGCCGCGACGACTTCACGCGCATCCCCAACGGCACGGGCGGGATCGAGGACCGCATGGGCGTGCTCTGGACGCACGGCGTCGGCACCGGCCGACTGACGCCACAGGAGTTCGTCGCGGTTACCTCCACCAACACCGCGCGCATCTTCAACCTGTATCCGCGCAAGGGCAGCATCAGCGTGGGCGCGGACGCCGATCTCGTGGTGTGGGACCCCGCCGCGACGCGCACGATTTCGGCGGCACGCCACCACATGAACGTCGATTTCAACATTTTCGAGGGCATGGAACTGACGGGCGCGCCGAGCCATACCATCGCGGGCGGCGCGCTCGTCTATGTGCGGGGCGATCTGCGCGCGGTTCGCGGCGCAGGGCGCTATCTGCGCCGCCCGGCCTTCGCGCGCGCATGACCGATGCCGATCTGATGAGCCGCGCGCTCGCGGTGCGCGCGCGGGCGCACGCGCCGTATTCGGGCTTCCGCGTTGGCGCGGCGATCCTCGACGATCACGGCCATGTCCACCTCGGCTGCAACGTCGAGAACGCGGCCTACCCGCAAGGTGCCTGCGCCGAGGCAGTGGCCATCGGCGTCATGGTTGCCGCCGGAGCCACGCGCATTGCTACGATCGCGGTCGCGGGCGGGCATGATGCGCCGGTGCCATGCGCGCCGTGCGGCGGTTGCCGCCAGCGCATCCGCGAATTCGCCGACGATGCCACCCGCATCCTGCTGCTACGCGCGGACGGCGGCATCGAGGCGATGGGGATCGAGGCGCTGCTGCCGCGCTCCTTCGGCCCCGGCGATGTCGCGCGCGGGGGTTAGGCCCCGTCCACGATGACGATTTCGGCCTCGCCCGCGCCCTTCCGGTGCGCGGCGGCTGCCTGATAGGCTTCGGACTCGTAGCAGGCGATCGCCTGTTCGAGACTGTCGAACTCGATGATCACGTTGCGCGGCCGCCCCTCGCCCTCGAGCTGACGCGCCTCGCCGCCGCGCGCCAGCACGCGCGCGCCAAACGCTGCAAAGGCACGCGTCGCCTCGCTCGCATAGCGCGCATAGGCCTCGGGTTCCGTAACCGTCACGCGCGCGATCCAGTATGCTGCCATTGCGCCTCCGAACAAACGTAATTGTATAACGCACTCCGCCTCCCGCGCTATCACCTCTCGCTCCGTATGCCGACCCGCCCCGACAATGGACCGTTCAATCCGGCAGTGTCGGCCGCGCAGTGGAACGACGGCGACCGAAATCCTTGCTGCAGTTCGACGTGGAATGAGAGAAGCATCAGTGGACGGCGCGGATCGTCCGCACCGAGAGGCAGTGCGCTTCATGAGCGACAGGTCCGGGCCCGTGCCTGGCCGACAGCGCAGACCCGCCACGTTGTCCTGGCCCGCATCTGGTCGATGAAGACTGGGCCGGCAGGATCGGGTTTGCCCTGATGCACCTCTCGGCGACGCTCTGCCACGTTCACGCTGGACAACGCCGCGTCTCCCGACACGTTCGGCTCGACGCCGTCGGGGCCTCCACCCGCGAGCACCAAAGCGCCGAACAGGTTTTCGCCATCCAATGTTGGCTTTAAGCCCAGTTGACACCCTGAAGCAGACGTAAAGCCGATCGGGAAGTCCCTGTGCGATTCAGACCAGTTCCAAAAAAAGCTCTGTTCGATCCAAGACGTGAGAGAAATTGACCGATCCTCCTCGAAGCGACACAGAGTCTATCAGACCAGCGTGTCACCGCTGGTGCGCGAAACCAAGCAGAGACTGCCGAGCTGGGGCAGGCTGAGCAACGAGCCGGGCAGGAGGTTGGTTGAAGTTACATCAAGCGGAAGCGCAGCACCTCATTATCTCGCCAGGAGTCGCAATGTGCAGCGAATGGGCGCGGTGCGATGCGGCCAACCAACCGGTCAACGCGGTTGAGCGCCGATCGAGCTTCGTAATGCGGGGGGGGTCGCGTGTTCAAGTCACGCAAGCGGCACCACCCAGTCCCAGTCTCATCCACCGATTAGGCTACGCTCGGTCCGGCCCTAGGCCGTGAACCCATAAGCGGGCTTCACAAGGCGCGATCGTTCTGATTCAAGGTTTGCGCGAGGAGCCTTGGAATGAGCCGCTGCGACCTTACGGATTTCGAGTGGCGGGTGATCGAACCGCTGTTACCCCACAAGCCGCGCGGCGTTCCGAGTGTTGATGACCGGCGGGTGCTGAACGGCATATTCTGGATGCTGCGTTCGGGAGCGCCGTGGCGGGATATGCCCGAGCGTTACGGGCCTCGGACGACGTGCTACAACCGGTTTGTGCGGTGGCGGCAATGCACGGCGTCGTAGCAGTTAGTCGTTATGACTCGCTTGATGAGAGTCTGATTGAGCCCCTTGAGTTGCTCGACAAGCGGTTGCGCTGGCTGTCGGCGTGGACGATCCACAACGCCAACCACCTGCGCGAGAGCCGGGACGGGCTGAAAGTGGGCGGGCATCAGGCGTCGTGCGCGTCGATGACCGCGATTATGGCGGCACTGTATTTTCATGCGCTGCGGCCACAAGACAAGGTTGCAGTGAAGCCACACGCCAGTCCGGTGCTGCACGCGATCCAGTATTTGCTCGGCCACCAGTCGCTCAATCAGCTCCAGCGATTTCGGGGCTTCGGCGGTGCGCAAAGCTATCCGAGCCGGACGAAGGACCAGATCCCGGTCGATTTCTCGACCGGATCGGTGGGCCTGGGCGTCGCGATCACGGCGTTCGCCAGCCTGGTGCAGGACTATTGCATCGCGCACGGCTGGATGGCGGAGGCGGACGCGGGAAGGATGATCGCACTGATGGGCGACGCCGAACTCGACGAGGGCAACATCTACGAATGCCTGATCGAGGCGTACAAGCACGATATCCGCAATTGCTGGTGGATCGTCGACTACAATCGGCAGTCACTCGACCACACGACTGCGGACCGCATGTTCGACCGCTTCGACGATATCTTCCGAACCTGCGGGTGGCGGGTGATGACGCTCAAGCACGGGCGGCTGCAACGCGCGGCGTTCGAGCGGCCGGGCGGGCACGCGCTCCAACACTGGATCGAGGCGTGTCCGAATGTCGATTTCGCCGCGCTGACCTATCAGGGTGGCGTAGCGTGGCGCGCGCGGCTGCAGGCCGATCTGGCCGGGCATCCAGGCGCGCTCGAGCTGATCGCGTCCCATGATGACGAAGCCCTGGCGGCGCTGATGACCAACCTCGGCGGGCACTGCATGGAAACGCTGATCGACGCGTTCGCCGCCGCCGCCGACGACAAGCCGACGATGTTCATCGCCTATACGATCAAGGGCTTCGGCCTGCCGCTTGCGGGGCACAAGGACAATCATGCGGGACTGATGAACCCCGGCCAGATCGGCGCGCTACGCGACAGCCTGGGCATCGCCGAGGGCGACGAATGGGCACCCTATGGCGGGTTGGGCGACAACGCGGCGGCCGCGCTGAAGGCATTCGTGGAGGCGTCGCCGCTGTCCGTCGCCCGGGCTGCGCGCGCTGTAACGCCGGTCCGCGTGCCCGATCTGCCCGCGCCGATCGGGACCAAACAATCCACCCAGTCCGCCTTCGGGCGCATCCTGCTCGATCTCGCAAAGTCGGGCCATCCGCTCGCCGACCGGATCGTCACCACCTCGCCCGACGTGACCGTCTCGACCAATCTTGGCGCGTTCGTGAACCAGCGCGGGCTGTTCCGGCGCAGCGAGCTCAAGGACGTGTTCCATGCTGCGAAAATCCCATCGGTACAGAAGTGGATGGGCCACGGCGCCGGGCAGCACATCGAACTCGGCATTGCGGAGAACAACCTGTTCCTGATGCTCGCCGCGCTGGGGCTGAGCGCGCCGTTGTTCGGCACGCGTCTGATGCCGATCGGAACCGTCTACGATCCCTTCATCGCGCGCGGCCTCGATGCGCTCAACTACGGCTGCTACCAGAACGCACGCTTCCTGCTCGTCGCCACGCCATCAGGCCTGACACTCGGCCCCGAGGGCGGCGCGCATCAGTCAATCAACTCGCCGCTGATCGGCATGGGCCAGCCGGGGCTGACCGCGTTCGAGCCCGCGTTCGTCGACGAGCTGGCGATCATGATGCGCTGGGCATTTGACCATATGCAGGCCGATGACGGCGGCGCGGTCTATCTGCGGCTGACGACGCGAGCGATCGATCAGCCCACGCGCGTGGACAGCGCGTGGCAGGCCGACGCGCTCGCGGGCGGTTATTGGTTGAATCCGCCGGGCGCGGGCGCGGAGGTTGCGATCGTCTTCACCGGCGCGGTCGCGCCCGAGGCGATCGCGGCGTGGGAGGTGCTCGAACCCGATCTGCCAAGGCTGGGGCTGCTCAACGTCACCTCAGCTGACCTGCTGCATCGCGGCTGGTCGGCAGCGCGGGCGGCGCGATGGAGTGGCGAGCCTCACACGCCGAGTCATGTCGAGACGTTGCTGGGTGCCCTGGCTCCGGGTACGGGACTGGTTACGATTATCGATGGTTCGCCCTCCACGCTTTCATGGCTCGGCGGTGTGAAGGGGATGCGGGTCAGCCCGCTCGGTCTCGATCGCTTCGGACAGACGGGCGATCTACCCGACCTGTACGCCGCCTATCGCCTCGACGTGGACGCGATCGTCGAGGCCGCCGCCGAACTGCTGCCGGATCGCTGAGCCATCGTCACGTCACTCGCTCGCGTACCGTGATGGGGGACGCGACCGCCGGTGCGCGCCTTGCGCGGCCGCCGATGATCTTGGCAATGCTCAAGCCCGGTCGCATGTAGCACGCTTGCGCGCTACATCCGGGCGGGAGGTAAACCATGCCCGAGAAAACGGTTTCCCTGCGAAAAGCCAATCAGGCCTTTGCTCGCTATGTCAGGCAGGTCGAGGCAGGCGCGGCCTACACGATTACCCGCAACGGCACGCCGGTCGCGCGCCTGATCCCCGTCGACCGGACCAGCCGTCGCCTAACCGCAGAGCAACAAGCCGCCCGCGCCCGAACCCGTGCGCGCGCCGCCAGCGGATGGCCGATCGCCGCCGGACCGCTCGACCGCGACGCGCTGCATGAGCATTGAGCGCTTCAGCCTCGACAGCAACATCCTCGTCTACGCGCTAGACAACATGGCTGGCCTCAAACACGAACTCGCAGCCGAGATCGTCGACCGCGCCGCGACACGCGACTGCTGGCTGACTTTGCAGGCGCTGTCCGAGTTCTACGCGGCGGTTACGCGCAAGGGGATCGTGCCGCGCGTCGAGGCGGCCGCGCAGGTCGAGGATTGGCTGACGCTGTTTCCCACGCTGGCGGCATCCTCCCGCCCGGTTCGCGCCGCGCTCGCCCATGCAACGGCCGGACGAGCGAGCTACTGGGATGCGTTGCTCGCAGAGACCGGGGGGGAGGGCGGGTGTGCGGTCGTGCTTTCTGAGGACATCGCCGACGGCGCACGCATGGGCACCGCGATAATCCGGCATCCGTTTTGCGACGATGGCCTTTCGCCCGCATGTCTCGAAGTTCTGGGCCTTGGCTAGGGGCGCTAGCAGACCAATAGATAAATTGCTAAATGCAGGAATTGCGAATGAATAGTTAAAGGGCACACCGTAAGCAGTACTGATCAAAAGCTCCCACCGGTAACATCCAGAAAAGCAAAGGCTATATGGCCGTTTCCGGTCCGATGGTGCGGGCGGTCGGAATCGAACCGACACTCCTCTCGGAACCGGATTTTGAGTCCGGCGCGTCTACCAGTTCCACCACGCCCGCAAAAGACTGGAGCGGGCGAAGGGATTCGAACCCTCGACCCCGACCTTGGCAAGGTCGTGCTCTACCACTGAGCTACGCCCGCTCGGCGTTGGTAAGCCTCAGCGTTAGCAAGCCGCACCCGCGTATGCAAGCGCAAGGCTTGCCCGCGCCCGCGTGCTGGCCACATAGCGGTTTCCAATCCGCCGGAGACCGCCCCTTGGCCAGCATCGCCACCGCCGCAACCGAACGTTCCAGCCTCGAAGGATTCCGCCGCGACGTGATCGAGGCGTCGATGAGCGCGCTTGTCCTTGTCGATTTCTGGGCGACGTGGTGCGGCCCGTGCAAGACGTTCACTCCGATCATCGAGCGGGTGGTTGCGGGGTATGCGCCGCGCGTCGCGCTGGTGAAGATCGACATTGACCGCAACCCGACGATCGCTGGTCAGCTTCGCGTACAATCGGTGCCCACGGTCTACGCGTTCCTCGCAGGCCAGCCCGTCGACGCGTTCGCGGGAGCGGTGGGCGAGCGTGAACTGAAGGCGTTCATCGATCGGCTGCTTGCGGCTGCGCCCCCGGTGCCGGGCGAGGTGGAGGATATCGGGCCGCTGGTCGAAGCAGCACTTGCCGCGCTCGACGAGGGGGCCGTTGCGGAGGCGCTCGAGATGCTCCGCGAATTGTCGACCGAAGCGCCCGAGCGCGCCGATGTCGCTGCAGGGCTCGCGCGCGGCTTGACCATGAGCGGCGATGCCGAAGGCGCGCTTGCGGCGCTCGACGCGCTGCCCGAGGCTGCGAAGAAGGACGCGGCGGTAGGCCAGGCCCGCGCGGCGGCGACGCTCGCGCTTTCGGCAGGGCCAGTAGGTGATCTTGCCGCAGCGCGCGCGGCGGTGGCGGCACGTCCCGACGATCCTGACGCGGCATTCGCGCTGGCCAACGCGCTGATCGCGGGCGGCGAGCGCGATGCGGCTTCGGACGCGTTGCTCGGCATGATCGCGCGGGACCGTGAATGGAACGAGGCGGCGGCGAAAGCCCGGCTGCTGCAATTGTTCGAAGCCGTCGGGCTCGCCGATCCGTGGGTCGTCGGGCAGCGGCGGCGTCTGTCCGCGATTATGTTCGCATGAGCGCGTCCGCCCTCCCTCCCCTGGACTTGCCCGCAGCACTGCCCGTGTTTCCGCTGGCCGGTGCGGTTCTGCTTCCGGGCGGGGCCATGCCGCTCAACATTTTCGAGCCACGGTATCTGGCGATGGTAGCGGACGCGGTGGCGGGGGACCGCATGATCGGCATCGTCCAGCCGCGCGACGAGAACGAGGTGCCCGCGCTTTACGCGGTCGGCGGGCTCGGCCGCATCACCGAATTCGCCGAGACGCCCGATGGCCGCTATCTCGTGGTGCTCTCGGGGATGGTGCGCTTCCGTGTGGCGGCCGAGATCGAGGTCGAGACGCCTTACAGGCAGGTCGTGCCCGATTTCGAGCCGTATATGCAGGATCTGGGCGATCCGGCACCGATAGCGGCGGATGCTCGGGCGGGGGTGGAGGCTGCGCTCAAGGTCTATCTCGATGCGAACGGGCTGTCGGCGGACTGGGAAGCGGTGGCGCAGGCGGACGACGATGCGTTGGTGCGGACGCTGGCGGCGGTTTGTCCGTTCGAGCCGGTGGAGAAGCAGGCGCTGCTCGAAGCTGCCGATTTGCCCGCGCGCGCCGACATGCTGGTCGCGCTGATGCGTTTCGCGCCGGGGGTGGGGGAAGTGCCGAGTTCGATGCTGCAATGACGAGGGCGATCAATCCCCGGCTGCTCGAAATCCTCGTATGCCCGCTCAGCAAGGCGCGGCTTGAGTATGACGCAGCCGCACAGGAACTCGTCTGCTACGAATCCGGGCTCGCCTATCCGATTCACGACGGTGTGCCGGTGATGCTGGTCGAGGAAGCGCGCATGCTTGGCGAGGACGCGCCTGACCAAGTCAGCGGGGGCGCGGCCCTAAGCCGCGCCCCGCCGCCAACTACGCCTTCTTCTTAAGGCACTCGGACGAGAACTGGCGCCACGTCTTGCCAGCCGTGGTGCCCGCCTTCTTCATCTCCTGCCACTGCGCGCCGCACGCCTTCATCCGGCCCGCAGCCGCAAGCTGCGCCGGGCTACGCGGCTTTTCAACCTTTGCGCCAGCAGCGGTCGCAGGCGCGGCAGCCATCGGGGCAGCGGCCATCGGCGCGGCGGCGGGCTTGGTGGCCACAACCGGAGATGCAGTGGCCATCGGCGCGGCCATCGGGGCAGCCTTGGCCTTGCGTACGTGCTCTTTCTTCGCGGGAGCAGCCGCCATCGGCGCAGCCGGGGTTGCAGTCGCCATCGGCGCGGCCGTCGGGGCAGCCTTGGCCTTGCGCACGCGCGCCTTCTCCGGAGCAACAGCGGCGGCGGTGGTTGCAGGCGCGGCGGTCTGCGCGAACGCGGCGGCAGGAACCGCAAACAATGCGAGCGCGAGCAGGGTGGTGCGAAGTGTCATGAACGATCTCCCGGGTGAGTTAATGAACGACATCTAACATCGGTGCAGTGACGCGCACGTCGCCGGTTCATGAAACTCGCGTAACGCTTGTTGCTTCTAAAGCAGTGAAAGTTGCTGGGGGCCCGCGCGTTGAAAGCGATCGATCGCCAACGGCGGCAAACGCCCCTCGATCCCATACCGCCGCCGCGCGGCGGCGACGCGCGCGTGGAGCAGATCGGCATATGGCCCGGAGCCACGCATCCGCGAGCCGAATTCGGGATCATTCTCGCGCCCATCGCGGATGTTGCGGATCAGGCTCATCACATGCGCCGCGCGATCGGGATAATGCGTGGCGAGCCAATCCCTGAACAGCGGCGCAACTTCATTGGGAAGGCGGATCGGGATCGCGTGCAACGCCTGCGCGCCCGCTACAGCGGCGGCTTCCACCAGCGCCTCGATCTCGTGATCGGTGATTGCGGGGATGATTGGCGCGATCATCACGGCCACCGGCACCCCCGCATCGCGCAGCGCGCGCACTGCGGCGAGGCGGCGCGCCGGCGCGGACGCGCGTGGTTCCAGCTTGCGCGCGAGCACCGGATCTAGCGTGGTGACCGAGAGGCCCACGTGCGTGAGGCCCTGCGCGGCGAGCGAGGCGAGCAGATCGAGATCGCGCAGAACCCGGTCCGATTTGGTGACGATCGAGACGGGGTGGCCGAATTCGAGCATCACATCGAGCAGGCCGCGCGTGATCGCGTGTGTCGCCTCGATCGGCTGGTAGGGATCGGTGTTGGTCCCCATCGCGATCGTCGCGGGTTTGTAGCCGCGCTTGGAAAGTTCGGCGCGCAGCAGACGTGGCGCATCGGGCTTGGCGAACAGCTTCGTTTCGAAATCGAGGCCGGGGGAGAGGTTGTGGAACGCGTGGGAGGGCCGCGCGAAGCAGTAGATGCAGCCATGTTCGCATCCACGATAGGCATTGATCGAGCGATCGAAGGGGACATCGGGGGACGCATTTCTGGTGATGATCGTGCGCGGATGTTCGATCGTGGTGGTGGTGCGCGGCGGGGGGACATCCTCGTCGATCAGCGGCTGCGCGTCGCGCCAATCGCCGTCCAACTCGCGCGACGGATCGTCGAAGCGCGCCGAGCGGGCGTTGAGTGTGGCGCCGCGGCCCTTGTGGAGGATCGACTCGTGCATGCACCGGATCTATCCGCAACGGCGGAACACAGCAAGAACGTTTACCTTATCCCGCCGCGATATGCGCCGCGATCTCGTTGATGCCAAAGCCGGTCAAGTCCTTGGGCATCTCGCCCAGCAGCCGCGATTCGACCGCCTTGCCATAATGTTTGCGCATCTCGCCCAGCGTGTGCGGTGGCGCGATCACCACGACATGCTCGGCCCAGCTATCGGTGGCGAGCGCGTTCAGCAGATCGGCGGTGTGGCGAGCGAAGCGATCCTCGCCGATCTGGTGCCAATCGGTCTGCGCGACCACACTGCGGCCATGGCCAACCCTGCTGTGGCTCTTGCCGGGGCGATCGGTGCCCTGATCGTGGGTGGGGGCGTGCGCTTGCGTTTCATGCTCGACGATCTCGAGCCGGGGGTGGGCTGCATCCCCGCCATTGCGGAGCAGAAGCAGCTTGGCACCATCGGCGACCGCGATCAGGGTGTTGTGGGGAAGGTTCATGGCGTGGAGAACGAGCGGAGCGGCGTTAGGGTGCAGCCCTCCTCCGCGGCAAGACGGATGCGGCCCGTGATCGCGTCGCTATTGCTCGGGCGGAACCCTGTACGCGCAACTGCAAGGGTCTCGCTGGCGTAACTTGGCCGCGTGCGTTCCCGCAGGCATAGGTGCGGGCCATGCATGACATTCGCGCGCTACGCTCCGACCCTGCCGCCTTCGATGCCGCGCTCGCCCGCCGCGGTGCTGCGCCAGAGGCTGCCCGCGTGCTCGCGGTGGATACCGAGCTTCGCGCGGTGCTGACCGAATTGCAGGAGGGTCAGGCGCGGCGGAACGAGGCTTCGAAGGCGATCGGCGCGGCGAAGGCGGTGCGCGACGAGGGCGCGGCCGCCGTGTTGATGGCCGAGGTCGCGGTGCTGAAGGAGCGGATGCCCGCGCTGGAGGAGCGCGCGCGGGTGGGGGAGGCGACGGTGCGGGACGCATTGCTCGCCCTCCCCAACGCGCCCGCCGCCGATGTGCCCGAAGGGGCGGACGAGCATGGCAATGTGGAGGTGCATCGGCGTGGGCTGGTTGCTGCGTTCGATTTTGTGGCGCTGGAGCATGATGAGCTCGCGGGGCCGCTCGGCTACGATCCCGATGCGGCGGCCGCGATTTCGGGGGCGCGTTTCGCGGTGCTGAAGGGACCGGTCGCGCGGCTGCACCGGGCGCTGGGGCAGTATATGCTCGATGCGCAGATCGCTGCCGGATATACCGAGATTGCGCCGCCGCTGCTGGTGCGCGGCGCGGCGATGCTGGGCACGGGGCAGTTGCCCAAGTTTGCCGAGGACTCGTTCCATACGACGGACGATCGCTGGCTGATCCCCACCGCCGAGGTGAGCCTCACCAACCTCGTGCGCGAGCGTATCCTCGCAGAAACCGATCTGCCGCTGCGCTTCGTTGCGCTCACACCGTGCTTCCGCTCGGAGGCGGGATCGGCGGGGCGCGATACGCGCGGGCTGATCCGCCAGCATCAGTTCGACAAGGTGGAGATGGTATCGATCACCACGCCGGACGCGAGCGAGGCCGAGCATGAGCGGATGACGGGGTGCGCGGAAGCCGTGCTCGACGCGCTGGGGCTGCCGTATCGGCGGATGCTGCTGTGCGCGGGCGATATGGGGTTTTCGGCGCGCAAGACATACGATCTTGAGGTGTGGCTGCCGGGGCAGGGGCAGTACCGCGAGATTTCGAGCTGTTCGAACTGTGGCGATTTCCAGGCGCGCCGCATGGATGCGCGCTTCCGGGCGGCGGGCGCGAAGGGGACCGGGTTCGTCCACACGCTGAACGGCAGCGGGCTGGCGGTGGGGCGCACGCTGGTGGCGGTGCTGGAGAATTACCAGCAGGCGGACGGCAGCGTGCGCGTGCCCGACGCGCTGCGCGGGCACATGGGTGGGGTAGAGGTACTTCGCCCGGCCTGAATGTCACGGGCTCTACGCTCGACATTGTGATCGTTACCCCGTAGGGCGCGGGCGTCCGTTTCGTCCTGGAACGCACGACCCCCGATTCCCGCACGGAGCTTGCCCGCGATGATCCAGTTTTACTTCAGCCCCGCCCCCAATCCCGCCAAGGTCGGCCTGATGCTCGAGGAAACCGGCCTCGCCTACGAGCCCCTGCCCGTCGATACGCGCAAGGGGGAGCAGCACGCGCCTGCGTTCCTGAAGCTGAACCCCAACGGCAAAGTCCCCGTGATCGTGGACGGGCATGCGGTGGTGTTCGATAGCAATGCGATCCTGCTGTATCTGGCCGAGAAGACCGGGCAGTTCCTTCCCGCCAATACGCCTGCGCTCAAAGGCCAGCTCTATTCGTGGCTGATGTTCGTGGCGACGGGGATCGGGCCCTATTCGGGCCAGTATGTCCACTTCAACCACTTCGCACCCGCGCCCAAGGACTATGCGATCGAGCGCTACAAGTTCGAGGCCGAGCGCCATTGGAATATCCTCAACGATCATCTTGGCGCGCACGAGTATATGGTGGGCGACAGCTACACGATCGTCGACATGGCGGTGTTCGGCTGGGGCCGCCCGGTGCCGTTCATCTTCGGCGAGCATGGCTGGGCCAAGTTTCCCCATGTGAAGCGCCTGTTCGACTGGATCAGCGCGCGCCCCGCAGCAGAACGCCTGAACGCGCGCCTCGCGCAGTTCAGCTTCAAGGCCGAGATGGATGACGAGGCGAAGGCGGCGATGTTCCCCTCGATGGCGAAGGCGGCATGAACTTGGCTAGGGCGTGATCGAGCTGCGCTGGTTCCGCCCGGCCGGACCCCCTCCGTCTCGCTGCGCTCGCCACCTCCCCCAGAGGGGGAGGATCTTAGATCCTCCCCCTCTGGGGGAGGTGCCCGGAGGGCGGAGGGGGGCCGACTGGGCGCAATGCAACTCGGCTGGACAGGGGCTTAAACCGCCAGCCGCCCCTGGTTGCCGCCGCCCGCCTCGGGCCGCGCGCGCTTCCACGCGGCGTCGCGGTCGAGTAGCGGGATCGCAGGGCGTTTGCCCTGGAACAGCTCGGCGAGCGTGAAGAGCTGGAGTCGCGGATATTGCCGTCCGTCCGCGCCTTCGTACACCCCCGCCGCCGCCGCCTCGCGCTCCATCTCGCGCGTGGGCAGGATTACGCACACGAAGATGGCCATCGGCGCGCGTTCGCGCTCCATCGTGCCCTTCAGATCGCGCACCATCGCGGGGCCGACGTTGCGCCCCGCCTTGACCGATACGATCGCGGCTTCGGTCTTGCGCACGCCGCGTTCGTCGGCATGGCCGGTGAAATAGACGAAGCCATCGATGCCGCGATCGGGTCCCTTGCGACCACCCTGATAGGGCACGCCGTCGATCTTGTGGGTGATCCAGTACTGGAACTGGTGCGGCTGTTCGGCGGCGAGCTTTTCGGCGGAGGGCAGGTCTTTGGGCACGCCGATCACTTCGTAATCGAGACCGTCGCCGTAGCGCGCCATGCGCTTTTCGATCGCGCCGATGGCGAGGTGGGTGATATCGATCCCGATCCAGCGGCGGCCGAGCTTCTGCGCGGCATCGACCGCGGTGCCGCAGCCGCAGAACGGATCGAGCACGAGGTCGCCGGGGTTGGAGCTGGCGGCGATGATGCGTTCGAGAAGGGCGAGGGGCTTTTGGGTGGGGTAGCCGAGGCGTTCTTGGGCGCGCGCGTTGACCGGCGGAATGTCGGACCAGATCGTGGGAACGCGCGTCCCTAGTTGTTCATCAAGATAACGCTTGAATATCGGGCGCTTCTTGGTGTCGAGCGAACCGTCTTTTGCGCGCGGATACCAGATGAGGCCGTTCTCGTGATGCTGGCCCATGGTCTCTTTCGAGAACCGCCAGCCCGAAAGAGGTGACGGAAACCCCATCCATTCATACATCATGTTCGGTCGAGGCGACGGGCTCAATATTGAGGTCAGCTGAAAGCGTCGGCCGTTTTCGTCCGCACTCGAATAGTGCGACTGCTTGTATGCTTCTCTATGGGGTTCAAGCGGCTCATTCCACCTGAAGAAACTACTCTTCGAATAGAAGAAAATTGTGTCAGATACTCGGCTCCATGTCTTCGAGTCTCCATGGGAACCAGTCCGCTTCCAAGTGATTTCATTTTTGAAATGATCTGCCCCGAACACCCCATCCAACAGCAACTTCAGATAATGGCTCGCGGTCGGATCGCAGTGTAGATACAGCGATCCGGTCGGCTTCAGTACCCGGTGCAGTTCGAGCAGCCGCACCGCCATCATGGCCAGATAGGCCATCATGTCATTCTCTTTCAGGAACCCGCGCATTGCGCGCAGCAATTCGGCGACATCGGTGTTCCCGCTGGTCATCACGCCGTGGAAGGCAGCCTCCGCGCTGTCGTTCCAGTGCCAGCTATCCTCGAACGCCTCGATCTGGCTGCCCGCCGCCTCACCGCCGGGCGAGCGGAAGAGGATGTTGTAGTTCGCGTTCGAGTTGAACGGCGGATCGAGGTAGATCAGATCGACGAAGCCATCGGGGAAATCCTTGCTCCGCAGAACCTCCAGATTGTCGCCGTAGTAGAGCCGGTTTTTCATGCCCAAAGGTCTAGCGGTGCGCGCGGCGAGGCGCTAGCGCGGGCACGATGACGATGCGCATGGGCCTTGATTACGAGAGCGACAACCGGCTCGCGTTTGCCGCCGGGTGGGACGCAGGCGACCGTGCGATGCGTCGCGCGGGCCGCACCCTGTGGAACGCCGACGACCGCGATGCCGCCAATACCCTGTGGGGCGGCCTGCTCGACGCGTGGGGCTGGACGCCGGACCGGATCGCCGCATCGCGCGACGAACGCGCGCGGCGGCGAGCGCGGATGCACTGAACCGGCCTGCCCTCGCGGCAGCGCCGATCAGGCCACCCCGGTCGCCAGCACGCGGTCGCGCGCTGCCTCGGCGGCGGCGAGCACTTCGTGTGTCGTCGCGGGCTCGATGCCCTCGCGTGCGAAGAAATCGAACACGCCGTCGAGCCACGCGTAGAAGGTCGCAAGATCGGCGCCGTTGCGCACGAACGGCGTGTGCCCCGGTTCGACCGATGGCGAGTGGAAGGCAATGCTGAACACGCGCGTGCCGCGATCGATCAGCACGCGCAGTCCCTTCAGCGTTTCGTCGAGCGGCATGCCCTCCGGCGTAAGGACCACGCGGTTCAGAAGCCCGGTGCGCGCGAGCACGCCGCGCAGATGCGGAATGCGATCGCCGATGCGGAACAGCGGCCCGCCAAGGCCGCGCAGCATGCCCACGAAGAGCGCACTCGCGGGCATTTCGAGCAGACGCCGCTCGTTGCCCGTCCAATAAGGCTGCGCGGGGGCGTCCCAGAAGCTGGGGCCCTCCTCGGCGGCGTAATCGAAGAGCGGTCTGACCGAACAATCGACTCGGTAGCCAAGCTCGTCGAGCAGCGCTTCGGTGTTGGGGCCGATTCCGTAGCGACCAGCGCGGTAGACGATCGGGCGTTCGCCGAAGCCTGCCTCTAGGCGTTCGGTCAGCGCGAGCAGTTTTGCGCGTTCGAGACCGCGCGGCAGGTTGCCGGGGAAGCTGTTGCGCACGCCGATCGCCTCGTCGAAGGGCGGATTGACCCAGGGGTGGAGCTGCGCGCCGATCGTGCACGCGCCCTCCTCCAGAAAGCCCCGCAGAATATCGACGCTGCAGGGATCCGAAGCGACGGGATAGTCCATCAGATAGGCGGGCCGTACGCCTGCCGCGCGCATCCGCGCCTGCGCGTGGGGGAGTGCGCGGATCGCATTGACCGAGACCGAATCGCGCCGCTTGGGCTGGGTCCAGTCAAATTCTTCCTCGGTATCGATGCACACGACAAAGCGTCTGCCGAAACTTGCCGGGAACTGGACGCATTGCGAGGGCATCGGGGCGAGCACCCCGAATGTGTAAACTCCCGCCGCGTAATAAAAAAGGGGGCCGACACGAAGGTCGGCCCCAAGTTCGGAACTGTTCCGTCCAGATCGGACGGAGGCCCCGGCGGCTCAGGGAGGGAGAGAGCGGCCGGGGCGCGGGCGTCCACAGGGAGGGAGGAGTGGACGCCGATCCGTGCTGCAACGCAGCAAGAGCAATATGGTCCTATCGGGCGTTCGGCGAAACCCGCTTTGCTTGCAGCCTAGCTATGTGCGGCGAGCATAGCTTAGTCGCCACCTTCCTCCAGCGCTCGGGGCGTCATCCGCGCCGCGAGGAAATCGCGCAGCACGCCGATACGCACCGAACGGCGCAACTCGGACGGGTAACAGAAATAGGTGCGAAACATCGGTGCGGGCGCATCGGGCAGGACCACGCGGACTTTGTCCGAGAACTGGACGAGATAACTGGGTAGCACAGCCAGCCCCACGCCGGTCTCGACCGCCTGTAAAATGCCGAAGATATTGTTGATCGTCAGCACTGGCGCGTGTGTCCCGCCACTGTCGCCCGCTTCGGTCAGCCAGTTGACGCCCCGGATCAGCGACGGCGCGGTGGGGCCGTAAGCGACGATCCGGTGGTGGGCGAGGTCTTCGAGGCTGGTCGGTTCGCCGTACCGCTCGAAATAGGCGGGCGAGCCGCAGATGCGGTAATGCACCGGGGCGAGCGCCTTGCGGATCAGATCGCTCTGATGCGGCGCATGGAAGCGGATCGCGCAATCGGCCTCGCGCCGCGACAGATCGGTTTCCTCGTCCGCGAGCACCAGTTGCACCGCGATATCAGGATAGAGCGCGAGGAACTCGCCCATGTGCCGCGCGAGCCACGTCGAGCCGAAGCTGACGGTGGTGGCGAGGCGAACCTCGCCGGTGGGTCGCTCGCGGCTGGCCTCGATACCCATGATCGTGCGCTCGATGCGTTCGGACACGTCGCGGGTGGAATCGTGGAGTTGCTCGCCCTCGTGGGTGAGCACGAGGCCGCGCGCGTGGCGGTGGAAGAGTTTGGCACCTACGCTCTCCTCCAGTCCCGCGATCTGGCGGCTGAGCGCGGGCTGGCTCATGTGCAATCGCCGCGCGGCTTCGGTGAAGCTGCCCGCGTCGGCAACCGTATCGAACAGTCGCAGCTTGGCCCAATCGACAGGCATCGCGCGCTAGGCCGCCTCGGCCGCCTGGAAGTGCACTGCGTGATGCGCGAGCCAGCGTTCGGCCTCCAGCGCCGCCATGCAGCCCATGCCCGCTGCGGTGACCGCCTGGCGGAAGAGCTTGTCTTTCACGTCGCCCGCCGCGAACACGCCCTGCACGCTGGTCGCGGTGCTGTCGGGCGCGGTCAGCAGATAGCCGTCCGCGTCCATCGCGAGCTGGTCCTTGAACAGGCCGGTCGCGGGATCGTGGCCGATGGCGATGAAGAGGCCGTCGATCGCGATCTGGCGCGGGCCACTGGTGGTGGCGAGGCGGACGCCGTGCACGGTTTCGGGCTGCCCCTGGCCCAGGACTTCGCTGACGCTGGCGTTCCACACCGGCTCGATCTTTGGATTGGCGAACAGTCGCGCCTGGTTGACCTTGTCCGCGCGCAGGCTGTCGCGGCGGTGGATCAGATACACTTTGGTGGCGAAGTTCGTGAGGAACAGTGCCTCCTCGACTGCGGTGTTGCCGCCGCCGACGACAGCGACCACCTTGCCCCGATAGAAGAACCCGTCGCAGGTCGCACATGCCGAAACCCCGCCCGCGCGCAGCCGTGTTTCCGAAGGCAGCCCGAGCCAGCGCGCCTGTGCACCGGTGGCGATGATAAGCGTATCGCCCGCATAGCTCGCGCCGCTATCGCCCTGCGCGACGAACGGCGGGCCATCGAGGCGCACTTCGGTGACGATATCCTGCACCAGTTCGACGCCGAGGTGGAGCGCCTGCGCCTCCATCTTGGCCATCAGCTCGGGCCCCATGATCGTGGTTTCGCCCGGCCAGTTCTCCACGTCGGTGGTGATGGTGAGCTGCCCGCCGGGCTGGATCCCATGGATCAGCATGGGTTTTAGCGCGGCGCGTGCGGCGTAGATGGCGGCGGTGTACCCCGCCGGGCCGGAGCCGATGATGAGGACGCGGGAATGTTTGTGGGGCTGCATAGGGCGCTCAGATAGGGGAGATGGTCCGCCCGCGCGAGGTCAGTGCGCAGGTGGTTCCATGAGTTCGACGAGCACGCCGCCCATGTTACGCGGATGCACGAAAATGACCGGCGTGCCGTGCGCCCCGATCCGGGGCGGGCCGAGGACGCGTGCCCCCTTGCCTGCAAGTACGGCGGCGGCGGCGGGGACATCGGGCACCTCGAAAGCGATATGATGCTGTCCGCCCGCAGGGTTCTTGGCGAGGAAGCCGTGGATCGGCGAGGCCTCGCCCCACGGTTCGAGCAGTTCGATCTCGCTATTTGCGAGCACGCAGAAACACAGCCGCACCCCTTGCGCTTCGAGGATTTGCGGTTCGGTGAAGCGTGTCGCACCGAGCGTATCGCGGTAGATCGCGATGGCGGTTTCGAGGCTGGGCGTGGCGATGCCGACATGGTTCAGGCGACCGATCATGGTGCCCGCGATAGCGGCTGGCCACGCTTTCGCCTATATGCTTGGCCCGCCATGACCACCGCCGACGAGATCATCGCCAAGCTGCGCGCGCACGAGGCCGAACTGCGCGCGGCGGGGATTGAGCGGCTCTCGCTGTTCGGCTCGGTGGCACGGGGCGAGGACGGGCCGGACAGCGATGTCGATCTGCTGGCTCAGCTGGACCGAAGCAAACCGATGAACCTGCTCGACTTCGAGGGATTGCAGACCAGCGTTACCACGCTCCTGGCACGGCGGGTCGATCTGATGTCGACTCCCGTCCGCAAGGAACGCCTCGCGCGCAACATCGAACGCGACGCTCGCAATGCCTTCTAAACACGACCCGTTCGACAGTCTGACGGACATTGTAGAAAACATCGACTTGATCGGAGAATATCGGGGAGCATCGTCATTTGAAGAGCTGGTCGCAGATCGCATGCGCCGCGACGCAATCGAACGATGTCCGTCGCGATTGACCGAAGCCGGGTTCAGGCTAGGCGTGGACGCCGACAAGCTCGTGCCCGGCGAGCCCTCGTCGCAAATCCGGGGTTTGGGAAACCGCCTGCGGCATGCGTTTGACGCGCTTGACTATGATCGGCTGTGAGAAACGATGATCGCTTACCTACCAAAGCTCCGCGTTTCTTGTGGGGCCGCGCTCGCCCGCCTTGCGGACGAACGCGGCGCAACCAGGCCTAGTACCGATACGCCTCAGGCTTGAACGGTCCCGCCTCGCCGACGCCGATATACTTGGACTGTTTGTCGCTCAGCTTCGTCAGCGTCACGCCCAGCTTGCCGAGATGCAGCGCGGCCACCTTCTCGTCCAGATGCTTGGGCAGCACGTAAACCTTGTTCTCGTACTTCTTGCCCTGCGTCCAAAGCTCGATCTGCGCCAGCACCTGATTGGTGAACGAAGCGCTCATCACGAAGCTCGGATGACCCGTCGCGTTGCCCAGATTGACCAATCGGCCCTTCGACAAGACGATCAGCCGCTTGCCATCGGGGAACACCACCTCGTCCACCTGCGGCTTTACTTCCTCCCAGATCATGTTGCGCAGCCCGTCGATCTGGATTTCGCTATCGAAGTGCCCGATGTTGCACACGATCGCGCGGTCTTTCATACCGCGCATGTGATCGACCGTGATCACGTCGACATTGCCCGTCGCGGTGACGAAGATGTCCGCACGCGGCACCGCCTGCTCCATCGTGACGACCTCATAGCCCTCCATCGCCGCCTGCAGCGCGCAGATCGGATCGACTTCGGTCACGAGCACGCGCGCGCCGCCCTGGCGGAGCGACGCGGCCGAACCCTTGCCCACGTCGCCATAGCCCGCGACGACCGCGACCTTGCCCGAAAGCATCACGTCGGTGCCGCGCCGGATCGCGTCCACCAGCGATTCGCGGCAGCCGTAAAGATTGTCGAACTTGGACTTGGTCACGCTGTCGTTCACATTGATCGCGGGGAAGGGCAGCTTGCCTGCCTTGGCGATCTCGTAGAGCCGGTGAACGCCGGTCGTGGTTTCCTCGGACACGCCCTTGATCGCGTTCTGGGTGGCGGTGAAGAAACCGGGCGAAGCCGCGTGGCGCATCCGCAGCACCTTGAAGAACTCAATTTCCTCGTCGTTCTCGGGGGCCTTCAGGTCCACCCCCGCCTCGAGCTGCGCGCCGAGCAGCACGTAAGCGGTCGCGTCGCCGCCATCGTCGAGGATCATGTTCGCATATTCGCCGTTCGGCCACTGGAACACGCGGTCGAGGAAGTCCCAATATTCCGCCCCGGTTTCGCCCTTGTGCGCGAACACCGGCACGCCCTTGGCGGCGATCGCGGCGGCGGCGTGGTCCTGCGTCGAATAGATGTTGCACGAAGCCCAGCGCACCGTCGCGCCCAACGCGACCAGCGTATCGATCAGCACCGCCGTCTGGATCGTCATGTGCAGCGATCCCGCGATGCGCGCACCGGTGAGCGGCTTGGCCTCGCCGAATTCGCGGCGCAGCGCCATCAGGCCCGGCATTTCGGTCTCGGCGATCGCAATCTCGCGGTGGCCCCAGTTGGCGAGGCCGATATCGGCGACGGCGTAATCATGGGTTGCAGTGTGGGCGTGTGCGGCGGTGGCCATGGAGAGTTCCTGTGTCTTGCGGTTTCGACGCCCTCCTAAGCGGACGGCTTACGATCGGCAAGGGGATATAAAGCGAACTTTATATCCCACTAGACGCGTGCGTCAGCGGCTCTCCGCATAGGCAAACGCGGGGGCGAGTCGCGCAGCGCGGGCGGGATCGGCCGCCAAGGTGCGAATATCGGTGGCGAGCCCTGCGTTCGCAGCGTCGACATCCGTCAGAGTCAATGGCTCGCCGAGCTCTGAAGGTCGGCCCGACATCATCGTCGCCACCATCCGCTCGCCGAGCGCGGCTTTGAAGTGGCCGGCCTCCCAATATCCGCTCATGTGCGTATGGCGATCGCCGGGCGCGGGGACAGGTTCGGCGGTCGTTGCGTTGATCCGGCTGAAATCCCACACCGGCACGCCGCGCGCAGCGCCGAAGTCCGCAAGCGCGCGCTTGAAATCGAACAGCGCGGGGAGAAGCCCCTCGCGCTCGAAACCGACCAGGATGTCGGCGTGATAAGGGTAGGTGAACAGGACCATCCGCACGCCGCGCGCGCGCGCCACGCGATCGAGCCGGTCGAGCGCGTCCCACGCGTCGCTGCCGCCGGGTTCGGGCCAGCGCACCGCTTTGGGCCCGGCGGCGTACCCGCGGTAATTCTCGCGGTTGCGCTGCGCGAACAGCGCCGCGTGGCCCTCGGCGGCGACCTGCCCCTGATAGCCGCCTGGCGCTTCGAATCCCCGCACGGTGACGTCACGGGGAAAGCGGGAGCGTTGCTCGGCGAACTCGGCGAGGCTGTCGACGAGCGCTGAAAGCGAGAGCGATACCTGCGCGACCTCGTCGGCGCGCGCCGCCAATCCGCGCGCGGGCGGTGGAGGAGAGGGCCGCCAGCCGCGCCAATCCGCCGCCGACACGCGAAAATCGATCAGATCGAGACCGACGAGCAGCGTGGCCGGAGGGTGTGCGGCGATCGCGCGCTCGATCTCGCGCTCCAGCCCGGCAAAGCCCATGCCCGGCATCCCGTAATTATAGACCGGGCGGTTCGCGGCCGACCAGGCCGGAGCCTCTGGATCGAACCCAACCTGTACGCGCGAATTGCCCGCGATCACCGTCGCGGGTGCGATGCGCGCATATTGATGCGCTTTCATCGCCACCAGCTGCGTGTTGGCATCGGGACGGCGCGCATTCAGCCCGGCGACGCGCGGGCTGCCCCAATAATCATAGGGGTCCATGACAACCGTGAGCGTTGCCACCGCTGCGAGCAGCAGCACGAACGCCAGCGCGGCGCTGCGGAGGAAGGCAATCATGGCGCTAGAACTGAAAATACAGGAATTCGGATACGCGCGTCAGGCTCAGCACGCCCAGCACCGCGATCGCCGCGCTCGCCCATGCCCAGCGCGTGCTCGGTCGCCATTGCGGGCGGATCGGCCCGCGCGCGACGAAATCGAGCGCGGGGCTGAAGCGGCCCATGATCTCCTGCGTGTTGGGGCAGAAGCGGGCGATGGCGAACAGCGCGGCGATCCACCCCCAGGTGAGTGCGAGTTGCGCGCCACCGCCGAGATCGAACCCCACGCCCGCGCGGTGCAGCGCGGGGCCGAGCGGACCAAACCGCGCCGCCATTGCGGCAGGAAGCGAGACGCCGTTCGCGCCCGCCATCCCGTCCAGCATCCGCCCCGCGCTCGCCAGATCGGCGGCGCGGAAGGGCACCCACGCAATCGCGACCACGAGGAAGGTGAGCGCCCACGCGGCCAGCCGGTAGCCGCGCGTCGCGGCGATCGCGGCAGGCACCACTGCGCGCCAGGCGTGGTTGATGCCGAGATACACGCCGTGCAGCGCGCCCCACAGCGCGAACTGCCAGCCCGCTCCGTGCCACAGCCCGCCCAGAAACATCGTGGCGAACAGGTTGAGATAGCGCCGCGCGGTGCCGTGGCGGTTGCCGCCGAGCGCGATGTAGAGATAGTCGCGCAGAAAGCGGCTGAGCGTCATGTGCCAGCGGCGCCAGAAATCGCTGATGTTCTCGGCCTTGTAGGGCGAGTTGAAGTTGAGCGGCAGCACGATGCCGAACAGCCGCGCTGCGCCGATCGCCATGTCCGAATAGCCCGAGAAATCGAAATAGAGCTGGAAGGTGTAGCTGAGCGCGCCACCCCATGCGGTGACCAGATCGGGATGCGCGCCCGTAGCTGCCGCGCCGAACACCGGCGTTGCATAAGCGGCGATACCGTCGGCGAGCACCGCTTTCTTGCAAAGCCCGATGGCGAAGATCGTGAGGCCCACCGCGAAATTCTCCGCGCGCGGCCGGAACATGCTGGGCGCGCCGAACTGGGGCACCATCTCGCGCCAGTGGACGATCGGCCCTGCGATCAACTGCGGGAAGAAGGTAACGAACAGCGTGAAATCAAGGAACTTCACGCCCCGCGTCAGCCCTTTCTGGCTATCGACGAGAAAGGCGATCTTCTGGAAAGTGAAGAAGCTGATCGCCAGCGGCAGCACGATATGGCCGAGTTGATAATCGCCGCCCGCAAGCGCGGCGAAATTGGCGACGATGAAGCCCGCATATTTGAAATACGCTAGTACACCGAGCACCACCGCGACGCCGAATGCCAGCAGCAGCCTGCTCGGCCGCGTCGCCAGCCTGCGGCCGACGACGAAAGTGAAGACCATCACTGCGGCGAGCAGTGGAACGTAATCGAGTTTCCAATAGCCGTAGAAGAATATCGAGGCGGCGATCAGCCATCCCATCGCTGCGCGGTCCCCGCCGAGACGCGCGGCAGCGTAGAAGCCGCCGACCGCAACCGGCAGGAACACGAAGATGAAGATATAGCTGTTGAACAGCATCGCGCGGCGTGGCCCCCGTCTCCGATGCGCGCTTAGCGTTCGCCCCCGCGCCTGTCACGCCTGCGCCTCAGCACCAACGCCCCCGCGCCTGCGGAAACCGGCTCAATCGTTAGTCGCATTGTTGCGCGGCGCTAGACAACCGATGAACCTGACAATCGCCGTACCGCGCTTGCCCCGCGTTCACCCCCCTGCGTTGCGACGCACAGGGGGTGCCGCGAGCAGGGCGGCGGCCGCGTCCGGGCTGATCTTTCCGGCATCGCGGTCGACGCTGAGATTGGCTGTACGCATCCGCTCGGGCGTAATGCTGCCGATCAGTGGCGAAAGCGCGCGCACAAGGCGCATATCGTGCGCGCGCGCGGGCGAGAGCAGGATCAGCGCATCATAGGCCGGGATCGCCTGCGCGGGATCGGTGAGCAGCACGAGATCGCGCTCGGCGATGCGGCCATCGCTCGAGAAGGCGGAGATCACGTCGACCGTGCCGTCACCTAGGGCGCGGTACATGAAGGTGGGGCTGAACGCGCGGCTCGCGGCGAAGTGCAGCCCGTAGGCGTGGGCGATCGCGCGCCATTCGGGCCTGCCCAGGAACTCGAGATCGGCACCCAGCGTCAGACGGGGCGCGACGCGCGCGAGATCCGCGATCGTGCGCACGCCGAGCGCTGCCGCCCGGTCGCGCCGCATCGCGAGCGCATAGGCATTCTCGAACCCCAGCGGCCCGAGCACGCGCACGCCCCGTGTCGCTGTCATCCAGCGCGTGATCGACGCGCGCATCGCAGCAGGCGCGGGCGTATCGGTGCGGCCCATCACGTTGGTCCACAGCGTGCCCGAATAATCGACGTACACATCGATGTCCGAAGCCGCGAGCGCGCGGAAGGCGACCGCCGATCCGAGGCCCGAACGGACCTCGACCTGCGCTCCGGTCGCGGCGAGCCGGTCGCGGATCAGCGCGGCGAGGATGAACTGCTCGCCGAAATTCTTCGCACCCACCACGTACCGTGTGTGTGTACCGGGCGCGAGTGCCGCCAGCGCAGCGATCACACCCGCGATCAGAAGCCCGGCACCGGCGATCACGCGCGCGGGCTTTCGAGGCGAGACACCCCGCTGGACAAGCGCCAGCAGCGCATCGACGGTAATCGCCAGCAACGCCGCAGCGATGCAGCCGACGAGCACGGTCACCCAATCCTCGGTCTGCAAGCCGGTGAAAATGAGGTTGCCAAGGCACGTCTGGCCCACCGTCGTAGCGAGCGTCGCGGTGCCGATCGTCCACACCGCCGCCGTGCGCACGCCCGCCATCACTACGGGGGCGGCGAGCGGAAGTTCGACGATGCGCAGCCGCTGCCACGCGGTCATGCCCACCGCGTCGGCGGCTTCGAGCACCGCGGGATCGAGGCCGATCAGCCCCTCGATCCCGTTCCTCAGCATTGGCAGCACCGCGAACAGCGAGAGCGCCATCAGCGAGGGGAGAAAACCAAGCGCGGGCAGGCTGAGGCCGAGCGGCCGCACCAGCGTCGATCCCGCGAGCAGCAGCGGATAGAAAAGCGCGAGCAGCGCCAGCGCGGGGATCGTCTGCACCACCCCCGCCAGCCCCAGCGCGACCGCGCGCAGGCGGGGGCGCCGCGCGGCAAACGCCGCCAGTGGCAGAGCGATCAGCATGCCGAGCACCAGCGCAGCCGCGCTGAGCACAATATGCGCCGCGAGATCGGCGGGCAGCGCGGCGAGCGCGGGGGCGAACCGCTCATCCATCGGCGGAACCCGCACGCATCGCGGCGATCTCGGCGGATTGGCGCGTCGCCACCTCGATCAGCGCCGCCGCTTCGGGCGCGGCCCCGCCTTCCAGCAGCGCGCGGGGCGATGCGTCGGCCACAATCCGCCCCGCCGCCATCACTACCACGCGGTCCGCGAGCAGCAGCGCCTCCTGGATATCGTGCGTGACCATCAGCGTGGTCAGCCCCAGCGCGCCGTGCAGCGCACGATAATCGCGCCCCAGCCGATCGCGCGTGACTGGATCGAGCGCGCCCATCGGCTCGTCCATCAGCATGATCTTGGCCCCCGCCGCGAGCGCGCGCGCCATTCCGATCCGCTGGCGCTCGCCGCCCGACAGCGCGGCGGGCAGGCGAACCGCATAATCGGCGGGGAGCGCGACCAGCTTGAGCAATTCCGCCACCCGTTGCGCGATGCGTGCACGGTCCCAGCCGAGCAGGCGCGGGGTGATGCCGATATTCTCGGCCACGCTCATATGCGGGAACAGACCAATCCCCTGGAAGACGTAGCCGATCCGGCGGCGGAGGGCGGTGACCGGCAGGCTGTCGACCGGGTCGCCCAGCACGCGCACCGTGCCGCCGTCCGCGACGACGAGGCGATTGACCAACTTCAGGGTTGTAGTCTTGCCCGATCCCGATGCGCCGACCAGCGCGGTGAAGCTGCCCTCGGCTATCGCGATCGTCAGGTCGTGCAGCACGCGCGCGCCGGCAAAGGTCTTGGACACGCCCGCGAGTTCGATCACGGCATTCACGTCGCCGACCACCGCGCGAAGATCGCGGTCGGCAGCAGCAATCCGCGCGCCTCCTCGCGCATCGTCATCTCCCCCGTCTCGATCTGCCCCGGCAGATGCGCGAGCGCCTGGCCGAGCAGTTCGCCCAGTGTGAGCGCAGACAGCCGGATCGCATAGGCGGTGAGCACCAGAAAGCGCGATTTCGCGTCGAGCAGTGCCGCGCAGTGCGTCACGAGCGGCAGCAGATGCTCCTCCAATCGCCACACCTCGCCTTCGGGACCGCGCCCGAACTTGGGCGGATCGAGCAGGATGCCATCGTAACGCCGCCCGCGCCGCACCTCGCGCGCGGCGAACTTGCTCGCATCGTCGGTCAGCCAGCGGATGCCCTGCAGGCCGCTGAGCTCCGCGTTGGCCTGCGCAGCCGCGATCGCCTTGCGGCTCGCATCGACATGCGTCACCCGCGCGCCCGCCGCACCAAGGATCAGGCTTGCGACTCCGGTGTAGCCGAACAGGTTCAGCACCTCGTCCTGCGGCCGCGTGAGGCCGCGCATCCACTCCCACTGCGGCGCCATATCGGGGAAGAACGCCAGGTGGCGGAACGGGGTGGGGGCGGCATGGAAGCGAGCCGCACCGTGTTCGAGCGCAAAGCTCGCGGGCACTTGGGGAGAAAGGTGCCACCGCCCGCCCCCCTCCTCGTCCGATCCGCCGACGAACTCGCCGTCCGCCTCCCACTCTGGCGCAGCGGGCGCCCAGAGCGCGGAGGTCTCGGGGCGGATGAAGCGGTGGGGGCCGTAGCGTTCGAGCTTGCGGCCATGACCGCAATCGAGAAGCGCGTGCGCGGGGGTGGGTTCGGCGATGAGGGTGAGCATGACCGCCGCGTCGCTGACTACGCCGCGCGCTTCAAACCCACCGTCGCGCTGGCGGGCGCGCGTGCGAGCATCGTCTTTGCTGCCGCGCGCACCTGATCGAGCGAAACAGCGTCGATCCGGGCAACGATCTCGGCGGGGGGCACCACCCGCCCGCGCGTCAGAAACTGGCGCGCGGCGAACTCGGCCCAGCCGCTGGCGCCTTCGAGGCTCATCAGCAGCCCCGCTTTCAACTGCGCGCGGGATCGGGCGAGTTCGGCTCCGGTGATACCCTCGGCGGTTTCGCCCAGCACGCGTTCGGCCAACCCGCGCGCGTTCGCGGCTTCGGCGGGCGCGCACGCGAGGTACACCGCAAACAGGCCCGTATCGGCAAACGGCGTGTGGTGCGCGTAGATCGAGTAAGCGAGGCCGCGCTCCTCGCGCACCTCCTGGAACAGGCGGCTCGACATGCCGCCACCCACCGCGCAGGTGAACAATTGCATCGCGGTCTGATCGGGGTGCGTGGTGGCCGGGCCTTCCCAGCCCATTGTCAGGTGCGCTTGCTCGAACTTGCGCTTGTCCGCGTGTTTGCCCGCCGTGAAGTGCGGTGGCTGCGCGACCGATCGTTCACCCGGCGGCAGCGCGCCCAGATGGCGCTCCGCCAGATCGATCATGGCGGCGTGATCCACCTTCCCCGCCGCGCACAGCACGGCCGCGCCGCCGGTGAAGCGCGCCGCGATCCAGTCCCGGCAATCCCGCGCGCCAAGCGCGCCGATGCTGGCTTCGGTCCCCAGGATCGACTGGCCGAGCGGCTGCCCCGCAAACGCCGCGAGCTGTAGATGATCGTGGACGATATCGTCGGGAGTATCGCGCGCCTCGGCGAGTTCCTGCAGGATCACCTGGCGCTCTTTCTCCAGTTCGGCGGAATCGAGCGTGGCGTTGCTGACGAGATCGGCGATCATCTCGACGCCGAGCGGCACATCGTCCGCCAGCACACGCGCGTGAAACACGGTGGTATCGCGCGCGGTGTAGGCGTTCAGCGATCCGCCGACATCCTCGATCTCGTCCGCGATGGCGCGCGCGGTGCGCTTGGTGGTGCCCTTAAACACCATATGCTCGACCATGTGCGCGACACCGTTCTGCGCATCGGCTTCATGCCGCGAACCCGCATCGAAATGCAGGTTGATCGCGGCGGTCTCGATACCGGGCAGCGGCACGGTGATTACGGTGAGGCCGTTGGCGAGCGTGGTCTGATGGTGCAATTGGCGTCCGGGGTTCGGGGGCAGGGTTTCGACCTAGGCGGCAGGAAGCGGGGGGGCAAGCGGACCGTGCCTTGTTTTCCGCTTGCCCCGCCGGGACGACGCGGCGAGGTCAGGCGGGATCGGTCCGTCCGAACCTCCGGGGTCGCGCGGTAGCAGCGCTCTATTTGTTCGCCTCATGCGCGGGCCCGGTTGGCGCGGCACTTCCCTCGAAATGCGCTTTCAGCGTCTCGAACAGATAGGCGTTGCCCGTCCGGAAGAACGCGTAGAGCTGGTCCCAGTCCTTGCCCTGACCATAGCCGACGCCCGATTCGGTCAGCCGGGTGCGACCGCCGCCAAGATCCTCGAACTGCAGGATGTTGACCACGCGCCCGAACAGATCGGCGTGCGCAAAGCCGGGAGGGGCCTGGACATTGCGGAACACGAGCAATTCGTCCGGCAGGAAGGCGAGTACCTCGTGCCGGATCGTGCGCGGATCGCCCAGCGGCACCTTCGGGTCGTAGCTGACCTCGATATGCCCGCCGACGCGCACATCGACGTCGACCACCGGCGCTTCCCAGCTCTTCAGACCCTCGGTGGTGGCGAAGGCACGCCATAGCGTGTCGCGCGGCACGTTGAACACCGCGCTCTCGCGTAGCACGCGCGTGCCATCGGGAAGCGTGAGCGAGCGGTCCTCGACATCGGGGTGGTCGTGCACTGGCTCTGCTGCGCGGACCTGTGCCGTGGCGAGCGCAAGGCCGAGCGCGGCGAGGACGAGAGGCTGCTTGATCGTTGTCATGGTTACTCCTCCAGCCGCGAGGGAACGCGCCCGGCCGACGCGGCCTGTTCGAGCCGGGCAATATAATCGCGCAGCAGCTCGACGCCGGTGTCGAAGGCGTCGAGGCTACGATACGTGCGCGATTGCATGACGCCGCCCTCCATGACGGTGAGCGTCAGGCGGGCGAGCTTGATCGGGTCCGCTTCCGGCGGCAGCCGGTCAACGGCTGCGGCGAAGCAGTCGGCAACGTGGGTGACCCACCCCTCGAAATTGTCGGCGAGCATCGTGCGCAGCGCCGGATCGGGCTCGTGGATCTCGAGCGCGAGGCTGCCAATGGGACACCCGTAGAGGCAATCGGTCGCGACGAGCAGTTCGCGGTAGCGCGCCAGCAGCGCAAACACCCGGGCAATCGGATCGGCAATCCCCGCCCAGGCGGGCTGCAGGAGCATCGGTTCGGTGCCGTCGCGATACGCTGCCAACACCGCGAGCAGGAGTTCCTGCTTGGTCGGGAAGAAATGATACAGGCTGCCCGGATTGACCTGCGCCTCGCGCAGCACGTCCGCGATACTGGTCCCGCCAAAACCGCGCTCGCCGAACAGCCGCATCGCCGTCATGACCAGCTTGTCGCGCGTGGATTGCACGGGCACGCTCCTTGGTTGAGCGTTCAACTTACACTTCGGATAAGGCGGGGGCAATAGGGCATATCCAAGCGGCTTTCGCGGGAATCCCCGTCTGTCCTCGCCCAGCCAAAGGAACCGTGTGCGCCAACCGACCGAGATCAGGCCATGCAATTGCCCACAAATTCGCGCACCACCGCCTCGCCCGCAGGCATCACCGAATACCGCTCCTCCCCCGTCAGCAGGCGCGCCAGCCGCGCGGGGAGTTCGGGCGTCACCCCCGTCGCCGCGCGCACCGCATCGGGGAATTTGGCGGGGTGTGCGGTGGCCAGCGTGACGATTGGGGTGCCGGGCGGCAGCGTGGGTTGGAGGCGGCGCGCGGCGGCGAGGCCCACGGCGGTATGCGGATCGATCAGCAGCCCATGGCGCGCATACGTGTCCGCCATCGTCGCCCCGGTCTCCGCCTCGTCCACCCGCGCGCTCGCAAACAGCGCGCGGGCGCTGGCCAGCGCCTCGGCGGGGAGATCGAGGTGCCCGCTCGCGTCGAACCCCGCCATCGCGCCCGCAAGCCGCGCGGGATCGCGATCCAGCAGATCGAACAACAGCCGCTCGAAGTTCGAGCTGACCTGGATATCCATCGAGGGCGAGGTGGTCGGCTGCACCTGCGCGCGGCTGTAATCGCCCGCCGAGAGCGCGCGGTGGAGGATGTCGTTCGCGTTGGTGGCGACGATCAGCCGCTCGATGGGGAGGCCCATGCGCGCCGCGACGTAGCCCGCGAACACGTCACCGAAATTGCCGGTGGGAACGCTGAAGGCGACGCGGGTGCGCGGGGCGCCGAGGCGGACGGCGGCGTGGAAATAATAGACGATCTGCGCCGCGAGCCGCGCCCAGTTGATCGAATTGACCGCAGATAGCCTTAGGCCAGCAGGCGGAGCGCCGAGGATAGCCTTCACGATCCGCTGGCAATCGTCGAAATCGCCCTCCACCGCGATGTTGTGGATGTTGGGCGACAGCACCGTCGTCATTTGCCGCCGCTGGATATCGCTCGTGCGGCCGCGCGGGTGCAGCATGATCGTGGTGATCGTCGGCTGGTGCGCGAGTGCCGCGATCGCGGCCGAGCCGGTATCGCCTGACGTCGCGCCAAGGATGGTGAGCGGGCGACCTTCGAGGAAGCGCGCGAACAGGCGGCCGAGCAGTTGCAGCGCCACATCCTTGAACGCGAGCGTCGGCCCGTGGAACAGTTCGAGCAGGTGGTGCTGGCCGTCGAGCGAGCGCAGCGGGGTCACATCGGGGTGATCGAAGACCGCGTAGGTTTCGACCAGCATCGCGGCGAGTTCGGCCCGTGGCATCGCATCGTCCACGAACGGCCCGAGCACGCGGGCTGCAGTCTCGGCGTAGCTCAGCCCGGCGAGCGCGGCGATTTCGGCTTCAGAAAGGCGCGGGTAATCGGCGGGCACGTACAGTCCGCCATCGTCCGCCAGCCCCGCCAGCGTCGCCTGCGCGAACCCCAGTTCGGGTGCGCGGCCGCGCGTGCTGACGTACCGCACGCCCGGTCCGCGCCTACTTCGCCCGCGCTGCGAAGATATCGTCGAGCAGGGGTTTCTTGCCCGCGATGCGCTCCAGATGCGGATAGCGAAGCCCGCCGGTGTAGGCGAGACGCACGGTGCGCACGCGCTGCCCATCCTGGATGGTCAGCTCGAGCGGCACGCCCCTGGTGGTGGCGGCGACCGCGTCCTTCAGCCGATCGCCATCGTAGGTAGTACCGTTGACCGCGAGCAGTTTGGTGCCGTTGGTGAGGCCCGCCTTGAACGCGGCGCTGTCCCAGATCACGCCGGTCACCGCCGCCTCGCGCCCGACCGAGAAGCCGGGGCCGAAGGCGAGGTTGGTCGATTTGCGTCCCGCTTCCACGCTCTTGAAGAAGGCGGTGGGCTTATCGGTGTAGACCAGCCGGTAGCCTCCGCGCGCGAGGCCATCGAGTGGCGCGCCCGGCGCGTTCGTGGTCAGGCGCGTGTGCAGATAGCCCGCCCAATCATAGGGCATCACCGCGTTCAGTCCGGCGACGAGATCGTCGAACGTGTAAGTCTGCACGACGTAGCTGCCGTTGCTGACGCCGAAGAAGCCGCGCGCAAAATCGTCGAGGCTGCGCTTGCCGTGCGTGCCCTCGCGGATGCGCGTATCGACATCGAGCCAGATCAGCCGGCCCTCCTCGTAATAATCCTCGCTGCGCTGCCAGCTCCGCCACGGAGCGGGGCTGCGCTGGCTCACGATCGGATCGTTGGTGGTATCGATCAGCGGCTTCCACGCGCGGCCCGGAGTGAGATCATAGGTGGCGGCAGTCAGCGCGAGCGAATCGAGCGCGTCCTGTTTGGTATACAGGCCCGAGCGAGCGGCGAGGACTTCGCCCCAATATTGCGTCTGGCCTTCGTACACCCAGAGCAGGCTGTCGCGCATCGGCACTTCGTAGCTTGCCGTCCACAGATCGGCGGGACGACGGAACTTGCCGTTCCACGAGTGGACGTATTCGTGACTGAATAGAGTACGCGCGGAAAGGTTCTTCTCCCATTCGGAGAAGTAGCCCGGCTTCAGGCCATCCTCACTCGACTGATGATGCTCGGTTCCGGCACCCGCCATCGTGTCCGATTGCCAGAAAAGGAACGTGTAATGATCATAGTGGTGGCTGCCGAACAGCCGATAGGCTTGCTGCACGAGCGCGCGATGCGGGGCGACTTCGGCGTCGGTCGTCACCAGATCTTCCGCCCGGTCGGCCGCCATCGCCATGGTGACCTTGACCGTCGCGCCCGGATCAAGGTCCAGATCGCGGTAATAGCGCCCCGCGATCAACGGACTATCCATCAGCGTTTCGAGCGTGGTGGTCTTGAAGCGGACCGTACTTCCAGTTCTGGACGCGGTTTCGAGCGCGACGCCGTAGCCCCAGCCTTCGGGCAGGGTCAGCGTGGCGTCCACCGGCACGCGGCGCGCGAACCAGCCCGCCGGGTAGAGCGTATTCTGCAGCCAATCGATCTTGAGCAGATTGGGCGCGATCGAGACGCCGCCCTGATCGGGATCGGTGGGCGAAAGATACTGGAAATCGAGATGGAGCGCGGTGACGCCTGCGGGCACGTCCACATGCATCGCGTGGACGTTGACGGGATCGCGCACCCACGCAAGCCGCTGGCCACCGCCGTGAACGATCAGGCCCGCCATCAGCGGGAGCGGATTGCGCGGGCTGTGCGCGCCCGGAACCCACGCGGGAAACAGCAGCGTGGTGCGTGCGCCGCCGGGGACGGGCACGGTTTCGTGGACGGTGACGATGCGGCGCTCGGTATCGGTGGCGTTGACCGCGAGCGTGATCGTGCCCGGGAACGGGATGTCCTGCGGCGCGGGAATGGCGGGCGGCATCGGTACCGGCTGCGGGCCCGGGGAGGTTTGCGCGGCGGCTGCCCCGCCGAGCAATAAACTCACGAACGCCGCGCGGGCAACTGCCTTCATCCTAATCCGCTCCCTCGAAACTTCGCGCCCGGTCAGGCCAACTCTTTACCGCCCCGCAGCCAACGCCGCCAGCAGCAGCAGCGCCACGATGTTGGTGATCTTGATCATCGGATTGACCGCCGGACCCGCCGTATCCTTGTACGGATCGCCGACCGTGTCGCCAGTCACCGCCGCCTGATGCGCGGGGCTGCCCTTGCCGCCGTACATGCCCTGTTCGATCACCTTCTTGGCATTGTCCCACGCGCCGCCGCCCGATGTCATCGAGATGGCGACGAACAGGCCGGACACGATCACCCCCATCAGCAGCGCGCCGAGTGCGGCAAAGCCATTGCCCTGCCCCGCCACAGCAGTGACGATGAAGTAGATCGCGATGGGGGCAAGTACGGGTAGCAGCGAGGGGACGATCATTTCCTTGATCGCACCCGCCGTCACCAGACCCACCGTGCGCGCGTAATCGGGTTTGACGCTCCGATCCGCGATGCCCGGATTTTCCCGGAACTGCGCGCGGATATCCTGCGCCACCGCCTGCGCGGTGCGGCCCACCGCAGTCATCGCCATGCCCCCGAACAGATAGGGCAGCAGCGCACCGAACAGCAGGCCAACGACGACATACGGGTTGGACAGCGAGAAGCTGACCGCAGTGCTGGCGAAGAACTCCTGCAAATCCTGCGTATAGGTGGCGAACAGCACCAGCGCTGCGAGCGCGGCCGAGCCGATCGCATAGCCCTTGGTGACCGCTTTCGTGGTGTTCCCCACCGCGTCCAGAGCATCGGTACGCTCGCGCACATCGGGCTCGAGCCCCGCCATCTCGGCGATCCCGCCCGCATTGTCCGTGACCGGCCCATAAGCGTCGAGCGCGACGACCATACCCGCGAGCGCGAGCATTGCGGTCGCGGCAAACGCGATGCCGATCAGCCCCGCGAGCTGGAACGCGCCGACGATGCCGACAACGATCACGATCGTGGGCAGCGCGGTCGATTCCATGCTGACCGCGAGGCCCTGGATGACATTGGTGCCGTGGCCGCTATCGGACGCCCTGGCGATCGAGAGCACCGGGCGATAACGCGTGCCGGTATAATATTCGGTGATCCAGACCAGTAGTCCGGTGACGGCAAGCCCGATCAGCATGCAGTAGAACAGCGCGCGGCCGGTGAACACGCCGCCGAGCGTGGAAGCGAGCGCGGGATCGGCCGCGCTCTTGAGCGCGATGGTCGCTTCCATATCGGGGAAGATCGCCTGCGTGGCGAACCACAGCGCGGGGATCGAGAGCACCGCCGTGACGATGAAGCCCTTGTAGAGCGCTCCCATGATCGAGCCCTTGCCCAGCCGGACGAAGTAGGTGCCGATGATGCTGGTCAGGATGCAGACCCCGCCGGCAAGCAGCGGCAATTGCATCAGCCGCGCCGCATCGCCCGCCACCAGCAGCGCGGTCAGCACCATCGTCGCGCCGATCGTTACCACGTAGGTCTCGAACAAATCCGCCGCCATGCCCGCGCAGTCGCCGACATTGTCGCCCACATTGTCCGCGATCACGCCCGGGTTACGCTCGTCATCCTCGTCGAAGCCGAGTTCGTTCTTGCCCACCATGTCCGCGCCCACGTCCGCTGCCTTGGTGAAGATGCCGCCGCCCAGTCGCGCGAAGATCGAGATCAGCGACGCGCCGAAGCTCAGGCCCACCAGCGCGTTGATCACCTTGCGATCGGTCGCAGCGAACCCCGCCGAGGTGGTGAGGAACCAGAAATATCCCGCGATGGCGAGGAGCGCGAGGCCCGCGACCAGCATCCCCGTCACCGCGCCCGAGCGGAACGCCATCGTCAGGCCACGCTGCAAAGAGACCCGCGCCGCTTCGGCCGTGCGCACGTTGGCGCGCACCGAGATGTTCATGCCGATGAAGCCCGTCGCGCCCGAAAGCACCGCTCCGAGCACGAAGCCGACGGCCGGATAAAGTCCGAGGAAATACGCCACCAGCCCGAGCACGACCACGCCGACGATGCCGATCGCGGTGTATTGCTTCTGCAGATACGCGCCCGCACCCTCGCGGATCGCGGCCGCGATGGTCTGCATCCGCGCGTTGCCAGCGGGGGCGGCGAGGATCGAGCGCGAGGTGATCATGCCGTAGAGCACGGCGGCAATGCCGCACGCGATCGCGATCAGAATGGGTGACATGGGAAGGAGGCCCCTTGAATGGTTGCGGGTCGCGCTGGAGCGGGCGACCGGACGATTGGCGCGTCCAATCGCAAATGCGTGCGCGCGTGACAAGCCGCGCGCGTGGGCGGGCCTCAGCCGTGCTCCCAGCCCAGCCGTTCGGGCGTGATCGGGTGGCCCTGCGGATCGATCACCGCCAGACCGTCTCCCTCGGCTGCATGGCCAACGCGCGTCACGCGAAGGCGCAATTTGCGGCCGAGCGCTTCGATCTCGCTGGCGTGGGCGGGCGGGGCGACGAAGAGGAGTTCATAATCATCGCCGCCGGTGGCCAGCGCGAGGCGATCGGCGTGGGCGGCCTCGGCGGCGCGCGAGATCGGCAGCCGCGCGAGATCGACCGTCAGGCGCACGCCGCTTGCGTGCGCAAGCCGTTCGGTATCGATCAGCAGGCCGTCCGATACGTCCATGCACGCACTCGCAAGACCGACAAGCGCCGCGCCCAATGCAAGGCGGGGTTCGGGGCGGCGGTATCGGGCCAGCAGCGTGGCTTCATCGGCGGTGGGCGCGGCGGGCGGGGAGCGGGCGAGCGCGAGGCCGAGGCTGGCGTCCCCGATGTTGCCGCTGACCCAGAAATCGTCGCCCGGACGCGCGCCACCTCGCGAGAGGGCCGCTCCGGGAGCGATCTGGCCGATCGCGGTTAGCCCAAGCGTGAGGCGATCGAGGCCCGCGATGGTGTCCCCGCCAAGCAAAGGCGCGCCCCACCGCTCGAGCGCATCGTGCAGCCCCGCCGTAAAAGCGCTCAGCCACGCCTCGTCCTGCGCGGGCGAAAGCCCAAGCCCCAGCAGCACGCCAAGCGGCCGCGCGCCCATCGCGGCCAGATCGCTCAGGTTCACCGCGAGCAGCTTGTGCGCGATGTCCGCCGGGAGATCGCCCGGCAGGAAGTGGATCCCCTCGGCCAGCATATCGTGCGTCAATACAACGTCGCGTCCCAGCGGCGGCGTGAGCACGGCGGCATCGTCTGTGAGGCCGCGCGCGGCGGGGTGCGTGGCGATCGGCGCGAGCAGACGCGCGATCAGCGCGCGCTCCTTCACTTCGCGGCGGATTGCGGCCGCACGGCCTTGCCCACTGCATCGAGAAGGCCGTTCACGAACCCCGTCTCGCGCCGATCGTAGAAGGCGTGGCCGATATCGAGATATTCGGTGATCACCGCCCCCACCGGAATGTCGCCACGCGCCAGCAGCTCGTACACGCCCAGCCGCAGGATCGCGCGCAGCGGGCGATCGAGCCGATCGAGGCTCCAGCCCGCCGCAAGATGCGCCGCGATCAGCGCATCGATCTCGGCGGCACGCGCGTCCGCCCCCGCCACCAGATCGTCGAAGAAGGCGGGATCGGGCGGGGTGAGGTCCGCCTCGTCGCCATCGTCGATCTCCACGGGTTCCAGCAGGCGGTGGACGTGGAACTGGTGCAGCAGCGCGGGCGTGGTCAGCGGCTCCATCTCGCGCTGGTAGAGCGCCTGGACGGCGGCGAGGCGCGCGGTGGAGCGCGCGGCGGCGCGCGACTGATTGGCGCGGGACTTGGGCGGGCGTGAAGACGCCGCGCGGGGCTTGGGGGCGGCGGCGGACATCGGCCCCCTCTAGGCTGCGCCCGACGGTTTGTCAGCCGCCGATGCGCCGCCCATATCACGCACCATGGGAGCCGCCACCTGGATCGACGCGCAGCCGATGGGCATCCATGTGCCCGCAGGCGATTTCTGGATCGATCCGTCGCGCCCCGTCGAGCGCGCGGTCATCACGCACGGCCATGCCGATCATGCGCGCGGCGGGCACGGGCGCGTGTGGGCGACGCCAGGCACGATCGCGATCATGGAGGCGCGCTACGGCCCGCAACCCGGCGCAGTGCCGCTCGATTATGGCGAACATACCCGGCTGGGGAACGTGGATGTGACGCTCGCCCCCGCCGGCCACGTCCTCGGCTCCGCCCAGGCAATCCTCGATCACGCAGGCGAGCGCGTCGCGGTCTCGGGCGATTTCAAACGCGCCCCCGATCCCACCTGCGCCCCCTTCACCCCCATCGAATGCGACGTGTGGATCACCGAGGCCACCTTCGCGCTGCCGGTGTTCCGCCATCCCCCGGTTGGCGAGGAAATCGCCAAGGCCATCGCTGCGGCACGCGCCAATCCAGATCGCTGCGTGCTGATCGGCGCCTATGCTTTGGGCAAGGCGCAGCGCGTGATCGCCGAACTGCGGCGGGGCGGGTGGGATGCGCCGATCTACATCCACGGCGCGATGGCGAAACTGTGCGCGGTCTACGAGGACGCGGGCGTGGCGCTGGGCGAGCTCCGCCCCGCGCTCGTCGCCAGCGCCGCCGAAATGCGCGGCCAAATCATCCTCGCGCCCCCATCCGCACTCGGCGATCGCTGGTCGCGCCGCCTCCCCGATCCGATCACCGCCATGGCAAGCGGCTGGATGCGCGTCCGCGGCCGCGCCCGCCAGCGCGGGGTGGAACTGCCGCTGGTAATCTCCGACCATGCCGACTGGGACGAGCTGACCGAAACCTGCCTCGAAGTCCGCCCACGCGAGGTGTGGGTGACGCACGGGCGCGAGGAGGCGCTCGTCCACTGGCTCGAAACCCGCCAGGTCCGCGCCCGCGCACTCATGCTCGCCGACCGCGACGACGAGGATGATTGAGCCAGCCGCCCGTTTACCATCTTCACCTCGACTTGTAGGAACCCATCTGGTTCAAGCTCTCGCAGTCCTCCCGCTGTCAGACGGCTTCGGGGTCAGGGCGAGATGGCGGGGCCGGTTTCTTGGCGGCTCCAGCCCGGTAGGGAAACGGACCCCGCATATTGCCCTCAAGGGGGGCGGTGGGTCGGGGCCGAACAACGATGGAGACGCAATCAGTCCGGCCAGGGCTCGTCCAGAATTTCCTGCGTTCGCGGACACCGCGACGTGAACGTGGAACCGGCATCCCCGGCATCGAGCGCCGGGGCGTCTCCACTCGTCCCAAGCCGCACGCCCCGGCGTAGTAGCTCCCCGCCGTCTCGAGGAGTGAAGCGATCGAGGGCGAAGCCCGGGCGGACCTGACAAGGTCTCCCCGTGCACCCCGCGCTCCCCCCGCCGGCTCACCCCGGCGCGGGGGGTCGCGGACGTGCGCGCCGGGCACTGGCGGCGCTTGCCCGTCGGCGGCTATAGTGATCGCATGACTCGCGCCGAAGCCCTCACCCGCCTGCGTGCGCACGAAGCCGAGCTGCGCGGCGCGGGGGTGGGGGCGCTGTGGCTGTTCGGCTCGGTGGCGAGGGATGAGGCGGGGGAGGGGAGCGATGTGGATTTATTCTTCGAGATCGGCGCGGACAAGCCGAGGTTCGACCTGTTCGATCTCTCGGGCGTGCGGCTCCGACTGATCGAGATCATGAAGCGCGAGGTGGACCTGATGACGCGCGGCGGCATCCACCACCGGCGACGCGAGCGGATCGAGGCGTCCGCGATACAGGTGTTCTGATGGACCGCGATCCCGAGTATCTGGCCGACATCATCGAACTGGGCGAGCTGGTGAACACGGCGGTCGGCACGATGAGCGAGGCCGAGTTTTTGGCTGACGATGTGGTGCAGGATGCGGTGGCGTTCCGGGTACTGCACATCGGCGAGCGTTGCGGGAAGCTGAGCGCGACGTTGCGGGCGCGGCATCCTGAGGTGCCGTGGCCCAAGATCATCGCGCTGCGAAACCTGCTGGCGCACGACTATTCTATCGTCGAACCCGCGATCATTTGGCGAGTTGTCGAGGAACGATTGCCAGCCCTCATACGCATCTGCGTTCAAGAAGCATCAAGTTAGACTGGCTAGCATAATGGCGGTCAGCATGGCTGAGGCAACGTCGCTATACGCGGGAGTTGTGTCTTCAATATTAGGCCTAATACAAATTACCGAATGGCGGCGCCGTAGTCGCTATCTGCACGTATCGGTCGAAAAATACTGGAACGAAGCGGACGATTGGCGTTTCGAGGTGCACATCGAGAATCGCGGTATTCACCCAACAAAGCTAAAGTATGTGGCATTAACGGTGTATCAAAGGAGGCGTTGGCGACCGTGGGAGAAAAATCCGTTGGCTCAATGTAGTTTCGGAGAATTGAGCGAGGATGATCCTAACGTAGACGTCAAACAGTTTGATAAGAGAGTGCTTGTTCCTGGCGACAGCGTCGAAGGCGTGATACCATCGGCGATGTTCCGGTCAGTCCGTCCAGGAGATTGGTACAACACAAAGCGATTTTACCCCTATTGTATCTGGATCGAGCACTCGCAGAGCAGCTCGCCCACCACGTTAAGGCTGAGAGGCTACCAAGAAGGCGCGCGATGATGCCCGCGTTGCATTCTTCATCGGTGTCATATAACGCCCCCCCCATCACCCAACGCGGGCACATAGCCCGGTCGCGCGCGCCCTCCCCAAAAGAGAGCCCCGTGTCCCGCCCGCGCCAGGATCAACCGGACAGGAGTTATCCCCCTATGGCGACCCCACAGGTCTCTATGGCGCAGCTGCTCGAGGCAGGCGCCCACTTTGGACACCAGACGCATCGCTGGAACCCCCGCATGGCCCCGTACATCTTCGGGGACCGGAACGGCGTCCACATCATCGATCTTAGCCAGACCGTGCCGCTGTTCAGCCGCGCGCTCGATTTCGTGCGCTCCACCGTGGCCGCCGGCGGCAAGGTGCTTTTCGTGGGCACCAAGCGCCAGGCGCAGGAGCCGATGGCCGAAGCCGCGCGGCGCTCGGGGCAGTTTTACGTCAATCACCGCTGGCTGGGCGGTATGCTCACCAACTGGAAGACGATCTCGGGTTCGATCAAGCGCTTCAAGGGCCTCGAGGAGAGCCTCTCCGGAGACACCGCGGGCTTCACCAAGAAGGAAGTCCTGAAACTCACCCGCGAGCGCGACAAGTTCGAGCTCAGCCTCGGCGGTATCCGCGATATGGGTGGCCTGCCCGACGTGATCTTCGTGATCGACGTCAACAAGGAAGCGCTCGCGATCAAGGAAGCCAATACGCTGGGCATTCCGGTCGTCGCCATTCTGGACACGAACACTGATCCCAACGGCATCGCCTTCCCGGTTCCCGGCAATGATGACGCGAGCCGGGCGATCAAGCTCTATTGCGACGCGATTTCGGATGCGATCCTCGACGGTCGCCAGGGTCGCTCGCGCGATATGGGGATCGACACGGGTGCGATGGCCGAGCCCGAGATGGAGCCGGTGATGATCGTCCACGATCACGCGCCGGTCGCGGAAGCCGAAGCGCCGCAGCCGGTGTTCACCGGCGAGGAGCTGGTGCCCGCGCCGGAGCCCGCGCTGGCGGAGGCTGTGGCCTAGTCACACTGTTGCAACAAACAACCGTCATCCCGGCCTCCGAGCCGGGACCTGCCTGCCTCCGTTGGGCCTCTGTCGAACCGCGAAGAAGGCAGGTCCCGGGTCAAGCCCGGGATGACGACGCTAGAAGGATGGAATCTATGGCCGAGATCAGCGCCACCACGGTGCGCGACCTGCGCGAGCGCACGGGTGCAGGCATGATGGACTGCAAGAAGGCTTTGGCGGCGAACGAGGGAAATTTCGAGGCGGCGGTCGATTGGCTGCGCTCAAAGGGCCTCGCTTCGGCGGCGAAGAAGGCGGGACGCACTGCGGCCGAGGGGCTGGTGGGTGTCGGCGTCCACGGGCTGCGCGGCGCGGTGGTGGAGGTCAATTCCGAGACCGATTTCGTTGCCAAGAACGCGCAGTTCCAGGCGTTCGTGCGCGGCGTGGTCGAAGTCGCACTCGATAAGGGCCACGATGTCGCCGCGATCGGGGCTGCGCCGATGCCCGGCGGCACGGGCACGGTAGCGGAAGCGTTGACCAACAACATCGCCACCATCGGCGAGAACCAGACGCTGCGGCGCGCGGCCTTGCTCGAAGTGCGCCACGGGCTGATCGCGTCCTACGTCCACAATGCGGTGGTCGAGAGACTGGGCAAGATCGGCGTGCTGATCGCGCTGGAAAGCGCGGCGTCGGCCGAAGTACTTGCGCCGCTGGGTCGCCAACTGGCGATGCACGTGGCGGCGGCGAACCCGCTCGCGCTCGACGATAGCGGCATCGATGCGGACCTGCTGGAGCGCGAACGCGCCATCGCGCGCGAGAAGGCGGCGGGATCGGGCAAGTCCCCCGAGATCATCGAGAAGATGATCGAGGGCGGCGTGCGCAAGTTCGCGTCCGAGAATGCGCTGATGAGCCAGGTGTTCGTGATCGACGGCAAGTCCAAGATCGCCGACGTGATCGCAAAGGCAGCGAAGGATTCTGGCGAGGCGATTGCGCTGAAGGGCTTCGTGCGCTTCCAGCTGGGCGAGGGGATCGATCGCGGCCCCGAAACCGACTTCGCCGCCGAGGTTGCGGCGGCGGCGGGGCAGGCTTAGGCCATTCTCCTCCCCTGCGAATGGGGGGGAGGTGTCAGCGAAGCTGAAGGAGAGGGCCCGATCGACCCTCGCCGCCATCGCAAACCAGGCGCGAGGTCGAGTGTGACGCAACTTCCCTTCAAGCGCATCCTGCTCAAGCTCTCGGGCGAGGTGCTGATGGGACCGGGCCAATATGGCATCGATCCCGCCACCACCGCGCGGATCGCGGGCGAGATTGCGGACGCGCGTGCGATGGGGGTGGAGATCTGCGTCGTCGTCGGCGGCGGCAACATCTTCCGGGGCCTCGCCGCTGCCGCCAAGGGCTTCGACCGCGCGAACGCGGATTATATGGGGATGTTAGCCACCGTGATGAACGCGCTCGCGGTGCAGAATGCGCTGGAGGCGATCGGCGTCGATACGCGCGTCCAGTCCGCGATCCCGATGCCATCGGTGTGCGAACCGTATATCCGCCGCCGCGCCACGCGGCACATGGAAAAGGGCCGCGTCGTGGTGTTCGCGGGCGGCACCGGCAATCCGTTCTTCACCACCGATACCGCCGCGGCTTTGCGAGCGGCCGAGATGGGCTGCGATGCGCTGTTCAAGGGCACCAGCGTCGACGGCGTCTATACAGCCGATCCCAAGCGCGATGCCTCGGCACGGCGGTTCGAGGAGGTGACCTTCTCGCGCGTGCTCGCGGATGATCTGAAAGTGATGGACGCATCCGCTATCGCCTTGTGCCGCGACAATAATATCCCGATCATAGTCTTCAACATCCGCGAGCCCGGCAATTTCGCGCGCGTGCTGAGCGGCGAAGGTGTATCGACAATCGTCCGCGAAGCCGCGTGACGCGGAGCTTTTGAAGAAGGTTCAATATGGCGAAGTTCGACAAGGCCGATCTGGAGCGCCGCATGCACTCGGCGGTGGAGAGTTTGAAGGGCGATCTGACGGGGTTGCGCACCGGCCGCGCGTCCGCCTCGCTGCTCGATCCGATCATGGTCGAGGTGTACGGCGCGCACATGCCTTTGACGCAGGTGGCGACCGTCACCGTCCCCGAAAGCCGCATGATCGCGGTGCAGGTGTGGGACAAGTCCAACGTGCAGCCCGTAGAAAAGGCGATCCGCTCGGCGGGGCTGGGGCTGAACCCGATCACCGACGGCCAGAACCTTCGCCTCCCCATTCCCGATCTGAACGAGGAGCGGCGCAAGGAATTGGCCAAGCTTGCCTCGGGCTATGCCGAGAAGGCGCGCGTCGCGATCCGCAATGTGCGGCGCGACGGGATGGAAGCTTTGAAAGCGGACGAGAAAAAGGGCGACATCAGCCAGGACGAACAAAAGCGCCACGAGACCGAGGTGCAAAAGCTGACCGACAAGAATATCGCCGAGGCCGATGCCGCCGCGAGCGCCAAGGAGAAGGAGATCCTGGGCAAGTGAGCCTCGGCCTCGCCCGCGCGGTCGAGAGTGGCGGCGATGCCGCGCCCTTCCACGTGGCGATCATCATGGACGGCAACGGCCGCTGGGCGAAGAAGCGCTTCCTGCCACGCGTGGCGGGGCACCGCGCGGGGGTGCAGGCGGTGCGCCGCGTGATCGAGGCCGCCCCCGATCTGGGGATCGACGTGCTGACGCTCTATGCGTTTTCGAGCGAGAACTGGCGGCGTCCGGCGGACGAGGTGACCGATCTCATGGGGCTGTTGCGGCAGTATCTGCGCAGCGAGATCGACGAGTTGCACGCGAACGGCGTGCGGCTGCGCTTCATCGGCGACCTCTCCCGGCTGTCCACGGATTTGCAGGCGATGCTGGCCGACGCGGGGCGGCGGACGGCGGGAAATACGCGCCTCACACTGGTGCTGGCACTGAACTACGGCGCGACCGACGAAATGGCGCGCGTGGTGCGGTCGATCGCGCAGGATGTGGCGGCGGGACGGCTGGCGGCGGACGCGGTCGACGCGGACGCGATCGAGGCACGGCTCGACACGGCGGGGCTGCCACCGCCCGACGTGGTGGTGCGGACCTCGGGCGAGCAGCGGCTGAGCAATTTCCTGCTGTGGCAGGCGGCGTACGCGGAACTGGTGTTCGTCGACACGCTATGGCCCGATTTCGACGGAATGAAGCTGGGCGCGGCGGTGGACGCCTACCGCGCGCGGGAGCGGCGCTTTGGCGGGCGCTGACATGGCGCTGCCCGGCGCGACGCGGCGGGGGCGCGAGCTGGCGACGCGGGTTGTGGTGGGGGCTGGGCTGGCAGCGGTGGCACTCGGTTGTCTGTGGGCAGGACCGCTCGCCTGGACGATATTCGTCGCGGCGACGGCAGGAGCTGCGGCTTGGGAATTAAGTCGGCTGAACCGCATCGATGATTTGGTGCCGTTTACGCTAGTGTTTGCCTTGGTCTTCGCCACGCCATTTACCCGTTCCGTTCCTGAATCACGGTACTTAATTTTCGCTCTAGGTGTTGCCGTGCTTGTCGCCCTGATAACATTGGTGGGCCAGCGTCGAAACATAGTCGTGCAGACGTTGAGTGCGTTGTACGTGGGCTTACCCGCGTTCGCATTGGTGGGCCTCCGGAGCGAGCCTTTCGGAGTCGCCTGGGTGCTCTATACCATCTCGGTCGTGTGCGCGGCGGACATCGCCGCCTATGCAGTCGGCCGCCTCGCCGGTGGTCCAAAGCTGTGGCCGCGCATCAGTCCGGGAAAGACCTGGGCCGGGTTCGCGGGCGCGTGTCTCGCGGCGATGGCGGCTTCGGTGGCGGTCTGGTCGTTGATCGAGATCGGGCGGGCTGGATCGGCGTCGATCGACGTCCATTATCACCTGCCCATCCGCCCCGCTATCGCAGGCCTACTGCTCGGCGCGCTCGCGCAGGGGGGGGATTTGTTCGAGAGCTGGCTCAAGCGGCGCGCGGGGGTGAAGGATTCAGGCACGCTGCTCCCCGGCCACGGCGGCGTGCTCGATCGGTTGGACAGCCTGGTGCCGGTTGCGCCGGTAGTGGCGGGGGCGGTTTGGCTGGGGTGGTTGTGAGGGGCCGCTCCCTCTCCCTCGCTCCGCTCCGCTGCGCATTTCCCTCCCCCTGTCAGGGGGAGGGTGGCCGGGCCGCGAAGTCCGCCCTCCCCCGAGCCGGGGGAGGGACAGCTGCGAAGCAGCAGGGAGAGGGAACGTGGGTGCGCGCATGAAAACGCTCGCCATCCTCGGCGCCACCGGCTCGGTCGGCCGCTCCACGCTCGATCTGGTCGAGCGCGAGCCGGAGCGGTGGCGGGTGCGGGCGCTCTCGGCGGATACCAACGCGCGCGAACTCGCGGCGCAGGCGATCCGCACGCGTGCGGAGATCGCCGTGGTCGCGGACGAGCGCGCCTACGCGGACCTCAAGGACGCGCTGAGCGGCACGGGTATCCGCGCCGCCGCCGGGGCGCAGGCGCTCAGCGATGCGGCAGATGCGGACATCGTCATGGCCGCCATCGTCGGCGCGGCAGGGTTGCGGCCCACCCTCAAGGCGGTCGAGCGCGGAGCCACCGTGGCCATCGCCAACAAGGAAACGCTCGTCTGCGCGGGCGAACTCGTGCGCGCGGCGGCGGCCCAATCGGGTGCGCGACTGCTGCCGGTGGATAGCGAGCATAACGCGATCTACCAGTGCTTCGATTTCGATCACCCCGAACGCATCGCGCGCGTGATCCTGACGTGCAGCGGCGGGCCTTTCCGCGAGGCCACCACCGAACAGATGCGCGGCATGACCCCGGCGCAGGCAATCAAGCACCCCGTGTGGTCGATGGGCGGCAAGATCTCGGTCGATTCGGCCACGCTGATGAACAAGGGTCTCGAACTGATCGAGGCTTGGCACCTCTTCCCCGTCTCCGCAGACCAGCTCTCGGTGCTCATCCACCCGCAGTCGGTCGTCCATTCGATGGTAGAATATGTCGACGGCTCGACGCTCGCGCAGTTGGGCACGCCGGATATGCGCATCCCGATCGCGTATGCGCTCGCGTGGCCCGACCGGATGGCCACGCCGTGCGAACGGCTCGATCTTGCCAAAATCGCCCGCCTCGATTTCGCCGAGCCGGACCCGGAGCGCTTCCCCGCGCTCGGTCTCGCATGGGCCGCACTGCGCGCCGGGGGTGCGGCGACCAATATCCTGAACGCCGCAAACGAAATCGCGGTCGCGGCATTCCTTGAGGGGCGGATCGGATTTCTCGATATCGCGGCCACAGTTGAAGACACGCTCAACGCCGAAGCCGTTGCACCCATGTTCAGCCTGGAGGACGTTATAGCGATCGATACCGCCGCGCGTGTCCGCGCGCGCGGGATCGTGAACGCGAGGAGCCGCTGATGCACGGCCAACTGCCCGACATCGTCTATAACCTGCTGTCGTTCATGCTGGTGATCGCGCCGCTGGTGACGGTGCACGAGTTCGGCCATTATCTCGCGGGGCGCAGCTTTGGGGTGAAGGCGGAGACGTTCAGTCTGGGTTTCGGCAGGGAGCTGCTGGGATTTACGGACAAACGCGGCACACGCTGGAAAGTCTCGGCGATCCCGTTTGGCGGCTATGTAAAGTTTGCGGGCGATGCCAACGCAGCGTCGCTCCCCGGCGATGTCGCACATCTGCCACCCGAGGAGCGCGCGCACACGCTCAACGTCAAACCGCTGTGGCAACGCGCGGTGATCATCGCGGCGGGGCCGTTCATCAACTTCGTCTTCGCCGCTTTCGTCCTCGCGGGATTGTACATGGCGGTCGGCCTGCCGCGGCTCGATCGCGCGCCGGTGGCGATCGGGACGATCGCTGCGGCGAGCGCGGCGGCGGATGCGGGGCTGGCGAAGGGCGATGTGGTGCTCGCGCTCGATGGGCGTCCGCTGCAGAGCTTCGCGGATTTCGCGCGCCAGCTTGGCAGCAATCGCGGACAGCCGGTCCGCCTCGATATTGCGCGCGCCGATGCGCGGTTCGTGCGGATCATCGCGCCGCGCGCGGCGAAGGGTACGGGTGCCAGCCCCTCACAGCCGCCGCATTACCAGCTCGGCGTCGCTCCGGCGTATGACCGGCTCGGTCCGCTGCACGCGCTTGCGCTCGGCACGCGCGACGTGGTGCGTTTCGTGCCGGTGATGGCGCAGGGGCTGTGGCAGGTGATCATCGGCGCGCGGCCGTTCAGCGATCTGGGCGGCCCGATAAAGATGGTGCAGGTTTCGGGCGAGCAGGCAGCGCTTGGAACGGGTTCGTTCGTGTGGTTCGTCGCCGTCGTCTCGATTAACCTCGGCTTCATCAATCTCCTGCCAATTCCGGTGCTGGACGGCGGACATCTCGCCATGTATGCGATCGAGGGCGTGCGGCGTCGGCCGCTAAGCAAGCGCGCGCAGGAACTGGCGTTCATGTCCGGGTTCGCTGCGTTGTTCACCTTCATGATCGCCAAGACTGTGAACGATCTGGGATCGTTTGGATTATGGCATCGGTTGGCGGGCCTCGTCGGATAGCGTGTGCTCGGCCGGTCGGTCCGGCACGGGGAGTGGAGTTGACCATCAATACGAGCCTTCCCCCCCGCCGCGCGCGTTACGCGGCGATCTTGCTGATCGGATGCGCGTTGATCCCCGCGCCGGTATTTGCGCAGGCGCCGCAGGCAATCGCGCCCGCACCCGCGCCCAATGCGGCGCCGCCGACGGCGGGCGGGATCGTGCGATCGATCGAGGTGCGCGGTGCCGAGCGGGTCGAGCCCGAGACGGTGCGTTCCTATGTCGATCTCAAGATCGGCGATCATTATGACCGCGAGAAGCTCGATCAAGTCCTGAAGGCGCTCTACGATACCGATCTGTTCGCCGACGTGACGATCCGCGACGAGGCGGGCGGCGCGATCGTGCTCGAAGTCCGCGAGAACCCGGTGGTCAACCGGATCATCTTCGAGGGCAACAAGCGCCTGAAGGAAGACAAGCTCGGCAAGGAAGTCCGTCTTGCGCCGCGCCAGGTGTTCACGCGCGCCAAAGCGGCGGCCGATGTGGGTCGCATCGTCGAGCTTTACCGCCGCTCGGGCCGCTTTGCCGCCGTGGTAACGCCCAAGCTGGTGCAGCTCGAACAGAACCGCGTCGATGTGGTGTTCGAGGTGCGCGAGGGTGCGCGTTCGAAGGTGCGCCAGATCAACATCATCGGCAATGTGAAGTTCAGCGAAGCGAAGATCCGCCGCGCATTCGCCACCAAGCAGGCGCGGCCGTTCCGCATCTTCTCATCGAACGATACCTACGATCCCGATCGCCTGTCTTACGATCAGCAGAAGCTCCGGCAGTTTTACCTAACGAACGGCTATGCCGACTTCCGCGTGGTCTCGGCGGTCGCCGAACTGACACCGGATAGCAAGGACTTCATCATCACCTATGTGGTCGATGAGGGTCAGCGCTATCACTTCGGCGACGTCGATCTCGAATCGAAGGTCCGCGATATCAAGGCCGACAAGTTCCGCTTCCTGCTGAGGGAGAAGAAGGGCGATTGGTACAACGCGCAGAAGGTTGAAGACACGGTCAACGCGTTGACCGAAACCGCAGGCTTGCTCGGCTACGCGTTTGCCGATGTTCGGCCACGTTTTGACCGAGACAAGGAAAAGAGGTTGATGAACGTCAGCTTCGTCCTTGGCGAAGCACCGCGCGTCTATATCGAGCGTGTCGAGATCAACGGCAACACGATCACCAAGGACAAGGTGGTGCGCCGCGAGTTCCGCCTGGGTGAGGGCGATGCGTTCAACTCCTATCTGGTGAAGCGGTCACGCGATCGAATCCAGTCGCTGGGCTTTTTCCAGGAGAAGCTCGAGATTAAGCAGAAGCCCGGAAGCGGGCCCGACCGCGTCATCCTCGAAGCCGATCTGGAAGAGAAGCCCACCGGCCAGCTGCAGCTTTCGGCGGGGTTTTCGAGCCTGGAACAGTTCCTGATCAACGCATCAATCAAGCAGAGCAACTTCCTCGGACTTGGCGACGAGCTGCGTGCTTCGGTCAACTATTCGTCCTACGCCACATCGATCGAACTCGGCGTGACGGATCCCTATTTCCTCGGGCGCAACATCGCGCTCGGCGGCGACATCTTCCGGCGCGATTATTCGTCGTTCAATTTCGTCGGCGGCAACCGGAACACGCAGTACAAGCAGACGACTACAGGCTTCCAGGCGCGTTTGGGCTTCCCGATCACCGAGTATCTTGCGGCCCAGATCCGCTACGGGCTGAGCCAGGAGAATGTTTCGCTCGCGTCCAATTTCTATACGAACGGCGTATGCGATCCATTGATCGCTGGACGTTACCTATGCGACGCGATCGGCGACCGCCTTACGTCGTCGCTCGGTTACAGTATCGCGTTCGACAATCTCAACAATCGCCTCCGCCCGTCTGCGGGCCAGCGCTTCACGCTCAGTCAGGACGTGGCGGGGCTGGGCGGCGACGTGAAATATCTTCGCACGCGCACCGATTATGTGCGCTACCATAATCTCGGTGCCGGATTTATCGCGAACTTCCAGCTGGAGGGCGGTTATATCACGCCGTTTGCAGGCGATCAGATCCGGCTGACCGATCGCTTTTACGTCGGCCAGCCCCGGCTTCGCGGCTTCGATATTCGCGGCATTGGGCCGCGCATCGTGCGCCAGGCGCGCGCGGGCGGGTGTGTGCTTACCGATCCCAAAACCGATTGCTCGCTATTGCCCGGCAAGAAGAACCGTACCGACGATGCGATTGGCGGCGAGATTTACTATTTGGGGCACTTCGAAATCGAAATCCCTCTTGGCGCTGGCGCGCGCGAGCTTGGCTTACGACCGTCAACCTTCATCGATTTCGGTGGCCTCGGGAAAACCAGCTTCAATCAGGCTACGGGCCTGATCCACAACAACAATCAGTTCGACGAATCCTACAAGGGCGATTCGCTCTCGCCGCGTGTTTCGGTGGGCGCAGGCGTCTCGTGGAATTCGCCGTTCGGGCCGTTCCGCATTGACTTGGCGAAGGCATTGCTCAAGCAGGATGGCGATAACACCACCCTTTTCCAATTCAACGTCGGAGGCCAGTTCTAATCATGACCATCACGAATATCCGAACCGCAGCGCTCGGCCTGGCGCTCGCGCTCGGCGCGACCGCGCCGGGATTTGCACAGGCTGCCACTGCGGCAACTGGCGGCATCGTCGTCGTCAACGTGGCGCGTGTGTTCGAGGAATCGGCGGCGGGCAAATATGCCATTGCCCAGCTTCGTCCGCAGGCTGATCAACTGCAGGCGCGTGCGCGCTCCTTCCAGGAGCAGTTCCAGAAGGAAGATGCCGCTTTGCAGCAGCAGGCGCAGGCGAAGACGCTCGCTGGCCCCGCGCTCCAGGCGAAGGCGCGCGATCTCCAGCAGCGCGAGCAGACGGCACAAACCGAATTGCAGACCCGCCAGCGCACGCTGCAGGCGACCAACCAGTCGGTCCAGCAGCAGATCCTCGATGGCATGGCACCGATCGTCACCGCGATCATGAAGGAGCGCGGCGCGGTCGTGGCGATCCCGACCAGCGCGACGCTCCAGGTTTCGACCAGCGTCGATGTCACGCCCGACGTGCTTTCGCGCATCGACCGCGCATTGCCGCGCGTGAACATGACCGCGCCCACCGCCGCCGCGCCCGCGCGCTGATCTGGTGACTGACCCGGAGGGGGCACCCGGCCGGCTGGGGCCAATCCTGGGGCCAATAGACGTGCGCGGTGTGCTCGCGCTGTTGCCGCATCGCTATCCGATGCTGATGGTCGACCGTGTCGAGGATATTGTCCCCGATCGGTCGGCCAAGGGCATCAAGGCGGTCACGATCGGCGAACCGTTCTTTCAGGGGCACTTCCCGCAGCGGCCGATCATGCCGGGCGTGCTGATCGTCGAGGCGCTGGCGCAGACGGCGGGCGTGCTCGCGCTGGTCAGCATCGGCGAACGGGCACGCGGCAAGCTGCTCTATTTCATGGCGATCGAAGACGCCAAGTTCCGCTCGCCAGTAGAGCCGGGGTGCCTGCTCGAACTGTTCGTCGAGGTCACGCAGGCGCGCGGCCGCGTGTGGAAGTTCGATGGACGTGCCGAAGTCGCGGGGCGCGTGGCGACCACCGCGAAATTCACCGCGATGGTCGCGGACGCGCCGAGCGACTGAGCGCGCACCACCTTGCTCGGCGTGCAATGCGTCATGCGACCTTGAAGCCTTCGCGGTTCATCCGGTTGGTGAGCTTCCGGTTCTGCTCGGGAGTCAGTTGCGCGCGCAGCTTCGGGTAGATTTCATCTTCCTCCTTGCGCACGTGCGCGTTGATCAACGTGCGGAATTCGCGGACCATTTCAATCCAGCGCGGCGAAGCCTTGTCCAGCATCTCCAGATCGTAGAGATACTGCTTCACATAGCCGTGATCGTGATTGAGATCATCGGCCTGCGTGCGCGCGCCATGTTCGCGCACCGCACAGTAGATGATATCTTCTTCCTGCACCGCATGCTTGCCGAGCGCGTGCTGCAGCGAGAATAACAGTGCAGCGCGCTTCTTGGTGTCTTCGGTGGTCGTCTTCTCCATCAGGTCAAAGATGCCGTCCGCGATTTTGTGTTCGGCTTTCAGGCCATCGAACCAGTCGCCCGCCTGATAGGTCACGGCCTGGACCGCAGCCTTCCGTCCGGCAGCGGCGAGCAGGCCGAGGCCAAAGCCCGCCGCGCCCGCGATCAAACTGGTGCTGGTGTTGGAAGGCGGGGTTTCGCTTGTGAAGTCACGCTCGATGGTTGCCATGATCGATCTCCGGGGTTCACGGTTCGAAGGCAAGCAACGGCCGCGCGCAGAGCCGGGTTCCTACGATGCGGCATACGCGCGCGAAACAAGTTGCCGCGCATCCATTGCGGCTTCGGGTGCGTAGTGGCTCGCGGTCCTGTTCGGATGGACGGCTTACGGAGAATATCGATGAAGACGATCAAGGGTTCGCTGGCGCTTGCCGCCATGTTGCTGGGTGCCTCGCTTGCCACCGCCGCGCCGGTCAGCGCGCGCGAGATAACAAAGATGGTTGGCGGTGCGGCGATGTATCCCACCAAGAACATCATCGAAAATGCGGTCAACTCGGCCGATCACACCACGCTTGTTGCCGCAGTGAAGGCGGCGGGGCTGGTCGACACACTGAGCGGTCCGGGGCCGTTCACGGTGTTCGCGCCGACCAATGCGGCGTTCGCCAAGCTGCCTGCGGGCACGGTCGATACGCTGCTCAAGCCCGAGAACCTCGCCACGCTGAAGTCGATCCTCACCTATCATGTGGTTTCGGGCAAGGTTTCGGCGAAGCAGCTGGTGGCCCAGATCAAGGCGGGCCATGGCTCAGCGACACTGACCACCGTGCAGGGCGGCACGCTGACGGCGAAGATGGCGGGCAAGGGCGTGACGATCACCGATGCGAAGGGCGATGTCGCCAAAGTGACGATTGCGGACGTGAACCAGTCGAACGGCGTGATTCACGTCGTCGATACGGTCCTGCTGCCGCAGTAAATCGGACGACGGGGGCAGACTTTCCAGTCTGTCCCAATCTGCAGACGGGGGCAGCCGCGCTGCTCCCGTTCACGGCGCGATGCGGGCGCCGTCCCACGCGAAGCAGCCGCCGCTTTCCGCTGCGGCGAGGCCATCCAGCACCGCGAGCAGTCGATCCGCCGAATAGTCGGTGGTGAAAAGCTTGCCCTCGGCCACGCCGCGCTGGAACGGCGCGCTGAGCCCGGTAGCGACCGTGCCCGGATGCAGGCCGACCACGAGCGCATCGGGGTTCCTGGTGCGCAGTTCGATTGCGAAATTGGCGATCAGCATGTTGAGCGCTGCCTTGGACGCGCGGTAGGCGTGCCAGCCGCCGGTGCGATTGTCTCCGATGCTGCCCACGCGCGCGGACAAGGCGGCGAAGATCGCGCGGCCCTTGCGCGGGATCAGCGGCAGGAAATGCTTGGCAATCAGTGCCGGGCCGGTGGTGTTGAGCGCGAAGACGCGGGCGAACGCCTCCGCCTCGATCGCGCGCCAGCTTTTCTCGGGCGCGAAACCCGGCCCGTGGAGCGCGCCGGTTGCGACGATCACGAGGCCTATGGGTACCGCGATGCGCGCGGCGGCGGCGGCGATGCTGGGTTCGTCGAGCACGTCGATCTTGCCAGGGATGCATCCGGGCACCTCCACGCCCGCACGCGACAACGCCCACACCGCCTCGAACCCTGCGCCCGCGAGCGCCCGCGCCAGCGCGCCGCCGATGCCGCCTCCCGCGCCCACCACTACCGCGACGCCGGGCCGCATGATGGAACCGAGCGGGGTGGCTTGCGTGGGCGTGGGCTGCTGTATGGTAAAGACCATGTCCGCTCCTCCTCCCCGTCCTGCCCTGATGCTCGGCCTTGGCGGCCTGCTGCCCCCGCTCGCGGCTTGTGTGACGGTGCTCGCGGGTCCGGTCGAGTGGCGTGGCGATGCCGCGATGATATGCGCCACCTATGATGCGGTGGTACTTGCCTTTCTGGGCGGGGCGTGGTGGGGGCTCGCCGCGCGCGAGGGCAACCCGCGCCCGCTCGGCCCCATCCTTGCAGCGAGCGTGCTGCCCGCGCTCGCGGGGTGGGGAGCGCTGCTGATCGATCGGATGGGGGGGCTGATGCTGCTGGGGCTGCTGTTCCTCTCCACGCTGCCCGGCGACGTGTGGCTCGCGCGCAGCGGACTGGCACCCGCGTGGTGGCTGCGACTGCGCGTGCCGCTGAGCGTGGCGATGGCGGTGCTGGCGCTGGTGACGGGGGCGGCGATGGGGCGGAGTTGATCTTGCGCCCCCATGCGGCTATACGCCCGCGCTTTCCCGCGCACCGCATCCCTGGAGGCCGCGCGGCTTACAACTGGAGATACATATGAGCGAAGCAACGCTGAAGGCGACGCCGCGCGACGGAGTTGGCAAGGGAGCCTCTCGCGCGCTGCGTCGGACCGGACGGGTTCCGGCCGTGATCTACGGCGCGGGCCTGCCCCCCACGGGCATCCATCTCGAAGAGAAGCTGCTGGTGAAGGCGCTATCGAACGGGCACTTCATGAATACGCGTTTTGCGATCGATATCGACGGCAAGGTGGAGCAGACGCTACCGCGCGACGTGCAGTTCCATGTGGTGACCGATCGCCCGATCCATGTCGATTTCCTGCGCCTGGGCGTGGGGTCGCGAATCACGGTTGCGGTGCCCGTGCGCTTCGTGGACGAGGATAAATCGCCCGGTATCAAGCGCGGCGCGGTAATCAACGTGGTGCGCCACGAGATCGAGCTGGTCTGCGATGCGGACAACATCCCCGACGAGATCGTGATCAGCCTGGAGGGGCGCGACGTGCCCGATTCGATCCACATCTCGTCGATCAAGCTGCCCGAGGGCGTGGTGTCGGCAATTACCGACCGCGATTTCACCATCGCCACGATCGCGGCACCAAGCGCGATGCGTTCGGCGGAGGATGCGGCGCCGGTCGAAGCACCCACCGCAGCTTAAGTGCGCATCTGGGCCGGGCTGGGCAATCCCGGCCCGGCCTATGCGGGGCATCGTCACAATGTGGGTTTCATGGCGGTGGACCGGCTGGCCGAGGCCTGGCGGTTCGATCCTTGGCGCGCGCGGTTTTCCGGGATGGCCGCCGAGGGGCGGATCGGCGACGCGAAACTGCTGCTGCTCAAGCCGGGCACTTTCATGAACGAGAGCGGCATGTCGGTGGGCAAGGCGCTGGCATTCTACAAACTGGGCGTCGATGCGCTCACCGTGTTCCACGATGAACTCGATCTCGCGCCCGGACGAGTGAAGGTGAAGCAGGGCGGGGGTGCTGCGGGGCACAATGGTTTGCGCTCGCTCGATTCTCATGTTGGCCAGAATTATGCACGCGTGCGATTGGGGATCGGCCATCCGGGGCATAAGGACCGGGTGACGAGCCATGTGCTCGGCGATTTTGCCAAGACCGATCGGGAGTGGGTTCAGGATATGCTGGATGCGGTGTCGGCGGAAGCCGGATGGCTGGTGGCGGGCGATGGCCCACGCTTCATGAGCGAGGTCGCACGGCGGACGGGGGTGGAAGCGTGAGCCTGACCGTCCGTCCGATCGAGGATGGCGACATCAACGCGCTGATCGCGCTGTGGAGTGTGTGCGAGTTGATGCGGCCGTGGAACGATCCGCTGTCCGACATCGCGCACGCACGCTCGACCGAACAGGCGACGATCCTGCTCGGCCATTCGGGCTATGCGCTCGTCGCCTCGGTGATGGCGGGGTTCGATGGACACCGGGGGTGGGTCTATTATCTGGCGGTCGATCCGGTGGCACAGAACCGGGGGCATGGGCGCGCGATGATGGCGGCGGCCGAGGCGTGGCTGGTGCAGCGCGGCGCGCCCGCGCTCAGGCTGATGGTGCGCGATGCGAATATCGATGCGCTGGCGTTCTACGCGAAGCTGGGGTTCGAGCGGCAGGAGGTGGCGGTGCTGGGGAAGCGGCTGGGCAGCGGACTGGCTTAGCAATGTCCTGCTTCGCCGTTCGGTCCGACCCCGATTGCCGATCGTCCATGGCGCATCAGGCCGCGAACGCCACCAGCCTCGCCGCCACTGCTGGCCAGCCGGGTAACATCATCAGGGCCTCGCGCGCGGCTTCGGATAGGGCGAGCAGGCCGAAACCCCAAGCGGTTACGGGCAGGATCCGCCCGCGCGAGGCGATGTCCCATACCACCACGGACAGGCCGAAGAGCAGCGGCGGTGCGAGGTGGCCCATGCCATGGCCCCCGATTCCTGCGGCGCCCATCAGGCGGCCGAGCCCGGGGCCCATCATGCCCGCCATCGCCAGCGCCATCCATCGCTTGTGGCGCTCCGGGTAGCGACGGTTGGCGAGGCCCGCGCCGATGAAAGTGGCGAAGACGACGATGTCTCCAATCGTCCAGGCGAAGAAGCCGACCGTCTTCATGTCGTGCTCTGCCAGCCCCAGCGCGGCGATGCGGAAAGCGGTTATCGTGCCGACCACCACCAGCAGCGCGAGCAGCGGTACGCCCATCTGGCCGAGCTGGCGGTGCAGGCGCAGATTGCCTGTTCCGGGCAACCAGGATTGCACCAGGTAGAACAGCAGCCACGTGGTAAAGACGATGCCGTGGAGATGGAGCAGCGGCGTGAGCGGCGTTCGCTCCGGCAGTATGCCGGGCAACACCAGATAATAGCTGCGCGCGAAGCCTGCGAGGATCGTGAGCGTCATCGCGACGGCGAGCCACTGAAAGAAGCGGTGATCGTCTGCCTTGCGCCGCGCTGTCGTGCCGATTGCTATCGTCTCCATGTCTGCCCTTCGTTACGCGGCCGTACCCTATCATGGCCGAGCACAAACTTGAACCTGGGCGCGCAATCGCACAGGAACGGTTGCGATAGACGTCGCCCTGCGCGCGACGGCACGAAGGATTTCCATGGGTTTCAAATGCGGCATCGTCGGGCTGCCCAATGTGGGCAAGTCCACCCTTTTCAACGCGCTCACACAGACGGCGGCGGCGGCGGCGGCGAATTATCCGTTCTGCACGATCGAGCCCAATGTGGGGAACGTGCCGGTGCCCGATGCGCGGCTGGATGCCATTGCCAAGATCGCGGGTTCGGCGAAGATCATCGAGACGCAGCTGGCGTTCGTGGACATCGCGGGGCTGGTGCGCGGGGCGAGCAAGGGGGAGGGGCTAGGGAACCAGTTCCTCGCCAACATCCGCGAAGTGGACGCGATCGTGCATGTTCTGCGCTGCTTCGAGGACGATGACATCACGCATGTCGAGGGGCGCATCGATCCGGTGGCGGACGCAGAGACGGTGGAGACCGAGCTGATGCTCTCCGATCTGGAATCGCTGGAAAAACGCGTTCCGGCGCTGGTGAAAAAGGGCACGCAGGGGGACAAGGAGGCGAAGGCCGCCGCTTCCGTATTGGGACAGGCGCTCGAATTGCTGCGCGAGGGCAAGGCCGCCCGGCTGGTGGTGCCAAGGGACGAGGACGAGCAGCGGCATTTCGATCAGGCGCAACTGCTGACGAGCAAGCCCGTGCTGTATGTGTGTAATGTGGAGGAGGCGTCGGCTTCGACCGGCAATTCGCTGTCCGCGCGCGTGGCGGAGATGGCGAAGCGGGTCGGTGCGGGGGCGGTGACGATCTCGGCGGCGATCGAGGCCGAGATCGCGATGATGGCACCCGAGGATCGCGGCGATTTCCTCGGCGAACTGGGCTTGAGCGAAACCGGCCTCGCGCGCGTGATCCGGGCTGGCTACGATCTTCTCGCGCTGCTCACCTTCTTCACCGCTGGCCCCAAGGAAACGCGCGCGTGGACGGTGCATAATGGCGCGACCGCACCCAACGCGGCGGGCGCGATCCATACCGATTTCGAGCGCGGGTTCATCCGCGCCGAGACGATCGCCTACGATGATTACGTCAAATACAATGGCGAGGCCGGCGCGCGCGACGCGGGTCGGCTACGTTCCGAAGGCAAGGACTATGTGGTGCACGATGGCGACATCCTGCTGTTCCGCTTCAACGTGTAAAGTCCTCGCTCCGCCCCGATTGTGAGCGCGGCGTTGTTGCGTCTATGCATGCTTCGATGTGGCGTCTGCACCAGTTCACGCTCTGCCCATTTTCGCGCAAGATCCGGCTCGCGATCGGCGAAAAGGGTGGCGTCGTCTCGCTGGTGCCGACCCGTCCGTGGGAGCGCGAGGAGGCGTTCAGCGCGATAAATCCGGCCGGCCAGACGCCCGCGCTCGAAGCCGATGGCGTGGTGCTCGCCGATAGCGTCGCAATCGCCGAATATGTGGACGAGATGCTCGATGGTCCCGCGCTGATGGGTGTGGACGCGGCAGCGCGCGCAGAGGCGCGCCGTCTGGTCGCGTGGTTCGATCAGCGCTTCTATACCGAGGTGGGCGTACATCTGCTGCACGAACGCATGATCAAGCGCGTCATCCGCCGCGAGCCGCCCGACGGGCAGGCGCTCAGACGCGCGAGCCGGGCGGTGGAGACGCATCTCGATTACATGGACTGGCTGCTCGATACGCGGCGCTGGCTTGGCGGCGCGCAGTTCGGCATGGCCGATCTCGCCGCCGCGGCGCATCTGAGCGTCGCGGACTATCTCTCGGGCGTCGACTGGAGCGGACACGCCAGCGTCAAGGCCTGGTATTCGGCGATCAAATCGCGCCCCTCGATGCGCCCGCTGCTCGCCGAGCGGATGGACGGACTGTTCCCGCCCGAGCACTATGACAAGCTCGATTTCTAGCGCCGCGCTGGCGGCTGCGGCGCGGGAATATGGGTTCGAGGCGGTAGGGGTCGCGCCCGCCGACGCCGCGCCGCGCGCGGGCGAGCGGTTGCGCGCGTGGCTTGCAGACGGCTCCCACGGGAATATGCTGTGGATGGCCAATACCGCCGATTGCCGCGCGTCCCCTCGCGCGCTGTGGCCCGAGGTGCGCTCGATCGTGATGCTGGGGATGAACTACACCCCCGCGCTCGATCCGCTGCGCCACGCCGCGCGGCCCGAGATCGGCGTGGTATCGGTCTATGCGCTGGGCGGCGATTATCATGATCTGATCAAGGCGCGGCTGAAGGGGCTCGCACGCTGGATGCTGGCGCAGGCGGGGGAGGGGGACGTCAAGGTCTTCGTCGATACCGCGCCGGTGATGGAAAAGCCGCTGGCGGAAGCTGCGGGCCTCGGCTGGCAGGGCAAGCACAGCAATCTGGTCAGCCGCACCCATGGATCGTGGCTGTTCCTGGGCGCGATCATGACCACGCTCGATCTCGCGCCGAGTGCGCCCGCAGTCGATCGCTGCGGCTCGTGTCATGCGTGTATGGCGGCGTGCCCGACCGATGCATTCGTCGCGCCCTATCGTCTCGATGCGCGGCGCTGCATTTCGTACCTGACGATCGAGCATAAGGGGCCGATCCCCGAGGATCTTCGCGTCGGCATCGGCAACCGCATCTATGGCTGCGACGATTGCCTCGCGGTGTGTCCGTGGAACAAGTTCGCCCAGGCGGCGCGCGAGATCGCATTCGCGCCGCGCGCCGAACTCGCCGCGCTCGCGCTGGGCGATGTGCTCGCGCTGGACGATGCGGGCTTCCGCGACGTGTTCGCAGGCTCGCCAATCAAGCGCATCGGACGCGACCGGCTGGTGCGCAACGCCGCCATCGCGGCCGGCAACAGCGCGCGCGCCGACATGATCCCAGCGTTGGTCCCGCTCGTCGAAGACGCGGATGGGGTGGTTGCCGAGGCCGCGCGCTGGGCGCTCGGCCGCCTCAGCGTACCGCGATGATCTGGCTTTGCAGGCACGATGCCGTATCGAGCGCCTTGCCATCCTTCAAACGGGCATAGGCATATTTGACCCGGGGCTCGGCACCTGGCGTGGCCGAATAGAGAAAGAGATCGAGCACGCACGGCCCGCGCGCGAACTGGAGCTGGCGCGCCTTGCCCTCGATCCGATCGAGCGTCGGGGAGCCGATCACCTCGATCACTTCGGCGGCGTTGTGCCCAAGCACGCGTTCGAGCCCCTGATGTTGCGGCGCGGGGACCGGAGGCGGCGCGGACACGGGCGGCGCGACCGTTGGCATCATTGGCGAACACGCGGCGGCGAGGAGCAGGATCGGCAGGATGCGCATGGCCGCGAGATGGCGACGCGCACCCACGCGATCAAGCGTTGGCGAAGAAACGGTCACCGGTAATGCCAATATGAATGCAAGCTCACAGTCCCGTTCATGGATCCCTCAAAACAACAGTTGTACTAAGCGACCAACGGAGCTGTTGGGCCGATCGCTATATTGCGCGGCTTTAACGGAGCCGAAAGGGGTGGGGAGCGTTGGGCTTCTATCATCTCGGCGTAAGGAGAAGACGATGAGCCATATTTCCACTGCTGCACTCGCAGCCCTCGCATTGGCGATGCCAATCGCGGCAGGCGCGCAGGATTACAATCAGGACCAGAGCCGCTACCAGCAGGATCAGCAGCGCTACCAGAATGATCAGCAGCGCTACCAGCAGGAGCACGAACAGTTTCATGCCAATCAGGATCGTGCACGCAGCGAGCAGGATCGTTACCGGTCGCAGCAGGATGAGCGGCGGATCCAGTTTGATCGCCAGCGCTATGAAAGCGATCGGGACTATCGCTCGCAGATGGATAATCATCTAGGTTGGACCGAGGGCTTCGATCGTGATCGTTACGACCGCGACCGGAATTTCCGCGAGCGTTGGGACCATGCCCACGGCTGGGGCAATCATTCGGGCTACGACCGCGATCGCTATTATCAGTCGTACAATGGCCAGGCCACCGAATATCGCGGCACCTATTACTACCGTAACGGCCGCTACTATCCCGGCCGTGGGAACTATTACCGTGCCAGCGATGGACGCTATTACCCGTACCAGGGCAATAATGCTTATGCCAACAGCGGCTACTACGGAACCGATGGGCGGCGTTACAGCAGCTATAATGAATGCCGCAGCCACTCGAACCTCGGCGGCACGCTTGCGGGTGCCGCAGCGGGCGGGTTGCTTGGCAACATCGTCTCGGGACGCCACGACGAACCTGCAGGAACGCTGCTCGGCGTGGTGATCGGCGGTATCGCCGGCAATCGCATCCAGGCCGGCGACCACAACAAGCGCTGCTACTAGGCGCTCGGTCCCGGCCACGTCCGCGCTTAGCCATCCCGGTGACCCCGGGGTGGCGAGTGCGGTGGGTCCAACCTTGAGCCTGATGCCTACCGCGCGGCGACCACGGGCGCGTCATTGATCCGGTGCCAGACTTCCTCGGCGATTGCGGCGCGTGCAAACAGCGGTGGAATATCCATTCGCCGCACACCGTTCAGGCACGCTGCGAACTGAGGCCCAAGCGCGGCGAGCGCGTCGTGCTCCGCGGCCGAACCATGCTCGGCCGCGAGTAACGCGCGCGCGCCCTGCCAGTCGCGATCGATCACGCAAGCGGCGATATCCTGGAACACCAGCGTCGCGCGGTTCGCACCGGCGAGTTCGATCGAATCGCGGGTCATCCCGCCGAAGCGGCGCCTGCCCTGGCCCGGCAGCGCCTGTGGCAACGGCTGCGCGGCGAGCAACTGCTCGGCGAGCAGGCCCCGCATCTCGACAAGCAAAGCGCCATTATTCCCCTCGCGCAGCAGCGTGCGGTCGCAACCACGCGCGTGGTGGAGCAGTGCCTCCCCCGCATCACGATCATCCGCCGAGGTGGGGATGGTCGCGAGCAGCCTCACAGTGGCGTCATGTTCGGCAACGACGACGCACTGCGCCTGCCGGGCGCGTTCGGGGCTCGAGACGGGAGCGGGAGGGGCGGCAGCAGCCACGCCGATCAGCGACAACGCAGCGAGCGCGGTTGATGTCTTCATGATGTCCTCCCTAGGCAAAGCAAGCTGCATCAGTCGCACGCCCTCATGCAAGGGGGATTTCGCATCCCGGCTGGGGCAGCCACTGTGGCGAAGATTGCAATCGCGCACTCGGTCCCCAAAAACCGGTCTGGGCTACTCCGCCGCCAACGCCAGCGGCTCCTGCGCGTTCGCCGCCTTGCGCGCGGCAATGCGATGTTCGAGTTCGGGCCTGAAATGGCGGATCAGCCCCTGCACCGGCCACGCGGCGGCGTCGCCGAGCGCGCAGATCGTGTGGCCCTCGATCTCGGTGGTGACTTCCTGGAGCAGATCGATCTCGTGATATTCGGCGTCGCCGCGCCGCAGCCGCTCCATCACGCGCCACATCCAGCCCACGCCCTCGCGGCACGGCGTGCATTGGCCACAGCTTTCGTGCTTGTAAAAGTAACTGATGCGGCTGATCGCGGCGACGATATCGGTGGACTTGTCCATGACGATCACGGCGGCGGTGCCGAGGCCGGACTTCAGGTCGCGCAGCGTATCGAAGTCCATCGCCGCGTCGATGATCTGCGCGGCGGGCACCAAAGGCACCGAAGAGCCGCCAGGGATCACCGCGAGCAGATTGTCCCACCCGCCGCGAATCCCGCCGCAATGCTTGTCGATCAGCTCGCGGAACGGGATGCTCATCGCTTCTTCGACATTGCAGGGCTTGTTCACATGGCCGCTGATGCAGAACAGCTTGGTTCCCGTGTTATTGGGCCGCCCGATCCCCGCAAACCACGCCGCCCCGCGCCGCAGGATGGTGGGCACCACCGCGATCGATTCGACATTGTTGACCGTGGTCGGGCAGCCATACAATCCCGCGCCCGCCGGGAAGGGCGGTTTCAGGCGCGGCTGGCCCTTCTTGCCTTCCAGCGACTCCAGTAAAGCGGTCTCCTCGCCGCAAATATACGCGCCCGCGCCCCGGTGGACGAAGATATCGTAGTCATAGCCGGAACCGCACGCGTTCTTGCCGATCAGCCCCTTGTCGTAGGCTTGGGCGACGGCGGCGGCGATGCGCTGGGCTTCGAGCACATATTCGCCGCGCACGTAGATGTAGCATGCGCGCGCGCGGCACGCGAAGCCCGCGATCAGCGCGCCTTCGACCAGCTTGTGCGGATCGTGGCGCAAAATTTCGCGGTCCTTGCAGGTGCCGGGTTCGGATTCGTCGGCGTTGATCACCAGATACGCGGGTTTGCCCGGCTTGTGCTCCTTGGGCATGAACGACCACTTGGTGCCCGTGGAGAAGCCCGCGCCGCCGCGGCCCCGGAGTCCGCTCGCCTTGGTTTCTGCGATGATCCAGTCGATCCCCTTGGCGAGGATGTCCTTCGTGCCGTCCCAGTCGCCGCGTGTGAGTGCGCCGGGGAGCGACCAGTCGCGCTGACCGTAGAGGTTGGTGAAAATGCGGTCTTTATCGGCGAGCATGTCTAGGCGTCCACGAGGTCTAACCGACGCTTCACGAGCGACATGTCACCTTGGAGCCGGTCTATCCGATGGTTGAGCCCAGCGAGCGCGACGACAGCCGCCCCCATCTGGTCTTCCAGCACGTGAGTACGGAGTTTCAGGTCGGAAATGTCGTGCTTGATCTCAGAGGTATCGCTTTGAATAGCTCGCATGACCGACATGATCAACGTGCCATCGACTTCAGCCATGATGCATTCTCCTGCTCATAAGCCCTGCCGTGCAGCTTCTCATGCGCCCGCTCCTTCCAGCAGCGTCGTAGCACCTCCCACCGGCGCGGAGAACTGGCGGGCCACCTGCGGCCCCGGGGTGGGCCGCTCGCCTCGCTCCAAGGCCGCGAGCAACTCGCGCGTGCGGTCGTAGTCCAAATCCTCGTAATAATCGTCGTTCACCTGCGCCATCGGCGCGTTCACGCACGCGCCCAGGCACTCGACCTCGGTCAGCGTGAAGGCGCCGCCGTTGGTGATCTCGCCCTTTTTCAGGCCGTGATCCCGACACGCGCGGAACACCTCGTCTGATCCCCGCAGCCAGCAGGGCGACGTCCCGCACACCTGCACATGAAACCGCCCGACCGGCTCCAGATTGTACATCGTGTAAAAGCTCGCAACTTCATACGCGCGGATGAACGGCATCCCCACCTGCCTCGCCACATATTCGATCACCGGGATCGGCAGCCACGCCTGCCCGGTCGCGGCCGCCATCTGCTCCTGCGCGAGCCAGAACAGCGGCATGATCGCGCTATGCTCCCGCTCCGCTGGATAGCGCGCGATGACTGCTTTCGCCTCCTCCGCGTTGGCGGGGGTGAACGCGAAATCCTCGTGCGGACGCGGCGGCTTCGCGGTGCGGGGGGTGTTGGCGGCAGGGATCATCGCGCTCGCTTGGGCAGGTTGCGCGTTGCCCTTACGACAACCGCGCGCGCGATCACAGCGACTTCGATGAACGCGCCTGCGAAAATGGCGAGCACACCCAGTTCGCGCACGTCCCGGTCATGGCCAACGATGTACAGCGCGATCAGCAGGATGCCGAGCCCGAACACGCCAAGCCCGCCCAGCATGGCAAGATTGGCGAGGAGCGCGTTGGGGCCGGAGCGTCGATCGTTCGTCATGGTTCGGGATGGTCCTGTTCGGGGTGCCGGTGCGGCGGTTGTTGGGGACTTAGGTGGTTGCGAGCGGCACGCCGAGGCGGCGCGGCGTCACGGGCGGAGGCCGCCCGTTCCCGCACGTCATCCCGGCCTTGAGCCGGGATCCAGCTTCCCTCCGCGCCGGAGCGGCGGTCGCGCGGAACGGAGGCAGCCCCGTCCCGGCTCAAGGCCGGGAGGACGGTACGGTAGCTCAACGTTCCGCGTTTTCGGGCGGAGGGGGTGCCGCGATCAGTTCGCGGTCGCCTGGCGAACGTAGGCGCGGTCGAGCGCCCAGAATAGCACGTTGACGATCCCCAAAAAGGGCAAAGCCGCTGTGATTGCGAAATAATGCCGGAGGAACGGCGTGCTCGTTTGCACCCTTGGCCTGAACCACCGGTAGAGCAAATACCATAGCCCGAACAGGATAAGCGGCTCGCCCCAGACCGAGAAATAGACGAAAGCCCGAGGGCTCACCGATCCACCTCCCCAAACACAATATCCAGCGACCCCAGGATCGCCGGCGCATCCGCCAGCATGTGCCCCTTGCTCAGGAAATCCATCGCCTGCAAATGCGAAAACCCCGTCGGCCTTATCTTGCACCGATACGGCTTGTTCGTCCCATCCGCCACCAGATACACACCGAACTCGCCCTTGGGGGCCTCGGTCGCGACATACACCTCGCCCTCGGGCACGTGGAAGCCTTCCGTATACAGCTTGAAGTGATGGATCAGCGCCTCCATCGAGCGCTTCATCTCGCCGCGCTTGGGCGGCACCACCTTGCGATCGAGCGAGCCGATCGGCCCCTCGGGCATCTCCGCCAGACATTGCCGGATGATGCGCAGTGATTGGCGCATCTCCTCCAGCCGGATGATGAACCGATCGTAGCAATCACCGTTGCGCCCGATTGGCACATCGAATTCCATCCGGTCGTACACATCGTACGGCTGCGACTTGCGCAGATCCCACGCCACCCCGCTCGCGCGCAGCATCGGACCCGAGAAGCCCCACGCAATCGCCTCGTCGCGCGAGGCCACGCCGATATCAACATTGCGCTGCTTGAAGATGCGATTGTCCGCGAGCAGCGCGGTGAAATCGTCGAGCACCTGCGGGAACGTCTCGGTCCATTTCAGAATGTCCGCAGCCAGCCCCAAAGGCATATCCTGATGCACCCCGCCCGGGCGGAAGTAATTGCAATGCATCCGTGCGCCGGACACACGCTCGAAAAAGCCGAACAGCTTTTCGCGTTCCTCGAAGAACCACAGGATTGGCGTCAGCGCTCCCACGTCCAGTCCGTGCGATCCGGTGTTGAGGATATGGTTCGAAATCCGCGTAATCTCCGCCCACATCACCCGCAGATATTGCGCGCGCAGCGGCACCTCGATGCCGAGCAGCTTCTCCACCGCAAGCACCCAGCCATGCTCCATGCACAGCGGCGACGAATAATCGAGCCGATCGAAATAGGGCAGCGCCTGAATATAGGTCTTATATTCGATCAGCTTCTCGGTGCCGCGATGCAGCAGCCCGATATGATTGTCGATCCGCTCGATCACCTCGCCATCGAGTTCGAGCACCATGCGCAACACGCCATGCGCGGCCGGATGCTGCGGCCCGAAGTTGATCGTGTAATTCGCAAGATCGACGCCCGGCAGCCGCGCATGATGCGCGGACGCGAGGTTGTCGGGATCGTCATGAGTGGCGAGCGGTTCGGCGAGGGCGGCCATCACTTCTTCTCCGGCGCAGCAGCCGTCACGGTTGAAGGCGCGCCGGGAGCCTGCGCCACTGCCTTCTCGTCCCCGGGCAGCATATATTGCGCGCCCTCCCATGGGGACAGGAAATCGAACGTGCGGAAATCCTGCGGCAGCTTCACCGGCTCATACACCACGCGCTTCGCTTCTTCGGAATAGCGTAGCTCCACATACCCCGTCAGCGGGAAATCCTTGCGGAACGGGTGCCCCTGGAAGCCGTAATCGGTCAGGATCCGACGCAGATCGGGGTTGCCCTCGAACAATATGCCGAACATGTCCCAGCATTCGCGTTCCAACCAGCCAGCAACGGGCCACAGGCCGGTGACGCTCGGCACGATCTCATCCTCGCCCACCGCCACCTTCACGCGCACGCGCGTGTTGCGCGTCAGGCTGAGCAGGCAGTAGTTCAGTTCGAACCGGCTGCCGCGCGATGGATAGTCCACCGCTGCGATCTCCATCAACTGCTGGAAACCGTGCGCGTCGCGCAACGTCCGCAGCACATCCACGATCGCCCCGCGATGTGCGACCAGCGTAAGTTCGCCTTGCCTGTTCCACGCATCGATCACGCCGGGGATCGAGGTGGTGGCGTTCTGGATCAGATCTGCGGGGAGGACAACAGCGGGAACGCTCACCGGTCGAAGGTTCCGGTGCGGCGGATCTTCCGCTGGAGCAGCAGGATGCCGTACAGCAATGCTTCGGCCGAGGGCGGGCAGCCGGGCACATAGATGTCCACGGGCACGATCCGGTCGCAGCCGCGCACGACACTGTAGCTATAGTGGTAATAGCCGCCACCGTTCGCGCACGAACCCATCGAGATCACATAGCGCGGCTCGGGCATCTGATCGTACACCCGCCGCAACGCAGGGGCCATCTTGTTGCACAAAGTGCCCGCGACGATCATCACATCGCTTTGACGCGGCGAGGCGCGCGGGGCGACGCCGAAACGCTCGAGATCGTAGCGCGGCATCGAGACGTGGATCATCTCCACCGCGCAGCACGCCAGCCCGAACGTCATCCACCACAGCGAGCCGGTGCGCGCCCAGTTGAGCAGATCCTCGCTGTTCGCGGTTAGGAAACCCTTGTTGGAGAGTTCCTTGTTCACATCGCCGAAGAACTGATCGCCGTTCGCATCGACAAGCGCACGCGCCTGCTGCTCCTCGGTCAGATAGGGGCTCGCGATCACTCCCATTCGAGTGCTCCGATCTTCCAGGCATAGATCAGGCCGACCACAAGTTCGGCCAGAAACTCCATCATCGTCGTCCAGCCGAACACCCCCGTCTGCCTGAGCGAGACCGCCCACGGGAAGAGGAAGGACACTTCGAGATCGAAGATGATGAACAGGATCGCCACCAGATAGAAGCGCACATCGAACTGCCGCCGCGCGCTCTCGAAGGCGGGGAAGCCGCATTCATATTCGGTCAGCTTGTCGGGATAGGGGTTTGATGTGCCCGTCAGCGTCGAGACGACCACCGGCAGGCCAATGAACACGCCCGAGAGCGCGAGCGCAACGCCGAGGAAGATCAGGATCGGCAGATAGCCGGCGGCGACATCGTGCATGGGCAGACCTTGAGGCGCGGGTGCTGCGAAGCATCTAGGCCGGGGGGTTGGCGCGGGCAAGCGCGGCGGCGCGGCGGTTGGACACGCGCGTGCGCCACGCTAGACCGCCACCATGTTCGATCTTTCCAACCAGACCGCGCTCGTCACAGGTGCTACCGGCGGCATCGGCAGTGCCGTGGCCCGCGCGCTGGCCGCTCAAGGCGCACGCATCGCGGTTTCGGGCAATGCAGGCCCGCGGCTCGATGCGATCGCCGCCGAACTGGGTGCGGCGCCGTTGCCATGCGACCTCGCGGATGCGGCTGCGACCGACGCGCTCGTGGGGCAGGCGATGGACGCGATCGGCGGCTGCTCGATCCTGATCCACAACGCGGGGGTCACGCGCGACAATCTTGCGGTGCGGATGAAGGACGATGAGTTCGCCACCGTGCTGCGCATCAACCTCGAAGCGGGCTTCCGTCTCTCGCGCTCCGCATTGAAGCCGATGATGAAGGCCCGCACGGGCCGGATCATCTTCATCACCAGTGTCGTCGGCCATACCGGCAACCCCGGCCAGGCCAATTACGCCGCGTCCAAGGGCGGGCTGACCGCGATGGCCAAGGCGCTCGCGCAGGAGGTCGCCACGCGCGGCGTCACGGTCAATTGCGTCGCGCCCGGCTTCATCGCCTCGCCGATGACCGTGGCCTTGGGCGAGGCGCAGCGGGCCGCGCTCCTGTCGCGCATCCCCGCCGCGCGGCTGGGATCGGGGGAGGATGTGGCCGCAGCAGTGGTGTATCTGGCGTCGGCCGAGGCGGGCTACGTGACCGGGCAGACGCTGCACGTAAACGGCGGGATGGCGATGTTATAGGGCTGGCGCGGCCCAGTTTTCGATGACAAGCCCCGGCACGCCCTCGAAGTCTCGGAGATTGTTCGTCACCAGCGTTGCTCCAAGACTGATTGCGTGTGCAGCGATCATCCGATCGAGCACGTGTTGGCGCTTGAACCCGGTGTGTTGGACGATCGATCCGTAAGCGAGCGATGCCTCTACACCATAAGGGATTACCGGGACCGCACGCGCAAACGCCTCAACGTCCTCGATCACATCCGATTGATCGTCAATACCTTGCAAGAGTTCGCTATGAACCAAGGCAGACATCGCAACGCGCCCCGTGTTTTGGCGCATATAGCGGATGATGCCGACGTGACGTCGAATTGCATAAATCGCAATGTTCGTGTCGATCAGATATTTAATACTCATGGTCGTAGCTTGCGTCAGTATAGAACGGTGACGCGATGAATTGCGAACTTAGACACCGGGTGTTCAGTCCCAAGGATTGCGGCGCCCTTCGCCTCGCACAAGCGCGTTGTCGGTAATCCGGGAAGGCGGGCGCGCTTCCTGCCATGCGACCAACTCATCAATCGTCCATTGCGCCTTGGGCCAGTGATCGGCCACTGCTTCAAGGGGTTTGACCGGGCGGAGAACGCGCTCGTCGCCGCGCACGATTACCTCAAGCTCCTGTTTTGGATCTGGATACGCCGCCACGCCGGGCAGCCGCACCGACATGCTGTTGCCCGAACGATGCTGACGGGTGCGGAGCGCGATCTCGTGCATAGATCGTAGCATGCTCCGCGTGATGACGCACGTCAACACGAGGCCGCCCCTTGCAACCCCGCCCCCCCGCGTCTAACCCACCTCGCTAACCAAGGCCGCAGGACCACATCCATGAGCGACACCGCCGAACGTGTGAAGAAAATCGTCGTCGAGCATCTCGGCGTCGAGCCCGAGAAGGTGACCGAGGACGCGAACTTCATCGACGATCTGGGCGCGGACAGCCTCGATACAGTCGAACTGGTGATGGCGTTCGAAGAAGAATTCGGCGTCGAAATCCCCGACGACGCGGCCGAGAAGATCACCACGGTCAAGGACGCGATCGCGTTCATCGACGAGCATCACAAGCCGGCCTGAGCCAACATAATGCGCCGTGTCGTCGTCACCGGCCTCGGCCTTGTCACCCCGCTCGCCTGCGATGTGGAGACCACATGGGCGAAGCTCATCGCGGGCGAGAGCGGCATCGGCGCGATCACCAAATTCGATGCGAGCGAGTATGTCTGCCGCATCGCGGGCGAAGCGCGCACCTTCGATGCGACGCGCCGGGTGGATCACAAGACCGCGCGGCAGGTCGATGATTTTATCATCTTCGGCATCGATGCGGCGGGCCAGGCGCTCGAAGATGCGGGCCTGACCGACATGCCCGAGGAAGATCGGCTGCGCGCGGGCACGCTGATCGGATCGGGTATCGGCGGGTTGCCGGGGATCGAGAAAGAGGCGATCGTCCTGCACGAAAAGGGACCGCGCCGCGTCTCGCCCCACTTCGTCCACGGGCGGCTGATCAACCTGATCTCGGGCCAGGTCAGCATAAAATACGGCCTGATGGGCCCCAACCACGCGGTCGTCACCGCCTGCTCCACCGGCGCGCACGCGATCGGGGACGCAGCCAGGTTGATTATGCTCGACGATGCGGACGTGATGGTCTGCGGCGGCGCGGAGGCGACGATCTGCCCGCTAGGCGTCGCGGGCTTCAGCCAGGCGAAGGCGCTCTCCACCCACTTCAACGATGAACCCACCCGCGCCAGCCGCCCGTGGGACCGCGACCGCGACGGCTTCGTCATGGGCGAAGGTGCTGGCATGGTGGTGCTCGAGGAATATGAGCGTGCAAAGGCCCGGGGCGCCAAGATTTACGGCGAGGTCGTGGGCTACGGCCTCACCGGAGACGCCTACCACGTTACCGCACCACATCCTGAAGGCCGGGGTGCCTATCGCTCGATGGAAATGGCGTTGAAGCGCGCGGGGATGAACCCGTCGGACATCGATTACATCAACGCGCACGGCACCTCGACGCCGATGGGCGACGAGCTCGAACTGAACGCGGTCAAGCGCCTGTTCGGCAATGCGATCGCCACCGTTTCGATGAGCAGCACCAAATCCGCGATCGGCCATCTGCTCGGCGGCGCGGGCGCGGTGGAGAGCATCTTCTGCCTTCTCGCGATGCGCGACGGGATCGTTCCGCCGACACTCAATCTGGACAACCCCGTCGATGGCGCCGCGGGCGTCGATCTGGTGCCGCACATCGCCAAGCGGCGCGAGGTGAAGGCGGTGCTCAACAACTCGTTCGGCTTTGGCGGTACGAACGCAACGGTGGTGTTCAAGGCGATCTAGCACGCCGCGACCGCGATGCGCGCGGCCCCGGATGCGTCCGTTACACAATTCTGCTAAAGCGGTGCAAAGCCAACGACCCCGGAGAAACGCCGATGCCTCTCCCGCTCACCGCGATTGCGCTGGCGATCGCAGCCCCCGCGCCTGTGACCGAGGCTCGTCCAGCGTGCGATCGGATCACGCCTAGCTTTGCCCGGCAGGCACCCGGCGTCTCGCCCGGAGACGCGCGAACGAAGCGTCTGGGCGAATTGCCGCCAGCGAACGTCGTGCTGGCCCTCTATCGCAGCGTGGATGGCTGCAATGCGCCAATCGTGGTGCACTACGGGATCGGGGCGAACGGCAAATAGCGCAGTCGGGAGTGTCATGCAGCGCCAGCGGCGCCTTCCGGGTCGGCGTGATTCCCCTCTCCCCTTGCGGGAGAGGGATACGCAGCGTTAGCGAGCCGCTTGGCGAGCCTACGCGCAGTTGGGTGAGGGGTCGGGGACAAGCATGAGCCGCAACCGCTTCTGGCCCACACTGCTCGGGGCGGGGATCCTGGCCATCATTGCCTTCACCTTAGTTCGCTGGACCGCGCGCGCGCCCGCCAACGCGCCAACCGTGACGGTCACCGTCCCCACCGGTGCAAGGCTACCCGCGGTCGCGCGTAGGATCGAGGCGGCGGGGCTGACGAGCAATGCCCGAATGTTTGCGTTGACCGCGCGTCTGCTGGGATCGCGGTTGCCAGTGCGCGCGGGCGAATATGCAGTTCCCAAGGGAGCGGGCTGGCACCAGATCCTCCAGCTCCTGCAATCGGGGCGTGTAGTGCAGCATCTGATCACCATCCCCGAAGGCCTGCCCTCGCTGCTCGTCGCCGCACGTCTCGCCGCCGAGCCGCTGCTCACCGGCCCCACGCCCACCCCGCCCGAGGGCCATGTGCTCCCCGATACCTACGCCTTCCAGCGCGGCGAGGCGCGTGCCCATGTGCTCGCGCGCATGACTGCAGCGATGGACCGGACGCTGGCGAAACTATGGAAGACACGCAGCCGCGCTGCCCCGCTGGGGACGCCGCACGACGCGCTGACGCTCGCCTCGATCGTTGAAAAGGAAACCGCTGTCGCGAGCGAGCGGCGACTGGTGGCGGGGGTCTATGCCAACCGGTTGCGGCTGGGCATGAAGCTCGATGCTGATCCGACCGTGATCTACCCGATTACGCTAGGCCGACCGCTGGGCCGACCCATTCGTCAGTCCGATCTGCACGCGGATACGGGTTACAACACCTATCTGAAGCCAGGCCTGCCCAAGGGGCCGATCGCCAATCCGGGGCGGCTGGCGCTTGCTGCCGCGCTCGATCCCGCGCCGACGTCAGCGCTCTACTTCGTCGCCAACGGCACCGGCGGCCATGTGTTCGCCGCCACCCTCGCCGAGCAGAACCGCAACGTCGCGCGCTGGAGGGCGTTGCATGCCGGGCCGCGGGGCTGATGTGGCATCGCGGTGGCGTCTCACACGCCACCAGACAAGTGGGACCAGAACCAGGGCGGTAATCGCCGCGATCGCCAGTGTCGCCTCGAACGGAAGCGCCGTCAGACGCCAGAACAGGTCCACTCCGACCACATAGGCGGTGAGCGTGGCGAGCGCGATGATCGGAGGCCACGCGAACCGTCCGTCGATCCACAACCATCGGCTCATCAGATGGTCTTTCCACTCGCGACGATCGTCTCGCCGGCTGTCAGGTGCTGACCGGGCGAAGGGGTGAAACTGGCGGTTCCCGGGACATCGATCGTTACCGAACTTCCGAGCAGAATGCGCCCCAGCCGCTGTCCCTTCTCGACATGCTCCCCAAGATGAACGCGCAACTTGAGCCGACTGGCCCACCAGCTCGTGATCAGGCGCACCTTGATGTCGCCATGTGCGGTTGCAAGCGTCACGATCGCCTGCACCGGAGCGACCTTTTCCGTGAGAAAGGCGAGGTTCGTGGTTTCGGCCGTGTCCCGGTATACCGAAAGGCCAATAACTTCGATGTTCTTCACGTCGCCCGCTATCGGCGCGCGCACTACGTGAACATCCCAGAAAGACAGGCCGATCACGAAATAGGTGATGCCGTCGTGGTGCATCACATATTTCAGGCGACCATCCGCAGGCGATACCATGTTGTCGCCGGGCGGAATAATCCGTTCGGGATCCCGGTTGAAGAATTCTAGAAACTCGGGATCATATTCCTGCGAATCAACGAACTGGCGAACCTGTCGTTCTGGCCAGGCGACGCGGTCAGGTAACACGGGACGAATTACTTCGTTTGGATAAGGCCAGTTCATCGCAAAGCTGCCGAGAACGTAGAGCAAAAAGCCAATCAGGAGACTTTGCGGGAAGGCTACGAAGCGCATAAGAAACAAACCAGCTCTACGTCAAAACTGTTGCCCCATTAGAACCGTTAACACGTCGTTGGATCGGCGGGTAGCGAAGAACCCCTGCGGTATTTTCGACCGCCCATCGTCTCGCCGCGCCATTCACACGCCCTGCCTCGTACACCGGTTTGGCATCGATACCCTGCGTGCAAACGCCGGGGGGTGGAGGCGATGTCGCTCGTACGCGAAGCCGCTCTGCCGCAACGGGCCTGCCGCTGCTCAGGCTAGATCGAACACCAGCAATTCCCCCGCACCAGCGAGGTCCAGCCGCGCCGCGCCGCTCACCGCCAGCCCATCGCCGGTGCCAAGCGAGCGCTCCTGCGCCACCGCCTCGCCGCGCGCGACCTGCACCCATGCTTGGCGACCCTGAGCGAGATCGATCACGATCGGCGCGTCCTTGCCCAATACTACGCGCCAGACCCTCGCATCCTGATGGATGCGCACCGAGTTCGCACCGGCATCCGGTCCCCCGACGAGATCGATCCGGCTTTCCCCGGGTGCCGCCACCGGCAGCGCTACCTGCTCGTAGCCGGGCGCGATCCCCGTCTGCCCGGGGTCCAGCCAGATTTGCAGGAAATGCACCGCCGAGTCCGCGCTCGCGTTATATTCGCTATGCTCGATCCCGGTGCCCGCGCTCATGCGCTGCGCGTCGCCCGGCCGGATCGTACCCGCGCCGCCGCTCGAATCCTTGTGCGCCAATGCGCCGTCGAGCACGTAGGTCAGGATTTCCATGTCGCGGTGGCCGTGGCGGCCGAAGCCCGCGCCGGGCGTCACGCGGTCCTCGTTGATCACGCGCAGCGCGCGAAAGCCCTGGCGCTCGGGATCGTGATGCTGGCCGAAGCTGAAGCTGTGCCAGCTATCGAGCCAGTCGATCTTCGTGTGGAACCGCCCGGCGGCGGGAAGGTGGTGCACGATCATGGCTAACTCCTAATCGCCGAGCGGCGGTGTGGTCCCAGACATTTCAAGCATCCGCTGCAACGGCTTCGACGCGGCCAGCCGAACAGCCTCGGTCAGATGCAGTTGCGGCTGCAGATCGCGCAACGCAACGTAGAGCTTCTCCATCGTGTTCAAGCCCATATAGGGGCACATATTGCAGTTGCAGTTTCCGTCCGCCCCAGGTGCACCGATAAACCGCTTGTGCGGCGCGGCGAGTTCCATCTGGTGAATGATATGCGGCTCGGTCGCGACGATGATCGTTGGCGCGGGCGACGACAACGCGAACTTCAGGATGCCGCTGGTCGCCCCCACATAGTCCGCGTGATCGAGGATATGCCCGGGACATTCGGGGTGCGCCGCCACCGGCGCGTCCGGATACTGCGCCTTCAGCTTCATCAACTCGCGCTCGGAGAACGCCTCGTGCACGATGCACGCACCCTGCCACAGCAGCATCTGTCGCCCCGTCACCCGGTTCAGATACGCGCCCAGATGCTTGTCCGGCGCGAAGATGATCGGCTGATCGGCGGGCAACTGTGCGATGATCCGTTCGGCGGACGAACTGGTGACGATGATGTCCGAGAGCGCCTTCACCTCGGCCGAGCAGTTGATGTAGCTGAGCGCGATGTGATCGGGGTGCGCCGCGCGGAACGCCGCGAACTCGGCAGGAGGACAGCTATCCTCCAGCGAACAGCCTGCATCCAGATCGGGCAGCACCACGATCTTCTGCGGCGACAATATCTTTGCCACCTCGGCCATGAACTTCACCCCGCAGAATGCGATCACGTCCGCCGAAGTTGCCGCCGCCTTGCGCGACAGGTCCAGACTGTCGCCCACGAAGTCCGCGATGTCCTGGATTTCGGGCTTCTGGTAATAATGCGCGAGGATCACCGCGTTCTTCTCTCGCCGCAGCCGATCGATCTCGGCGCGCAGATCAACGACGGGACCCGCCTGCAACGGGTTGAACAACACGCTCATCGGTCCCTCCTCATGCCTCGCCCGGAAACCGCACCACCACCTTCGCGTCGATGCCCGCCGCCGCCAAAGGCAGCGCGAACGTGCGCGCTACCGCCGCGCGCGTCGCCTGTCGTGCCAGCCCAAGCAATGTGGGTTCACGCGCCTCGCTTTGCATCTGCGTTTCCACTCGCGCGCGGTTCGCCGCGTCAATCGCGGGCTCGCTGCCAGTCAGCGCCATCAGCAGCTTGCCCTGCGAATATTCGGTGATGCGCGTCATCTCCACTTGCGGCCCGGCGATCTCGATCTGCGGCGCATCCACCCGGAGCGTGCGTTGTGCGGCGTTCCATTGCAGCGAGGCGGAGCTGAGCTTCGCCCAATCCATCTCATAGCGCACCATCCCGGGCACGATCATCGTCTTGGTCTGCGCCGACCCCAGCGTCCGGTGCTCTGAAGTCACCGCCACCACGAACCTTGCTGCGAACGCGGTCAGCCGCGCCTGCGCCTGAACCGATTTGAGCGAGGCGGACGCGATCGTTGCCACGTCGGCACGCGGGCCCCTCGGGTCCATCGCCGGATCGCCGATCCGGTGCGCAACGCCCCAGCCGATCAGCGCGCCGACGAGCAGCAGGAAGGCGGCGATGGGCAAGCGCATGCGCGGCAATGTAGGCGAGGCGCGGCATTTGTCTAACCGCCCCCTCCGCTCCGGGAGAGGTGGCGGCGAATCCGACGGAGGGGGCGGGGCCAGGCGCGCTCCCAAACGCGGATCAAACATCTAGGCGAGCGACCACGCCGCATCCTCGCGCACCACCCCGCCCGCGCGCTCCAGCGCGATCAGATGCGCGAGCACGCTCATCGCCGCAGCGCCGTGCAGCCGCGGGTCCAGCGCTGCGTACATCGTCGCAACAAGTGCCGTGACGGTGGCGGGGCCGTTCGCCAGCAGCGCAAGGATCGATGCCTCGCGCTGCCGCCGGTGCAGCATCAGTCCGCGCACCAGCCGCTGCGGCTCGGTCACGGGATTGCCGTGGGTGGGATGGTAGACCAGATCGTCGCGCACCTGCAGGCGCGCGAGCGAGGCCAGATAGTCCGCCATGTCGCCATCGGGCGGCGCGACGACGCTGGTGGACCAGCCCATCGCATGATCGCCGGTGAACAGCGCGCGTTCCTCCGGCAGCGCGAACGCCAGATGGTTCGACGCATGGCCGGGTGTCGCCACCGCCTCGAGCCGCCAGCCCGGCCCCTCCACCGCCTCACCGTCCTCCAGCACGCGATCAGGCGCGTAGGCCGCGTCAAACGCCTCGCCGCCCCCACCCTCGGGGATCGCCGCGATCTGCGGGCAGCCTATGATCGGCGCGCCGGTCGCCTGCGCCAGCGCGCGTGCAGCAGGCGAATGATCGCGGTGGGTGTGCGTGATCAGGATCGCGCCGACGCGCTCGCCCACGGTGGCGCGCAGGATCGCGGCGACATGATCGGCGTCGTCCGGCCCCGGATCGATCACCGCGACTTCGCCATGGCCGATGATATGGGAACCCGTGCCGGTGCCAGTGAACGGCCCGGCGTTATTCGCCGTAACCCGGCGGATCAGCGGAGAGAGATGTTCCACCTCCCCGTAAAGCGGCATTTACTTTATCTTGGCTTCCTTGAAGTCGACATGCTTGCGCACGACCGGATCGTATTTGCGCATCGTCATCTTCTCGGTCGTGTTACGCGGGTTCTTCTTGGTTACATAAAAGAAGCCGGTATCCGCGCTGCTGACCAGGCGGATTTTGACGGTAGTTGGCTTGGCCATGGTATCCTCGGTGGCGCGAACGCAAAAGGGGCGACCACGCCGGAGCGCGCCGCTTCAGCGCGAGCCGATACCGCGCACTGCCCCCGATAGTCAACCACACAACTGCCTAGGGCTTCCCCTGCGCGCCGACGTCAGCTAGATCGTTAGGGCATGCGGGGTGGCAAGCGGCCATGCGCGGGGAGCATCGAACATGAACGTAAACGGATGGTGGGCGGCAGAACTGCCCCTGATCACCGCAATCGGCCTCAAGATCATCGGCGCGATCGTGCTGTATATGATCGGTCGCTGGCTGATCGGGCTGGCGATCGGCATCGTCACCCGCGTGCTCACCGCGCGCCATTTCGATCCCACGCTCCAGAAATACCTCGCCAACATCCTCGCGGTGATCCTGAACGTCGTGCTCGTCGTCGCGCTGCTCGGCTATTTCGGGATTGAGACGACCAGCTTCGCAGCGCTGCTCGCGGGTGTCGGTCTCGCGGTCGGCGCGGCGTGGTCGGGCCTGCTCGGCAACTTTGCGGCCGGCGCGTTCCTAGTCATTTTTCGCCCCTACAAGGTGGGCGATTACGTAACCGCCGCCGGGATCGAAGGCACCGTCACCGAGATCGGCCTGTTCGAGACGCGCATTTCAACGCCGGATAACGTGGCAACGATCATCGGCAACGGCAAAGTCTCGGCCGATATTATCAAGAACTTCTCCGCGCACAGCTACCGCCGTGTCGATCGCACCGCGCAACTGGCGTTCGGGGTGGACGCGCTCGACGCCATCGCGCGCCTGCAACCCGCACTCGCGGCAATCCCCAATGTGATGGCGTCTCCCCCGCCCGATGTTGAAATCCTCGACTTCAACGCGATGGGAACGTTGATCGCGGTCCGGCCCTACTGCCACACGAAGGATTACTGGCAGGTATACTTCGACACCAACAAACTGATTGCCGCCACCTTCGGCACGGCGGGCTATCCTTCACCGTCGACGGTTGTGCATGTTCGCGGCGTGGGACCAGCTTAACTCCGATAGTCCGCGTTGATCGCGATGTAGCCGTGGGTGAGGTCGCAGGTCCACACTTCGGCTGACCCGGTGCCCAGGCCGAGATCGACGCCGATTTCGATCTGCGTGCCCGCGAGGTGGGTGGCGACGGGGGCTTCGTCGTAGCCGGGGACGACCGCACCATGTTCGGCGACCACCGAAGCGCCGAAGCGGATCGCCAGCCGGTCGCGGTCGGCGGCTTCGCCCGCCTTGCCCACTGCCATGACGACGCGGCCCCAGTTGGCGTCGCCGCCCGCGATCGCGGTTTTCACGAGCGGGGAGTTGGCGATCGACAGTGCAATGCGGTGCGCGGCGTGGTCGCTCTGCGCGCCGGTGACGTGGATGGTAATGAACTTCTGCGCGCCCTCGCCATCGCGCACGATCTGGCGGGCGAGATCGGCGCAGACTTGCGTGAGCGCGTGCTGGAAGGCGGGGTGAGGGGCGGTGATCGGAGCGTTGCCCGCCCGGGCGGTGGCAAACGCAAGGAGGGTGTCGCTGGTCGACGTGTCGCCATCGACGGTAATGCGGTGGAAACTGTGATTGGCGGCCTGATGGAGCATAGACTGCAGCGCAGGGGGGGCGATCGCGGCATCGGTGAAGACGAAGGCGAGCATGGTTGCCATGTCGGGCGCGATCATCCCCGAGCCCTTGGCGATGCCAGCGATGTGGACCGGGTGGCCGTCGATCTCGCACGTGGCGGACGCGCCCTTGGGGAAGGTATCGGTGGTGCCGATCGCGGTGGCGGCGTGCTCCCAGCTGGCCGTGCTGCCGACGCGGAGCTTGGCGAAGGCGGCTTCTAGGCCGGCTTTGGCTTTCTCCTGCGGCAGCGGCACTCCGATGACGCCGGTGGAGGCAACGAAGATCTGCGTTTCGGGGCAGTCGAGCGCGGCCGCAGTGGTGGCGGTGACGAGGCGGGTGGCCTCCGCGCCGCGCGCGCCGGTAAACGCGTTGCTGTTGCCCGCGTTGATCACCAACGCGCGCGCGTGGCCCTGCGGGAGGTGCGCGCGGCACAGCTCGACCTCGGGCGAGGGGCAGCGCGAGCGGGTGGTGAGGCCCGCCACCGTGGTGCCCGGCGCGAGCTCGGCGAGCGTGAGATCGGCGCGCTCCCACGCCTTGTAGCCCGCGCGCGCGACCGCGAGCCGGACGCCGGGGATATCGGGCATGGGGGGGAAGTGCGGGGGGGCGAGGGGGGAGCGGGTCATGGGAGGTTGCTATCATGGTTGGGCGGGCTTGCCAGTGGCCCGGGCAGACTCCGCCCCTTCGGGGTATCCTCCCACGTGAGCGGGGGAGGATGGGAAATGGTAAGAGGTGTTTGCTCTTGGCTTGTTCTCCCCTGCGCAGCGGGGGAGGTGGCGGCGTAGCCGACGGAGGGGGCGGGGCGCATGCACTGATTGACGCTCCGCGCCCCCCCGCCTATCTCGCGGAGCTAACGGGGCGGCTTGCGCGCAGGCGTTCGCGCGCCCGTCTTCCAAGGTGATCAATGCTCGGTATCGGCGGCATAGCCAAACGGATTTTCGGCACATCGAACGATCGTGTCGTGCGGCAGTTGCAGCCGCTGGTGGGGCGGATCAACGCGCTCGAGAAGACGCACGAGGCGATGAGCGACGCCGAGTTGGCGGGGCGAACCGAGGTGTTTCGCAAGCAGCTTGCCGAAGGGGTGAAGCTCGACGCGCTGCTGCCAGAGGCCTTCGCCACAGTGCGCGAGGCGGCGAAGCGCACGCTTGGCCAGCGGCATTATGATGTGCAGATGATCGGCGGCGCAGTGCTGCACCGGGGCGAGATCGCCGAGATGAAGACCGGCGAGGGCAAGACGCTGGTGGCGACGCTGGCGGTGTATCTGAACGCGCTTGGCGGCAAGGGCGTGCACGTGGTGACGGTCAACGACTATCTCGCGCGGCGCGATGCCGAGTGGATGGGGCAGGTTTACAAGTTCCTGGGGATGACCGTTGGCGTGATCGTGCCGGGGATCGACGATTACCAGCGTCGTGAGGCTTATGCGTCCGACATAACCTACGCCACCAACAATGAACTCGGCTTCGATTATCTGCGCGACAACATGAAATATTCGCGCGACCAGATGGTGCAACGGCCATTCAATTATGCGATCGTCGACGAGGTCGATTCGATCCTGATCGACGAGGCGCGAACACCGCTGATCATCAGCGGACCTTCGGAAGACAAGACCGATCTTTATGTGGGCGTGGACGCGGTGGTGAAGACGCTGCCCGCCGATACTTACGAGGTCGACGAGAAGCAGAAATCGGTGGTGCTGACCGAGGCGGGCACCGAAGTGGTCGAGCGCGCGCTCGAAGCAGCAGGTGTGCTGCACGGTGTCAATCTGTACGATATCGAGAATACGCAGGTGGTCCATCACCTCAATCAGGCGTTGCGTGCCAATGTTTTGTGGAAGTTGGACACCGATTACATCATCCGCGACGGCAAGATCGTCATCATCGATGAGTTCACCGGGCGCATGATGGAAGGTCGGCGCTGGTCCGATGGTCTGCACCAGGCAGTCGAAGCCAAGGAGGGCGTGGAAATCCAGCCCGAAAACCAGACGATGGCCTCGATCACGTTCCAGAACTACTTCCGGCTTTATCCAAAGCTGGCGGGAATGACCGGGACCGCGCTGACCGAGGCGGGCGAGTTCTACGAGATCTACAAGCTGAGCGTGGTCGAGATCCCGACCAACATGGCGGTCGGGCGCAAGGACGCCGAGGACGAGTTCTACAAGAACGCGACCGAGAAATATGGAGCGATCACCAAGGGTATCCGCGAGGCGAGCGCGAACGGGCAGCCGGTGCTGGTGGGGACGGTCTCGATCGAGAAGTCCGAGTTGCTGAGCGACTATCTGAAGAAGGAGGACGTCAAGCACGCCGTATTGAACGCGCGCTTCCACGAGCAGGAGGCGCATATCGTGGCGCAGGCGGGGCGCCAGGGTGCGGTGACGATTGCCACCAACATGGCGGGGCGCGGGACCGATATTCAGCTTGGTGGCAATTTCGACTTCCGCGTGGCCGACGAACTCGCGAACATGGCCGATGGCGAACTGAAGGAGGCGGCGAAGGCGCGCGTCCGGCAGGAGATCATCGAGGAAAAGGCGCGTGTGCTGGCTGCCGGGGGGCTGTATGTCCTTGGGACCGAGCGCCACGAATCGCGCCGCATCGACAATCAGTTGCGCGGGCGTTCGGGTCGGCAAGGCGATCCGGGGTTCAGCCGCTTCTACCTCAGCCTGGATGATGATCTGCTGCGCATCTTTGGCCAGCAATCGATGCTGCACCGCATGATGAACTCAGGGCTGGAGGAGGGCGAGGCGATCGTTCATCCGTGGATTTCGAAGGCGATCGAGACCGCGCAGAAGAAGGTGGAGGCGCGCAACTACGATGTGCGCAAGCAACTCCTCCAGTATGACGACGTGATGAACGATCAGCGCAAGGTGGTATACGAACAGCGCGCCGACGTAATGGACGCGGAGACGCTGGAAGATGTCACCACCGACATGCGCCGCGATACCGCAGCACAGATCGTGAAGCTCGCGTGCCCGGCGGGAAGCTACCCCGAGCAGTGGGATTTGCCGATGCTGGAGGAGGGGGCGGCGAACACGCTTGGCCTCGCGGTTCCCGGCGCCGAATGGGCCAGGGAAGAGGGCATCGATCCCGAGACGATCGAGGAGCGGCTGCTCGCGGGAGCGGAGCAGCATATCGCCGCCAAGCGCGAGGGGATCGAGGCCGAGCAGTGGACGCAGATCGAGAAGAGCGTGCTGCTGCAATCGCTCGATCATCACTGGAAAGAGCATCTGGCCACATTGGATGCGCTGCGTTCGGTGATTCACCTGCGCGCCTACGCGCAGAAGACGCCGCTCAACGAATATAAGCAGGAGGCCTTCGCGCTGTTCGAGCGGATGCTTGGCGCGGTACGCGAGGATGTGACGCGGATGCTGGCGAACGCGCAGTTCAACTCGGCGCCGCCGCCGCCCGAATTTGCGCTCGGCCAGATGAGCCCGTTCCATCTGGACCCGTTTACCGGCGAAAACGATGCGTTCGGCACCGGGCAACTGCCCCGGATCGGCGGCGCACCCTCGATCCAGGCGGCAAGCTATGCTGCGGGCGTTGACCCTGCCGATCCGTCGACCTGGGGATCGGTCGCGCGCAACCAGCCCTGCCCATGCGGATCGGGCCAGAAATACAAGCATTGCCACGGCCAACTGTGACGTTGGGGACACACGGATAACTGCCATTTGTGCTTGTGAGCGTGGCAGCCACGCCCTATAGGCGCGGCCATCGGGGGAGGCGGACACAGCCGCAAAGGCTGGACGCCCTTTGGGAGGATGGTCGATGTTGCAGGTGATCGAGCGAACCGGGGGAAATGCCGAAGTGTTGCCGCCGGGATACCGTCCCAGCGCGGACGAGGAGTTCATGAACCCGCGCCAGCAGGCGTATTTCCGCGGTAAGCTAATGAGCTGGCGTGCCGACATCCGGGCCGAGGCGCGCGAGACACTCGCGGTGCTCCAGGAAGAACCGCTGAAAGAAGCCGACGTTACCGACCGCGCGGCGTCCGAGACCGACTGGGGGCTGGAACTGCGCACCCGCGACCGCCAACGCAAACTGATCGCCAAAATCGACGCGGCGCTGCGCCGGATCGACAGCGGAGACTATGGCTACTGCGAGGTGACCGGCGAGCCGATCGCGCTGACGCGGCTCGAGGCGCGGCCGGTGGCGACGATGACGCTGGAAGCGCAGGAGCGGCACGAGCGGGTGGAGCGGGTGAGCCGGGACGATTGACGCTGCGGTCGGTTAAAACCGCACCGTCCCCGTCACGCGCAACTCGCGCGGCTCGATCGTCTTCAGATGGATGTCGTCGATCCCGCCCGCCGGTTCGCCGGGCAGGCGCGAGGTGTAGAAATAGTTGATCTCGGCGTCGTGCGAATCGAGGATGTTGAGCACCTCCGCCGCCAGTTCGTAGCGCCCCAGCCGATACGCGACGCGCGAATTGACCACGTTCGTCGGTCGCGAGCGCACGCTGTTGTCCTCGATCAGCGCGACACTGCCGAAATGTCGGAAGCGCAGGCTGCCCGTGAAGCGCCCGTATTCGCCGACGATGCCGGCCGCGATTACCTCCTCGATCGCGCCCGGGATGTGGTCCGCGCCGCCGGGCAGATCGGTCAGTCGCCCGTCCGAAGCGGTGTATTCGGCATCAATTGTCAGCCCCTTGATCGGTTGCGCGAACGCGGCGAACTCCAGCCCCTTGCGGTGCGACGGTCCCTGCGGCGCGGTGGTGCCGCCATCGCCGAGGAACAGCAGTTCCGATCCCAGATCGAGCTGCCACGCGGCGGCGGTCAGTGTGACGCCGTGCACTGGCCGGATGCGTGCGCCCACCTCGGAGCCGCGCGCCTTCACCAGCGGATCGACCGGGCTGGCCTTGTCGCCGGTGACCGGATCGATCGTGATCGCGGTGCCGCGCCCGTCGTTCGAGTGGAAGCCCTCGCCGTAGTTGATGTAGACCTCGCCCCAATCGACCGGCCGCCACGCCGCGCCCGCCTTCGGGCTGAAGATCGTCGCGTCGCTCTTGCCCGAATTGAGCGGATTGCTCGAAGTGACGTCGAAGTTGTAATAATCCTCGCGCAGCCCGAAGGTGAAGCGCAGCCGATCGGTGGGGTGCAGTGTCGCTTCGGCGAACACTGCGGCGGATCCCTCGTTGACCGAATCGCTGCGCACGGTCTGGCGGATGGTTCGCGCGGTGGTGCGATAGAGTGCGACGCGCGGGATGAAGTCGAAGCGGCCCTCGCCGCCGAACAGCAGATCGGTCTGCATGCCGAACGGGTGGAAGGTGAGTTTCTTGTCGATGCGCCCGCCAGTCACCGTGCGGCGATCCGCCTGGCGGAACTCGTCGCCGTTGACCGGATCGTCGAGGAAGTAGGTGAAGTTCGAGATCAGCTTGAAGTTGTAATAATGCGCATACGCCAGCACGGACCAGGGATCGTCACCATTCTGCGTCCAGTTGATCGTGCCGCCGATGCGCGTCGTCTGCCCGCCGAGTGAAAAGTCGAGCGCACCGAGATCGTTGATCAGCCCACTGGTGATCGCGCGTTGGGGGATTTGTTCGGGCGAATAGAAATCGACATAATAGCCGGTGAAGCTGGCGCGCAGGATTCCATCCCCCAGCGGCACGGTGTATTTGGCGAAACCGCTGAACTGGTTCAGCTTCTGCTTGATCGCATACGGCCCATCGTCATAGCGCGCCTCACCGGCAAGCAGCAGATCGCCGCCACCCAGCTTTACCGAGCCCACGGCGGCGAGCCGGTAATAATTGTTCTCGCCGATCGTGAGGTTCACCCGCGCATCGTCCACCTTGTCGTAGGTCTTGAATCGCGCCGCGCCCGCCGTGGCGAAATCGCCCAGATCGGCACGGTACGGACCCTTCGAATATTCGATGAACTCCACTGCCTCGGGGATGATGAAGTTGAGATCGAGATAGCCCTGCCCATGCCCGTGGGTGCGCATGTTGAGCGGGACGCCATCCAAGGAGGCGGCGAAATCGGTGCCGTGATCCAGATTGAAGCCGCGCAGGAAATACTGGTTCGCCTTGCCGCCGCCCGAATGCTGCGTGACGATCAGCCCGGGCACCACTTCGAGCAGCTCGCCCACGCGCTGCAACGGCCGCGTGCTGAAATCGCGGCGGCCGACGATGCCCTCTGAAGCGGTCAGCGCGACGCCCAACTGATTGATCGCGCGGCCGTAGACAATGATCTCGGCGGGATCGGGGGCCTTCGCGGGCGCGGGCGGGGCGGCGGCATCTTCTGCCCATGCCGCGCCGGACGCGATCATCGTGCACGCCAGCAGTCCCGCACGCACACACTTTGAACATCGCACCATCGGCACACTCCCGCTTCGCCGCTACCGTATGAAGAGCGACTCCAATGTGCATACGCGGCGAACACGCAACGGTTGCGCCCTGCCGCGCGTGCGGCGATGATATTTTCACCCGGAGACTTCAATGCATCGCATCACCATCTCGCTCGACGGCCCGCTCGCCGATGCGTTCGACGCGCTCACGCAGCGTGAGGGGTATGCCAGTCGCTCGGAAGCGGTGCGCGATCTGGTGCGCGCGGCGGTGGATGCGCGCACGGTCGCCGCGACGGAACAGGGCGAGTGCGTCGCCAACCTGTCCTACGTCTACGATCACCATGCGCGCGCGCTGGTGACTCGGCTGCTCGACATCGGCCACGCCCACCACGGCCTGATCGTCTCGACCACGCACGTCCATCTTGACCACGATGGCTGTCTGGAAAGCATGATGCTGCGCGGCCCCGCGTCCGAGGTCCGTGCCCTGGCGGATTGCGTGCGGGCCGAGCGCGGCGTGCGTTTTGCGATGATCAACCTGATCAGCGCGGCGGCATCGATCGGGGCCTGAGGCACCGGGCTAGCCACCCGTCCGTCACCCCACTACCTCCCCCTCCATGACCACCTACGACTACGACTATTTCGTCATTGGCGCGGGCTCGGGCGGGGTGCGCTCGGCACGGATCGCGGCGGGGCATGGCGCGCGCGTTGCCATCGCGGAGGAGTATCGCGTGGGGGGCACCTGCGTCATCCGCGGGTGCGTGCCCAAGAAGCTGCTCGTCTACGGCGCGCACTTCGCCGAGGACTTAGCCGACGCCAGACGCTTCGGCTGGGATGTCGGAACGCCGCAGTTCCACTGGCCTACCCTGCGCGACAATGTGCTCGCCGACGTGGACCGGATCAACGCGGTCTATGAAAGCACGCTGACCAGCCACAATGTCGAACTCAAGCGCGCGCGCGCAACTTTCCTCGATCCGCATACGCTGATGGTGGGGGACGAGCGGATCACCGCCGACAAGATCCTGATCGCGACCGGCGCACGGCCCGCGATGCCCTCGGTTCCCGGCATCGAGCACGCGATCACATCGAACGATGCCTTTCACCTGGAAAAACTGCCCGAGCGCATCGTGATCGCGGGATCGGGCTATATCGCCAACGAGTTCGCGGGCATTTTCCACGAACTGGGCGTCGACGTGACGCTGGTGGTGCGCAGCGACAGGATCCTGCGCGGGTGGGATCATAGCCTGGTGGAGCGGCTGCTGGCCAACAGCATCGTGCGCGGGCTCAAGTTTCGGTTCAACTGCCAGATCGCGGCGATCGAGCCGATGGACGAGGGGCGGCGGCGGCTGCGGACCAAGGAGGGGGACGATATCGAGACCGATATGATCATGTATGCAATCGGACGCGATCCCAATACGCAGGGCCTCGGCTGTGAGGCGGCGGGGATCGCTCTCGACAACAAGGCTGCGGTGATGGTGGACGAAAATTGCCGCACCTCGGCGGATAATATCTATGCGGTCGGCGATGTGATCAACCGCGTGCAGCTGACCCCGGTGGCGATCCGCGAGGGCCATGCGGTGGCGGACCATCTGTTCGCGGGCAAGGCCGTAGCGCTCGATTATGCCTGCATCCCGAGCGCGGTGTTTAGCGCGCCGCCGCTGGCGAGCGTGGGTATGACCGAGCATGAGGCGCGGGACACGCTTGGCGGAGTGGATGTGTTCAGCAGCGATTTTCGGCCGATGAAGAATACGCTGACCGGCCGCAGCGAGCGCGCATTGATGAAGCTGATCGTGGATTCAGCGACCGACAGGCTGGTGGGCGCGCACATGATTGGGCCGGAGGCAGCCGAGATCATGCAGACGCTCGCCATCGCAGTGAAGGCAGGGCTGACCAAGGCGCAGCTTGACCAGACGGTGGCGATCCACCCGACGATGGCGGAGGAATGGGTGCTGATGCGGCACTAGGCCCTTGCGACGTCTGCGAAGTTCATGGCGGAATGAAAGTCTGGCCTATTTGCCTTCTTGGGGCGCTGGTGAGGCGCGCGGGGCCAAAGCGGGCGTGGTCGAGTTAACAGCGCGCTTGACGTTTACGTCAACGTAAGACATACACCCGGTCGTGCCCGCGACTCACCCCATCTCGGCCGAACCTACCCGGTTTGGCATCGCCGAACTCGCAGCCGAGTTTGGCGTGACGGCGCGCGCGATCCGTTTTTACGAGGACGAGGGGTTGATCGCTCCCGCCCGCACCGGCACGCAGCGCATTTATTCGAAAGTGGATCGCGCGCGGCTCGCGTGGATTTTGCGCGCGAAGCGGGTGGGATTCTCGATTGCGGAGACGCGCGAGATGATCGAGCTCTACGATCTCGGCGACGGGCGGCGCACACAGCGGCGCGTGACGATCGAGAAGTGCCGCGAGCGGGTGCGTGCATTGACCGCGCAGCGCGAAGACATCGACGCGACCATCAAGGAATTATCGGATTTCATCGCGATGGTGGAAGCCGCCGCGCCTAAACTGAGAGAGGTATAGCCAATGCCGACGTACACCGCCCCCACGCGCGACACGCAGTTCGTGCTCGATCATGTGATCGGGCTGGAGCGCTATTCGAACACGCCCGGCTTCGAGGCGGCGACGCCCGATCTGGTGAAGGCGATCCTCGAGGAGGGTGGCAAGTTCGCCTCCGAGGTGCTGCAGCCATTGAACCAGCGCGGCGACCGCGAGGGGTGCACGCGCGATGAAGACGGCACGGTGACGACGCCGACGGGTTTTCCCGAGCTGTACAAACAGTTCGTCGAGGGCGGCTGGCCGACGCTGACCGCGCCCGAGCACTGGGGCGGTCAGGGGCTGCCGTGGGTGGTGGGCACCGCGATCAGCGAATATTTCCTGAGCGCGAACATGGCCTTCACGATGATCTCCGGCCTGACCGAGGGGTGTATCGCCAGTCTGGAGCATTTCGGCACGCCCGAGCAGCAGGCGATGTATCTGCCCAAGCTGACCAGCGGCGAATGGACGGGGACGATGAACCTGACCGAGGCGCATGCGGGCACCGATCTGGGGCTGCTGCGCACCAAGGCCGAGCCGCAGGACGATGGCAGTTACCTGATCACCGGGCAGAAGATCTTCATCTCGGGCGGCGATCAGGATATGTCGTCCAATATCATCCACCTTGTGCTCGCCAAGGTTCCGGGCGATCCGGACAATGTGAAGGGCATCAGCCTGTTCGTCTGTCCAAAGTATCTGGTGAACCCCGATGGCTCGCTGGGCGAACGCAACAAGGTCTCGGTGGGGTCGATCGAGCACAAGATGGGGCTGAACGGCTCGCCGACGTGCGTGATGAACTATGATGGTGCCAAGGGGTGGCTGGTCGGCGAGCGCACCAAGGGCATGCGCGGCATGTTCGTCATGATGAACGCGGCGCGTCTGGGTGTGGGTCTCCAGGGCCTGGCGCAGGGCGAGGTCGCGTACCAGAACGCGGTGGCATATGCGAAGGACCGGCGGCAGGGAAGGGCGCTCGTGCGCGCTGCGGGCATCACCGACGCCGCCGATCCGATCATCGTGCACCCCGATGTGCGCCGCATGCTGATGGAAATGCGCGCGTTCAACGAGGGCAACCGTGCGATGGCGCTGTGGACCGCGTTGCAGGTGGACCTCAGCCGTCACGCGCCCACGTCCGCTGAGAAGCAGGACGCCGAGGATCTGCTCGCGCTGCTGACGCCGGTGGTGAAAGGCTACATCACCGATACCGGCCTGCAGGTGACGATCACCGCGCAGCAGTGTTTCGGGGGCCATGGCTATGTGAAGGAATGGGGTGTCGAGCAGTTCGTGCGCGACGCGCGGATCGCGCAAATCTACGAGGGCACCAACGGCGTTCAGGCGATGGATCTGGTCGGCCGCAAGCTGCCTGCCGAGGGGGGACGCGCGGTGCGGTTGTTCTTCGAGCGTGTGAGCGCGGCGATCGCGGACGCGAAGGGCGATCCGAAGCTGGCCCCGATGGCGGACGCACTGGAGAAGGCGCTGGGGCACCTGCAGGGTGCCACGGTGTGGCTGATGCAGAATGCGATGGCCAATCCGGACAATGCGGGCGCGGGCGCGGTTGCGTACATGAACCTGATGGGTGTCGTGGCGCTCGGCTGGATGTGGCTGATCATGGCGCGCGGTGCGGAGGAGATGATGAGCGGCGGCGAAGACACCGCGTTTGCCGAGGCCAAGCGGCTGACCGCACACTATTTCGCCGAGCGGATGCTACCCGAGGCGGCGACCTATCGTCGGCGCGTGGAAGCGGGCGCGGCGACGATGATGGCGATGCCGGTCGAGGCGTTCTAAGGTAAAATCAAACAATACGGCGTCATCCCGGCCGAAGAGCCGGGACCTACCTTCTCGGTCCGACCGGGCTGCACGCAGGCAGGTAGGTCCCGGGTCAAGCCCGGGATGACGGTTCTTGGGATAGGAGACCGAAAATGGCCGAAGCCTTTATCTACGACGCGATCCGCACCCCGCGCGGGCGGGGCAAAGCGGATGGCGCGCTGCACGAGGTGCCGCCCGTTGAGCTGGCGAGCCAGATGCTGCGTGCGATCCGCGATCGGAACCACCTCGACACCGCGCTGGTTGACGATGTGATCTTGGGCATCCTTTCGCCCGTGGCCGAGCAGGGCGCGGACCTGCCGCGCATCGCCGCCTTGAACGCGGGCTATGACGAGCGCGTGCCGGGGATGCAGGTGAACCGCTTCTGCGCGAGCGGGCTGGAGGCGGTGAATGTCGGCGCGGGGAAGATCGCGTCGGGCGAGGCCGATCTGATCGTCGCGGGCGGGGTGGAGAGCATGAGCCGCATCCCGATGGGATCGGATGGCGGCGCGTGGCCGATGGACCCGGCGGTGGCGTTCGCCACCTATTTCGTGCCGCAGGGGATTTCGGCCGACCTGATCGCAACCAAATACGGCTTCTCGCGCGATGATGTGGATGCCTATGCGGTCGAATCGCAGCGCCGCGCGGAGGTGGCGTGGAGCGAGGGGCGGTTCAAGCGCTCGATCGTGCCGGTGCATGACGTGCTGGGCGAGACGCTGCTCGCGCAGGACGAGCATATGCGGCCGGGGACGGATATGCAGTCGCTGGGCGCGCTGAAGGCGAGTTTCGAGGGGATCGGCGAGATGCCGGGGTTCGATGCGGTGGCGCTGCAGAAATACCCGGAGTTGGAGCGGATCAACCACGTCCACCATGCGGGGAACTCCTCGGGGATCGTCGATGGGGCTTCGGCGGTGCTCATCGGCTCGAAGGCGATGGGCGATGCGCTGGGGATCAAGCCCCGCGCGCGCATCCGGGCGCAGGCGTCGATCGGCTCGGAGCCGACGATCATGCTGACCGGCCCCGAGTTCGTGACCGCCAAGCTGCTCAAGCGCGCGGGGATGACGCCCGCCGATATCGACCTGTGGGAACTGAACGAGGCGTTCGCCTCTGTGGTGCTGCGGTTTCAGCAGGCTTGGGAGCTCGATCCGGCGAAGCTCAATGTGAACGGCGGCGCGATTGCGTTCGGCCATCCGATCGGGGCGACCGGGGGCATGCTGGTCTCGACGGTGATCGACGAGATGGAGCGCCAGGGACTGGGGACCGCGCTGGTGACGTTGTGCATCGGGGCGGGGATGGGAACGGCTACGATTATCGAGCGGGTTTAGCCGCTTCCCTGCCCGTCATCCCGGCCCTGAGCCGGGACCTACCTTCTTGGCGGGTCGGGGCGGCGCAGAGGCAGATAGGTCCCGGGTCAAGCCCGGGATGACGATCTTTGGGAGAGAGATAATGGCCGACGCGATCCACTTCACACTTGGCGACGATGGTGTCGCGCTGCTGACCATCGATGTGCACGGCGCATCGATGAACATCATCACGCCTGCGTTCATGAGCGAGTTGGGGGCGGCGCTCGACCGGATCGCGGCCGAGGCGGAGATCAAGGGTGCGGTGATCTGCTCGGGCAAGCCGGGCGCGTTCATGGGGGGGGCGGACCTGAAGAACATGCTCGCGCTGGTCGAGGAGGGCGATCCGAACCTTAGCCGCGCGGCGCGGATGGCGCAGCGGGTGGGCATGCTGTCCAGGCTGCTGCGGCGGGTGGAGACGGTGGGCAAGCCGGTCGCGATCGCGGTCAACGGCACCAACATGGGCGGCGGGTTCGAGCTGATGCTCGCCTGCCATTACCGCGTGGCGTCGGACGATCCCAAGCTCAAGATGGGGCTGCCCGAGGTGCTCGTAGGGTTGCTCCCCGGCGCGGGCGGCACGCAGCGGCTGCCACGGCTGGCGGGCATCCAGCCCGCGTTGCCTTATCTGCTCCAGGGCAAGACGATGAGCGGTGCCGACGCATTGGCGATGGGCGTGGTGCAGGAAGTGGCCCCCAAGGACGAGATCGTGGCGCGGGCGCGCGCGTGGGTGGTGGCGAACCCGGGGAAGGGCGTGGCACCGTGGGACGTGAAGGGGTTCAAGTTCCCCGGCGGTACGGGCATGTTCAATCCCGGCTTCGTCCAGACCTTCATGGGTGCCAATGCGATGGTGCAGAAGGAGACGCTGCACAATTACAACGCACCGCAGGCGATCCTTTCGGCGGTGTACGAGGGTTCGCAGCTGCCGATCGACCGTGCATTGGCAGTCGAGGTCAAGTATATGACCAAGCTGTTCCTGAGCCCTCAATCGGGCGCGATGATCCGCACTTTGTTCATCAACAAGCAGGCCGCCGAGAAAGGCGCGCGCAGGCCCGCCGATGTGGCCCCGATGCCCACCGCGAAGATCGCCATGGTCGGCGCGGGCCTGATGGGCGCGGGCATTGCGATGGTGAGCGCGCAGGCAGGGATCGAGGTGGCGCTGCTCGACCGCGATCAGGAGGCGGCGGACAAGGGCAAGGACTATACGCGCGAGCGGCTGGAGAAGCGGCGGACCGATCCCGCCAAGATGGAGCAGGTGCTCGGCCGCATCCAACCGACCGCGAGCTATGACGACCTGAAGGGCGTCGATCTGGTCATCGAGGCGGTGTTCGAGGATCCCGCGATCAAGAAGGACGTGACCGCGAAGATTGCAGCCGCTGTGGGGCCGGATGTGCTCTACGGCTCGAACACGTCGACGCTGCCCATCACGGGCCTGCAGGCGAACTGGCCGCGTCCTGACAACTTCATCGGCATCCACTTCTTCTCACCGGTTGAGAAGATGCAACTCGTCGAGATCATCGTCGGCAAGCAGACGGGGCCGACGGTGATCGCCAAGGCGCTCGATTATGTGCGCGCGATCGGCAAGACGCCGATCGTGGTGAACGACAGCCGTGGCTTCTACACCAGCCGCTGCTTCGCCACCTATGTGGACGAGGGCGCGACGATGGTTGGCGAAGGCGTCAACCCCGCGCTGATCGAGAATTGCGGGCGCATGGCGGGGATGCCCGTGGGGCCGCTTGCGGTGGGCGACGAGGTGGCGATCGATCTGATGGGCCGGATCAAGGCCTCGATGATCTCGGAAATGGGCGACGCTTACCGGCCGGGCGCTTCGGACAAGGTGATCGACCGGATGCTCGAACTCGATCGCAAGGGACGCAAGAATGCGAAGGGCTTCTACGACTATCCGGCCGAAAAGGGCGCGAAGAAGCGGCTGTGGCCCGATCTGGCGCGCGAGTTCCCGGTCAGCGCGCATCAGCCGACGCCGCAGGAGGTCAAGGACCGGCTGATCTACCGCCAGGTCGCCGAATGCGTGCGCTGCATGGAAGAAGGCGTGCTGGTGACGGTGGCGGACGGCGATCTGGGCGCGATCTTCGGCTGGGGCTTCGCGCCGTTCACCGGCGGCCCGTTCAGTCTGGTCGATACGCTGGGCGCGGGGGCGGTTGCGGACACGCTCGACGCGCTGGCGGCGAAGCATGGGCCACGTTTTGCAGCGCCGAAGCTGCTGCGCGAGATGGCGGCGAGCGGGCGCACCTTCCATGGGGCGGAGATGCGCAAGGCGGCGTGACAGCGGGCGTGCGCGCGCGTAGCGGCGTGGGCATGAAAGACACCGCGCTTTCCCGCCGCGTCATGCTCGCCAGCGCCGCCGCGACAGGCGCGCTCGCGGTATTTCCCGCGCGGGCGCAGACCTCGCGCGCCTCCGCCCTGTACGCCCGCGCCACCGTGATCGACTCGCTGGGCGCGCCAGGGGGCTACGATCCCGCTGCGCCGGATGCCGAGGGCCTCACCCCCCGACTGCTCGACGACGTGCGCGCGAGCGGGCTGACCGCGTGCAACGTGACGGTCAGCCAGGTGGGCAATGTGGCGGACGCCTTCGAGACCACCGTCACCAACATCTCGCAGTGGGACGAGGCGATTGCCAGCCACCCCGATCTGCTGATGTGCGTGCGCTCGGCCGCCGATCTGCGCGCCGCCAAATCGAGCGGGAAGGTGGGGCTGATCTACGGCTTCCAGGACACGACCCCGCTCGGCCCTGATCTGGCCCGGCTGGAGACGTTCGCCAATTTCGGTGTTCGGATCGTGCAGCCCACCTACAACCGGCGCAATCTGATGGGGGACGGGTGTCTGGAGCCGGGCAATGCGGGGCTGTCCAAGCTGGGCTACGCGCTGGTGGGCGAACTGAACAAGCGCCGTATCGTGGTCGATATGAGCCATGCGGGCGTGCGCACGCAAACCGAGGCGATCGCAGCCTCCACCCGCCCACCCGTCATCACCCACACCGGCTGCCGCGCGCTGAACGATCATCCGCGCAATACGCACGATGCGGTGATGCGCGCGGTGGCAGACAAGGGCGGAACGGTGGGCATCTATTTCATGCCGTTCCTGCGCAATGCGGGCCAGCCGCACGCCGCCGATCTGATCGCGCACATCGAACATGCGTGGGGAGTTGCGGGCGAGGATCATGTGGGGCTGGGCACCGATGGGTCGATCACCGGGCTGACGCTCGACGCGCGCTTTCGCAAGGACTTCGCCGCGACCAACGCCGCGCGGCACAAGGGGGGCATCGCCGCGCCGGGCGAGCAGGACGACGTGTTCTTGTATGTGCCCGAGTATAACACGCCGCGCCGCTTCGAGACGCTCGCGGGCGATCTGCTCGCGCGCGGGCATGGCGAGGCCAAAGTCCAGAAGCTGCTCGGCGCGAACTTTGCGCGCGTGCTTGCCGAGGTGTGGGGCTAGCACACAGTCTTGCGGACGATTGGCCGTCTTGCCGCCGTGCTCTTCGCGGTGCTGCTCGCGCTCGCGGCCTATGGCTATGCGGAGGCGACCGCGACGCCGCAGGTGGTGCGTTATTGCGTGCGCGCTCCGGGCTGGCATGCCGCTCCGCTCACGATCGCCCTGATCGCGGATACGCACATGGACCCGCTGGACATGCGCCCGGCGCGGCTCGCGCGGATCGCTGACCAGGTGAGTGCGCTGCACCCCGATCTGATCCTGATGGCGGGCGATTATCTTGGGCGGCGAGTGGATGCGCGGCTACCGGTGTCCCCGCGCGAAGCGATCGCGCCGTTTGCCCGCCTGCACGCGCGGCTGGGCGTGTTCGCGGTGCTCGGCAACCACGATATGGGCATGCGGGAGGTTGAAACGCCCGGGCTGGACTACGCGGTGACATCGGCGCTGGCGCGGGCGGGCGTGCATGTGCTGCGCAACGCGGCTGCGCGCATTGGCGACATCTGGATCGCGGGTGTGGATGACAACGAGTTCGGCCATCCCGATGTGGATCGCGCGCTGGCGCAGGTGCCACCGGGAGCCGCTCTGATCTTCGTGGTGCACAACCCCGATCTGATCGCGAGCCTGCCCGCGCGTCGCGTCGCGCTGGCGGTGGCCGGCCACACGCACGGCGGACAGATCGCGCCGTTCGGATTTGTGTACCGGGTTCCGATTCACCATCCCGAATGGCTTCGCGGGCTGGCGTCGGACCGAGGGATGCCGCTCATCGTGACGAGCGGGGTTGGCACGAGCCATGTCCCGTTCCGTATCGGCGTGCCGCCGGAAATCGTATTGATCCGGCTTCAGGGCGCGGCTGCGACGCCCGCGGCGGGTATCAGCCCTTGATATCGGACGTGTGGACCCATCCCTCGATATCGAACTCGTCCGCGACCTTGAGGAACACGCCCGAACGCTCGCCGGTGGGGAACACCTGGTCGCCCGCGTGGAGCATCTTCATCACCTTGCCGCCGGGGCGGTTCATCATCGCGGTCGTCACCTGAACGCGGTATGCTTTCTTGGGCGCTTGGGACGAGGGCGCGTTTGCTTGAACCTGACGCACCAGATCGCCATAGGCGGTCACATAGGCGGCCGAGATGATGCGCCCGATCTCGGTATCGGTGTAGCCGCCACCGACCACCGCGCCGCCAATGCCGCCGCCAAAGCCGCCGCCGCCGAGCCCGAAGCTGACGTCGGACTTCTGCGCCTGCCCTTCCGCCGCAGCGACTTCCTCGGTCGTGCGGGCGTTGACCAGCGTGAGCACGGTGCGCGCGGTGAGCTTCTTGGTGCGGATGCCGCCGAGCACCGCGCCGAAGATGCCGGGGGCCAGGCCGCCCAGGCCGCCGCCGATCGCCTTGCCCCCGGCATTGCCGTTCGATCCGATCAGATCGGGGACGAGGAAAAAGTCCGCGCTCTTGATCTGGCCCGCGCCGACGTTGGAGCCGCGCTGGAGTTCGCCGCCCAGATCGCGCTCCTGATTGCGCATCGCCAGGCCTGTGCCGCGGTTGACTACGCGGAAACAGGCCGAGCGCGTAACGATCACCTTGATGAGCGCGGTCGGGCTGCCGAGCTGGAACTGCGTCCACCAGTGGTTGTCAGGCTCGTTGATCGCGACGGTGCCGTAGCTGCGGTCGCAATGCGGCACCTGGGGTTCGAGACTGTTGGTCTTCGCCGCGCCCTGGCCGGGCGTATCTGGCAATTCGTCTAGCTTGGGTTTCGCGAGCGCAGGCACCATCAGCGAAAGGGTGATCAGCCCCGCGAAGCTTTGCCGAATTATCCGGTCGAACATCACAAGTCCCCCATATCGAACTCACCCCGGATTGTCCGTTTTCGGTGCCAAAAGGTCAAGATGCAATCGCAGCTTTCAACTCGACGACGTTGTCGGACGGGTCACGCACGTAAAGAGAAAGCATATTCGGCGGCCCAGCGTGCCGTTGCTCCTCGATGATCGGCACGCCGAGCGCCGCGAGGTGCGCGCGCAGCTCGGCCTCCGGGGTTGCCTCCAGGCGGACACAGAAATGATCGATGTTACGACCCGCTGCTACGGGTGGACGGGCCCAGGCTCCCCTCGCGTCCTCGATGTCGACGAGATCGATCTGTGCCGATCCGACACGCAACTCCGCCATCGCATAACTATCCAGGCGCCCGACATCTTCGGCACCGACTACCGTGACATAGAAGGCGATCGCCCGATCGAGTCCACGTACCAGCAGCAGTACATGATCTATGCCGAGTGGTTGGAGCATGGTCTATTCGGTCGGCAGGAAATCGGGAACGCTCAAGTACCGCTCCCCGGTATCGTAGTTGAACCCGAGCACGCGCTTGCCTGCCAGTTCGGGCAGCTTCTGCGCGATTGCCGCCAGCGTTGCGCCCGAGGAAATGCCGACCAGCAGCCCCTCGACCCGCGCAGAACGCCGCGCCCATTCCTTGGCGTCGTCGGGCGTGACCTGGATCACGCCGTCGATCGCGGCGCCGTGATAATTCACCGGGATAAAGCCCGCGCCAATCCCCTGGATGGGATGCGGCCCGGGCGCGCCGCCCGATAGGACGGGGGAGGCGGTGGGCTCGACCGCGTAGACCTTGAGGTTCGGCCAGTGCGGCTTCAGCACCTCCGCGCAGCCGGTGATGTGACCGCCGGTGCCAACGCCGGTGATGATCGCATCGATCGGCGTCTCGGCGAAATCGTCCAGGATTTCGATCGCGGTGGTGCGGTGGTGAATGTCGATGTTGGCGGGGTTTTCGAACTGCTGCGGGATCCATGCGCCCGGGATCGTCGCGGCGAGTTCGTGCGCGCGAGCGATCGCGGCTTTCATGCCGCCCTCGCGCGGCGTCAGATCGAACGTGGCACCATAGGCGAGCATCAAACGGCGGCGCTCGATCGACATGCTCTCGGGCATGACCAGGATCAGCTTGTAGCCCTTCACCGCCGCCGCCAGTGCCAGGCCGACGCCGGTGTTGCCGCTGGTGGGCTCGATGATCGTGCCGCCGGGCTTGAGATGGCCGTCACGCTCGGCCGCCTCGATCATGGCGGCACCGATACGGTCCTTGATCGATCCGCCAGGGTTGGAGCGCTCGGACTTCACCCAGACCTCGTGATCGGGGAACAGGCGAGCAAGGTGGATGTGCGGGGTGTGGCCGATGGTGTCGAGGACGCTCGCGGCTTTCATCGCCAATCTCCCGTTGTGCGCGCAAGGTTAACCCGCAGGCACGCCTTCGCCAAGCCTGTCGGCGCGGAGCAGCTCGGGGAAGCCGCGTGCCCACAGCCCCGCGACGAGGACCGCGCCCACCCCGCCAGCAACCGCAGCCGCGACCGGACCGATGGCGGACGCGACGACGCCGGTCTCGAACTCGCCCAGTTCGTTCGAGGCCGAAATGAACAAGCCCGAGACGCTGGCGACGCGGCCGCGCATCGCATCCGGAGTGTGGATCTGGATCAGTGACTGGCGGACGTAAACGCTGACCATATCTGCCGCCCCCGCAACGCCGAGCGCGACCAGCGACAGCGCAAAGTTGGTCGAAAACCCGAACACCACGTTTGCCGCACCGAAGACCGCGACCGAGACGAACATTTTCATGCCCACGCCGCGCCCCAACGAGCGGCGCGCAAAGACGAGCGCCATCGCCGCCGAACCGATCGCGGGCGCGGCGCGCAGATGGCCGAGACCACTCGCGCCCACATGCAGCACATCGCGCGCGTAGACCGGCAGCAGTGCGGTCGCGCCACCGAGGATGACCGCGAACAGATCGAGGCTGATCGCGCCGAGCACCACCTTGTTGTCGCGCACGTATCGCAGTCCGTCACCGATCTGCTTCAAGGGTCCATCGGGGCTTCGCGCGGCACGCGCGACGGGGCGGATGAGCAGCGCTGCAGCCAGACTTAAGACCAGCATCGCGGCGGCGACCGCGAACGGCACGTAGGATGCGACGCCGTACAGGTAACCGCCGAGCACCGGTCCGCCGATTGCACCCACCTGCCAAGCCATCGAATTGAATGCGATCGCGCGCGGCAGCACCTCTCGCGGCACCAGATTGGGCGCGAGCGAGCTCAGCGACGGGCCAGCAAACGCGCGCGCCACCCCGAGTAAGGCAGCGATCGCGAAAATGCCGGGCAATGTGAGCCGATGCGCGCAGGTTCCCCACGCGAGCGCGCAGGCGCAGACCAGTTCTAGGCACACCGCCGCGCGCGCGATCCAGCGGCGATCGAGCCTGTCGGCGGCGTAACCCGCAAACGGCGTGAGCAGGATCATCGGCGCGAACTGCGCCAGCCCGACCATCCCGAGCTGGAACGCCGCCGCGCGCGGGGTCATCGTGAGGCGCGCCAGATCATAGACCTGCCAGCCGATCACCACGACCATCATCAACTGCGCGAGCGAGGAGGCGAACTTTGCCACCCAGAACAGGCGGAAATCGCGGAAGGCGAGCGGCGACATCGGCGCGTGTGTAGGGCGCGCGCCGTGCGGCGTCACTATTCGCAAGCGTTACGCCGCGATGCGGGCGAGATGTTCGTAGAGTTGCTGCGTGTGGCGCTCCCAGCCGAAGCGTTCGGCCGCCGCGCGCACATCGGCGCGTGGTGGCGGGGTGGCCAGCAGGTCGGCAATCGACTGCGCGAACGCCGCAGGGGTGCGCGCGGCGAGGCGTCCGGCGGCGGGGCGATCGATCACCTCGGCCGCGCCGCCAACTGCGGTGGCGACAATCGGCGTTCCGCAGGCGAGCGCCTCGACCCACGCGTTCGCCAGCCCCTCGCGTTCGCTCGCGAGCGCCATCACGTCCGTCGCCGCGAGCAGCCGCGCAACCTCGGCGTGGGGCAGCGCACCGGTGAGCACCGCGCGATCGGCGATGCCGAGGTCGGCGATCATGCCGCGAAGCCGTGCCTCCTCCGGCCCGCTGCCGACGATGCGCAGATGCACGCCGGGCAACGACGCGACCGCGTGCAGCACGATATCGTGGCCCTTAAGCGCGATCAGGTTGCCGATGCTGACCACCAGCGGCGATGGCAGCGGCGCGGCGGCGCTGGTTTCGCATCCATCGGCGGGCCGGAACGCATCGAGATCGACACCGGTATAATGGACCGCGATCTTGTCTGCCGCCATGCCGAGCGCGACCATATCGCGCTTCATCGCCGCGCTGACCGCGAGCAGACCCGCTGCGTCCTCGGCCGCGCGCAAGATTGTGCGGCGCGCGGGCGGGCGCGTGCCCCACAGGTGAATGTCCGAACCGCGCGCCTTGATCGACACGGGCACGCCCGAGCGCGCGCCGACCATCGCGGCGGCGACCCCGCAGGGGTGGAAGAAATCGGCGTGGATCACATCCACCTCGCCGATCAATGGCGCTGCGGCGCGCGCGATCAGGCCCGGATTGATGCGCCAGCCGATCCCCGGCACCAGCGCGAAACGCGGACGCTGGACAGAAACGCCCTTCCATTGCTCGATGAGTGGCAGCGCGGCGCGCGCGCGGTACTGCGGGTGGCGCGAAAGCGGCCACGGCGGGACGCCGTTGGGCGCGATCACGCGCAGCTCCACGTCCGGATGCGCGGCGAGGCGCAGCAGCGAACGCTCGACAAAGCCACCCAGTCCGGGTTGTGCCGCGCTCGGGAACAGCGTGGTCAGGGCAACAACACGAAACATCGTGACCGTCCCTAGCGCGCCGCCGCTTGGCGGGCGAGGGCCGCGCGCCTATGAAGAGCGGCATGACCCGTTTGCGCCCGTTTCCCGCCGCCGTCCTGATCGCCCTCGCCGCCGCCACCGCGCTCTCGGGATGCGCCGGAGGCTCCAAGCGACCGCGCGCGGATACGAAGTATGTCGCGCGCGATGTCGAGACATTGTACGCAAACGCCAAGGGATTGCTCGACCGCAAGCTGTACAAAGAGGCTGCGGGTGCTTTCGACGAGGTCGAGCGGCAGCATCCCTATTCGGTTTGGGCCCGGCGCGCCGAATTGATGAGTTCGTTCAGCTATTGGGCGGCGCGTGAATATTCCCAATCGATCCTGTCGGCGCAGCGCTTTCTGGCGCTGCATCCCGGCTACAAGGACGCACCCTACGCCTACTACCTGGTCGCGGTCGATTATTACGAACAGATCAACGACGTCGAGCATGATCAGAAGACGAGCACGCAGGCGCTGGACGCGTTGACCGAACTGGTGCGTCGCTATCCGCAAACATCCTACGCCGCGGACGCGCGGCTAAAGATCGATCTGGTGCGCGATCACCTGGCGGGCAAGGAAATGGAGATCGGGCGCTTCTACCAGGGCCGCAGGCAGTGGCTGTCGAGCGTCGGCCGCTTCCGCAACGTCGTCGACAATTATCAGACGACCAGCCACACACCCGAGGCGCTCGAACGGCTGGTGGAAAGCTATATCGCGCTCGGCCTGCCCGAAGAGGCGAAGAAGGCTGGCGCGGTGCTGAACTATAACTACCCCGGATCGATCTGGTACCAACGCGCCTACGCGTTGATGAACAAGCACCACGCCGCCTGAACTGCTGGGTCCCATGCTGACGTCGCTCACTGTCCGCGACGTGGTGCTGATCGAGGCGTTGGACCTCGAATTCGGGCCGGGACTGCTCGCGCTGACGGGCGAGACCGGGGCGGGCAAATCGATCCTGCTCGATGCGCTGGGGCTCGTGCTCGGTGCGCGCGGCGAGACGGGACTGGTTCGGACTGGTGCGGCGCAGGCGAGCGTGGCGGCCGAGTTCTCGGTCGCCCCCGATCATCCGGCACGCGCGCTGCTGAAGGACAACGGGCTGGAGGCCGAAGGGCCAATCCTGCTGCGCCGCACGCTGAAATCCGATGGCGGCGGGCGAGCGTTCGCGCAGGATACCGCTGTCGGAGTTGCGCTGCTGCGCGAACTGGGCGGATTGCTTGTCGAGGTGCATGGCCAGCATGACGAGCGCGGGCTGCTCAACCCGCGCGGGCATCGTGCACTGCTCGATCAGTTCGGCGGACTGGAGGCGCTGGCGGCCGAGACCGCCGCGGCGTTCGACGCGTGGCAAACTGCGCGCGCAGCGGTTGCGGACGCGGGCGTCGCGGCCGAGGCGGCGGAGCGCGAGCGCGAATGGCTCGAACATGCGGTTGGCGAATTGGAGGCGATGGCTCCCGTGCCGGGCGAGGAGGCCGATCTCGCCGCCGAGCGCAGCGCGATGCAGAAAGGCGCGCGGTTGACCGACGATCTGGGTGCAGTCGATGCGCTGCTCGGCGGATCAGACGGCGCGCTGGCGCAGTTGAGGCAGGCGGCGCGGCGGCTGGAGCGAATGGGCGGCGAGCATGAGGCGCTCGCCGAGGCCCTGGCGGCGCTGGACCGTGCGCTGAGCGAGGCGGGCACGGCGGAGGATGCGCTGGCGGCGGCGCACCAGGCGCTGGCGTTCGATCCGGCTCGGTTGGAGCGCGTGGAAGGGCGATTGTTCGATCTGCGCGGACTCGCGCGCAAGCACCGGGTCGAGGCCGACGCGCTGGCCGCACTTGCCGAGGAATTGCGCGCCAAACTGGATGCGACGCTGGCAGGGGAGGGGCTTGTCGCGCGCCTCACCGCCGAGGCCGCGCGCGCGCGGGCCGTGTTCATCGCGCTGGCGCAGCGGCTGAGCGTGGGCCGCGCGTCGGCGTCGGCGCGGCTCGATACGGCGGTGGCGGGCGAGCTTGCGCCGCTCAAGCTCGGCGCGGCGCGGTTTCGTGTGAGCATGTCGGCGTTGCCCGAGGCTGGGTGGGGGCCGTGCGGGCAGGACCGTGTGGAGTTCGAGATCGCCACCAACCCGGGTGCGCCGTTCGCGCCGCTGGTCAAGATCGCCAGCGGCGGCGAACTTTCGCGTTTCACGCTGGCGCTCAAGGTCGCGCTCGCGGCGACGCGTCAGGCAGCGACGCTGATCTTCGACGAAATCGATCGCGGCGTCGGCGGCGCGGTCGCGAGCGCGATCGGCGAGCGGCTGGCACGGCTGGCCGACGGCGCGCAGGTGCTGGTGGTGACGCACTCGCCGCAGGTCGCAGCGGCGGCGGCGCGGCAGTGGCGCATCGAGAAGGGCGACGCGGACGGGCGCGCAGTGACGCGGTTGACCGCGTTGGGTGCGGGAGAGCGGCGCGAGGAGATCGCGCGGATGCTTTCGGGCACCGAGGTAACGGTAGAGGCGCGCGCGCAGGCGGGGCGGCTGCTGGGGGGCGGGGATTTGGGCCTGCTGCTGTAACGCGCTTGACGATTGCGATCATCCGGCTACTGTTCGACATATGTCGATGAGTCATTCCTCACCCACCGAAACTGCGCTCGCCGCGTTGTCGGCGCTGGCGCACGCGCATAGGCTCGCTGCACACCGTGCGCTGGTCGTCGCTGGTCCGGCGGGGATGACAGCGGGCGCGATCGCCGACGCGCTCGGGCTTCCGCAGTCCTCGCTGTCCTTCCACCTCGCGCATCTGGTGCGGGCAGGACTGGCAACGCAGCGCCGCGCCAGTCGACAGATGATCTATGCGGCCGACTTCGGCGCGGTGACCGCGCTCGTCGGTTATCTGACCGAAAATTGCTGTGGTGGCGCGGACTGCACAGCGAACGCGGCGAGCGAACCCGCACGGCGGGCGGCATGAGCGTGACCGGGGTTACCATCTGGCACAATCCCGCGTGTGGCACGTCCCGCAACACGCTCGCACTGATCTGGGCGACCGGGACCGAACCCGAGGTGATCGAGTATCTGCAATGCCCACCGACCCGCGCTCGCCTTGCGGGCCTGATCGCGGCAGCCGGGATGATCCCGCGCGAGGTGCTCCGCATCAAGGGGACGCCTTACGTCAGTCTGGGTCTCGGCGATCCGACGCTATCGGACGAGGCGCTGGTCAACGCGATGATGGCGCATCCAAGTCTGATAAACCGGCCGCTGGTAGAGACGCCGCTCGGCGTGCGGCTTTGCCGGCCGTCGGAGCGCGTGCTCGACATCCTGCCCGCGAGACTGGTCCAGGATTTCACCAAGGAGGACGGCGAGGTCGTTCACGCTGCGCGGTGAACGAGCCACTCGGCCGCCGACTGTTCGCCGAGGCGCTGGGCTGCGCACTGCTTTTCGCTGCCGTGGTCGGTTCGGGAATCATGGCGGAGCGGCTGGCGGGCGGTAACGTCGCGGTCGCCTTGCTGGGTAACACCCTCGCCACGTCGGCGATGCTGCTGGTGCTGATCACCGTGCTGGGACCGATTTCGGGCGCGCACATGAATCCTGCGGTGAGCATGGTGGCCGCGCTTCGCGGCGATCTGAGCGCCCGCGAGGCGATGGCGTATATGGGGGTGCAACTCGCGGGCGGGCTGGCGGGCGTGATGGTGGCGCACGCCATGTTTGGGCTGCCTGCGCTGATGATCGGCGTTAAGGCCCGGACAGGGGCCGGACAGTGGCTGGGCGAGGGCGTGGCAACCTTCTCGCTATTGCTCACGATCCTGGGCACGTTGCGCTGGCGACCCGACTGGACTCCGCTGACCGTCGCGGCGGCAATCATCGCGGGCTACTGGTTTACCAGCTCGACAAGCTTCGCCAACCCCGCAATCACCCTGGCGCGCGCGCTAACCGACAGCTTCTCGGGCATCAGACCGGCGGACGCGCCCGCCTTTATTGCCGCGCAGTTGGCCGGCGCGCTGCTGGCGTGGGGTGCCGCTCGGCTGCTGTTCCCTGTGCCCGTAGCAAGGTAAAGCCACGCTTCTGCACGCCGCCCGATCGTGCGCTCAACTGTCCGTCTGCGGCTGACTATGTGCGGCGGGCTCCAAGGATCGCGCGAGGATTACGAACGCCAGATCGGCGCGACGGGGGGTGCCGATCGCGGGATTGCCGTAGGGGAAGGGTTCGATGCAGCCGGTATCGGTATAGCCGCGCCGCTGATACCAGGCGATCAGATCGGTGCGCTGGCCGATCACACGCATTTCGATCGTGTGCCTGCCGAGCGCGCGCGCGTGCCCCTCCGCAGCGCGGACGAGCGCCGAGCCAAGGCCGCCGGACTGGCGCGCGGGATCGACCGTGAGCAACCCCAGATACGCGCACGATCCCTTGTCGACGATCAGCACGCATCCGATCGGCGCACCGTCGATTTCGGCGATCAGGAATGTCTGCGCAGGATCGGCGAGCATCGCGGCAAGTTGCGCGGGGTCTGTGCGCTGGCCGTCGATCAGATCGGCCTCGTGCGTCCAGCCGCCGCGCGCGCTGCCACCCCGATAGGCGCTTTCGATCAGCGCGTGCAGCGCGGGGATGTCGGCAGGTGTTGCGGCGCGCATCAGAAGCGCGCGCTCACGGATGCGACCACGCCCGCTTGTGCATGGCCGCCGCGTGTATCCGTATCGACATAGCTCAGTCCCAGCGTGAAACGCCGCGCCACCTTGAGCGTCGCGCCGAGTTGCCAGTCCAGCTTGTGCCGCGCCTCGAACCCGTCCTCATAGCCGATGCCGGCCTTCAGGCTGATCGGCGTTCGCGGCACGCCGATGCCCAGGCTCGAATAGACGTAGACATTATCCCGTCCTCCGCGCTGTGGGGGCGCGTAGTTGACGCCCACGGTCGCGCTAGCAGGACCAAGATCGCGACTGAGCGAACCATAGACCTCGTAGAAGCTGGCCCCATGGCCGCCGGGAAACACGTAGCCGTAGATGCCCGCATCGGGCTGCCAGCCGCCGATATTCCTGGTCCATCCACCGTAAAGATCGACCTCTGCGTCCGCTCCCGCATAGCCTGCGACCGACGACGCCCACCCGCTGGCGTAGAAGCCCGGCAGCGTATCGACGCGCACCGAAGCCTGCACTGCGGGATCGCCGCTGGATCGGCTGACGCCGCGGAAGCGATAGTCCGAGACCAGCGCCGCTTCGCTGGTGAAGGTGGCGAAGGGAGGCGCATCGGACGGGCTTGCGGCCAGCGCGGCGCGTTGCCCGGACAACAGGATCAACGCGAGAGGTATGGCACGGGCGGCACGGAGCATCGCGCCCCGTTAGCCGCCCCTCCCGCGCGCGCCTAGGGACTAGAACAGGAAGCCACCCTCGATCACGCCGCGATATTGCTCCCTGCGATCGAAATTCGAGCCGAATCCGCCGCCCGCATCGATATTGCCGATGCCGGTATAGCTAAGGTCCGCACGCAGGAAGATCGGCCCTTTCTGGATCGCGGGCGTGACCGTGAGCGACCACGCGTCCGCGCGCACGCCATAGCCGAACAGGTTGGGCGAGCCGTAAGCCAAAACCCCGTCATCGTTGCCCTGATCGTGGCGTCCGTAGCTCTTCTCATACTCGCCGCGCGCCGCGATGCTGAACCCGCCCTTGAACGCACGATTCACCAGCAATGCTCCACCGATCGATTCGGCGCGCCGATAGAGACCGATGCTTGGGATCACGTGCGTGCGCGCGTATTGGATGTATGGGTTCACCGTCCACGGGCCGCTCTTATAGGTGTAGATGATGTCATACAGTTCGCCGTTGTTGTTCGCGGGCGGGGCCTGGAAGCGGAAGCTCTCGGTCTTGTCGAGATTACCGCCCGCCACGATCGAGAAACTGTTCCTGGCATCGATCGTGTACGCGAACGAGCCAACGAGCCAGTTCAGCTTGTCCGAATAGAAGCCGTCGTTCAGCGAGACATTGATCGCGATCTTGCCCTTGGCATAGCCGATCTGCACGCCGCGACTGATCGCGGGCTCCTGGTTCCACAACAGGCCGCGTTCGATGTTCTGGTTCTGGAAGGTGAACGTGTATTCTGAACCGTAAAGCGTGGGTATCAGCCCGCCGATGATCGTCCATTCGGCGTTGGGGACGATGCGGATGAACGCTTGGGGGACCGGCCCGAACAGCAGATCGGTCGCGCGCGTGGCCTTGAGATAGGCGGTGCCGAGCGAGGGGAGCGAATAGATGCCCGCCTGCACCGCGAACTGGACCTTGCCCGTGGTGGTCTGCACGAAGACCTGGCCGTTCGAGATATCGGCGCGGCTTTCCGGCTCGTTGGTCCCGAGCGCGCCGGGGTAGCTGGTGAACACGCCGACACCGGTGACCGCGCCGCTCACCACCACATGGCCGAGCGGGCTATCAAAACCGAACGGCGTGGTGTTGGCGCTGAGCGGGCCGCTGTAGGGCGGGAAGGCGGGCGCGGCGGGTGCCGCGGGAGCATCCACCGCTGGCGTTGCGGCAGGCGCGGCGGCAGCCGGCGCGGGCGGCGCCGTCGGCTGCGCGTCCTGCGCGTGCGCGGCGGCGCTGGTGAAGGTGGCGGCGGTCAACAGTGAAAGGCCAAGATGCTTCATTGGTCACAAATCCCCTTGCCGGGATTTGGCCCGGCACCCGGACAGCAATCAGCAAGGATCATGCCAACGCTGCTGCGCCGCAGCATTGCACGGGGTAGCGCAAGCGCGCGCGGGGGAATGCCGCGCAAAGCGTAAGCGAACGCCTAATGCGCGGGCAGTTACTCGATCGGTGGCCGCGCGCGCGCGCCCTTGATCGCTGCGCGCTTCCCCTTGGCTTCGTGACGCCGTTCGATGGACGCCTTGGTAGGGAGGGTCGCGCGGCGGCGACGCGGCGATGGGACCGCTGCCGCGATCAGCGCGACCAGCCGATCGATCGCCGCCACGCGGTTCATCTCCTGCGTCCGATGCTCCTCCGCCAGCAGCACGATCACGCCGTCCTGCGTCAGCCGCCGCCCCGCCGCCACTGCCGCGCGCGCCTTGACCGGATCGGGCAGCGAGCGCGTGCCCGCGAGATCGAAGCGCAGTTCGACTGCGGTAGAGACCTTGTTCACATTCTGCCCGCCCGGTCCGCTCGCGCGCACGAAGCGCAACTCGATTTCATCGTCGCCGATAGAGAGGCCATGGCCCACATCATGACGGGCGCTCACCTCCGCCGCCGCGCCATGCCGAAATAGGCCGCAGCCGCAACTACTGAGCACACCGCGATCACCGTCGCCGGAGGCCGGGCGGTACCATCGTGCAGGCTGGTGGCGATCGTGGCGGCGACCGCGCCGACGGTGAAGCTCGCCGTCCCCGCGAGCGCGGCAACCGATCCGGCGTGTGCGGGATCGACCGCGAGCGTCTCCGCGGTAAGGTTGGCCTGCGCGAAGCCGTAGGCCGCCATCGTCAGGCTGGAGAAGCCGAAACTCGCCCAGAGGCCCGCGCCCGGACCCCATGCGGTCAATGCGAACGCGGTGCCGACCACCAGTGCGGCCGCAAGCGCTGCGGCCGCGATGAGGGCGGGCTGGCTGCGCCGCAACAGCACGCGGTTGATCTGTGCCGCGCCGATGAAGGCGACCGCGTTCGAGGCGAACAGCGCGCTGAACTGAACCGGCGTGAGACCGAAATCGGCGATGAACAATGTCGAGCTCGAAGCGACGTAGACGAACAGGCTTGCACCTGAAAACGCCATCGCAAGTAGATGCCCTTGCAGGCGCGGATGTGTGAGCAGGGTCCAGTAAACGCGCGCCGGATGCAGCGCGCGTGCCGACTCGCGCGCGGCGTGACTGCGCGTTTCGGGCAACCCCGCCCAGACTGCGGCGAAGGCCACCAGCCCGAACATCCCGAGCGCCCAGAATATCGCGCGCCAGCCGAACAGCGCGAGCAGTCCCGATCCGGCCAGCGGAGCAAGCACCGGTGCCATGCCCAGCACCAGCGTCAAGAGCGAGAAGATGCGCGCAGTCTCGTTGGTGTGGAACCGGTCGCGTACCACCGCACGGCTGATCACCAGCGCCGCACAGCCACCCAGCCCCTGCACCACACGCGCGCCAATCAGCACCTCGATCGTGGGTGCCTTCGCCGCCGCGATCGAGGCGAGCACATAGAGCGCGATTCCGCCAAGCAGTGGACGCCGCCGCCCGGCGCGATCGGAGAGCGGCCCATGGACGAGCTGCCCGATAGCGACGCCGATCAGGAACGCGGATAGCGTCGCGCCGACCGCGCCCGGCGATGCGTGCAGCGCACGGCCCATTGTGGGCAGGCTCGGCAAATACAGGTCGATGGACATCGCGCCGAACGCGGTCAGCGCGCCCAGCAGCAGGATCAGCGAGGGCTTGGGCCGCGCGGCGGGCTGCGTGGCATCGGCCATGCCAGAAGATTGACCAGAAGATTGGCCAGAAGATTGGATCGTCGCCATATGGGCGGCGGGCTTTGACAGCGGCGGCTGGCGATGGCAACCGCGCACCCTTATATGAGGCGTCTTGCGGTTCGCCCGCCACACGGAGACTTGTTTTGATCAAACCCGAATGGGGCACCAAACGTGCCTGCCCCAAATGCAACACGCGATTCTACGATCTGACCAAGGACGATCCGGTCACCTGCATCAATTGCGGCAACGCGTGGGTGCCCGATCCGATTCTGAAGTCCAAGCAGCCGCTGAGCTACGATCAGCCCAAGACAGCCGTCGCCAAGGATCCCGTCGAGGGCGAGCTGGGCGAAGAAGATCTGGAGATCGACGAGGCCGAGACGCCCGCCGACGAGGAGAACGATATCGGCGGCGAGGACGAACTCGCCGAAGTGGTCGATCCCGCGAGCGAGCAGGAGGTCTAACTTTTGGCGACCGGCCTCAGACGGTTTCTGTGCACGGTGGAGGAGCGCGACGTGGATCTTCTGCTCATGGAGGAGTTCCACGTTTCGCCTTCGTTCGTGGTTTGGTTTACGGACCGTCTGGGGTTAGGTGCGAGCGTCAAGTTTCATGGAGCGTGGCATTCGCTTTGCGATCAAGACGGCGAAACTGACTTGATGCTGCGCGTTCAGTCTGGTGATGAACGTGTGGCAGTGTTGATCGAAAACAAGATCACCGCGCCGGAGCAGCCTGAGCAAGATAAGCGCTATCATGTTCGAGGCGAACGTGCTCGTCAGGCCGGCCACTGCGAACGATTCACGACGGCAATCTGTGCCCCACAGATGTACCTATCTGGGCTGGCCGACACCTCGGCGTATGAACATCGAGTACCTTACGAGGCCATACGCGACTGGTATAAAGATCAGCTTGGTGAACGGGCCGCCTGGCGTTGCCAAGTTATGGGAGAAGCAATCGAGCAAGGGCGTCGCGGCTACGTGATGAAAGTCCACGCTAACAAGACCTTATTCCATGGTGATTACTGGATTCATGTGCAATCGCACTATCCGACGCTCGTTATGGCTAGGCCTGGCAAAAAAGGGCCAAAATCAGATTGGATGATGCTTCGAGCGCCCGACCTTACATCGGGATCCGTACTCATCCACAAAAACGATCAGGGCTGCGTCGACTTGGAATTTGCGCGCACACGAGCGACAGACTTGGCAAAAAGGCGCCAAGCTCACTGGCCTACCGCATTGCGAGTTGTTCAAAGAGGAAACTCTGCTGCGCTAAGCATTCTCGTTCCTCGATGTAATATGGACATCAGCCTTAACGACCAGCTTGACTCGGTGGACGCCGCACTAAGAGTTGCAGAAGAGCTTGCTGCAATCATGAAAGTCCCCTAGGATTGTTGCTAGTATTTATACAATAAGTTTTCTTATCGTTGGCCTGCGATCCAGTCGTCGATCTTGGCTTCCAGCACCGCCATCGGCAGCGCGCCATCTTCGAGCACACGCGCGTGGAACTGGCGCACATCGAACTTGGGCCCGAGCGCATGTTCGGCCTTGGTGCGCAGGCGACGGATGGTGAGCTGCCCCACCTTGTAGGCGAGCGCTTGGCTGGGGATGGCGATGTAGCGTTCGACTTCCGAGGTCGCGTCGGTGCGGCCCATCGCCGAATTATCGAGCATGTATTTGATCGATTGATCGCGCGTCCATCCCATTGAATGGATGCCGGTATCGACCACGAGACGCATCGCGCGCAGCATCTCGTCGTTCAGATTGCCGAACTTCTGGTAGGGATCCTTGTAAAGACCAAGTTCCTCGCCGAGGCTTTCCGAATAGAGCGCCCAGCCTTCGACATAGGCGGTGTTGCCGCCAAAGCGCTGGAAGGCGGGCAGGTTTGCATCTTCCTGCGCGAGGCTGATCTGGAAGTGGTGGCCAGGCTCGCCCTCGTGCAGGAACAAGGTCTCCTCGGTGAAGGTCTGGCGGCTCGGCAAATCATAGGTGTTGTAATAGAACACGCCCGGGCGCGAGCCATCGGGGGTGCCCTGCTGATAGTAAGCGCCCGCCTGGTTCTTGGCGACGTAATCGGGCACCGTCCGGATTTCGAGCGGTGCCTTGGGCACCAGCACGAACAGGCGCGGCAGCTGCGTTTCCACCTTCGCCTTGATCTTGCGGAAATCGTCGCCGAATGCCTGTGCGGACGCGGGCGCGAGCTTGGGATCCTTGCGCAGCGCAACGAAGAACTCGGCGAGCGTGCCCTTGAAGCCGACCTGCTTGCGGATCGCTTCCATCCCCGCCCTGATCCGCGCCACCTCGCTCAGGCCCAGCGCGTGAATTTGCGGGGGCGTCATGTTCGTCGTCGTCGTCGAGCGGACCAGATACGCGTACAGCGCCGGACCGCCCGGCATCTGCCCCAGCCCCACGCTGGTGCGCGCATGCGGGCGGTACTCGGTCTTCAGGAAGTCGCGCATGCGCACATAGGCAGGATCGATCTTGTCTTTGACCGCCGCCGCATACGTCGCGGTCAGTCGTGTTTGATCGGCAGCCGAGATCGAGGCGGGATATTTGTGCGTCGGCCCCATGAACGGGCTCTTGTCGACGCCCTGCGCGATCAGCGCGTCGAGCTGGCCCAGCACATTGTCCACCACCAGCACCGGCTGCGTCACCCCGCTCGTCTCGCCCTGGCGGAAGCGCACGATCGCCGCATCGAGAGTGGCAACGAAACCGTCGATCCGCTTCAGATTATTCTCATAATCTGTCAGTGTCTTGAACGGAGCCGCTCCCTCGCCCGACGACAGGTCGGGGAAAAAGGTATGAAAACCCTGGAAGTGATCGATCGGCCGAACGATCGTTGCTGCAACGATTGCTGGCTGAAGTCCCGCGATGGTGTCCAGCGTCTGGAACTTGAACACATCGTAGCTCACCTTGTCTGCCGCGCTGAGCGAGGCGCGATCGATCGCGTTCAGCGCCGCAAGATCCTGCTGCGCAGCCGCGAGGTTGGCGGCGATCGAAGAATCGCTCAGATAATCGCCGAACCGATCAGCGTAGCGCAGATCGCCGCGGAACAGCCCCTGGATCGGACTTCGCTTGAGTTGGCCCTCGTCTGAATCGTGGAAAATCCTGGCGAGCGCTGGCGAGCGTGCTGCGGCGGATGTTGCGGCAGTGACCGCACTCACCGGAACAAGTGCGAGCGGCGTGGCGGCGAGAAGCAGGGCAGCAGCAAGGGCCAGACGCATAAGTAACCTCCGTTGAACATGGCGGGTGTGTTAGGCGTCTAGCGCAGCGGCGGCAAGGCGCGGGCGCGACCTCAATGCGGGTGCGCGTGGCGCGGCTGATAGACGCCCATCGTCATGCCGCTCGGCAGCGTCACGTTGACCGCGCGGCCCCAGCCTTCCTCCATCGCGGGCATCACCGCCGCGCCTGCCGACGCCATTTTCGCCTCGAATGCGTCGAGATCGGGGGTCATCAGATAGAAATCGGTCTTGCCGCCGGTCGCGGCGGGATGGATGCCCAGTTCGGTCGGCGGCACGGCGAAAATCAGCCAGCCGCCCCCCGCGTCGACCGTTTTCATCTCGAACACATCGCGAAAGAAAGCCCGGTCCGCTTCCGCGTTCGCCGAATAGATCATCACATGCGCGCCGCTGATCATCTCGATGCTCCCATCATGGTGGAGGGATCGTACCACGTGCGTGCGAACGTCGCACCCGGCTTTGTCGCGCCGTTTGACGACGCGCCGTGCGTTGCCCTACCTGTCCGTGCCGCCTTCGGGCGCCGTTCTGGATTTCAAGATGATCGCATCCGTCCACCGCCTGCCTGCGCTGGCGCTGCTCGCGCTTTTGGCTGGTTGTGGCGGCGAAGGGCGCAGCGTGGACAAGACGACCCCGCCCGGCGGAGGCGCTGGCGGAGGCGCGCCGCCGCCGCCGCAGGTGATCCTAGATACCGTCCGCGCCGCACCCACCCCCAACCTGCTCGAGTTCCCCGGCCGCGTGCAGGCGGTGCGCACCGCCGAGGTGCGCGCGCGCGTAACGGGCATCGTCGAGCGACGGCTGTACCAGGAAGGTTCGGACGTGAAGGCCGGGCAGGTGCTATACCGCATCGATCCGCTGCCGCTGCGCGCCACCTTCGATGCCGCGACCGGTGCGCTCGGCCGCGCGCACGCCGTTGCCCTGAACGCGAAACAGGATGTCGACCGCTTCCGGCCGCTCGTGGCCGAGAACGCGATCAGTCGCCAGGAATATGACGCCGCCGTCGGCAAGCTCGCTCAGGCGCAGGCGGACGTGCGCTCGGCTACCGCGCAGAGCGAGCAGGCGCGCCTCAATCTGGGCTACGCCACCGTGACTGCGCCGATCGCTGGCCGCGCCGGTCGCAGCGCGGTCACTGAGGGTGCGCTCGCGTCCTCCACCGCGGCGACGCTGATGACGACGATCGACCAACTCGATCCGATCTATGTCAATTTCAGCCAGTCGAACGCCGAACTGCTCGCGCTGCGCCGTCAGATCGATCGCGGCGATGTCCACACGCTCGGCCTAGCGAAGACGCGGGTGACGCTGCTGCTCGAGGATGGCACGCGCTACGATCAGTCGGGCCGCCTCAACTTCCTCGATCTTTCGGTCGATCCCACCACCGGCGGCGTCTCGCTGCGCGCGGTGTTCCCCAATCCGCGCCGCCTGCTGCTGCCGGGCGAGTTCGTCCGCGCGCGGGTCGAAGCCGGAGTGACGTCGGACGCGATTACCATTCCCCAGTCCGCTGTGGTGTTGAAGCCCGAGGGTGCGAGCGTGCTGATGGTGGGCACGGGCAACAAGGTGGTGTCGCGTCCGGTGACGCTCGGCCAGTTGATCGATACGCGCTGGGTGGTGGTGGGCGGCCTGCGCGCGGGCGAGAAGATCATCGTGGTCGGCATCCAGAAGGCGCGGCCGGGATCGGTGGTCGCGCCGGTGATGGCGGGCGCACCCGCGCGGTGATGGACGGTGCCGGCGCCCCCTCCGCCCTTCGGGCACCACCGCCCGAGGTGGAGGATCGATCCTCCTCCTCTGGGGAAGGTGGCGCGCGCAGCGCGACGGAGGGGGCCGTGCCGCCCGCACCCATCCGCGCCACCTTCGCGCACGCCTTCATCGACAGGCCCATCTTCGCGGGCGTGCTCGCGATCCTGATCGCATTGGGTGGCCTCCTCGCGCTGCTCAACCTGCCCATCGCACAATACCCGAGCGTGGCCCCGCCCTCGATCACGATCAGCTACACCTATCCGGGCGCGGACGCGCAGACACTGGACGAGAATGTCACCAGCCTCGTCGAACAGGAGTTGAACGGGCTGAATGGACTGCTGTACCTAAGCAGCAGCAGCACCGCCGATGGATCGGCTTCTACCACCGTTACCTTCAAGACCGGCACCGACATCCAGTTGGCGCAGGTCGATCTGCAGAACCGCCTGAGCCGCGTATCGTCCCGCCTGCCGCAGGAGGTTGTGCGCCAGGGCATATTGATCGATCGCGCGAGCCGCGATTTCCTGCTCATCGTGGGCGTTTATTCGCCCGATGCCAGCCACGATCGCTACGAACTCGGCAACATCGTAACCACCCGCGTGCTCGATCAACTCCGCCGCGTCCAGGGCGTGGGCGATGCGGTGCTATTCGGCTCCGAATATGCTATGCGCATCTGGCTTGATCCGGCCAAATTGACTGGCTACGGCCTCAGCCCCGCCGACGCGCTGAACGCGGTGCGCGAACAGAACGCGCAGACTGCAGGCGGCTCGATCGGCGCGCTTCCCTCGCCGCCCGGCACGCAACTCGCCGCCACCGTGGTCACTCCGAGCCGCCTGACCTCGCCCGAGCAGTTCCGCGCCATCATCCTCAAGGCCAATCCCGATGGCTCCACCGTGCGCCTCGGCGATGTCGCGCGCGTCGAACTGGGCGCGGCCAACTACAACATCGCGTTCAGCGTCAACGGTCAGCCAGGCGCGGGCATCGCCATCCGCCTGCAACCCGGATCGAACGCGCTGGAAACGGGGAACGCGATCAAGGCCAAGATGGCCGAACTCGCAAAAACCTTGCCGCAGGGTGTGACGTGGACGGTCCCCTACGACAGCACGCTCTTCGTCCAGATCTCGATCCGCGAAGTCGTCAAGACTTTGGCCGAGGCGGTCGCGCTCGTTTTCCTTGTAATGCTGCTGTTCCTCCAGTCGCTGCGCGCCACGATCATCCCCACCATCGTCGTCCCCGTCGCGCTCGGCGGTACGTGTCTGGGGCTGTACCTGCTCGGATACTCGATCAACGTGCTGACGCTCTTCGGCATGGTGCTCGCGATCGGCATTCTGGTGGACGATGCGATCGTGGTGATCGAAAATGTCGAGCGCATCATGCACGAGGAGGGGCTGTCCCCGCGCGACGCGACCGCCAAGGCGATGGGCCAGATCACCGGCGCGGTGATCGGCATCACGCTCGTGCTCACCGCCGTCTTCCTGCCGATGGCGTTCTTCCCCGGCTCGGTCGGTGGCATTTACCGGCAGTTTTCGGTGACGCTCGTGCTCTCGATGGCGTTCAGCGCCTTCCTCGCGCTCAGCCTCACGCCGGCGCTGTGCGCGCTGCTGCTTAAAAACAAACCCCGCGCGCGCCGGGGCTTCTTCGCCGCCTTCAACCGCCGCTTCGGTTCGCTCTCCAACAGTTATCAGGGCGCGTCGGAGCACATGGTCGCCAGGCCGATCCGGTGGCTCGCGGTGTTTGCGCTGCTCACCGGCCTCATGGCGATCCTGTTCGCGCGCCTGCCCGGCGGCTATCTGCCGGCCGAGGATGCGGGCTACATCATCACCGCGATCCAGCTCCCGCCTGGTGCCACACAGGAACGTACCAAGGCGGTGCGCGACGATGTGCTCAACTATTACGCGCACATCCCGGAACAGGTACAACGCATCTCGATCCTGGGCTTCAGCGTCTTCGGCTCGGGCCAGAATGCCGCCCAGATGTTCATTCGCTTCAAGCCGTGGAGCGAGCGTCCCGGCAAGGAACATGGCGCGCTCGCGATCATCGAGCGCGCGACCAAACGGTGGAGCGGCGACCCTCGTGCGCTGATCGTACCGATCAACCCGCCCCCCATCCGCGAACTCGGCAACGCGACCGGCTTCAGCTTCCGCCTGCAGGACCGTGGCGGCAACGGCTACGCCGCGCTCGTCGCCGCGCGCGGGCAACTTCTGGGCGAGGCGTCCAAGGATCCCACGATCAGCGGCGCACGGCCCGAAGGCCAGGAGGTTGGCCCACAGGTGAAAGTGGTGGTCGATCGCATCAAGGCGCGCGCGCTTGGGCTGAACATCGCGGACATCAACAACACGTTGTCGATCGCCTTTGGCTCTGCCTATGCGAATGATTTCAACCGCCAGGGCCGCGTACTGCGCGTGCTGATGCAGGCCGAACCGTCGCAGCGCCTGACGCCCAACGACATCCTGCAGTTGCGCGTGCGTGGGCTGCAGGGCCAGATGGTGCCGTTCAGCGCGTTCACCACCGCCGACTGGTCCGCCGGGCCGCAGCAGCTCGATCGCTACAACGGCTATCCCTCACTCAGTATCGCAGGTAACGCCGCGCCGGGCCACTCGACGGGAGAAGCGATCGCGGCGATGGCGCGGTTCGCCAAGACGCTCCCTCCCGGGTTCGATTACGAATGGACTGCAACTTCGTATGAAGAGGTCCAGTCGGCGGGCCAGCTTCCGCTGCTGCTCTCGCTATCGCTGCTGATTGTCTTCCTCGTGCTGGCGGGGCTGTACGAAAGCTGGGCGATCCCGCTCGCGGTCATCATGATCGTGCCCTTGGGCGTGCTCGGCGCGCTGGTGGCCGCCGATCTGCGCGGTCTGCAGAACGACGTGTATTTCAAGATCGGCCTGATCGCGATCATCGGCCTTTCCGCCAAGAATGCCGTCCTCATCATCGAGTTCGCCAAGCAGTTGCAGGAGGAAGGCCTCTCCACCATCGCCGCGATCGAGCAGGCGGTGCGGCTGCGCTTCCGCCCGATCGTCATGACCAGCCTCGCCTTCATCCTGGGCGTCACCCCGCTCGTGCTGTCCACGGGCGCGGGCGCGACCAGCCGCCAGGCGATCGGCACGGGTGTGATGGGCGGCATGATCTTTGCCACCGCGCTCGGGCTGCTGTTCGTGCCGGTGTTCTTCGTCAGCATCATGCGCTGGATCGTGCGGCGGCGCGAGCCGGTGCGGGCGTGAGTGGCCCCCGCCCCCTGCGCCGTGCTGGCATCTCCCCCAGAGGGGAAGGATCGATCCTCCCCCTCTGGGGGAGGTGGCGGGCGAAGCCCGACGGAGGGGGATGGCTCGCGCGAACCCCGGTTTTTGGTGCCCTTGCCCTCTCCGCCTGCTCGCTCACTCCCGCCTACACCCGCCCCCCCGCGCCGATCCCCGCCGCGTATGCCGCACCCTCCGCCCCGGCCCCCGCCGCCCGCACACTCGGCTACGCGACCGCGTTCGGTGATCCGCGCCTTGTCGCGCTGATCGATCGTGCGCTCGCGCACAACCGCGATCTTGCCGCTTCGGTGGCGCGTGTCGCCGAGGCGCGCGCGCAGTTTCGCGTCGCGCGCGCCAGCCAATATCCAGCGTTCGGTGCAACCGCCGCCACCACCGCCGCGCGCACCTCGGGCGTCGCGCGCGGCGGCAACTCGAGCGGCGTCGATTATCGTTACGAAAGCGTCAACGTCGGTGTTGCGGCGTTCGAACTAGATTTCTGGGGTCGGGTACGGGCGCTCTCCGCCGCCGCGCTCGCGCGCTATCTGGCGACCGAAGAGGCCCGGCGCGCGTTCCAGCTCACCCTGATCGAGCAGACCGCCGCCGCCTATATCGCCACACGCAATCTGACCGAACGCATCGATCTCGCGCAGCGCGCGATTGCCAGCCGCAACGAAGCGGTTCGCATCGCCAAGCTCCGGCTTGATGCGGGCGTGACGTCGGCTCTGGATTACACCCAGACCGAAGTCCTGCTTCGCCAGGCGCAAACCGAAGCCACCATCCTCGAAAACAGCCGCGCGCAGGCGGAAAATCTGCTGCTGACATTGACCGGCGGTCCTGCCGAGGGCGCATTGCCGCCCCCGCTGCCGATCTTTGCAAAGGGCGCGGTCGGCGATGTCGCGCCCGGCCTTCCGTCGTCGCTGCTCGCCAACCGCCCGGATATCGCCGCCGCCGAGCAGACGCTGATCGCTGCCAACGCCAACATCGGCGTCGCGCGCGCCGCCTTCTTCCCGCAGATATCGCTCACCGCAGCGGCGGGTTTCGCCAGCGGCTCGCTCAGCGGCCTCTTCACCAGCAGCGGCTTCACTTACAATGCGGGGCCAACCGCGACACTCCCCCTCTTCGATTTTGGCCGGACGCGCGCGAACCTCGCGCTCGCCCGGGCCCAGCACGACGAGGCGGTCGCTACCTATCAGCGCACGATCCAGACCGCGTTCCAGGAAGTCGCCAACGGCCTGGCAGGTCGCCGCTGGCTCGCCGAACAGCTCGAGGCGCAGCAACTGGCACTCGCCGCGCAGCGCGAGCGCGCGCGACTGGCCAATCTGCGCTACCGCAACGGCGTCGCGGGCTATCTCGAAGTCCTCGACGCCGAGCGCGATCTGTTCGCCGCCGAGCAGGCGGTGGTGGACGTGCGCGGCCAGCAGCTCACCAACGCAGCTCTGCTCTACACCGTGCTCGGCGGCGGCGCGGTGCGCTGAGGTTTGTCGCGCGCGTGCCGATGGCCTAGCGACGATCCGATGATTACACCCGCCTGCTCCGAAGACCGCCTCGATCAACTCACCCAGCGCGGCCGCGCACTGCTCGGATCGCAGTACGCGATCATGGCGGGCGCGATGACGTGGGTCAGCGAACGCCATCTGGTCAGCGCGATTTCGAACGCGGGTGGCTTTGGCGTGATCGCGTGCGGATCGATGACGCCCGATCTGCTGCGCACCGAAATCGCCGCGACACAGGCGCTGACGGCGCGACCGTTCGGGGTTAACCTGATAACGCTCCACCCGTTGCTGCTCGATCTGATCGCGGTCTGCGCCGAGCTGCGCGTCAGCCACGTAGTGCTCGCGGGTGGTCTGCCGCCGGGACCAGCGATCGCCGCGATCAAGGATGCTGGCATGAAGCTGATCGCGTTTGCGCCCGCAGCCGCGCTGGCGAAGAAGCTGGTGCGCAGCGGTGTGGACGCGCTGGTGATCGAGGGATCCGAAGCGGGCGGCCATATCGGCCCGGTTTCCACGAGCGTGCTCGCGCAGGAGATCTTGCCGGTGATCGAAGACGTTCCCGTTTTCGTCGCGGGCGGTATTGGCAATGGGCGGATGATCGCGGCCTATCTGGAGATGGGCGCGAGCGGCGTGCAGCTCGGCACGCGGTTCGCCGCCTGCCGCGAGAGCATCGCGCATCCCGCGTTCAAGCGCGCCTTCATCCGCGCGCCCGCACGCGACGCGGTGTCGAGCGTGCAGGTCGATCCGCGTTTTCCGGTGATCCCGGTGCGTGCGCTCAAGAACCGTGGCCAGGAAGAATTCATGGCACGCCAGCGCGAGATCGCGGCCGAGGTGGATGCGGGGCGCATCGCGCTCGCGGACGGTCAGTTGGCGATCGAACATTACTGGGCGGGATCGCTGCGCCGCGCGGTGGTTGACGGCGATATCGAAAACGGATCGCTGATGGCGGGGCAATCGGTTGGCATGGTCACCGCCGAGGAGCCCGTGGCGGATATCATCGCTACGCTGGTGAGCGAGGCCAAGGTGGCGCTCGACCGCTAGCCCCGATGAGGGGCTTCGACAGCGGGCGCGCCGTCCGGTAGGGCGGTGCGATGACCCGCGCCAACGCCGCCCGCGAGATCCTGCGCCGTCTGGTCGAGGTGATGGCGAGCGGGACCACCGCGCAAACCAAGCTCAACCAGGTAGTGCGCCTGATTGCGGCGGCGCTCGATGCCGAGGTGTGCTCGATATACCTGCGGCGCGACGGCCAACTCGAACTGTTCGCCACGCGCGGTCTCGCGCAGGAGGCGGTGCATGTGACGCGGCTGGGCCAGGGTGAAGGCCTCGTGGGCACCATCGCTGCAACGCGCGAGCCTTTGAATTTCGCTGACGCGCGCGCGCACCCCGAGTTCGTTTACCGGCCCGAGACGGGCGAGGATCTGTTCCGCAGCTTCGCGGGCGTGCCGATCATCCGTTCGGAGGTCGCGATCGGCGTGCTGTGCGTGCAGCATCTGGAAGACCGCCTGTTCGACGATGTCGAGATGGAAGCGCTGGCAACGGTGGCGATGGTGCTGTCCGAACTGATCGCGGGCGCGGGGCTGGTGGACGATGTGTCGCTCGGCGCAGACCGCGCGCGGATGCAGGGGCCAGTGCGGTTGAGCGGTACTAAGCTGGTGCTCGGCCTTGGGCGGGGGCGGGCTGTCCACCATCAGCCGCGCGTGACGATCGAGCACACGGTTGCGGACGACATCGAGGCCGAGCGCGCGCGCCTGGAAGCTGCGTTCACCGAGCTTGGCCGCCAGATCGAGCGGATGCAGGGCCAGGCCGAATTCAGCGGCCCGGGCGATCATGGCGATATTCTGGAGACGTACCGGCTGTTCGCGATCGACGAAGGCTGGCGGCGGCGGATTCTCGAAGCGATCGACAGCGGGCTGACTGCCGAAGCCGCGATCGAGCAGGTGCAGCAGCGCACGCGCGTGCGGATGCGGCGGCTGGACGATGCGTTCTTCCGCGAAAGGCTGCACGATCTGGACGATCTCGCCAACCGGCTGATGCGGATCGTGGCGGGCAAGATCGGGACCGCGGCGCAGGCGGGGCTGAGCGAGGATACCATCGTGCTCGCGCGCAACCTCGGGCCGGCCGAGCTGCTCGAATATGATCAGCGCTATCTGAAGGGCGTGGTGCTGGAGGAGGGGAGCCAGACCGCGCATGTGATCATCATCGCGCGTGCGATGGGCGTGCCCGTGCTGGGGCGCGTGGCCAATCTGCGCGGGCTGATCGCGGACGGCGATCCACTGCTGCTCGATGTTGGCAGCGGCTGCGTGCACGTGCGGCCAGGGGCTGCGATGCTGAAGCAGTTCAACGCGCTCGCAGCATTGCGCGCGAAAAAGCAGAAGCGATACGCCGAGATCCGCGATCTGCCAGCGATCAGCCGCGATGGAGTGGCGATCAAACTCTACATCAATGCAGGCCTCGCGCACGATGCGCAGGCGCTCGCGCTCACCAATGCAGACGGGATCGGGCTGTTTCGCACCGAATTCCAGTTCCTCGTCTCCGCGACCCTGCCTCGGCGGGGCAGGCAGACCGCGCTTTACCGCACGATGCTCGACGCGGCGGGCGACAAGCCCGTGGTATTCCGTTCGGTCGATATCGGTGGCGACAAGGCGGTTCCCTATCTGCAGGAGGCCGATGACGAGAACCCCGCGATGGGCTGGCGCGCGCTGCGGCTCTCGCTCGATCGGCAGGGGCTGTTGACGGTGCAGGCGCGCGCGCTGCTCGATGCGTCGGCGGGGCGCGTGCTCCGGCTGATGTTCCCGATGGTCAGCGAACCGTGGGAGTTCGCCGCCGCCAAGGCGGTGGTCGAACATCAGCGCACGCGCGCTGCGGCGGCGGGGCGGCCAGGGCCGATCGCGGTCCGCTACGGCGCGATGCTCGAAGTGCCCGCGCTCGCTGAAATGCTGGGCGAATTTCTGCCGCAAATCGATTTCCTATCGATCGGCACCAACGATCTGCTGCAGTTCCTGTTCGCCGCCGATCGCGGCAATCCCAAGCTCGCGGATCGTTACGACTGGCTGTCCCCGGCGGTGCTGCGCTTCCTGGCGCGCGTGGTCGCGGCGTGCCGTGCGGCGGGCACCCCGCTCACCACATGTGGTGAAATGGGCGGGCGGCCACTCGAATCGCTCGCGCTGATGGCGATCGGTATCGAGACGCTCTCGATCACGCCCGCCGCGATCGGGCCAATCAAGGCGATGGTGCGCTCGGCGCAGCTCGTTCCGTTGCGCGCGGCGATGGCGCGCTGGCTTGCCGAGGGACGCAACGATATTCGCGCGCGCCTTGGGGAGGTTGCGCGCGAGATGCGGATCGTGCTCGATTGAGCGGGATGTTGCGCAAATCGGCGCAAGGGGAAACCGCGTGGAAACGGACGAGCTGATCGAACGCCTCCACACGATCAGCGAGGAACACCGCGATCTCGATACCGCGATCGCGGCGCTCTCGCGCGAAGCCGGGCACGATCAGGTGCAGCTCGCGCGGCTGAAGAAGCGCAAGCTGCGTTTGCGCGACGAAATCGCGGATCTGCGCGACCGGATTCGGCCTGATATCATCGCCTGAGCGCACAATTCCATTGCAAGTGCGCGCTGCGTGGCCGTTACTGGCGGTGTACGTGAGCGGCTTGTCGCATTAGAGCTTCAACGACCGTAACAGATGTGGCAGAGTGCAGACATGGGACGGCATGATTCTCCGGTCGCGATTCATCGAACCGTCGTCGAGGCGTTGACCGTCGACGCAATGGTGCTCGCCGATGAGGTCGAGAGCTATTTCGGCGGGGAGGAGCTTGAGTTCGCGTTGCCCTTGATGGAGCCTGACGCGCAGGCGGCCATCGCCCGGGTCGCGCTGAAGCTGGCGACGCGGCTCAACCGGCTTGTCGACTGGCTGGTCCATCACGACGCGCGGACCGAGGCTCCGCCCGAGGCGGTGGGTAGCGCCGCGCAGCTGTTCAGCGACGAGGATGGTCTCGAACTTCCGCCGCGCGCGCGCGCGCTTGCCGAGGCAACGCGGACCCTGTTTGCGCTGGTCGAGGGGCTGCACGACCACAGACGCGCCACTCGCATGGAAAGCCCGGCGCGCGCGCTCCAGAGCCGGCTCGCGGCGTCGCTGGCGCGGTAACACGCGGATTGGGCTGACGTTCGTCGGTGCGAAAGTCGGCGGCTCGCGCAATCGCGGCGCGCTCAGCCCGATTGATGTTCGACGAAGGCGCGCAGGGCGGCGGCGACGCCGCGCGTTTCCTCTTCGGTACCGATCGAGATCCTGAGGTTGCGGTCCATGCCCTGCGGCACCAGCCAGCGCGTGATGTAGCCTGCTGCCATCAGAGCCTTGAACGCGGCTTCGGCGGTAAGCGCCCCGCTTTCGGGGAATTCTAGCATCAGGAAATTGGCGGCGGACGGGATCACGCGGATGCCGTGGTTGCCGAACCCGGCGAACTCGGCCGCGAGCCAGGCGCGCCACTGCGTGTTGTGCGCGCGCGAGCGATCGGCGTGCGCGGTGTCCGCGAGCGCCGCGACCGCTCCCGCCATCGCATCGGTGGTGAGATTGAAGGGGCCGCGCACCTTGTCCATCGCCGCGATCACCGCAGCGGGGCCATAGCCCCAGCCGACGCGCGCCCCGCCCAGCCCGTGGATCTTGGAGAAGGTTCGCGTGACGAGGATGTTGGGCGCGGCGCGGGCGAGATCGATGCCATCGGTATAATCGGGATCGCCAGCGAGATACTCGGCGTAGGCGCTATCGTGGACGAACAGGACGTGCGCGGGAAGGTGCGCGTGTAGCCGCTCGATCTCGGCGCGCGGCAGAACGGTGCCGGTAGGATTATTGGGATTGGCGAGGAAGACCATCCGCGTGCGCGGCGTGACGGCGGCAAGCAGCGCATCGACATCGGCGGTATAATCGCGTTCGGGCACAACGACCGCGGTTGCCCCCACGCGCTGCGCGGCGATCGGGTACACCGAGAAGGCGAACTGCGTCATCAGCACCTCGTCGCCGGGACCGGCAAACGCGGTGGCGGCAAACTGGAGCACCTCGTCCGATCCAGCGCCGCAGATGATGCGTGTCGCTTCGATGTCATAATACGCGGCGAGCGCGGCGCGCAGCGCGGTCGCCGAGCCGTCCGGGTAACGGTGCGCGTGGGGCAGTGCTGCGGCCATCGCCTCGATCGCGGCGGCGGGTGGGCCGAACGGGTTCTCGTTCGCGCTGAGCTTGATCGCGGGGCGGCCATCGGCGGTCTTCGCCTTGCCGGGCACATAGGCGGCAATGGCATCGACCCAGGGGTTGACGCGCGGGGCGGTTGGCGGGGCGGTTTGCATGTGCGGGGTCATGGCGGCGGCGGGCGGGGCTGGCAAGGCGGTTTGCGGGCGCGGGGCGGGGCGGGTAACGCGCCGCGATGACCCATATCGATCCACTTGCCGCCGCCATCGCCGAGCTTGTCCGCGTGACGCTCGCCGAAGATCTGGGGGAGGGGGGAGACATCACCTCGGCCGCCGTAATTCCCGCCGATACGCGGCTGACGGCAGCGATGGTGGCCCGCGAGCCGCGGGTGGTGGCGGGATTGGCGGCGGCGGCGGCGATGTTCCGCGCGCTCGATCCCGACGTGCGGATCGAGATCGGCGTAGGCGATGGCGGCACGGCCCACGCGGGCGATGTGCTTTGCCGCGTGGAGGGCAACGCGCGCGCGCTGCTTGCCGGCGAGCGGAGCGCGCTGAACATCGTCCAGCATCTTTCGGGGATCGCCACCGTGACGCGGGCCTATGTGGAGGCGATTGCGGGCACGGGCGCGGTACTGCTCGATACGAGGAAAACGATCCCAGGCCTGCGCGTGCTCGATAAATATGCGGTACGCATGGGCGGCGGCACCAATCACCGCATGGGGCTGTTCGACGCGGTGCTGATCAAGGATAATCATGTTGCGCACGCCGGGGGCATTGGCGAGGCGGTGCGCCGCGCGAAAGCGGCGGGGTTGGCTGTGGAGGTTGAGGTCGATCGGCTCGACCAGATCGAGCCCGCGCTGGCGGCGGGAGCGGACCGGCTGCTGCTCGATAACATGGCGGTGGACGGGCTCCGTGCGGCGGTGGCGATCGTGGCGCGGCGCGTGCCGACCGAGGCGAGCGGCGGCGTGCGGCTGGAGACGGTGCGGGCGATTGCGGAGACCGGGGTGACGTACGTCAGCGTGGGGCGGCTGACGCAGAGCGCGCCTGCGGTGGATATCGGGCTGGACTGGGCGGGATAGGCCACCGGGGCTTGGAAGCGCGGGCACAAGCGCCCGTGCCGCGCTTCCGCGCGCGCGCGGCCGCTGCTAAGGCGCGTGGATGATCGCCTTCTTCCAGTCCCAGCTCGGCCAGCAGCCGGGCTATCTCGCGGGCACGATCGCGTGGATTCTGCTGCTCACGCTGCCGCTGCTGTTTTCGGTCGCGATGATCGTGTGGGTCGATCGCAAGGTCTGGGCGGCGGTGCAGATGCGCAAGGGCCCCAATGTGGTGGGTCCGTTCGGCCTGCTGCAATCCTTCGCCGATGGACTGAAACTGTTCCTAAAGGAAACGATCGTGCCTTCGGGTGCGAACCAGGGCATCTTCCTGCTCGCCCCCGCGATCACCTTCACGCTGGCGCTTGTATCATGGGCGGTGATCCCGTTCGATGCGGGCTATGCGCTGGCCGACATCAACGTCGGCATCCTGTACCTGTTCGCGGTCTCGAGCCTCGGCGTCTATGGGATCATCATGTCGGGCTGGGCATCCAATTCCAAATATCCGTTTCTGGGCGGCCTGCGTTCGGCGGCGCAGATGGTCAGCTACGAGGTCTCGATCGGCCTCGTGCTGATTTCCGTGATCCTCTACACGCAGGCGTTCAGCGACGGCGTCGCGTCGGGCCACCCGGCCGCACTCGGAGCGCTTTCGGGCTGCGCGCACAGCGTTGCGGGCGGGCTCAATCTTTCGAGCATCGTGTGCGCGCAGCAGGGCGCGGTGCTGGGCGTAATCAACGCCAATATCTTCAACCCGCTGCTGCTGCCGATGGGGGTGATCTTCTTCATCTCCGCGCTCGCCGAGACCAACCGTCCGCCGTTCGATCTGCCCGAGGCGGAGAGCGAACTGGTTGCGGGCTATCAGGTTGAATATTCGTCGATGAGCTTCGCGCTGTTCCAGCTCGGCGAATATGCGAACATCCTGCTGATGTGCGCGATGACTTCGGTGCTGTTTCTCGGAGGCTGGCTGCCGCCGGTCGACTGGGCACCGCTGTATCTTGTGCCGGGCTTTATCTGGTTCATCGCCAAGATGTTCCTCGTCTTCGTGCTGTTTGCACTCGTGAAGGCGATCGTGCCGCGTTACCGCTACGATCAGCTGATGCGACTGGGGTGGAAGGTGTTCCTGCCGATCTCGCTGCTGTGGGTGTTCGTGGTTTCGGGCTGGCTATTGTTCGTCACCGGCCAGTTCGGAAAGGTTTCCTGATGGCGAGTTTCGCCCACAACGCCAAATCGCTGCTGCTGATCGAGTTCGTCAAAGGCCTCGCGCTGTCGATCAAATATGCGCTCAAGCCCAAGGTGACGATCAACTACCCCTTCGAAAAAGGCCACATCTCGCCGAGGTTTCGCGGCGAGCACGCGCTCCGGCGCTATCCCAATGGCGAGGAGCGCTGCATCGCGTGCAAACTGTGCGAGGCGGTGTGCCCCGCGCTTGCGATCACGATCGAGGCAGAACCGCGCGAGGACGGCAGTCGGCGCACCACGCGCTACGATATCGACATGACCAAGTGCATCTACTGCGGCCTGTGCGCGGAGGCCTGCCCGGTCGACGCGATCGTGGAAGGGCCCAACTTCGAATTTGCCACCGAAACGCGCGAGGAACTGTTCTACGACAAGGCCAAGCTGATCGCCAACGGCGACCGCTGGGAGAGCGCGCTCGCGGCCAATCTCGCGGCGGATGCGCCGTGGCGGTAATCGCGACTACTGTATTGCTCTAGCGACACAGAGCGGTTACGGTCTCCACATCGAACAGAGGGATCGAGGCGATGCCAGCATTTGGAGGCAAGGCTTTCGCCGCGATCGTCGTTGCGTGCACGGGCGTAAGCGCGCCCCCTGCCATCGCCGCCCCATCCGATCCCGCGCCCCCGTCTGGGCTCGCGCATAACCCAGGCGCGGCGGATCGCGCGTGGATCGCCGCACAAATCTACCACACCGTCCGCCGATACTTTGCCCATTGGGAAGGGCTGCCCGCCGATTATGATTGGGACGCGCACTTCCGCGCCTACCTGTCCGAAGCACTCGCCGCCCCCGATCGGCGCAGCTTCAGCCTCGCCACGATGCGCCTCGTCGCCAGCTTGAACAACGGCCATAGCGGCTTCACCGATGAGGCGCTGTACGCCGATCCCCGCCCCGCACCCTTCTACGCCGAACCGATCGGTGGCCGCTGGACGGTCCGCACCTCGCGCGCCCAAGCCCTCGCACCCGGAGCGGTCATCGTCGCGATCGACAACGTGCCGATCCAAACCTGGGTCGTCCCGGTCCGCGCGCTGATCGGCGAATCCAACGAGCGCGCCCGCGATAGCGGCGTCTTCTACGAGACCTATATGCTCCCCGATCGCTTCACGCTCACGCTCACCGATGGACGCCGCATCGCCATCGACCGTGGCGCGCTCGGCGCACTGCAGGGCCGCACAAGAGCCAAGGAAACGATCACCACGCTCCGCCCCGATGGCACCGTGGTGATCGCCATTCCCAGCTTCGGCGACCCCAAGTTCGAAGACGCCGCCGTCGCCGCCGTCCGCGCCCACATGGACGCGCCGCTGATCCTGTTCGACGTGCGCGGCAACGGCGGCGGCAACTCGCCGGGCAAACTCGGGGCCGCGATGATGGATCGGCCCTACACGGGCACCGTCGTCACGACGCCGTTTACGGTTGCCGAGTTCGACGCGCACGGCTCATTCGATCCCGGCGACAATCCGCTTCCCAAGGCGATGATCCGCTACTGCCCCGACGTGACCCAGCCCGTGCCCGGCGCGTTCAGCGGGCGCGCGGCGCTGCTGATCGATCGGCACTGCGCCTCGGCGTGCGAGGATTTCGCGATCCGCTTCAAGACCGCGCATCGCGGCTCGATCCTGGGGGAGGCGACCTTGGGATCGACCGGCCAGCCCTACAAGGTCGCCTTCGCCGATCTTGGCATGCAGCTGCGCGTATCCACCAAGCGCGAGAGTTTTCCCGATGGTTCGCGGTTCGAGGGGGTGGGCGTCACACCCGATATTGCCGTCCCGCCGGTCGCGTCGGACTTCGCGTCGACGGGCGATCCGCAGCTGGAGCGCGCGATCGCCAGCGCACTCGCGGCCCAGGTGAGACGTTAGACGACCTCGATCCAGTCGCCATAGCGCGCGAGCAAACGGTCGGTCGTGAGGAGACGGCGACCCTCGGCGCGGGCCTGGGCGACAAGTAGCCGATCGAACGGATCACGGTGAATGGGCACGAGCGTGGCGACGCCAAGCACATGATGCGCCGCGACCGAGAGTTCCGTCACCGCGTCTTCGAGCAATGCGGCGCGAAGCGCGACCGGATCGACGGTGAAGTCCGGCCGACCGCGCGCGGCCTTGATCACCGCTTCCCAGATATTGACGACGCTGAAGGCGAGATCGTTCGCTTCATCGTTCAGGAGTTCGGTAGCTCGGGTGGGCAGTCGCCCGCGATCCATCTCGAGCCAGATCGCGATCTGCGTATCGAGCAATAGTCTCACGCCTGGTCAGGGAACAATGGACCGTCGTAGAAATCAGCTTCGAGTTGCTTCTGATCCTCTTCGGTCCACGCCGACTCGTCCCAGACATAGCCCATGCCTTCGAGCCGACCGAAGCGCCGCTTGCGCGGCGCGATCACCGCGTCGGCGCGCACCAGCTTGGCCACGGGAGTGCCAGCGCGCGCGATGATCACCTCGCCCCCCGCCTCGACCTCGGCGACGAGCTGCGAAAAGCGGGTTTTCGCTTCGTGGATGTTGACCGCGTTCATCGTCCACCTCCTAGCCTAGTCCACCCGCTTAGTCCACTTTGCCGTACACGGCAACCCGCCCCCGCTTGCGCCCTCCGCCCCCCCCCGCTATCCCGCAGCGCACCAACCCCGGCCCGCCGCCGGGCCATCCCGCCGAGGCCGCCTTGGACGTCCACGCCTTCGTTTTCTATTTGCTCGCCACGATCGTGTGCGGCTCGGGCGCGGCGGTGATCTTCGCGCGCAATCCGGTGCACAGCGTGCTGTGGCTGATCCTCGCCTTCTTCAACGCGGCGGGGCTGTTCCTGCTGCTCGGCGCAGAGTTCCTCGCGATGATACTCGTAATCGTTTATGTAGGTGCGGTCGCGGTGTTGTTCCTGTTCGTGGTGATGATGCTCGATATCGATTTCGCGTCGCTGCGATCGGGGATGCAGAAATATCTGCCTTTCGGCCTGTTGATCGCGGCCGCCATCGCGATCGAATTTTTCCTCTCGGTCGGCGTTTCGAGCGGCTGGACCTTTTCCGCCAGTGCGCTCGCGGTGCGCGCTGCGCCCGTTGCAGGCAATGCGCCCACCAATACGCAGGCACTGGGCGCGCTGATCTACACCAAATACGCTTTTGTGTTTGCGGGTGCGGGGATCGTACTGTTGACCGCGCTGATCGGCGCGATCGTGCTCACCCACCGCCAGCGCACCGGGGTTCGGCGGCAGGATATCGGCGCGCAAACCTCGCGCACTCCCGCAAATGCGATCGATGTGATCAAGGTGACGACCGGCGAAGGCGTGGTGCTGTGAGCATCGGGCTCGAACATTATCTTGTCGTCGGCGCGATCCTGTTCGTGCTCGGTGTGAGCGGCATCATGCTCAACCGGAAGAATGTCATCATCATCCTGATGTCGATCGAGATGATCTTGCTTGGGGTGAATATTAACTTGGTCGCGTTTTCGTCGTTCCTGCACGATCTCACCGGCCAGGTGCTCGCGATGTTCGTGCTGACCGTCGCGGCGGCGGAGGCCGCGATCGGGCTCGCCATCCTCGTGCTCTATTTCCGCAACCGCGGCACCATCGCGGTCGACGATATTAACCAGATGAAGGGCTGAGGCGCGGTGCTCGCCTTCATCCTGCTCGCGCCGCTCGCCGCCGCCGTCATCGCGGGTTTCGGCCGCGATGCGCTTGGCCCCACGCTTGCCAAAAGCATCACCACGCTCACCGTCACGGCGTGCGCGGTGCTGAGCTGGGTGCTGTTCCTGCAGCAGATCGATACACCCGTCACGCAGACCGTCCACCTGATGGACTGGTTCACCAGCGGCGATCTCGCGGTCGCATGGAGCATCCATTTCGATACGCTCGTCGCGGTGATGCTCGTCGTCGTCACCACCGTCGCCGCGGTCGTCCACCTGTATAGCTGGGGCTATATGGCGGAGGACCCCGACCAGCCCCGCTTCTTCGCCTATCTGTCGCTCTTCACCTTCGCCATGCTGGCGCTCGTCACGGCGGACAATCTGGTGCAACTGTTCTTCGGCTGGGAGGGGGTGGGCCTCGCGTCGTACCTCCTGATCGGCTTCTGGTACCACAAGCCGTCCGCCAATGCGGCCGCGATCAAGGCGTTCGTCGTCAACCGGGTGGGCGATTTCGGCTTCGCGCTCGGCATTTTCGGTGCGTATCTGCTGTTCGGCACCATCCAGATCGGCCCCATCCTCGCGCACGCGGCTGCGATGCAGGGCACCACGATCGATTTCCTCGGCGCACCGGTCGATGCGCTCACCTGCGTCTGCCTGCTGCTGTTTCTGGGCGCCTGCGGGAAATCCGCCCAGCTCGGCCTCCACACCTGGCTCCCCGATGCGATGGAGGGCCCCACGCCGGTCTCCGCGCTGATCCACGCCGCCACCATGGTCACCGCGGGCGTCTTCCTCGTCTGCCGCATGTCGCCCCTGTTCGAGGCTGCACCCTACGCGCTCACCGTGGTCACCTATGTCGGTGCCGCCACCGCGTTCATGGCCGCCACCGTCGGCACCGTTCAGACCGACATCAAGCGCGTCATCGCGTATTCGACCATGAGCCAGCTCGGCTACATGTTCTTCGCAGCGGGCGTCTCGGCCTATGGCGCGGCGATGTTCCACCTGTTTACGCACGCCTTCTTCAAGGCGCTGCTGTTCCTCGGCGCAGGCTCGGTCATCCACGCGATGCACCACGAGCAGGACATGAAGTTCTACGGCGGGCTTCGTAAAGCGATCCCCTTCACCTTCGCGTTCATGCTGATCGGCACGCTCGCGATCACCGGCGTCATCCCGTTCGCGGGCTATTTCTCCAAGGACGCAACGCTGGAAGCTGCGTTCGCGCGCGGTACCGAAGCGGGCTATGTCGCCTTTGTCTGCGGTTCGCTCGCAGCCCTGCTCACCAGTTTCTACTCGTGGCGGCTGATCCTGCTCACCTTCGCTGGCAAGCCGCGCTGGGCGGGTTCGCCCAACATCGCCCACGCGCACGACGATCACGGTGCGGACATGCACGCAGCGGCAGCCGATGGCCATGCGATGTCCGACGAGACCGGGGGTTATCACCCGCACGAAAGCCCGCCCTCGATGCTGATCCCGCTTGCGTTGCTGGCGCTGGGCGCGGCGTTCGCGGGGTGGCTTGGCCACATGATCTTCACCGATCCCGAGCGGGCGAAGGCGTTCTGGAACGGCGCGATCGCCTTTGCGCCGAGCCGATACGCGGCGATGGAACACGTGCCGCGCTGGGTGTCGCTCACCCCCACCGCCGCCTGGGTGCTGGGCCTTCTGATCGCGCTCAACTCCTATGTATGGAACACCGATATTCCCGCCAGCTTCACCAGGACATGGCGCGGGCTCTATCAGTTCCTGCTCCATAAATGGTATTTTGACGAGCTTTATGACACCATTTTGGTACAACCGGCATTCGCCATCGGTCGCCTTTTCTGGCGCGGCGACAAGCAGGTGATCGATGCACTTGGGGCTGATGGCGTGGCCACGCTGGTCACCGATGCGTCCGGCGCGGCGAAGCTGCTGCAATCGGGCTATGTCTATACCTATGCGCTGGTGATGCTGGTCGGCGTCGCGGCGGCGGCCTCGTGGCTCATGTTCCGGGGCGTCTGATGCTATCGATCATGGTCCTGTTTCCGACGCTCGCGGCGGCCGTGCTGCTGCTCGTACCCGGCGACGAGGCCGCGCGCGCGCGGGTGGCGCGCTGGGCGGCGCTGGCGGTGACGCTGCTGCTGTTCGGCATGGGCGTGGCGTTGTGGCTGGGTTTCGATTTGAAGGATGGCGGCTTTCAGTTCACCGAGAACGCGCCGTTGTTCGCGCCCTATTTCTCCTGGTCGCTGGGCGTGGACGGGATCAGCCTCGTCCTGATCCTGCTCACCGTGTTCCTGATGCCGATCTGCATCCTCGCCAGTTGGGAATCGGTCAAAACCCGGGTGCCTGAATATATGGCAGCGTTCCTGTTCATGGAATCGCTGATGGTCGGCACGTTCGCCGCGACCGATCTGTTCCTGTTCTACGTCTTTTTCGAGGGCGGCCTGATTCCGATGTTCCTCATCATCGGCATCTGGGGCGGCGCGCGGCGGATTTACGCGAGCTACAAGTTCTTCCTCTATACACTGCTCGGTTCGGTGCTGATGCTGGTCGCGATGCTCTATATGGCGCACGAGGCCGGAACCACGTCGATCCCCATACTCCTCACGCACAACTTCCCGCCGCAAGCGCAGACCTGGCTCTTCCTCGCCTTCTTCGCCTCGTTCGCGGTCAAGATGCCGATGTGGCCCGTACACACCTGGCTCCCCGATGCGCATGTCGAGGCCCCCACCGCAGGCTCGGTCATCCTCGCGGGCGTGCTCCTCAAGCTCGGCGGCTACGGCTTCATCCGCTTCTCGCTCCCCATGTTCCCCAACGCCAGCGTCGATCTCGTCTGGCTCGTCTGGGGGCTTTCGATGGTCGCGGTAGTCTACACCAGCCTAGTCGCGCTCGCGCAGACCGACATGAAGAAGCTCATCGCCTACTCGTCGGTCGCGCACATGGCGTTCGTCACCGCCGGGCTGTTCGCGCTCAATCGTAACGGCATCGAAGGCGGCATGGTGATGATGCTCAGCCATGGCCTCATCTCTGGTGCGCTCTTCCTGTGTGTGGGCGTGATCTACGACCGATTGCACACGCGCGAAATCTCACGCTACGGCGGCCTCGCCAACATCATGCCGCGTTACGCGCTCTTCTTCCTCCTCTTCACGCTCGGTTCGGTCGGCCTTCCCGGCACCAGCGGCTTCGTCGCCGAGTTCCTCAGCCTCAACGGCGCGTTCCACGCCTCCACCTGGCTCGCACTCATCATGACCACCGGCCTCATCACCGGCGCGGCCTACATGCTGTATCTCTACCGCCGCGTGATCTTCTGCACGCTCACCAAACCCGATCTGAAAGGCCTGCTCGATCTCAGCCCACGCGAATACGCCATCCTCGCGCCGATCGCCTTCGTAGTGCTGTGGATGGGCGTCGCGCCCAACGTCTTCATCGATCCCGTGCGCGCGCCGGTCGGCCGCGTGCTCGCACGCCTCGCCGCCGCGCAACCGCCGGTGACGCTGGTGGCGCGCGCGGCGCTGCCCAGGGTCGCCGCGAAGTGAGCGATCTCGCCCACAGCCTCCACCTCGCGCTGCCCGAGGAATTGCTGTCCTTGGGCGCGATGCTGCTCCTGATGATCGGCGTCTTTCGCGGCGATCGCAGCTACACCGCGCTCACCTGGCTCTCGGTCGGCTTCTACGCGGTCGCGGGCGTGCTCGTGCTGCTCCCCGGATCGCAGGGCCAGGCCTTCTCCGGCCTGCTCATTGCGGACAATTTCTCCACCTTCTTCAAAATCCTGATCGCCGCCGCCGCCAGCATCGCCGCGCTGCTCGCGCTCCCCTACCTCAAGCGCTCACGCACCGCGCGCTTCGAATATCCGGTGATCCTGATGCTGTGCGTCATCGGCCTGTTCATCATGGTCTCGGCGAACAACCTGATCACGCTCTACCTCGGCCTCGAACTCGCCGCGCTCGCGCAATATGTGATGGCCGCGTTCCACCGCAACGAGACTCGCTCGTCCGAAGCCGGCCTCAAATACTTCGTCCTCGGCTCGCTCTCATCGGGCATCCTGCTTTACGGCATCAGCCTCGTCTACGGCTTCGCGGGCTCCACCAGTTTCGCCACGCTCCACACCGTGCTGGCGCACGGCCTCGCCATCGGCCCGCTGATTGGCCTCGTGCTCGTGATGGTCGGCCTCACCTTCAAGATCGCCGCCGTGCCGTTCCACATGTGGACGCCCGACGTGTACGAGGGCGCGCCCACCCCCGTCGCCGCCTTCTTCGCCAGCGCGCCCAAGGTCGCAGCCATGGGCCTGCTCGTGCGCGCGTCGATGGTGGCGTTCGGCGGCGAGACCGATAGCTGGCGACAGATCATCGCCTTCATGAGCGTCGCCTCGATGTTTCTGGGCGCGGTCGGCGCGATCGGCCAAACAAACGTCAAACGACTGCTGGCGTATTCGGGCATCAACAACATCGGCTTCGCGCTGATCGGGCTGGCGTGCGGCACAAAGGCCGGGGTGGCGAGCGTGCTCTTCTACATGGCGGTCTATATCGCGATGACGCTCGGCGCATTCCTCGTCGTCCTCGATCTGCGCGATCTCGATGGCCAACCGCTCGAAAAAATCAGCGATCTCGCGGGCCTGCGCAAATCGCGCCCCGGCCTTGCCGCAGCACTCGCCATCTTCATGTTCAGCCTCGCAGGCATCCCGCCGCTGCTCGGCTTCTGGCCCAAGTTCGCGGTGTTCGATGCCGCCGTCGGTACCGGCCTGTTCCCGCTCGCGGTACTGGGCGTGCTCGCCTCGGTGATCGGCGCCTATTATTATCTGCGGATCGTGAAAACGATCTATTTCGACGAACCCACCGCCCCCGTCGCCCCGCGCCTCTCGGTGGTGAACGGCGCACTGATGGCGGGCGCAGCCGTCTTCTGTTCGCCGATCGGAATGCTCGCGATCACGCCGATCGTAGGGGCGGCAAGGGCTGCGGCGGCGTCGCTGTTTTAGGTTTCCAACTTCTAATAGAGGCCGGGCAAAATCGCCCAACTGCGAACATTGAGTAAACGCTGCTGACCGGCGCGAAGCGCGCAAAAGCCAACCCAACTGCTATTTAGAAAAATGATATAGCTTCGAATCTAGAATGCAAGAACTTAATGTATCAACAGCACCATTGTCTTTATGCCACATAATATAGGTATAATCCCACTCCTCTGTGATCACGCACTGCAATTCAGGTATTACAAACTTTGCAAATAGCCTAGAATCCTTTGCCATCGCCTCTTTATAGTTACTTAGAAAACCTTCTATGCTAATGTTAAACAATATCGTGCTTGTCAAACAATCGACCACGCCCAAATTGAAATTCCGCGAAATATTTGAGATTAGTAAGTTAAATCTTGACCACTCTTCGGCGCTAACACTGTCCAGTAAATGTAGATTTTCTTTTCCTAACCAGCTTGGCCACAGAGATATGTACTCTCTTCTAAAATCTGGTTTCACGTCCCAATCGTGGAAATAATGCTCAAACATACATGGTAAGTAGCAAAATTGGCCCACTGGAACAAGCGATCATGTCAGATGCAGGGATAAACTGGACTTCCGCGTTCGCAGACCTAATGCCCCTTTCTCACCATCATCGAAGTTTACGATTATGAGTTCACGACCTATCCCCGACTTGCCTGGGCATTTGATCGAATTCCCCGAAATCCCCTCCACCAGCGACTGGCTCCTAACCCGCGCCGCCGACCATCCCGATCAAACCTGGGTCCGTGCCGACACCCAGACCGCGGGTCACGGTCGCCACGGCCGCGTATGGGCCTCGCTCCCCGGCAACCTCTTCGCCTCCACCCTCGTCCGCCCGCAACCCGGCGAAGGCCCGCCCCAGCAGCTGAGCTTCGTCGCCGCGCTCGCGCTCGCCGAGGCGGTCGCGCCGTGGACCGGCCGCCACCGCCTCAGCCTCAAATGGCCCAACGATCTGCTGCTCGGCGGCGGCAAACTCGCGGGCATCCTGCTCCAGTCCACGCCGGGCGCGGTCGTGATCGGCTTCGGCGTCAACATCGCGCGCGAGCCGGTGGGCCTCGAACAGCGCGTCGCCTGCCTCGCCAGCGCCACCGCCGATCCCCCCACCCCCGCCGTCCTGCTCAACGAACTCCGCCGCACCTTCGCCACCCAACGCACTCGCTGGCGCACCCACGGCTTCGTCCCCATCCGCACCGCATGGCTCACCCGGGCCACTCCGGTCGGCTGGCGCATCACCGTCCGCCAGGGCGATCGCACCCTCACCGGCACCTTCGCCGGCCTCGCGCCGGATGGCGCAATGCTGCTGCAACGCGACGGCCGCATCGAACATATCCACGCGGGCGAAGTCTTCGGCACGTAGCGCCCCGCAGATCGCGCTTGGCCCGCCCCCTCCGTCTCGCTGCGCTCGCCACCTCCCCCAGAGGGGGAGGATCTTAGGTCCTCCCCCTCTGGGGGAGGTGCCCGAAGGGCGGAGGGGGAGCGGGCGCACACGCTTCCACCCACCGCCCAAACCCCCTAAACCGCCCCCATGCTTCTCGCCATCGATGTCGGCAACACCAACCTCGTCTTCGCGCTGTGCGAGGGCGAAACCATCCTCCACCGCTGGCGCATCGCCACCAACGCGCGCCGCACCGCGGACGAATATGTGGTCTGGCTGAACCAGCTCCTCATGCTCGAAGGCGTCGACCGCGCGCAGATAACGGCGGCGATCATCGCTTCGGTTGTCCCCGCCGCAATGTTCGAGCTGATGACGCTGTGTCGCGCCTTCTTCCACGTCGAACCCCAGATCGTCGGCACCCCCGCCGTAACGCTCGGCCTGCGCGTCGATCTCAACAACCCGCAGGAGGTGGGCGCAGATCGCCTCGTCAACGCCGTCGCCGCTCACGCCGCCACGCCGGGTGATCTCATCATCGTCGATTTCGGCACCGCCACCACCTTCGATGTCGTCAGCGCGGACGGCGCGTACAAAGGCGGCGTCATCTGCCCCGGCATCACGCTCAGCATGGAGGCGCTGTTCAACGCCGCCGCACGCCTGCCGCGGATCGCGGTCGAACCCCCCGCCCCAAACGAAGGCGTGATCGGCCGCTCCACCGTCCATGCGATGCAATCGGGGGTGTTCTGGGGCTATATAGGCTTGATTGAAGGTTTGGTCCGACGCATTACATCGGAGATCGGCGGGCCAGTGACGGTGATCGCCACCGGGGGCCTCGCGGCGCTGTTCGAGCGCCACACTTCAGAAATTCACCGGGTAGAACCGGATTTGACGATCCGCGGCCTCGTCCGCATCCACCAACTGAATATGGATAATAATGACACCAGGAAATGAACTGATCTTCCTGCCCTTGGGCGGCTCCGGCGAGATCGGAATGAACGTCAACCTCTATGGCTGCGACGGCAAGTGGCTGATGGTCGATCTCGGCATGACGTTTGCCGACGAGACCAATCCCGGGATCGATCTCATCCTGCCGGATCTGACCTTCATCGAGGATCGCAAGAAGGATCTCGTCGGCATCGTCATCACGCACGGCCACGAGGACCATATCGGCGCGATTCCGTATCTGGCCGCCGATCTGGGCGTGCCGATCTACGCCTCGCCGTTTACCGCCGGGCTGATCCGTCACAAGCTCGAGGAGGAGAACCTCTCCAAGGAGGTCAAGCTCCACATCATCGATCCGCGCAAGGCCGATGGCGGTGCGTTCCAGCTCGGCCCGTTCAAGCTCAAGCACGTGCCGCTCGCGCACTCGATCCCCGAGGGCAACGCGCTGCTGATCGAAACCCCCTACGGCAAGGTGTTCCACACCGGCGACTGGAAATTGGACGATACCCCGTTGCTCGGCAAACCCTTCACCGCAGCCCAGCTCGAAGCCATTGGCGACGAGGGCGTGCTGGCGATGGTGTGCGATAGCACCAACGTCTTCAACTTCGAGGCTTCGGGCAGCGAATCGAGCGTGCGCGAGGGCCTCGATCAGGCGATCATCAACCGCAAGGGCAGGGTGGTCGTCACCACCTTCGCATCGAACGCCGCACGCCTCGCCACGCTGGGCGATGTCGCGCGCGATACCGGCCGCCAGCTCTGCGTCGCGGGCCGCAGCCTCGATCGCATCCTCAAGGTCGCGCAGGCGGTCGGCTATCTGCGCGATATGCCCCCCATCCTCACCTTCGATCAGGCGGCCAGCGTCGATCCCTCGCGCTTGCTCATCGTCGCCACCGGCGCGCAGGGCGAACCGCGCGCCGCCTTGAGCCGCATGGCGCAGGGCGATCACCCGATCAAACTCGAACGCGGCGATCTGGTGATTTACTCGTCGAAGCAGATCCCCGGCAACGAAACCGGCATCGGCAACGTCATGAACGCGCTCGCCGCCAAGGGGGTCGAAATCATCACCGATCGCCAGGCGCATGTGCACGTGAGCGGCCACCCCGGCCGCCCCGAACTCGAAGCGATGTACGGCTGGATCCGGCCCAAGGTCGCGATTCCCGTCCACGGCGAGCGTCGCCATACCGAGGAACACGCCCGCCTCGCGCGCGAATGGGGCGTGCCGCTGGCGATCGTGCCCACCGATGGCGTGGTCATCCGGCTCGGCCCCGGCACCCCCAAGGTCATCGGCCACGAAAAGGTCGGCCGCCTCGTGCTCGATGGCGATGTCATCCTCCCCGCCGATGGTTCGACCATGCAGGCGCGCAGGCGGATCAGCGAAAACGGCTACCTCGCCGCCACGCTGGTGATGTCCAAGGGGCGTCTGGCGGCCAGGCCCAGCATCCTCGTCCAAGGCCTCCCCGTCGAGGAAGACCGCGCGGCCTTCATGACCGAATGCGCCGAGGCCGCGACCAAGGCGGTCAACGGCGGCCGCCAGGACGAGGGCAAGCTGATCGATAGCGTGCGGCAATCGCTGCGCCGCGTGGCGCGCGACTGGACGGGGAAGAAGCCCGTGACCGACGTGTCGGTGGTGCGGGTCTAGGCGCGGATGTCGCCCGGCCGCGCGGTTGCGACCTACCTGATTTTCTGGGTCATCACCGCGTTCGCCATCCTGCCGTTTCGCGTGCGCACTCCTGAAGAGGAGGGCCGCGCGCCGGTGCCCGGTCAGATGGCGGGCGCGCCCGTGGACGCGCGACTGCTTTGGAAGGCGAAGTGGACGACGATCGTCGCGAGCGCGCTGTTTGCGCTCTATTACGCCAACGCGGTGCAGAGTTGGGTTACATTCGCCGACCTGCCTTGGGTGCACAGGCCCGCAGCGTCGCGCTGAGGGGGCGCGCACACCGTCGCTCCCCCGTGGGGGAGCGACGGTGCACGTAAGATGCCCTACCCCTGCAGGTTGGTTGCCGCCTGCTTGCCGCGTCGATCGGTTTCCATCTGGAAGCTGACCTTCTGGCCTTCGTTCAGCGTCGCCATTCCCGCACGTTCGACTGCAGAGATGTGGACGAACGCGTCCTGCCCGCCGTCTTCGCGCGCGATGAAGCCGAAGCCCTTGGCCGCGTTGAAGAACTTGACCGTGCCCTCGTAGCGCTCGGTCGAGGTTTCGCGCTGGGCAGCGCCGCCGAAGCCGCCCGGAGCAGCCCCACGCGGCGGACCGCGATCGGGAGCCCCACCGCCGCCGCCCGTAACCGGCATCGGCTCGCCATCGATCACGATATCGGTCGCACTGATTCGGCCATTGCGCTCGCTCAGCGTGAACTCGATCGGCTGGCCGTCGGCGAGACCGGTAAGGCCCGCCTGCTCGACCGCGCTGATGTGGACGAACACATCCTCGCCGCCATCATCGCGCACCACAAAGCCGAAGCCCTTGGCCGCGTTGAAGAACTTCACGACACCCTTGGCGGTGCCCAGGTTGTTCGCAGGCGCAAAGCCGCCGCCACGTGGCGGACCACGATCGCCGCCGAAGCCGCCACCGCCGCCGCCGAAGCGACCGCCGCCACCTCCGCCGCCGCCGCCGAACCGGTCTCCAGCGCCGTAGCCGCCACCGCCGCCGCGATCGCCGCCGCCGCCGTAGCCGCCACCGCCGCCACGATCACCGCCGCCACGATCACTACCGCCGCCGCCATAGCCACCACGGCCGCCAGCTAGGCTCGCGCTACCCGCGTAGGGGTCAAAGCCACCCCCGCCGCCGTATTCCTCGCCGCCCTTGCGCCCACCGCCACGTTCGAAATCCCGGCCACCGCTACGGCGCCGATTGTCAGCATTCATCTCAGACTTGTCTTTCCAGTAGCTCATGACCTAACCGCAGAAACCGACGAATCAGAACCGGGCTAATGAACGCTACCGCAAAACGACGCGCCACGCGAGAGGCTTAATGCGAGCGTAACGCAGCTTTCATGCAGACGCCCGATGCGCTAGTTCGCTGGGCGATGTCAGTTCATTTGCACGAGGGCGATCTTCCGCCCGGCACGTTCGCACCCGGTCCTATCGCGGTCGACACCGAGACGATGGGGTTAATGCCCGGGCGTGATCGGCTCTGCCTCGTCCAGCTATCGGATGGCGGACCTGACGAGCATCTCGTCCGCTTCGCGCCGGGCCAATACGATGCCCCGGTGTTGAAGGCGCTGCTGGCGGACCCGGCGCGGCTTAAACTCTATCATTTCGGCCGGTTCGATATCGCGGTGCTGCGCCATTATCTGGGCGTGGTGGCCGCGCCCGTCTATTGCACCAAGACTGCTTCGCGGCTGATCCGCACCTATACCGATCGGCACGGGCTCAAGGAACTCGTCAAGGAATTGCTCGGGGTCGATGTCTCCAAGCAGCAGCAATCCTCGGACTGGGGCGCCAACACGCTCAGCGATGCGCAGAAGGATTATGCCGCGTCGGACGTGCGCTACCTCCACCGCTTGCGCGAACTGCTCGATCAGCGACTCGCGCGCGAGGGGCGAACCGGTCTCGCGCAGGCGTGCTTCGATTTCCTGCCGACGCGCGCCGAACTCGATCTCGCGGGCTGGGCCGAGATCGATATCTTCGCCCACGTCTGATGCTCGCGCGTACCCCGCCCGTCTACACGCCGCGCCAGTTGGCGGCCTTGCCCGGCGGTCCGGTCGATCGCTGGATACAGCCCATCAAGACGCTGCTGCCATGGGCGGCGGCGGTGTGCGTGGTGGCGGTGCTCGCCCTCACGCTCGCGCAGCGGCCCGAATTCAGCTTTCTGCTCAAGCGCGAGCAGGCGATGACGAGCAAGGTCCGGTTACGTGCCGAGCGCGCCGTGTATCGCGGGGCAGACAAGCAAGGGCGTCCGTTCGCGGTGCGCGCCGACGAAGCAGTGCAGCGCAACGCAGCCGACCCTGTTGTCGAGATGCGGGGGCTCGACGCCCAGATGACACTGGCAAGCGGCGTCGCCCGCGTCACCGCCGGATCGGGTGCGTATGACATTGGTCATGACCTCGTGACGCTGGCGGGTCCGGTGAACGCGTTGCAGGGCGGGTATGCGCTGACCACGGGGCGCGCGGTGCTCGATATCGCCAAGCAGCGCGTGACAAGCGACGGACCGGTGACGGGCCATTCGACGCTGGGCAATTTCAGCGCGGCGCGGATGACCGCCGATCTCGTGGGGCAATCGATGGTGCTGAGCGGCGGTGCGCGCTTGCACATCGATCGGCGCGCGGCCAAGTGACGGGGATGCATCTGGCCCTGCTTCTCACCGCGCTCGTGCTCGCGACCCCCGTGCTCGCGCAGTCCGCGCTGAAGAAGCATGATACGAGCGGCCCGATCGACATCAACGCGAAAACGATCGAGGTGCAGGACAAGGCGGGGCTGTCGATCTGGACCGGGGACGTGCGGATCAAGCAGGGCGATCTCAATCTCGCGGCGAATCAGGTGAAGCTCTACTATCATCGCAACGGCGACACGCCGGTGATCAGTCGCCTGGATGCGAGCGGCGGCGTGCAACTGGCCTCCCCATCGGAGCGCGCAACCGGAGACTATGGCATCTACGATGTCGAGCGGCGCATCCTGACGATGACGGGTACGGTGGTCCTCAACCAGAACCAATCGGTCTTGCGCGGATCGCGCCTCGTGATCGATCTTGACAGCGGCCGTTCCACACTGGACGGCCGCGCGAGCGCCGCGCCCGGCGCACCCGGCCAGCCCGCCGAGGGGGGAAGAGTTTCGGGGCGGTTCGTGGTGCCCGAGAGGAAGGCGCAATGAACACGCTGCGCCTGATCCTGGCGGTGGTGCTGTCGGTCGTCTTCACCGTATTCGTGTTCGAGAACCTGAACCCGGTCACGGTGCATTTTCTCAGTCGGGAGTGGTCGTTGGCGCTGCCGATACTGCTCATCGGTTCGGTCCTGGTCGGCGCTTTCCCGATGTGGGTCTGGGCGACGGCACGCCGCTGGCACTGGAAGGGCAGGGCTACGAAGGCCGAAGAGCGGCTTTCGAGCGCGTTTGGCCCGTCGGCGACGCACCGCGACCCGCCCGAGGCGTGAACCCCCTCTACGTCGCGCTCGATACGCCCGATCTGGCCCTTGCGCGGGCATTGGCGGCGGCGCTTGGGCCCCATATTGGGGGGCTTAAGCTGGGCCTCGAATTCTTCGCAGCGCACGGGCCAGACGGCGTGCGCGCGCTGATGGGCGACGGGTTGCCCATCTTCCTCGACCTGAAGCTGCACGATATCCCCAACACTGTTGCTGGCGCGGTGCGCGCGCTTGCTCCCCTCAGCCCGGCGATCCTGACCGTCCACGCCAGCGGCGGCCACGCGATGATGCGCGCGGCGAAGACCAGCGCGCCCGAGGGCACGCGGATCGTCGCGGTGACGATGCTGACCTCGCTCGACGCCCACGATCTGCGCGAGATGGGCCTGGGCGACGATCCCGCCCGCCTCGCCGCTTCGCTCGCTGGGTCGGCGCGCGCCGCGGGGCTGGACGGGGTGGTCTGCTCCCCGCACGAGGTCCGCGCGATCAAGGCGGTGTGGCCCGGGTGCCTCGCGGTAGTGCCCGGCATCCGGCCCGAGGGCGGCAGCGCGGGCGATCAGAAGCGCTCGGCCACGCCGGTGCAGGCGCTGCGCGAAGGCGCGGACATCCTCGTGGTCGGCCGACCGATCACCGGCGCGCCAGATCCAGCCGCCGCCGCCGCCGAGATCATCGCCAGCCTCTGACCCCCTTGCGCGCGGCCCGATGGCGGGTTCATCCTCCCGCAAGAAACAAGGAGGGACCGCCATGACCGAACTCACCCGCCGCCACGCCATCGTCGGCACGACCGCCGCCGCCGCGCTCTGGGCCGCGCCCGCGCTTGCCGCCAGCGGCGATGCCAAGCGCATCCGCGCCGCGCTCGAGACGCAGCATGATGCCAACGTCAAGCGCCTCCAGCGCTGGATCGCCAATCCGACCATCGCCGCCGAGGGCCGCAACGTCACCGGCGGCGCGCCCTTTCTGGCGGACATGCTGCGCGAGGTCGGCTTCCAGAGCGCGAGCGTGATCCCTACCAGCGGCGTGCCGGGCCTGATGGCCACGATGGATAACGGCGCCAAGCACACGCTCGGCCTGTATTTCATGTACGACGTGAAGCAGTTCGTGCCCGAAGAGTGGTCGTCGCCCCCGCTGGAGGGTCGGCTGATCGACAAGCCCGGCTTCGGCCGCTGCATCGTCGGGCGCGGCGCGGTCAATCAGAAGGGGCCGGAGAACAATGTGATCTCCGCTTTGGCCGCGATGAAGGCGGCGGGGATCAAGCCGCCGGTCAACCTCGTGCTGGTGGCCGAGGGCGAGGAGGAGATCGCCAGCCCGCACTTCCTCGAGATCGTCAGCCAGCCGCAGGTGGCGGCTGCGCTCAAGCGCTGCGAGGGCATTTACATCCCGTCTGCCTCGCAGGACGAAAGCGGCGGCGTGGGCGTCGAGCTGGGCGCCAAGGGCGCAGTCGAACTGCAGCTGATCGCGTCCGGCGAGCGATGGGGGCGCGGGCCTGCCAAGGATATCCACAGCTCGCTCTACGCGATGGTCGATAGCCCCGCGTGGCACCTGATCCAGGCGCTCGCCACGCTGACCGATCGGGGCGGCACGCATCCGGCCGTGGACGGCTGGTTCGAGAAGGTGCGCCCGATGACGCCGCGCGAGATCGAGATCACACGGCTGAACGCGGCCGCCTCGTCCGAAGCAGAGTTCAAGCAGGCGTATAGCGTCAAGCGTTTCATCGACGATCTAGACTGGCAGGCGGCGAACCAGCGCCTCGTCAGCCAGCCGACGATCAACATCCAGGGGCTGACCGGCGGCTATATGGGCCCCGGCGGCAAGACCGTGCTGCCGCATATGGCTACCGCCAAGATCGATCTGCGCCTCGTGCCGAACATGACGAAGGAGGATTGCATCGAGAAACTGCAGCGGCATCTGGCCAAGCGCGGCTATGGCGATATCGAGGTGCATGTGAGTGGCGGCTATGGCCCGACCGAGACCGCCGAGAACAGCCGCCTGGTGCAGGCCGAGCTTGCCACCTACCGCGCGCTCGGCACCGTGCCGACTCTATCGGCGCGCAGTGCAGGCTCGTGGCCGGGCATCCGCTTCACCGGCGAGCCGCTGCGGCTGCCCGCCGCGCAGTTCGGTCTGGGCCACGGCTCGGGCGCGCACGCGCCGAACGAATATTTCGTGATCGATTCGACCAACCCGAAGATCGCGGGCCTGGTCGATGGCGCGATGAGCCATGTGAGCCTGTGGTACGAAATGGCGCGGGGGTGATGGGGATGGCCGCCAGCCATCGTGCTTGCGGCAGCGACTTCGTTGACTGCACTAACCATCTATGATCGTCTGGCTCGTCCGACCCCCGGGGTCGGCCGAGCACATCGTTGCGTCCCGCGTGAGTCGTTCCCCTATGGAGATCAACGCGATGCAGAATATTCTCAAAACAGCGCTCAAAGCCTCCGTGCCCGTGCTCGCCTCCACCGTGATGTGGATGGCCACGGTTCCCGCACAGGCCGAAGACGGTCACTCGAGCAACGCCCAGCTTCGCGGTGCCTTCCCCTTCAACGAGACGCTCATCTTCGGCCGCGCGCCGATCGGGGAGCGCTGGTGGACTGCGACCACGGTCTTCCGCCCGGTGCGATCCAGCAGCAACTGACATTGACCAACAGGGGCACATGGACATTCGACGGCAAAGGCAATCTCTCCATCTCCGATGATGGGGTGCTCACCATTTTACCGGGCAGCAGCCAGTTCCTGGATGTCAGTCCCTCGCACGCCGATTGCTCGGGAACATATAATGTGCTGCCCGACAACTCGGTGGATATGAACTATGCCTGTGCGGTCGCGGGTGGCGCGATCGTGTTCGATAAGATCCACGCCGTGGGTCGGCTCACGTCTGCGGTGATGCTTGTCGCCGTGCCTAATAGTCCGGACGGTCAACTTGTGCTCGGTCCTCAATATTTCGTCTCGGGTAGCACGCGCACCTTGATCGCGTGCACGATCACCGCCGAGAACACGACAATCGGTCGCGTGAACGCCGCCCACAATGCCTGGCCGGTGAAATAGAACCATCGCCACGGGGGGGCGGCTTGTGACCGTGCCGCCCTCCGCCTAGGGCAGCCGGGTAATGCGGCTCGTCAAAATCTGTGGCCTCTCCACCGTCGCCACCCGGGACGCTGCCATCCACGCGCGCGCTACGCACTTAGGCTTCGTCTTCTTCCCCCCCAGCCCGCGCGACCTCAGCCACGAGCAGGCCGCAGCCCTCGCCGCCCCCGTCCCCCCGCACATCGCCCGCGTCGGCGTGTTCGTCGATGCGGATGATGCCGCGCTCGAAGCCGCCATCGCGGCCGCGCACCTTACCGTCCTGCAGCTCCACGGTGACGAGAGTCCCGCGCGCACCGCGCACGTCCGCGCGCGCTTCGGGCTCGAAACCTGGAAGGCCGTCCCCGTCCGCACCCCCGCCGACATCGCCGTCACCGTTGCCTACAGGGGCGCGGCCGATCGCCTCCTCCTCGACGCGAAAGCCCCCGAAGGAGCGCCGCTGCCGGGCGGCAATGGCCTCCGCTTCGACTGGGGCATCCTCGCCCAAGCGCGCCCGCCGATGCCATGGGGCTTGTCGGGCGGCCTGACCCCCGCCACGGTGGCGGACGCGCTCCGCTCGACCGGCGCCCCGCTTGTGGACGTATCGAGCGGGGTCGAAACCGCGCCCGGGATCAAAGCCGAAGCGCTCATCCGCCAGTTCCTGGAAGCAGCGCACACCGCATGACGATCCACCAGCCCGCCACCAGCTTTCGCGCCGGTCCCGACGCGAACGGCCATTTCGGCCAGTTCGGCGGGCGCTACGTCGCCGAAACGCTGATGCCGCTGATCCTCGATCTCGAGCGTGTGTACGAAGACGCCAAGCGCGATCCCGCATTCCACGCCGAGTTCGAGCAGCTGCTCACCCACTATGTCGGCCGCCCGTCGCCGCTGTATTTCGCGCCGCGCCTGACCGCGCATTTTGGCGGCGCGAAGATTTACCTGAAGCGCGACGAGCTGAACCACACCGGCGCGCACAAGATCAACAATTGCGTGGGACAAATCCTGCTCGCCATGCGCATGGGCAAGACGCGCATCATCGCGGAAACCGGCGCGGGCCAGCACGGGGTGGCGACCGCCACGGTGGCGGCGCGCTTCGGTCTGCCGTGCGTGATCTTCATGGGCGCGCGCGATATCGAGCGCCAGGCCCCCAACGTGTTCCGCATGAAACTGCTCGGGGCCGAGGTGCGCGCGTGCGAAAGCGGCAGCAAGACGCTCAAGGACGCGATGAACGAGGCGCTGCGCGACTGGGTCACCAACGTTCACGACAGCTTCTACATCATCGGCACCGCGGCGGGTCCACACCCCTATCCGGCGATGGTGCGCGATTTCCAGTCGGTGATCGGCCGCGAGACCCGCGTGCAATTGGCCGCGCACGAAGGCGAGGGCGTGCTCCCCGATCTGCTCGTGGCGAGCATCGGCGGCGGCTCGAATGCGATCGGCCTGTTTCATCCCTTCCTCGACGATCCTTCGGTCAGGATGCTCGGCGTCGAGGCGGCGGGCCACGGCCTCGACCGCGAACACGCGGCCTCCTTGGCAGGCGGCCGCCCCGGCGTGCTGCACGGCAACAAGACCTACCTGCTCCAGGACGCCGACGGGCAAATCGCCGAGGCGCACTCCATCAGCGCGGGCCTCGACTACCCCGGCATCGGCCCCGAACATTCGTGGCTCAAGGAAAGCGGCCGCGTGGACTACACCTCCGCCACCGACGCCGAGGCGCTGGACGCGTTCCAGCTATTGTGCCGCCTGGAGGGCATCATCCCCGCCCTCGAACCCGCCCACGCGATCGCGGCGGTGGCGAAGGTTGCCCCCACGATGCGGCCGGACCAGATCATCGTCGTCAACCTGTGCGGACGCGGCGACAAGGACATTTTTACGGTGGCAGACGCGCTCGGGGCAGGGCTTTGAAGGCGGGCATTCGTCTGCTCTTCGCGATTTTTCTTGGCATCGGCGTTGCCACGTTTGTTCGCGAGCTGAACCAATACGGGATCGACGTGGAACACTGGTCTTATCACGCACCGCGGTTGGGTGAAGCGTGCCTTACCGGTGCAATCATCGGCTTTGTGTCTTTCTGCACCACCCTGAAGCGCGCTCGATGAGCCGACTTGCTGCTGTTTTAGCTGGCGTGGACATCCACGATCACCCAGCCCTCATCGCCTTCGTCACGTCTGGCGACCCCACCCCCGCCGACACCCCCGCCATCCTCTCCGCCCTAGTCGAAGGCGGCGCGGACATCGTCGAACTCGGCATGCCGTTCTCCGATCCGATGGCGGACGGTGCGTCGATCCAGGCCGCCAACCTGCGCGCGCTCGCCTCGGGCGCGACGATGCGCACCACGCTCGCCGCCGTCGCCCAATTCCGCGCGGCGCACCCGCAGACGCCGCTGATCCTCATGGGCTATCTGAATCCCATTCTCGCCCACGGCGCGGCCGCCTTCGCGCGCGATGCGGCGCACGCAGGCGCGGACGGGGTGATCGTCGTCGACGCGCCGCCCGAGGAGGATGCCGATCTCGCCCCGCATCTGGCCGCGCACGGCCTGCACCTGATCCGGCTGGCCACCCCCACCACCGACGGCACCCGCCTGCCGACGGTGCTGGCGGGCGCGTCGGGCTTCCTCTATTATGTCGCGGTGGCAGGCATCACCGGCGCGCTCAGCGCGAGCGCCGACATCATCGGCGAGGCGGTGGCGCGTCTGAAAGCCGCGACCGATCTCCCCATCGCGGTGGGCTTCGGCATCCGCACCCCCGAGCAAGCCGCCGCCGTCGCGCGCCATGCGGACGCGGTCGTCGTCGGCAGCGCGATCGTCGACACCATCGCGGCCGCGCACGCCGCCCGCGCGAACGACCTCGCCACCCCGGTGCGCGAACTGGTCGCCAGCCTCGCGCAAGCCGTGCATAACGCGCGCGCATGAGCTGGCTCACCCGTATCGCGCCCCGTGTGGGCCTCGCGCCCAAGCGCGACACGCCCGACGATCTGTGGACCAAATGCCCGCAATGCGGCCAGCTGATCTACGCGCGCGAGTACCGTGAGAACCTTAGCGTCTGCCCGCACTGCAACCACCACGGCCGCATCGGCCCGGCGGACCGCTTCCACCAGCTCTTCGATCACGGCGAGCACGCGCGCCTGCCCCTGCCGCGCGTGCCGGAAGACCCGCTCCAGTTCCGCGACACCAAACGCTACCCCGATCGCCTCAAGGCCGCGCGCGTGCTGTCCAACGATTACGATGCTTTCCTGATCGCCCACGGCCGTGTCGGCGGCGTCGAGACCACGCTCGGCGTCCAGAACTTCCACTTCATGGCGGGATCGATGGGCGCAGCGGTCGGTGCCGCCTTCGTCGCCGGAGCCGAAGCCGCGCTCGACGCGCGCACGCCCTACGTGGTGTGCAGCGCATCGGGCGGCGCGCGGATGCAGGAGGGCACCGTCGCGCTCATGCAGCTTCCCCGCACCACCGTCGCGGTCAGCCGCCTGAACGAGGCGGGGCTGCCATACATCGTTATCCTTACCGACCCCACCACAGGCGGTGTCACCGCCTCGTTCGCCATGCTCGGCGATGTGCACATCGCCGAACCCGGCGCGCTGATCGGCTTCGCGGGTGCGCGTGTCATCGAGCAGACGATCCGCGAAAAACTCCCCGAGGGCTTCCAGCGCGCGGAGTATCTGCTTGAACACGGCATGGTCGATATGGTCGTCCCGCGCCGCGATCTGGCGGGGACGCTGGGTCGGCTGCTGCGGCTGCTGACGCGGGCCGAGGCGGCATGAGCACTCCCTCTCCCTCGCTCCGCTCCGCTGCGCATTTCCCTCCCCCGGTTCGGGGGAGGGTGGTCGAACGGCTTGGTCCACCCGCGCCCTGGCAGGAGGAGGGAAATGCGACCGAAGGGAGCGAGGGAGAGGGAGCGCGACCGCAGAACAAGCCCACCCCGCGATGACCGCCCAACTGATCGACACCGCCCGCTCCACCGACCCCGCGCTCGATGCCGCCCTCGCCCGCGTCCACGCGCTTTTCACCGGCCAGATCGATCTCTCGCTCGATCGCCTCCACCGACTGCTAGTCCAGCTCGGCTCGCCCCACCTGGCACTCCCCCCGGTCTTCCACATCGCGGGCACCAACGGCAAAGGCTCGACCGTCGCCTATCTGCGCGCGTGCCTCGAAGCGAGCGGGCGGCGCGTCCACACCTACACCAGCCCCCACCTCGTACGCTTCAACGAGCGCATCCGCCTCGCGGGCACGCTGATCGAAGACGCCCCCCTCACCGCGCTCATCGACGAAGTCCTCGCGGTCAACGGCCCGCAGCCGATCACCTTCTTCGAGTTTACGACTGCGGCCGCGCTGCTCGCTTATGCGCGCACGCCCGCCGATGCGGTGATCCTCGAAGTCGGCATGGGCGGGCGTCTGGATCCCACCAACGTCATCCCCGAACCCGTCATGACCGGCATCGCGCAGCTCGGCCTCGATCACACCCAGTGGCTAGGGACCACCATCCTCGATATCGCGCGGGAAAAGGCGGGCATCGCCAAGCCGGGCGTCCCCATGGTCCACGCGCGCTACCCGCGCACGGTGGCGGCGCGCGTGGCCGAAGTTGCGGGCGTCGCGGGCGCGCGGCTGCACCCGCGCGGCACCGACTGGGACGCTGCCGCCTACAAGGACCAGCTCCATTACCGCGATGCGGAGGGCCTCGTCACCTTGCCCCTCCCCCGCCTCGCCGGACCCCACCAGCTCGATAACGCCGCGCTCGCGGTCGCCATGCTGCGCCACCAATCGGTGCTGCCCGTGCCCGAAGCCGCATTGCGTGCGGGGCTCGGCTGGGCCGAATGGCCCGCGCGGCTGCAGCGGCTTGATGCGGCGGCGCTTGGCCAGCTCTTGCCCGCAGGCAGCGAACTCTGGCTCGACGGCGGCCATAACCCTGCCGCCGCACGCGCACTCGCCGACACCTTCAAGGCGCACGATCTGTGCGAGCGCCCCTTCCACCTGATCACGGGAATGCTCTCCACCAAAGACGGCGAGGCGTTCTTCAAGGCCTTCACCGGCCGCGCCACGGCCGTGTGGACCGTGCCGATCCCCGACAACACCCACCACGATCCCGCGCTCCTCGCCCAGTGGGCGCGCGCCGCGGGCTTGCGCGCCGCCCCATCCGCATCGATCGCGGCTGCGCTGGCCGCGATTGCTGTCGAGACCGGCCCCGCGCCGGTGGTGCTGATCGCGGGATCGCTCCACCTCGCGGGCGCGGTGCTGGCGGAGGCGGTGCTGCTTCCCGCCTAGAGTCTGATCCATCTACGCTGGCGCGTAGCCGGAGTTTCTGAGGTAGTTGGCGCATTCGTTGGGTGGGAAGGCGTCGAGGAGCGATCCGATGCGCCGCCATGTGGCTTCGACGGTGCGCTCGTCGGCTTTGCGGAG
>JBBSFH010000005.1:0-149297 GCA_038238915.1 Sphingomonadales bacterium
GCTCCGCAAAGCCGACGAGCGCACCGTCGAAGCCACATGGCGGCGCATCGGATCGCTCCTCGACGCCTTCCCACCCAACGAATGCGCCAACTACCTCAGAAACTCCGGCTACGCGCCAGCGTAGATGGATCAGACTCTAAGGGCACGCGTTGACAGCGTGATGCGGGTCTCAACCGGTTGCGTCTGGTCCCCCTTGCGCCCGCACCCTTGGCAGCCCCCATATTAGACGCGTAGGGCGCACCGCCCGGGAGCATTGCGCCATATGGACCTCGTCATCGTCGAATCGCCCGCGAAGGCGAAGACGATCAACAAATACCTCGGCTCGAATTACAAGGTTCTGGCCTCCTACGGCCATGTCCGTGATCTGGAAGCCAAGGACGGCGCGGTCGATCCGGCGGACGATTTCGCCATGCGCTGGATCGCGAGCGCGGACCGGGCAAAGCAGCTGAAGGCGATCGCGGACGAGGTGAAGGGGGCCGACCGGCTGATCCTCGCGACCGATCCCGACCGCGAGGGGGAGGCGATCTCGTGGCACCTGCACGAGTGGTTGAAGGGACGAAAGGCGCTGCCCAAGGTGGTCGAGCGCGTGACGTTCAATGCGATCACCAAGGATGCGGTCACCACCGCGATGCGCGCGCCGCGAGCGCTCGACCAGGATTTGATCGATGCTTACCGCGCGCGGCGTGCGTTGGACTATCTGGTGGGGTTCACGCTTTCGCCCGTGCTGTGGCGCAAGCTGCCCGGCGCGAAGTCGGCTGGCCGTGTGCAATCGGTGGCGTTGCGCCTGATCGTCAGCCGCGAGCGCGAGATCGAGGCGTTCAAGCCACAGGAATATTGGTCCGTGATCGCCACGATGGACCGCGCCGGGATCAAATTCCCCGCGCGGTTGACCGAATGGCGCGGCAAGAAGCTCGATAAGTTCGCGCTGGGCGAGGCGGGGACCGCCAACGCAGCGAAGGCGGATGTCGAGGCGAGCGCCTTCACGGTGGCCAGCGTGGAACGCAAGCCCGCGCAGCGCAGCCCCTATCCGCCCTTCACCACCTCGACGCTCCAGCAGGAGGCCGCGCGCAAGCTCGGCATGACGGCGGCGAACGCGATGCGCTGCGCGCAGTCGCTCTACGAGGCGGGGCTGATCACATACATGCGCACCGATGGGGTGAGCATGGCCCCCGAGGCGGTGAGCACGGCGCGCGCCGAGATCGAGCGCATGGAGCGCGAGTGGGAGCGGACCGACAAGAGCTTTCCCGAGGGCGGCGAACGCTATCTGCCCGCCAAGCCGCGCCATTACGAAAACAAGACCAAGAACGCGCAGGAAGCGCATGAGGCGATCCGCCCGACCGATTTTAGTACACGTGAAGGCGGACAAGGCGAGGACGGGCGGTTGTACAAGCTGATCTGGCAACGCGCGCTCGCGAGCCAGATGGCAAATGCGCGCTTCGAGCGCACCGCGATCGAACTGGTGGACACGACCGCGCAGCACAAACTGCGCGCGACCGGGCAGGTCCAGTTGTTCGCAGGGTTCCTCAAGCTGTACGAGGAAGGCCGCGACGATCCCGAGGAGGAAGGGGAGGGCGTACTTCCCGCGCTTGCCGTCGGCGAGCAGCCTGCGACGAGCAAGGTCGATGCCGAGCAGCATTTCACCCAGCCGCCGCCGCGCTTCTCCGAAGCCTCGCTGGTCAAGCGGCTCGAGGAACTCGGCATCGGTCGCCCGTCGACCTACGCGTCGATCCTGCAGACGCTGCGCGACCGCGAATATGTGCGGATGGACGCCAAGCGCTTCCTGCCCGAGGACAAGGGACGGCTGGTGACCGCCTTCCTCGAACGCTATTTCGAGCGCTATGTGAGCTACGACTTCACCGCAACTTTGGAAGGTCGCCTCGACGACGTGGCCGATGGCACCACCGACTGGAAGCAGGTGCTGCGCGACTTCTGGGCCGATTTCCATCCGGCCGCCGACGGGGTGATGGCGATCATGCCTTCCGAAGTTACCCAGGCGCTCGACGAGTTCCTTGGCGATTACCTGTTCCCCGCGCTCCCCGATGGCGGCGATGCGCGGCTGTGCCCGCTGTGCGCGCTCGGCCACCTGCACCTGAAGGGCGGCCGCTCGGGCGCGTTCATCGGCTGCGATCGCTATCCCGAATGCCGTTACACGCGGCCGTTCGCGGGCGGTGGCGGCGAAGCGGGCGCTGTGGCGGGGCCGGAAATCCTCGGCATCGATCCGGTCAGCGGGCTCGAGGTCAGCAGGCGCGCGGGCCGCTTCGGGCCCTATTTCCAGTTGGGCGAGGGCGGCGAGGGGGACAAGCCCGCGCGCGCGTCGGTCCCCAAGGACGTGCCCGAGGTCGATCTGGCGATGGCACTGCGGCTGCTCGCACTGCCCCGCACGGTCGGCACGCATCCCGAGACGGGCGAGCCGATCGAGGCCAACATCGGCCGCTACGGGCCGTATCTGAAACATGCGGGCAAGTATGCGCGGCTCGGCTCGACCGAGGATGTTCTGCAGATCGGCATGAACCTGGCGGTGGCCGCGCTCGCCGACGCGGCACAGCGCGGGCCCAAGCGCGGCGCATCCGAGCCGCTGCGCATGTTGGGGCCGAACCCCGCCGGGGCCGAGGTCAAGCTGATGCCCGGCCGCTACGGCCCCTATGTGACCGACGGCGAGACCAACGCCTCGCTCCCCAAGGGCGCGGACCCCGATGCGCTGACGCTCGACGAGGCGCTCGGGCTGATTGCGGCGCGGGCGGAGGCCGTGCCGGTCAAGAAGAAGCCTGCGCGCAAGGCGGCCAAACCCAAGGCGGCAAAGGCGGCGGCGAAACCAGCGGCGAAGAAGGCCTCGTCCAAGCCCAAATCGGCACCCAAACCCAAGCGCTCGGCGGCGAAGAGTTGACCTGGCGGCACGACCCCCTCCGGCGGCTTCGCCGCCACCACCGCCCGAGGGGGAGGATCGATCCTCCCCCCTTGGGGGAGGTGCCCGAAGGTCGGAGGGGGAGCCGGGCACAATGACCCCGCGCCCCCGCCGCAGCGCGCTCTACATGCCCGCGTCGAACCCGCGCGCCATCGCCAAGGCGCGGACGCTGCCTGCCGATGTGATCATCCTCGATCTCGAAGACGCGGTTGCGCCCGACGGCAAGGAGGGTGCCCGCGCCGCCGCGGTTGCCGCCATTCGGGAAGGCGGTTTCGGCGCGCGTGAACTGGTGGTGCGTATAAACGCGCTCGCCACGCCGCACGGCGCGGCCGATCTCGCCGCGCTCGCCCCTGCCCCACCGCACGCGATCCTGATCCCCAAGGTGTCCACGCCCGGCGATCTGGGGGCGGTGGCCGCGCGCGCCCCGCACGTGCCGCTGTGGGCGATGATCGAAACCCCGGGCACGATCCTGCATCTCGCGCAGATCGCCGCCGCGCCGGGCCTCGCCGCCTTGGTGATGGGGCTGAACGACCTCGCCGCCGATCTGGGCTGCACGCCAGGGCGCGAGCGCACGCCGCTGCACTCGGCGATGGCGCTGACCGTGGCGGCCGCGCGCGCGCACGGGCTGGCCGCACTCGATGGGGTGTATAACGCGATCGAGGACGAAGCCGGGTTCGCCGCCGAGGCCGCGCAAGGGGCCGCGTTCGGCTTCGATGGCAAGACGCTGATCCACCCGAGCCAGATCGAGGCGTGCAACGCCGCCTTCAGCCCCTCGCCCGCGCAGATCGCGCACGCCCGCGCCATCGTCGCCGCCTTCGCCGCGCCCGAAAACGCGCAACGGGGCGCGATCCGGCTCGATGGCCGCATGGTCGAACGGCTCCATCTGGCGGCGGCCGAGCGCACGCTGGCGCGCGCGGCGCGATGATCGACACCGTCAGCCGCCGCATCCTCGCGCTGCTCCAGCGCGACAGCACGATTTCGATTGCCGCCATCTCCGCCGAGGTGGGCCTCTCCCCCACGCCGTGCTGGAAACGCATCCAGAAGATGGAGGCGGACGGGGTGATCACCGGCCGCGTCGCGCTGCTCTCGCCCGAGGCAGTGGGGCTGGGGCTATCCGTCTTCGTCTCCATAGAAACCGGCGAGCACAGCGCAAGCTGGCTCGACAGTTTCGGCCCGAGCGTGGCCGCCATGCCCGAGGTGATGGAGTTCCACCGCATGGCGGGCGATGTGGACTATCTGCTGCGCGTGATCGTGGCGGACATGGCCGCCTACGACGCCTTCTACAAACGCCTGATCGCGCTTGCCCCGCTGAAGAACGTGACGAGCCGGTTCTCGATGGAACGCATCAAGAGCACGACCGCGCTGCCGCTTTGAAGCTCTCCAGCCCGATCTGCGAATGTCCTTAAAGTCCCGGCGACTCCTTCACGGCTACACATCCTGCGCCGCAATTCAGGAGCAGTGTCGACGCGAGGCTAACGATCGGCGTTGCCCGACATCGGCAGATCGGGTACTGTCAGGTGGCTCAAGGGAGCGCCGAGGGGGTTGTTCGTGGGAATGTTTAGTTGGCGTCGCAACTTACGCCTGACGGGCGCGGCGTTGCTAGCAGGATTGGCTACCGTCGCATCGCCGCGCGGTGCGCTCGCTCAGGACGAGCTGCCCGCGCAGCTGGTTACCGCGCTGCACAGCGCGTTCGGCGAGCATCATGCACGCGCCGTTCACGCCAAGGGGATCATCCTCTTCGGACACTTCACCCCCGCCGCCGCGGCGCGCACGCTGAGCCGGGCTGCACTGTTCGTCCGGCCAACGCCCATCGTCGCGCGCTTTTCGGACTTCACCGGCTTGCCCGCGATCTCCGACAACGATCCCAACGCCAGTCCGCGCGGATTTGCGATCAAGTTCGGTACGTTCGACAGCGCGACGATGGATATCGTTGCGCACGGGTTCAACGGGTTCCCGGTCAGGACAGCGGCCGCGTTCGGCGAACTGTTTCGCGCGCTCGGGGCGAGCGGCGCGGGCGCTGCCAAACCGACAGCGCTCGACCGGTTCCTCGTCGCGCACCCGGCCGCCGCGAAGTTCCTCACCAGCCAGAAGCCGCCTCCGGTAAGTTACGCGACAAATCCGTATTTCGGAGTGAATGCGTTCACATTCACCGATGCGGCCGGACACTCAACCACGGTCCGCTATCGATTTGTGCCGCTGGCTGGCGAGCATTTCCTTGACGCTCCGACGGCAAAGGCGCGCGGTCCGAATTACCTGATGGCGGAAATCGTAAAGCGGATTGCGGTTGGCCCGGTGCGGTTTGACTGGTACGCGCAGATCGCCGCAGCGGGCGACAAGCTCGACGACCCATCGACCGCGTGGCCCGAATCGCGGCGGCTAATCAAGCTCGGCACGATCACGATCGATCGTGTGTCGCGCGACCAGGCGGGCGATGACAAGCGACTGGTATTCCTGCCCGGCAATCTCCCCAAAGGCATCGCCGCCGCCGACCCGATGATCGGCATTCGCACGGCCGCATACCCGATATCGTTTGGCGAGCGTCAATAACTACACGACGCCCAGTGCTCTTCTTTGCCACGCGCCCGTTCCTTTTCATTGATCGGCAACAAACGGGTTCCTGATCGTCAGCCGCCCGTTCACCACCAGCCCGTCGTCCATGTCCTCGCTCAGCAACTCGTCCGCGCCCGCCGCAAGCGCGACCGCGACCATCAGCGCGTCATAGATGTGGAAGCCGTAAACACGCGCCAGCTTCATCGCCGCCAGCTCGGTATCGAGTGTCAGCGGGTGGATTAGCGCGTTGTCCGTCATTCCGAACACCGCCTCCTCGATCCAGGGCCAATCGCGCCCGAGTTTCTTGCGCGCGATATTGACGAACTCGCCGATCGCTTGCGCGCTCGTCTGGAACGCCGTGCCCACCAGCTCTCTTGCAACCGTGCCTCGGGGATCGTCCGAATGGGCATAGACGAGGATGTTGGTATCGAGGAACGGCCTCACTCGCCGCGCCGGTTGGCCTCCTCACGATCGAATTTGTAGTCGGGAGGAAGCGTTACCTGCATCGCGCGCATCCGCTCGACCGCGCGCTGCCGCCGCTCCTCGAAGCCGAGGTCGAGCTGCTCGCCGCCGCGTTTGAGCGTGATCTCGACTGAATCCCCCTCTTTCAGATCGAGGTTGCGAACCGTCTCGGCGGGCAAGCGCACCGCCAGACTGTTTCCCCATCGGGCGATCTTCATGGGTTTGCTCCTTCAACTCCGTATCGCCAGAGATGTATATCCAGTGCCGCGAGGTGGCAAGCCTCTACGCGGCCGCCACCCCGGCAGGCCGCAGCACCCCCGTCGCCGCCGCCGCGCCCAGCAGCGCGACGCCCACCCCTACCACGCATCCCGCCCAGCCGATTCGGTCGAACACCTGCCCCAGCACAGCGGTGCCCACCAGTCCTCCAGCGAAATAGGCGGCGAGGTAGAGGCCGCTCGTCACGCCACGCTCGCCCTTGCCCTGCGCGGCGAGCTGGCCGGTGGCGACCGCCTGCGCGAGGAAGGTGCCGACGCCGACCAGCACCAGCCCGCCGAGCACGCCTGCAAGCGTGGGCAGCAGCAGCAGCGGCAGGCCAAGCACCGCCACCCCGAGCCCGATCCACAGCGCGCGCCTGCCGCCGAGCGCTTTGCTGATCGCGCCGCCGAGCGGGGTGACCAGGATCGCGGGCGCGAAGACGAAGTACACCAGTCCGAGCGAGCGCATCCCTAGCGCAAACGGCGCGCGCGCGAGGACGAAGTTGACGAACGAGAAGGTGCCGATGAACGCGAACAGGATCGAAAAACCGATCGCCAGCAGCGCGCGCGTGCGCGGATCGCCGAGCGGCTCGCCGAGCAGCCGCCGCACCGGCGTGGCGGGCATCGCGTGTTCGGCCATGGGGGGCGTGCTATGGACGGTCATGTACACGAGCGCCGCGCCGAGCAGGTTGAATGCGGCGAGCAGCAGGAAGGTGTTGGGCACGCCGATCGTGCCTGCTGCGGTCGCCGCGATCAGGCGGCCAAACAGGTTGCTCGCGACATTGCCCGTCACATAGGCGGCGAACGCACCCGCGGTTGCGGCCATATCGAAGTGCTCGCCCAGATAGGCGAGCATCAGCCCGAACGCGGTCGCCATGCACAGGCCCTGGGTGATGCGCAGCGCGGCGAAAACCGCCAGATTGGGCGCGAGCGCGAGCGCTGCGGTGGGGAGCGCGAGCAGGACGAGGCTGATAGCGATCCCGCGCCGCCGATCGACGCCCCGGCTGAACAGCGCCACGCACAGCCCCGCGACCGCCATGCCGAGCGTGCTCGCGTTGACGCCCAGACTGGTGGTGGCGGGACTGGTGTGGAAGCGGTGCCCAAGCGCAGGCAGGATCGCCTGCGCGGCGAAGAGGTCGACAAGCGTGAAGAACGCCGTCAACCCCACCGCGAACAGTCTGAGCGCGCGTGCACGCGGGGAGGCGGTATCCATCATCACGAAAAGCCTCCCGTGGCCGCTTTACATCGCGTGCTTGTCGGCGTCCTTCGGGAAGAAGTCTGCGGCGAGCAATACGGCGGGCTTGTGGCCGGTATTCTTCCACCAGTGCGAGGTGGGATTGCGTTCGCCGGTGCTTTCGCCCGCCTTGTGCACGATCGGCACCGAACATGTGCTCGCATATTCGGTGATCTCGCCGCTCATGATGTAGATGATCGCAGGGCGGTTGGCGTGGCTGTGATAGGGAACAATCCCGCCCGATGCGATCGTGAGGCGACGCAGGCGCAGCGCCCGGCCCTGGACTGCGACGGGTTCGGCGGCAAGATCGACCGAGGTGAGCACGGTATCGGTCACGCCCTTGGCAGCTGCCGTACTTGCGGGCATTCCCGCGCTCGTCACCTTGTCTGCGGGGCACTGGCCGGCGTGCGCGGCCGAAACGCAAAGCGCACTTGCGGTAACAGCGAGCGAGAAACGAACGATATTACGTGCAATCGACATGATTTTTCTCCAAAAAGATTGACGTCACTAGGCAATACAGGCCAAGCCGATGATTGCAATCGCGCGATCTTGCGCTCCGATTTGGGATGTTGCCACCGCGTTTCGGGCAAAGCGCGCTGCAGGTTATACGTAACTTTCCATGGTGTAAGCTCGGATAGTCCCTCGATCCCGGTCACGGTCGAGCAGGGACGCCGCCATTGAAGGCGGCTGCGATCGACAATCACTAGCCAAGCGAGGCACATCTTGAATAAGCTGCCACATCACGAAGACCCTGCGCTCGGCTCAGGGACCACTCCCATTGCCCATGGCCCCATCGGCGTCTGTCCAACGGGGGACGAGGATCACGGCCAGGTCGTCCTCGTCCTCCAGGGCGGCGGTGCGCTTGGCGCGTATCAGGCGGGCGTTTACGCGGCGCTGGAAGAAGGTGGACAGTTGCCCGATTGGGTGATCGGCACCTCGATCGGGGCAATCAACGCTGCGCTGATCGTCGGCAACGCGCCCGAAGATCGCATCGAAGCACTCCGCACCTTCTGGCAGCGCGTGCGCCATAATCCGGCTGCGCAGTTCGCTGCCGGGCTGCCTCTGATTGGCACCGCGATGGCGAATGCGCTGACGGTTGCCACCGGCATTCAGGGCTTTTTCGAGCCCAACCCGTCGGCGTTCATGGGCCAGACCGTCCATCTGGGTGCCGAAAGCGCTGGCTATTACCGGACGACGCCGTTGCACGACACATTGTGCGAGCTGGTCGATTTCGATCTGATCAACAATGGCCCGACCCGGCTATCGGTCGGCGCGGCGAATGTCGGCACCGGCGAGATGAAATATTTCGATAGCCGGGACATGGCGCTCGATGTCCGCCACATCATGGCATCGGGTGCGCTGCCCCCGGCCTTTCCCGCGATCCGCATCGATGGCGAACTCTTCTGGGACGGCGGCGTGCTCTCGAACACGCCGGTCGAGGCAGTGTTCGACGATAACCCGCGCCGCAACAGCCTGGTCTTCGCGGTGCATATCTGGAACCCGCAGGGGTCCGAGCCCGATACGATCCAGGCGGTGATCAGCCGCGAAAAGGATCTGCGCTATGCAAGTCGCGCCACCAGCCACATCGCGCGGCAGAAGCAGCTCCATAAGCTGCGCCACATCATCACCGAACTCTACCGTCACGTCACGCCGGAGGATCACGATAGCGAGACGATCCGCAGCCTTGCCGCTTATGGCTGCGTCACCCGGATGCACGTGGTGCGCCTGCTCGCGCCGCCGCTCGCGGGCGAAGATCACAGCAAGGACATCGATTTCAGCCCCGCATCGATCGAAGGCCGCTGGCGATCGGGCCGCGCGGACACCGCGCGCGTGCTTGCGCAGAAGCCTTGGACGCACGAATTCGATCCGCTGGAGGGCTTCATCCTGCACGAGGCGGCTGCGGGCGTGATGGTCAACGAAGGCTGAGGAGCGCGACGATGGATGAAGGCCAACGCTCCACCAGCAACATCGGCGCGGATGGGCTGTCCAGCCTGCGCGCCGCTGGCGATCAGATGTTCGATACGACTCAGCGGGTCGGTTCGACGCTGATCGATCAGGCCGCCCACAACACCATGAGCTTCTTCGAGATGATGAGCGCCGCTGCTGCAGCGAAAACTATGCCGGATGCGGTGGCGGTGCAGGCCGATTACGCCTGCGCGCAAACGGCGCGCAGCTTCGAGCAGATGTGCGTGCTCGCCGAGGCGGTGACCAAGACCGAGAGCTGAGCGGCCTCGGCCCGCGATCGAACTCAAAAGCGCCGTCCGCGCCGCAGCCAATCTGGCGCGGTGACGGACGGGCATCGCGCTGTGCTCTACGCAACTTGCTGCATGTTCAAACTCGCCCCCGGAACCACCATTTGTGCTGAAACATGCGCAGGAACGCTTACAGTAACCGATTGAGTCTCGCTCACGAAATCATAGACAATTCATCGATCTGGCACGGGCCGATCGCAAAAGACCTTAACACAGGAAATAATTAGCGATGAGTGACAAGCATAACGCTTCGTTCGCTGCAGCGATCGATCCATTGCAGTGGACCGCCACTCTATCCGCACCGCCGTGTGTCGCGCTGCGTTCGGCGCGATTGGCCAGCGCAAACGTCCGGCGCTGGGCGGGGACCGAGTCGATGATGGAGCAGCCGCGCCTGACGCATCATTACGTTGTGATGCACCTTGGCGGCCCCAAGCGCGTCAGGCGCACCGGCGACGGGGGCACTGTTGTGCAAGATGCGCCGCTCGGCGCACTGACGATTGTTCCGGCGGGATCGGAGTATCGTTGGCACACGCAGGGGCCAATCGATTTCGCACACGTCTATATCGATCCCAGGCGACTGTCGCGCACCGCAGCCGACGTGTTCGACCGCGATCCGGCGCGATTTTCGCTGGCGAGCGAGATCGGAACCGAGGATCGGCTGCTGGCTGCCACCTACGAAGCATTGCTGGCTGGTGCGGGCGAGACCGACTATCCGATGTATCTGGAGACGGTGTTCGAGTTTCTGCTCGTCCGGCTGGTCGTCGCGCATGGCAATCTGCACTCGGTCCGGGTGCGCGCGCCGTATGCGCTCGCGCCCACTCGCCTGCGCGCGGTGCGCGATTATGTGGAGGCCAATTTCGCGCAGGAGGTCACGCTCGATGATCTGGCGAGAGTGGCGGGGTTGAGCCGCTTCCACTTCAACCGAGCGTTTCGCCGCGCGGTCGGCGTGCCACCCTATGTCTATGTCACCAACCGGCGGATCGCGGAGGCGAAGCGTCGGCTGCGTGACGCCGATACCCCCATCGGCGGGGTGGCGACGGCGTGCGGCTATCGCAGCGGCGCGCAGTTCGCGAGCGCGTTTCGTCGTCTGGTGGGCGTCGCCCCCTCGGATTATCGCGCGAACCTGTGATCGTCCGCGCGGTTTTGCGCGCCGAACACCCGCTCTCCCGCCACATCGAGCGTGAACAGATCGGCCCGCGAATAATGCCCCGCCGCATCGCACGCGAGCTTGGCCTGCGCGAGGCGCGCGGGATCGAGATCGGCGAACAACAACCCTTCGCCGTCGAGCGGCCCCGCGATCACCTCGCCCCATGGATCGATGATGCAGCTTTGTCCGCCGTGCGTTGTCGTTTCGAGCGGATGCCAGCGCGGATCGACGTCTCTCGCACGGCGCAGACCCGCCGCGCACAGCACATAGGCCCCCGCCTGCGAGGCGATCGCACGGCTGAGCAGGAGCTGCCGCGCCCAGACGGGCTCCGTGGGCGGGCCTGCCGGTTCGCGGCCTGGCCACGCGGCGACGTGCACGTCGAGGCCACGTGCGATCAGCGTGAAGGCGGGGAGCAGCAGCTGATGCTCCCAGCAGTTGAGGCCGCCCAGCCGCCCATAAGCGCGCGGATGCGTGACGAGGCCTTGCGCGTCGCCGTCCGCCCAGATCGCTCGCTCGTTATGCGTGGGCTTGAGCTTGCGGTGACGGCCGAGGATCACGCCCTCGCGGCCGATGAACAGCAGCGTGCACCAGAGCGTGCCGGGCGAGCGTGCCTCGCGTTCGGCAACGCCGATGACGACATCGATGTCGCCCTCGCGCGCGGCTTCGCAAAGGCGCGTCGTTTCGGGGCCGGGGATAGTGACCGCATTGGCGGCGTACTGCGCGGCGGCATCCCACCACAGCGGACTGGGTGCGGCGTCGATGAAAAAGGGGTAGCCCGGCAGCCAGCTCTCGCCGAACGCGACGAGGCTCGCGCCGCTCCGACCCGCCTCGGCGATCAGCGCGCACGCCTTTTCCAGCCCTGCGAGAGTATCGAAAAAGACGGACGCCGCCTGCGCGATGCACAGGCGCGTGCGGGATTGGATCATGCGGCGCACCTCCGGTTGAGCGAACCGCGAACGTAGCGCGCGCGAAGCCGCATGCGCCAGTCGCCCGCCTTGGATCGCGCCGCTTCCCCACTTGGGTCGCTCCCGTTACACGGCACTGCGATAGGACTCGCCCGCGAGGAAACCCATGACCGCCACCGGCCACGACCGCCTGAACATCCGCCGCTCCCTCACCGTCGAGGGCCGCGATTACGCCTATTATTCGCTCCCCGAAGCCGCGCGGCACATCGGGGACATCGCGCGCTTGCCTTTCAGCATGAAGGTCTTGCTCGAAAATCTATTGCGCTTCGAGGATGGCGATACCGTCACCCACGATGATCTGACCGCGATGGCCGAGTGGCTGCACGGCCCGGTGGAGCGCGAGATCCAGTATCGTCCCGCGCGCGTGCTGATGCAGGATTTCACGGGCGTTCCCGCGGTTGTCGATCTGGCCGCGATGCGCGATGCGATGCACAAGCTCGGCGGCGATCCGCAGAAGATCAATCCGCTGGTGCCGTGCGATCTGGTGATCGATCATTCGGTGATGGTGGACGAGTTCGGCACGCCCAAAGCTGCCGCCGACAATGTCGATCTCGAATACAAGCGCAATATCGAACGCTACGAGTTCCTGCGCTGGGGATCGGACAGCTTCAAGAACTTTCGCGTCGTGCCGCCGGGTACGGGCATCTGCCACCAGGTCAACCTCGAATATCTGGCGCAATCGGTCTGGACTTCGCAGGACGCCACGGGCGCGATCGTCGCCTATCCCGACACATTGGTCGGCACCGACAGCCACACGACGATGGTGAATGCCTTGGGCGTGCTCGGCTGGGGCGTCGGCGGCATCGAGGCCGAGGCGGCGATGCTCGGCCAGCCCGTCTCGATGCTCATCCCCGAAGTCGTCGGATGCAAGCTCACCGGCAAACTGCGCGAGGGCATCACCGCGACCGATCTCGTGCTCACCGTTACGCAGATGCTGCGCGCGCACGGCGTCGTCGGCCGGTTCGTCGAGTTTTACGGCGAGGGGCTCCAGCATCTGACGCTGCCCGATCGCGCGACGATCTCGAACATGGCGCCCGAATACGGGGCCACCTGCGGCTTCTTCCCGATCGACCGCGTCACGCTCGATTTCCTGGCGTTTACCGGCCGCGACGAACACCGCATCGCGCTCGTCGAGGCCTACGCCCGCGCGCAGGGCATGTTCTACGAGGCGGGGGACGCCGATCCGGTCTTCACGCAGACGCTCGATCTCGATCTCGATACCATCGTCCCGTCGCTCGCTGGCCCGCGCCGCCCGCAGGACCGGGTGTCATTGGACGGCCTCGACGAGGGGTTCGCGGCCGATCTCACGCGGATCTGGCACAAGACCGGCACCGAGCCCCGCGTCGCAGTCGGCGAGAACGGCGCGCACGATCTGGGCGACGGCGATGTCGTCATCGCCGCGATCACGAGTTGCACCAACACCTCCAACCCCAGCGTGCTGTTCGGCGCCGGGCTGGTCGCAAGGAAAGCGCGCGCGCTCGGCCTCACCGTCAAACCCTGGGTCAAGACCAGCCTCGCGCCGGGTTCACAGGTGGTCACCGATTATCTCGCCAAGGCGGGCCTCACGGCGGACCTGGACGCGCTCGGGTTCAATCTGGTGGGCTATGGCTGCACCACCTGCATCGGCAACAGCGGCCCGCTCGCCGAGCCGATCAGCGAGGCCATCAACAGGAACGATCTCGTCGCTGCCGCAGTACTCAGCGGCAACCGCAATTTCGAGGGCCGTATCAGCCCGGACGTGCGCGCCAATTACCTCGCCTCCCCGCCGCTGGTGGTCGCTTATGCGTTGGCGGGCACCGTGCGGCGCGACATGGTGAGCGAACCGTTGGGGCAGGGGACCGATGGTCCCGTCTATCTGAAGGACGTGTGGCCCTCTTCCGCCGAGATCGACGAGGCGATCCGCACGTGCATCACGAGCGACATGTACCGCGCACGCTACGGCCAGGTGTTCACCGGGGACGCGCACTGGCAGGGCATCAAGATCGAGGGCGGGGCGACCTACAAGTGGAACCCGGCGAGCACATACGTCCAGAACCCGCCCTATTTCGAGGGCATGACGATGACGCCCAAGCCGATCGAGGATATCGTGAACGCGCGTGCGCTCGCGGTCTTGGGCGACAGCATCACCACCGATCACATCAGCCCCGCAGGATCGATCAAGGTCAGCTCGCCTGCGGGCACCTATCTGTCCGAACGCCAGGTCAGCCGCCCCGAGTTCAACAGTTACGGCGCGCGGCGCGGCAATCACGAAGTAATGATGCGCGGCACCTTCGCCAACATCCGGATCAGGAACGAGATGGTCCCGGGCGTCGAAGGCGGCGTCACCCGCCACCTGCCTACCGGCGAGACGATGGCGATCTACGACGCCGCGATGGAATATAAGCGCGAGGGCGTGCCCCTGGTGATCGTGGCGGGCAAGGAATACGGCACCGGCTCGTCGCGCGACTGGGCCGCCAAAGGAACGACTTTGCTCGGTGTGCGCGCGGTGATCGCGGAGAGCTTCGAGCGCATCCACCGTTCGAACCTGATCGGCATGGGTGTCCTCGCGCTGACCTTCGCGCCGGGCACCGATCGCTGCACGCTGGGCCTCGACGGCAGCGAGCTGTTCACCATCGAGGGGGTCGCCGCGCTACGCCCGCGCCAGATGCTCACCGTCCATGGCGAGCGCGCCGACGGCACGACGTTCACGTTCGAAGCGCGCTGCCGCATCGATACCGAGAACGAACTCGCCTATTTCCACGCGGGCGGCATCCTGCCCTACGTGCTGCGGAGGCTGGCAGCGTAGCGCGACTTCCTTGCCGGACACTATGCCCACCCCTCCAGCACCTGATCGGGCGGGCGGTGCCCGTCCGCCCACGCGCGGATGTTGGTGATCACCTTTTCGCCCATCGCGCGCCTGCCCTCGAACGTGGCCGATCCCATGTGCGGCAGCAGCACCACATTGGGCAGATCGCGCAAGCGCGGTTCGATGCGCGGTTCGTGCTCGAAAACGTCGAGCCCAGCACCCGCGATGGTGCCCGCGTCGATTGCATCCGCGAGCGCGGTCTCGTCGATGATTCCTCCGCGCGAGGTGTTGACGACATAGGCGTGGGGCGCGAGCAGCTTCAGCCGCCGCGCGTCGATCATGTGGTGGGTTTCGGCGGTGAGCGGGCAATTGAGCGAGAGGATGTCGATCAGCGGCAGCATCGCATCGAGATCGGCGTGAAATACGGCACCCGCCTCCGCCGCCTCGGGCAAACGGTGGCGGTTGTGATAGTGAACCTCGATCCCAAACCCTGTCGCGCGCCTGGCGACGGCGCGGCCGATGCGCCCCATGCCGACGATGCCCAGCGCCTTGCCGGTGACCCGGTGGCCGAGCATCGCAGACGGGGACCAGCCCGGCCATGCGCTATCACGGATGGCTCGCTCCCCATCGGCGAAGCGGCGCGGAGTCCACAGGATGAGCGCCATGGTCGTATCGGCGGTATCGTCGGTCAGCACGCCGGGTGTGTTCGAGACGAGGATGCCGCGCGCGCGCGCGGCGGCGAGATCGATGTGATTGGTGCCGACACCGAAGTTGGCGATCAGCTTGAGCCGATCGCCAGCAGCCGCGATGAACGCAGCATCGATGTTGTCGACAACGGTGGGGACGATGACATCGACATCGACGGCGGCGCGAGCGAGTTCGGCTCGCGTGAACGGGCGATCGTCGTCGCGCAGCGCGACATCGAACAGCTCGCGCATCCGCGCCTCGACGGGTGGCGGCAGGCGGTAGGTGACGGCGACCTTCGGGCGGCGCGGGCGATCGGGCATGGTCATGGGTATGGAGGATGGGGCGAGCGGGTCAAGCGGTGGAGCGGCAGGCAGGACGCGGCCCCAGCTTTCTCAGGCATGAGCTTGCAGCGGGCGGCTGGAGCCTTGCGCCATTTACGGGGGACGGTATGCGGACGGCGATGCGCTTTGTCCTGCCTGTCCTTGCCCTCCTCCTCGCCGTGCCCGCGCACGCCACGCCCGAGCCGCCCACGGGCCGCTCCAACCTCCCCATCCCGCGCTTCGGCTCTTTGCGCGCGGGCGATTCGAACATGCGCTCGGGTCCGGGCGAGCAATATCCGGCGATCTTCCACTATGCGCGCAAGGGGCTGCCGGTGGAGGTGATCCGCGAGTGGGGCCCGTGGCGGCTGGTGAAGGATCCCGACGGCGATAGCGGCTGGATGGATCAGGCGATGGTTGCGACCGAGCGCACCGCCTACGTCACCCGCGCCACGCGCACACTGTTTGCCCAGCCCGATGTGGCGGCCAAACCCTTGTGGCATGTGGAGCCCGGAGTGGTGGGCAAGATCATCTTCTGTGCTGGCGCATGGTGTCGGATCAGCGTGGACGGACAGAGCGGCTACATCCCGCGCGACCAGCTATGGGGGACGTATCCCGCCGAGAAGATTGGCTAGGCGCAACTACAGGCGGGGTCTTTCGTCAGTGTAACGGTGCGCTGGCGCATCGAGAGCGCATCGATCAGCAGGAGCCGCCCGGCGAGGCCCTCGCCGAAGGGGGCAATCTCGCGCAGCACCTCTATTGCCGCGAGCGAGCCGAGCGTGCCGACCAGCGCGCCGAGCACGCCGGTATCGGCGCAGGAGCGATCGGTCGTGCGCGGATCGTGGCCGACGAGGCAGCGGTAGCAGGGCTGATCAGCGTGCCAGGGGCGCAAGGTGGTGAGCTGTCCATCGAAAGGGCCGACTGCGGCGGAGACGACAGGGATTTCGAGGGCGCGGGCGGCATCGGCGACCGCGAGGCGGCAGGCGAAATTGTCCGAGCCGTCGGCGATGACATCCGCGCCGGCCAGAAGCAGGGCGGCGTTTTCACGGGTGAGGCGCGCGGCGACGGGTTCTATCGCAGGGTCGGGGTTGATGCGCGCCAATGCGCGGGCGGCACGCTCGACCTTGGGCGCACCGATGTCCTCGGCGGTGAACAGCGTCTGGCGCTGGAGATTGCTCCGCGAAACGGTATCAGGATCGATCAGGCGGATACGGCCGACACCCGCAGCCACAAGCCACGGCAGCAGCCCCGCGCCGATGCCGCCTGCCCCGACCACTGCAACGCGCGCGCGAAGGATGCGGCGCTGGCCGCCGCCGCCGACTTCGGGGAGCACGATGTGACGCGCGTAGCGATCGAGCTGGAGATCGGAGAGCGGGGTCACAGCTTGCCACATAGGCCCCCCTCTCCCCTCGCGGGAGAGGAGGGCTATTGTGGTTCGGTGCGGCCATGCCATCAGAGGGGATGCCCCGCGTGCGCGCCGACCAGTTGCTTTTCACGCGCGGCCTCGCCGAAAGCCGATCGCGCGCGCAGGCGCTGATCATGGCGGGCCTCGTGTTCGCGGGCGACCACAGGGTGGCCAAGGCGGGCGAGATGCTGCCCGAGGACGCGGCGCTGATCGTCAAGGGGCGCGATCATCCGTGGGTGGGGCGCGGCGGGGTGAAGCTGGCGCATGCGCTCGCGCAATTCGGCTGGGAGGATCTCGCGGGCGAGATCGTGCTCGATATCGGCGCATCGACGGGGGGCTTTACCGATGTGTGCCTGCACCACGGCGCAGCGCAGGTGTTCGCGGTGGACGTGGGCCATGGGCAGATCGATTGGCGGCTGCGCGGCGATGCGCGGGTGCGCGTTCTGGAAAAGACCAACGCACGGCACCTCACGTGCGAGCAAATCGACCGCGCCGTGCCCACGATGATCGTGTGCGACGCGAGCTTCATCGGTCTCGCCACGATCCTGCCCGCACCGCTTGCGCTTGCGGCCCCCTCCGCAAGGCTCGTGGCGCTGGTGAAGCCGCAGTTCGAGGCGGGCCCGGGCGAGGTCGGCAAGGGCGGCGTGGTGCGTGATCCCGAGGTGCACGCGCGCGTGCAGCGCGAGGTGGCGGCGTTCGTGGAAGGGGAGGGGTGGACGGTGGTGGGGCTGACGCAGAGCCCGATCACCGGCCCCGAGGGCAATATCGAGTTCCTGCTCGGCGCGCGGCGGGGCTAGGCCGGGCGCGTTCAGCAGCCTATATAGCATGGTCCGCCCGGAGGCCCCGACCATGCAGTCCCAGAACAAGATTTTCGACGATTTCGCCAAGGTCGCCACCGGCGCTGCGGGGAGCTTCGCAGGCGTGGCGCGCGAGTTCGAGACGCAGACGCGCGAGAAATTGCGCGAGTGGCTGGGCGGGCTCGATATGGTCACGCGCGAGGAGTTCGAGGCATGCCGCGCGCTCGCCGCGCGCGCGATGGGCGATGTGGAATTGCTCAAGGCCGAGGTCGCCGCGCTGAAGGCGGCGCATGCAGCCGCTGCCGTCGCCCCGGCCCCGGTGCCCGTCCCTGTGTCAGAAGACGCGCACTCGACCGCGGGGCCGGACGGCCAGCCGACCGCCTGAGCCCGCAATGATGATCATCGAGGCCGAACCGGCCGCGCACACCGCCGCGCCCATCGACATGCTCGAACAATATTTCAGCGGCCAGGGCTGGCCCTACGACCGCCACGGCGACGAAGAGATCGTCGCGCAGGTCGAGGCCGCGTGGGGCGAGTACGAGCTGCGCGGGTTGTGGCGCGAGGAAGACCGCGTGCTCCAGTTCGTCGGCCTTCCCGGCCTGAAGGCGGAGCCCGACAAGCGCGCGGCGGCATACGAGCTGCTGGGGCTGATCAACGAGGGGTTGTGGCTCGGCCATTTCGACCTGTGGACCGGCGATGGCACGATCCTCTTCCGCCACGCGGCGCTGGTCGGCGGGGAGGAGGACGAACCCGCCTTGAGCTTGGCACAGGCCGAGACGCTGGTGGAAGCCGCGCTCGACGAGTGCGACCGCTATTATCCCGCGTTCGATTTCCTGCTCGAGCAGGGGAAGGCCCCGGCAGATGCGTTCAGGATGGCGCTGACCGATACGGCGGGAGAGGCGTGAGCGCCTACCAGGCGATCGTCGCACCGCCGTCCACCACCACCGATTGCCCGGTCATATACTGCGACGCGGGCGCCGCCAGAAACACCGCCGCCCCCGCGATCTCATCGGGCTGGCCGATGCGGCGCATGGGGGTGGGGCCGGTCGCGCGTTTGAGGCGCTCGGGATCTTCCCACAGGTAGCGCGCGAACTCGGTCTGGATCAGGCCAGGCGCGATGCAGTTGACGCGCACATTGTGCGGCCCGAACTCCACCGCCAGATTGCGCGCGAGCTGGAAATCGGCGGCCTTGGATATGTTGTACGCGCCGATCAGGCCGTTACCGCGCAGGCCGCCGATCGAGCTGACGATGATGATCGAGCCGGCCTTGCGCTCGACCATCGCGGGGGCGACCATCTGGATCAGCCAGTGGTTGGAAATGATGTTGTTCTGCAGCACCTTGTTGAACTGCTCGTCGCTGATTCCGCCCAATGGCCCCGCATAGGGATTGGACGCGGCGTTGCAGACGAGGATGTCCACCTGTCCGAAGTGGGCGACAGTGGTATCGACCAGCGCCTGGAGCGATTCCTTGTGCGCGATATTGGCGGGCACGGGCAGCGCACAGCCCTGGTATTTCGCGTTGAGCGCGTCCGCCACCGCGTGGACCGCCTCGGGCTTGCGCGCCGAGATGACGACGTTCGCGCCATGTTCGGCGAAGCGTTCGGCGATGGCCTGCCCGATGCCGCGCGAGGAGCCGGTGATGATCGCGGTTTTGCCGCTGAGATCGAAGAGTTGCATCGACGAAGTGTAGCAGCCAGCGCACGCGCAGGTCGACTCCTTCGCTCCGGGGAGGACATTGCGCGCACTGGCGGCTCGCTCCGCGCCCGCCTAAGAGCGAGTTAAGCAAATGGGAGCGCCGCCCTTGTCCGATATCGAAACCTTCCGCGCCGAGACCCGCGAATGGCTCGAAGCCAATACCCCGCCGAGCATCCGCACGCCGATGCCCGAGCGCGAGGTGGCGTGGGGCGGGCGCAAGGCGAAATGGCAGAACCCCGAGAGCAGACTGTGGCTCGACCGCATGGCCACCAAGGGCTGGACCGTGCCGACATGGGCACCCGAATATGGCGGCGCTGGCCTCGATGCGGCGCAGGCGCGGATACTCGCCGAGGAATTGAAGCGTATCGGCGCGCGGCCCGCGCACCTCAATTTCGGCATCTGGATGCTGGGGCCGGTGCTGCAGAAATACGGCACCGAAGAACAGAAGCGCCGCTTCCTGCCGCCAATTGCGCGGGGCGACATCCGCTGGTGCCAGGGCTATAGCGAGCCGGGATCGGGCAGCGATCTCGCCTCGCTGCGCACGAGTTGCGTCGCGGACGGTGACCACCTGGTCGTAAACGGCCAGAAGGTCTGGACGAGTTACGCCGATCAGGCGGACTGGATGTTCTGCCTCGTGCGAACCGATCCCGACGCGCCCAAGCATGAGGGCATCAGCTTCATCCTCTTCGACATGGACACGCCGGGCGTCGAGACGCGGCCCATCCCGCTCATCAGCGGTGCCTCGCCCTTCTGTGAAACATTCCTGACCGATGTGCGCGTGCCCAAGGATCAGATGGTTGGTGCGCCCGGCAAGGGGTGGGAGATCGCCAAGGCGCTGCTCGCGCACGAACGCGCCAACATCTCGGCCGAGGGCTTCGCGCGCGGCGACGGCATTGGCCTAATCGAGGCGGCGCGCCACGGCTCGCCCGGCCCGGACGGCCGCATCGGTGATTCCGGTTTGCGGCTGCGCGTGGCGGAGCAGGCGATGGCGCAACAGGCGTTTGGCCTGACGCTGCGGCGCTTGCAGCAGGAGCGCCCACCCTATCAGGCGGATGCGCTCGCCAGCATGGCCAAGTCCGCCGCCGCCGAACTCAACAAGGCACGGCTCGAGCTCACCGTCGAGGCGCTCGGCATCGATGGGCTGGGCTGGGACGGCCCCGGTTTCGCCCCCGCCGGCTTGCAGGCCACCCGCGCAATGCTGCGTTCCAAGGGCAATTCGATCGAGGGTGGCACGACCGAAATCAATTTGAACGTGCTCGCCAAACGCGGGCTGGGTCTGCGGGACCACCAATAGCCATGAGCTTCATCCTCACCGAGGAGCAGACGCTTCTCGCCGAAACCGCGCGCGGCTTTTTTGCCGAACATGCGCCTGTTAGCCGCCTGCGCGCGATGCGCGATGCGGGCGGCCGGTTCGACCGCGATCTTTGGCGCGCCACCGCCGATCTGGGGCTGGCAGGCGTCTCAATTGCCGAGGCACATGGCGGATCGGGCTTCGGCCAGATTGGCGTGGGCGCGGTGATGGAAGCTGCAGGCACGACTCTTGCTGCGACGCCGCTGGTGGGTACCGCCGTCATCGCCCCCGCAATCCTGGCAGCATCGGGGCGGACCGATCTGCTCGGCGGTGCGGCGCTGGGCGAGCGGCTGTATGCGCTGGCGCTTGACGAGGGCGCGCACCACGATCCGCACGCCATTGCCACCGAGGCGCGCGTGGCGCGGGATGGCTGGCAGCTGACCGGCCACAAGCGCTTCGTTCCCGAGGGCGATATCGCCGACGTGCTGATCGTGGCGGCGCGAACGCCCGGCAGAATCTCGCTGTTCCTTGTCATGCCCGATGCCGAGGGGCTGACGCGCACACCGCTGAACGCGCTCGACAGCCGCGCGTATGCCGACTTGGCGTTCGATGGCACGCCGGCCGAACTCCTGGGGGCGGAAGGTGCTGGCGCGGACCTGCTCGGGCCCGCGCTGAATGCGGCGCGCGTCGCGCTCGCCGCCGAGATGCTGGGGATCGCCGAAGCCGCGTTCGCGATGACGCTCGATTATCTTAAAGTCCGCCAGCAGTTCGGTCAGTTGATCGGTTCGTTCCAGGCGCTGCAGCACCGAGCCGCGCAGATGGCGACCGATCTGCAACTGACGCGTTCCGCCGTGCGGGCGGCTGCGATCGCCTTGGATGGCCGCGCGAACGACGCGGCCCAGCTCGCAAGCCTCGCCAAGGCGCGTGCGGGGGCGAGCGTGCACAGGGTAACGAACGAGGCGATCCAGATGCACGGCGGCATCGGCATGACCGACGCGAGCGACGTTGGCCTGTATCTCAAGCGCGCGCGCGTGGCGGAGCATCTGCTCGGTGGCCAGGGCTTCCACCTCGACCGGTACGCTACCTTGGGCGGGTTCTAGACCCTTCCGTTCGGGCGACGGGCAAGGTTTCGCGGCCCGGACAGGATCGGGTGTCAGAGCTGGCAGCATTCGGACCCCTGCTCCAGCGGCAAGGGCAAGGTTTCACCGAGGCAGGTCAGACCATAACGCGAAACGGCCGCACCCCGGTTTAAGGAGACGCGGCCGACATCGATCCCCCGAAGCCGATCTACTGGTTCGCGTAAGCCTCGTTGCCGACGAAACCCATCTTGGTCACGCCCGACTGTTGCGCCACCGCCATCACCTGATCGACGATCGCATACTTCGCCTGTGCGTCGGGGTGCAGGCGCGTCTCGGGCTCGGGACGCTTGTTTGCGGCTGCGGTCAGATCGGTCTTGAGCTGCGTTAGCGTCACGGGTTCCTTGTTCCACGTGATGCCACCAAGGAAATCGACCTCCACCGTGTTGAAATCGGGTTTGACCTGGTTGGGCGGTGGCGGCGTATTCGTCGGCAGATCGAGCTTCACCGCGTGCGTCTGCACGGGGATGGTGATGATGAACATGATCAGCAGCACAAGCATCACGTCGATCAGCGGCGTGGTGTTCATATCCACCATCGGCGCGCCTTCTTCGGTCTCGCCAACTTGCATTGACATGGGCGGGTTCCTCTAGCGTGTAACGAAGCCGGCGGGCGGCTCCGAGATAAAGCCGATCTTTTGATAGCCTGCCTGCTGCATAGCGTAGATCACGCCGCCGATGCACTTGTATGGCATATTCGCGTCGCCGCGGACATGCACCTCGGGCAGTTCGATCTTCGCACCCGCTGCCTGCTGCTTCTTCACATCGGCGAGCAGTTTCTTGCCGCCCAGATCGCGAAGCTCGGCAGTGTTCTCCACCTTGTGCGTCGTCCAGTACGCCTCGCAATTGCCACCAGTCGCGCGCACCGAGACATTGGCGTTCTCGGGCTTGGTCGTGGTCGGCTGATTGACCACCTTGGGCAGTTCGAGGCGCACCGTCTGAATCGCAACGGGCACCGTGATGAGGAAGATGATGAGCAGCACCAGCATCACGTCGACGAGCGGCGTGGTGTTGATGTCCGCCATGGGGGCACCTTCGTCCGCCCCCTCGTTGCCCACGCTCATTGACATTTACATGTACTCCTTCGCGCGCCGAACCTAGCGCACGTCGGCCGAGCGAGCCGGCACGGCCTGACCGACCGTGGTCGAACCAGATGGGCCACCGCTCGGGGCTACGATGATCGGCGCATTTTGTACGCGACCGCCCGAAACCAGCATCGAGTGGATATCGTTGGCGAAATTGCCGAGGCTATCCTGCACGTTCTTGTTGCGGCGCGTCAGCCAGTTGTAGCCCAACACGGCGGGAACCGCGACGGCGAGACCGATCGCGGTCATGATCAGCGCCTCACCGACCGGACCCGCGACCTTGTCGATCGAGGCCTGGCCCGCGATGCCGATCGCGATCAGCGCCTTGTAGATGCCGACCACGGTACCGAACAGGCCGACGAACGGCGAAGTCGATCCGACCGAAGCCAGCAGCGCAAGCCCGCCGGTCAGTCGCGAGTTGATCGCCGATGCCGAACGGCTGAGGCTCATCGTTACCCACTCGTGCTGGTCGATCTTGTCGGTCAGGCGCCCTTCATGATGCTCCTGCGCCGCGAGCCCATCGTCCACCAGTTGGCGAAACGCCGAGTTCTTGGGAAGTTTGGCGCGGCCCGCTTCCAGGCTGCCCGCCTTCCAGAACTGCTTGTCGAGCGTGGCAGCCTCGCCCAGCACCTTCTTCTGCTCGAAGAATTTGGTGAGGATGATGTACCACGATGCGAACGACATGATGACGAGGATCGCCAGCACGCCGATGATGATTGATCCGCCATTCTCGATCAGCGCCATCAGGCCGTAGGGACTATCCCCCGTGGCGGGAGCGGCGGTGGCCGACGCGTCCTGCGCCAATGCGACACCGGTGGTGAGCAGGGCCAGTGGCAGACCGATCAGCAGAGACTTCTTCATAGCATTTCCCTCATGGTCTTCCGCGCGGGGGCGGAGTTCGGTTTACGTCAGTATGCGCGCACCCGCGCGGTCGAAAAAACTAGCGATCTTTCGGCACGACCCACTTGATCGCGTCCGCATGTCCGGTCTCGCGCACCGGCTGTCCACCTTCGGCTTTCGCCGGAGTGAACTTGAATCGGCGCGTGATCAACGCACAAGTCGTCTCGTCGAGCCGTGGATGGCCGCTCGATTGCGTCACCGCGCAATTCTCGACGCGGCCCTTCTCGTTGATCTCGTAGGTGACGCGCGTCGTTCCCTCTTCCTCCGCACGAAGCGAAGCGTCGGGATAATCCTCGTTTGTGATCGTCGCGCGGTTGTTGCCGCGCTCGGTCGCGCGAACGGCTGGCCCCAAAGGCTTCGGTGGCGGAGCCGGTGCTGCAACCGGGGCAGGCGGTGCCTGGTAGACCGGCTGCGGGGCTACCGGCATGGCGACTGTCGTGTTCGTGGTGATTGTTGCCACGGGAGCAGCGCTCGTCTGCACCACCACATCGGGTGGAGGAGTGACGACGGGAATATCCTGCAGCTTTTCAGGCGGCGGTGGCGGCGGCTCCTCGGGCGGTTTTTCTTCCTTGATGTCGGTGGTCTCCAGCGTCTTCTGGATGTGCTTCACCGCATCCGACGCGAGGCCGGTGATCAGCGCGTAGATGATGAATACATGGACCAGAACCGCAATGCCCAGCGCGGTCATCTTGCGGTTGTTGGTGCCGGTTTCGGTCAGGTAACTCATGCTCGGCCTTCCGGCTCCCTCTTGGCACTCTGCCGGTCTGCCCCCTTTGCGGGATGCTTGGCCGGTGTCGGCGTTTCCGTTAACGGGGCTTTGCGAGTGCCGCAACGGCTTTTGTCTAACCCTGTAGATAACGATTGGCGTCGAAAGGCGGTTGCGTGTCAAGCATCCAAATCTTTGGGCTTAGCCCTAAGCGTTCGCGTCCGCTTCTGAGCGGGCTTTGTTGCATTGCAGCAGTATTCGCTGCGCCCGTCGTGCGCGCGGCGGATCTCGATCGGCCGCACCTCGCGCGCGTGTCGGCGTATGCCGATCTCGCCGATCTCGCGCTCGCGGCCCCTGTGGTGATTGCAGCCAAGGTGCACGCGGTTGTCCGTGTCGGCCGCAAGTCGGCCCCCGATCTGGCTGTCGGAGTGCGGCGCTATCTGGTGCGCGCAGACGTGATTTCGGCGATCCTGGCTCCGGGTGCGGTTCCCTCTCGCATCGAATATCTATGGGACGTGGCAAACCCGAACCGGCCCGATATCGATGATGCGCGAGTGCTAGTCTTTCTCCAGCCGGTCGCAAACCAGCCCGATCGTTTCCGTCTTGTCAGCGCGCGCGCGCAGATCGTCGCCGATCCTTCGATCGAGGCGCGCGTTCGCGGGATTTTACTGCAGGCGCGCGATCCCGTCCTTGCAGGTGGCCGTGTCATCGGCGTCACGCGCGCGTTCACGGTGCCAGGCGCTCTGCCCGGCGATGCGGAAACACAGATTTTCCTGCGCACCGCCGGATCGAAACCCGCCAGCCTCGTCGTGACGAGCCATCAGGGCGAGCCAAAGCGCTATGCGGCCGCGTTCGGCGACGCGATCGACGCGGGTGCGAGCCCGGTAAAGCAGGGGACGCTCGCGTGGTATGATCTGGCTTGCGGCTTGCCTCCGCAGTTGCCTGCCGAAGCGACCGTCGAACTCGATGCCGTCCAGCGCGCGGCGGTGGTCGCGGACTATGCGTTTGTTCTGGGCGCGCTCGGTCCGTGCGGTCGGACGAGCGCGGACGACAATTCCACGCCCACCGAGGCGCAATCGGGATAAACGTCGAGCTTGCGGGTCCGTACACGGAGCGCGCACACGCCGTGGCGCGCGGCGATCAGATCGTAGATCTCGCGCGCCAGCGTTTCCTGAAGGTTGAACCGCCGCGCAGTCGTCAACCGTGCAATTTCCGCGCGCAGGAAATCATAATCCCACGCTTCGGCGCGCGCGTCCGCCACAGGCAACTTTGCTGGATCGAGCCATACCTCGATCGTGGCCAGCAACCGCTGCGGCGCGCCGATCTCGAAATCGTGAAAGCCGATGTCCGCTTCGAACACATGGTCTTCAAGCCAGATCTTGTATGCGGCGGGTGCGAGCGCGACGGGAACGAGGCCGCGCAAATCTTCAAACATCAGGCATCTTTCATGAAAGCGACATCGCGCGGCAACGCCATGAAGCGCGCGCCTGCGTCCACCGTAATCGTCTGCCCGGTGATGGTGGGGGACGCCGCGAGGAACAAGAGCGCGCGCGCGACATCGTCCGCATCCACCCCGCGGCCGAGCGGGTTGCGCGCGTGTACCGCATCGAACTCGGCGCGGTGTTGCGGACCGCTGGTAAGAGTGATCGCGGGTGCAATCGCGTTTACGCGCACGGCAGGGGCGAGCGCGCGCGCCGCAAGTTCGGTCGCGCCGGCGAGCGCGGCCTTGGCAATCGTGTAGCTGAAATAATCGGGGTTCATCGCCGACAGTTTTGCATCGAGCAGGTTGACTACCAGCCCGCGCGCGCTTTCGGGCAATGCGGCAGCAAAGGCGCGCATCAGGAGGATGGGCGCGCGCAAATTGACATTGATGTGAGCGTCCCAATCGTCCGCGCCAAAATCGTCCAGCCGGTCGTAGACGAAGCGCGATGCGTTGTTGACCAGAAGCCGCGCCGCACCGCCCGCAGCCGCGATCACGGCCTCGGCCGCATCCCACCGCGCGAGGTCCGCCGCGATCACCGCGCCACCGGTTTCGCGCGCGAGCGCATCCGCCTCGTCGCGCGAGCCGTTGCAGTGGATCAGCACGCGCCACCCCTCGGCAGCGAGCGCGCGAACCATGGTCGCGCCGATGCGCCTGGCGCCGCCGGTGACAATCGCCAGCGGCGCGGGACCAAACTCGGGGGGTGAAACCGCCATCGCGTGCGCTTAGGGCGACCGCGCGCGCACCGCCAGCACTGCCAGACGGTGAAGGGTCGACGTTGCAGATGCCGCACCCTACATGCGCGCGCCAACGGGGCCCTGGAGACCAAAGTGAAGAACTGCGCCCCTGCTGCGCTTGCCGCATTCCTTTTGACGTTGAGCAGCCCAGGTGCCGTCGCACACGCCGCGATGGTGGACGTGAGCGTAAGCAACGTGCGTAGTGCCGTTGGCAATATCCATGTGGAACTCTGCCCCCAGCATCTTTTCCTCGGCGATTGCACCCTGGTCGGCGAGACGGCGGCGCACGCAGGCGTCACCGTGGTGCGCATCGAGAATGTGCCGCCGGGTATTTATGCCGCGCAGGCGTATCACGACGAGAACGGCAATCATCGCGTCGACCGCGGGCTGTTCGGCGTGCCGCGCGAGGGGGTTGGTTTTTCCAACGATGCCAAACTGTATCGGCACGGCCCGCACTTCGATGAGGCGCAGTTCAATGTGGGCCGTGCAGTCGAACATATCGCGCTTCGCCTGCGGCACTTTTTCTAGTTGCTGGCCGCCGACGATAGAGCGGACCCGGCGCGGGCGAAGGGTGCGCCGATTGCGCAACTGACGCGCGCGGCTGCCGCCCGTCCGCGAACGATCGCGATGCTGGGACTGGCGCTCACGCTGCTCGCGGCCGCGTTTGCGGCTTCACATTTCGCGATGAATACGGACACCTACGCGCTGATTGCTCCGCGCGCGTCGTGGCGCATGGACGAAGCGCGTCTGCGCGCGGCGTTTCCGGCAAACGGCGATACCATCGTTGCGGTGGTTGACGGCACAACCCCCGAACTCGCCGAAAGTGGTGCGGCACGGCTGGCGCAGCGGCTTGCTGGTGATAGTGCGCACTTTACCTCGGTCCGCCGACCCGATGGCGGTAGTTTTTTCGAGCGCGAGGGGTTGCTCTACGCTCCGCTCCCCGACGTGCGCGCCGCGACCGCGCGCATGATCGCGGCGCAGCCCCTGCTGGGTCCGCTCTCGGCGGATCCGTCGTTGCGGGGCGTTGCGTCCGCGATCGGGACGGTGGCGGACGGCGTGCTGCACGGAGATACCACGCTCGCGCAGGCGCAGGCACCGATGACCGCGCTCGCCCAGGCCTTCGAAGCGCGAGCGGCGGGCAAGCCCGCCTATTTTTCATGGGCGCGACTGTTCGGCGGTGCAGGCGCGCTCGCGCCCCCCACCCGCCGACTGGTTATCCTTACCCCGCGACTCGATTATGGCTCGCTGATGCCGGGCGAGGGGCCGATGGCTGCGGTGCGCGCCGCCGCCGACGCGCTCGCTCTCGCGCCCGCGCGGGGGGTCACGGTCCGGCTGACCGGCGAGGTGCCGCTCGGCGACGAGGAGTTCCGCAGCCTTCAATCGAACATCGGCTTCGTCGGCGCGGTGATGGCGGGCGCGATGCTGCTCACGCTTTGGCTGGCGATGCGCTCGGCGCGCACCGTGGCGGCGATCGTGCTGACCACGCTTTGCGGGCTGGTGATCACCACTGCGCTGGGGCTTGCCGCAGTCGGCCGGTTCAATATCATCTCGATCGCGTTCATCCCGCTGTTCGTTGGGCTGGGGATCGATTTTTCGATCCAGTTCGCGACGCGTTTCCGCGCCGACCTGATCGATGCGCCTGATGCCGCGACCGCGCTCGCGAGTGCGGCGGGCGGGCTCGGGCCGTCGCTGCTGCTCGCGGCGGCAGCGGTGGCGCTTGGTTTCTGCGCCTTCCTCCCCACCGATTATGTCGGCATCTCCGAACTCGGCATTATTGCCGGGCTGGGCATGATCGTGGCGCTGCTGCTCAGCGTGACGTTATTGCCCGCGTTGCTGATGCTTTCTGGCGTGCGCGCCCCCGCGGCCGCGGTCGGCTGGGCGGGGGCCGCCCCGATCGATGCGTGGCTGCATCGGCGACGGCGCGCTGTGCTATGGGCGTTCGGTGTCGCGATGATCGCGAGCATCGCGGCGCTTCCTTGGGTGCGGTTCGATTTCAACCCGCTCCACCTGCGCGACGCGGACAGCGAGGCCGTGGCCACGCTGACCGATCTGACGCACGATCCCGATCGCACTCCCAACACGATCGATATCCTCGCGTCCGATCTGCCGGCGGCGAACGCGCTCGCAGCCCGGCTGTCTCGGCTGCCCGAGGTTCGCGCGGCGGTCACTCTCGATGCGCTAGTGCCCGCCGATCAGCCGCCCAAGCTGGCGGCGATCGCGGACGCCGCCGCGCTGCTCGCCACCACGCTCGATCCCTTCGAGATCGCCCCTCCACCGAGCGATGCCGAGCGTGTGGCGGCGCTGCAGGTGGCGGCGAGCAAGCTGGCTGCCGCCGCAGCGAGCGATCCGGCGCATGGGAAGGCTGCGCGACGCCTGGGCGAGGCCTTCACGCATCTGGCGGCTTCGACGCCCGAGGCGCGCGCGGCCGCCGAGACGATGGTGGCAGCGCCGCTGCGGATCACACTGTCGCAGCTTGGCGCCTCGCTCGCCGCCGAGTCCGTGACCAGCGCGACGCTTCCACCCGCGTTGGCGCGCGATTGGGTCGCGCCCGATGGCCGGGCGCGGGTCTCGCTATTCCCGGCGGGCGACGGCAACGACAATGCGGTGCTCGCCCGCTTTGCGCGCGCGGTGCTTGGCGTCGCGCCGCACGCCACCGGCGCGCCGATCACGATCCAGGCGGCGGCGCGCTCGATCTCACGCGCGTTCGTCACTGCGGGCGCGCTGGCGCTCGCGGGGATCGCACTACTGCTGTTCGCCATCCTGCGCTCGGTGCGCGAGGTGGCGTTCACGCTCGCGCCGGTGGCGCTGGCGGGATTTCTGACGCTCTCCACCTGCGTTGCGATCGGGCAGCCGATCAACTTTGCGAACATCATCGCCTTCCCGTTGCTGTTCGGCGTTGGCGTGGCGTTCCACATCTATTTCGTGATGGCATGGCGCGGCGGCGCGCAGAACCTGCTGCAATCCCCGCTCGCCCGCGCGGTGTTCTTCAGCGCGCTCGCAACCGGCACTGCGTTTGGCGCGGTGTGGCTGAGCGCGCATCCGGGGACCGCGAGCATGGGCAAGATCCTGATGCTCAGCCTCGCCTGGACGCTGGTCTGCGCGTTGATCTTCGAACCCGCGCTGCTTGGGCCGCCCAAGCCTACCGCGGGCGCGCGTTGATCTCGTTCAGTTTGGCGGTCAGTGCGGCTACACCGCCGCGCTCCACCGTCTGCGCGAAATCGGCGCGCTGCACCGCGAGCTGGCTTACACCGCGCGCCACCACGTCGATGATCCGCCACTTGCCCGCAGACTCGCGCAGCCGATAAACGAGCGTTTCGGTGCCGATATGCGCGCGTACCAGTCGATCCGGGCCGCGCGATGCCACCTTGCGATCGACCTGCAGGACAAACCCGGGGCTGTGGAAATTCTCGGCGTGCTGGATCGCGCTGTTGCGCGTGAACGCGGCGAGCGCGGCGGATTTTTCGGACGCGCTTGCCCTCGCCCACGCCGGCCCGGCGATCAGTGCGAGCGATCCATCGACATCGTAATTCTCGAGCACCACCGGCACGAAATGCTCCATCCGCCCCTTGAACGAAAAGGCCCCGCTTTCGCGCGCCACCTCGGCGACCTGATGGCCGTAATTTTCGATACGCGATATTGCCGGATCGAGTGCTTGCGCGTGAGCGGCGACCGGAAAGATGGCGAGCATGGCGACGCGCGCGAGCGAACGTGTTAACATCGGCGAAATGATCCTTCGGGCAAGGAGGCGTTGCCGCGAAGCAACGATGCATTGTCAAAAATCGCCGCAGCGCAGCACGGCGCTCTTCCGAACATGGTGGGGAATGTCTAGCTCCACATAACAAACCTCCGATGAACACGGAAAGGCCCGGGGCTCCCAAATGATCAAAGTGGTCCTCGCCCAGCCGCGCGGGTTTTGCGCGGGCGTTATTCGCGCGATCGAGATCGTCGATCGCGCGCTCGATACGGTCGGTGCGCCGGTGTATGTCCGCCATGAGATCGTTCACAACAAGCATGTGGTGGACAAGTTGCGCGCCAAGGGTGCGGTGTTCGTCGACGAATTGACCGAGGTTCCCGAGGGCGCTGTCACGGTGTTCAGCGCGCACGGCGTCGCGCGGACCGTTGAGGAAGAAGCGCGCGCGCGGGCGTTGCCGGTGCTCGACGCCACGTGCCCGCTCGTGACCAAGGTGCACGCGCAGGGCCGCCGCTATGTCGGCGCGGGTCGCACGCTGGTGCTGATCGGGCATGTCGGCCACCCCGAGGTCGAGGGGACGGTTGGCCAGATCGATGCGCCCGTCTGGGTTGTCGGCTCGGCCACCGAGGTTGAAACGCTGCCGTTCCCGCTCGACGAGAAGCTCGCCTACATCACGCAGACTACACTTTCGGTGGACGATACCAAGGCGATCATCGCCGCGTTGCAGGCGCGCTTCGCCGATGTCGTCGGACCCGATACCAGCGACATCTGTTATGCCACGCAGAACCGCCAGACGGCGGTGCGCGATCTGTGCCGGGTTGCGGATGTGCTGCTGGTGGTGGGAGCGGCGAACAGTTCCAATTCCAACCGGCTGCGCGAGATCGGGGTGGAGGAGGGGCTGCCCTCGTATCTGGTGGCGGACGGCTCGGTACTCGATCCCGCGTGGTTCGAGAGCGTGTCCGTCGTCGGTCTCACCGCAGGCGCGTCGGCACCCGAGGAGCTTGTGCAATCGGTGATCGAGGCGTTACGTAACTTCGCATCCGTAACGGTCGAAACATTGGACGGGATCGAGGAAAAGGTGGAGTTCCGCCTGCCTCCCGCACTCAACCGCCTCGCGCGCGACCGCGCCGCTGCCATCGCTTAAGGACCATCATGGGAATACCGTTTATTCAGGCCGCGCGTATCGGGGCGTATGTTGTTGGCAAGCATCTGGCGGGTGTGAAGAAGTATCCGCTCGTGCTGATGCTGGAACCGTTGTTCCGCTGCAATCTGGCGTGCAAAGGCTGCGGCAAGATCGATTATCCCGATGATATCCTGAACCAGCGCATGTCTTACGAGGACTGCATGCACGCGATCGACGAATGTGGCGCGCCCGCCGTCTCGATCGCAGGCGGTGAGCCGCTGCTGCATCGGGACATGCCGCGCATCGTCAAGGGCTATATCGCCAAGAAGAAGTTCGTCATCCTGTGCACCAACGCGCTGCTGATGAAGAAGAAGATCGATCAGTACGAGCCATCGCCCTATTTCACCTGGTCGATCCACCTCGACGGCGATCAGGCGATGCACGACAAGAGCGTGTGTCAGGACGGTGTGTTCGAGGTCGCGCGCGATGCGATCCTGCTGGCCAAATCGCGTGGTTTTCGCACGCAGATCAACTGCACCGTGTTCGACGGCGCGGACGCCGAGCGGCTCGCGGGCTTCTTCGACGAGATGAAGAAGATCGGGCTGGACGGGATCACCGTCTCGCCGGGCTATGCGTATGAGCGAGCGCCCGATCAGCAGCATTTCCTCAACCGTACCAAGACTAAGACCTTCTTCCGCGACGTTCTGCGGCGTGGAAAGGGCGGCAAGGCGTGGGATTTCACCAACTCGCCGCTGTTCATGGACTTCCTCGCGGGCAATCAGGCGTATGAATGCACGCCGTGGTCGATGCCACTCAAGACCGTCTTTGGCTGGCAGAAGCCCTGTTACCTGCTCGGCGAGGGCTACACGCCCACGTTCAAGCAGATGATGGAGGAAACTGACTGGGACGGCTACGGGGTGGGCAAATACGAGAAGTGCGCGGACTGCATGGTCCACTGCGGCTTCGAGGGCACCGCGACCATCGATGCCGTCAAGCGGCCGTGGAAGTTCATGGCGGTGGCGTTGAAGGGCGTGCGGACCGAGGGGGCGATGGCAAAGGACATCGATCTCAACAACCAGCGCCCGGCGCGCCAGTTGTTCAGCGATCATGTGTCGAAGGCGCTAGCCCAGATCCGGCAATCCAAGACGCGGGCCAAGCAGGCGGCCGAGTAGTTCGAGCTGCTTGAGCGCGCGCATCGCGTTGGCGGACGCGCGCGCGAAGGCGGGGATTTGCGCGGGGTGTGTGGCGAGGGACACCAGCATTGCGCGCACGTTCGTACCGCCGCCGCGCCGCATGGCGACTGCGAAGGCGGGGGGCAGCGTATCGGAGGCGGTGTCGCTGACGACGCGCGCGACCGCGAATGGAAGGCCGTGGCGCGCGGCAACGCGGGCGGCGACGTGGGATTCCATATCGATCGCGGCTGACCCGGTGGCGGCACGAAGCGTGGTCTTGTGCGCCATAGTGGCGGCCAGTGTTCCATTTGCCCAAATCGTCATCCCGGCCTTGAGCCGGGACCTGCCTTGCACCGCGAGCCTCGTGGCCGACGGAGATGAGGTAGGTCCCGGCTCAAAGCCGGGATGACTGTTGAGAATTTCGTGGAAGCGCGCGGTCCACGAAACGCACGCATCAGCATTGACCGAACCCACGACCGCCTGGGCGATCACCACATCCCCCACGTGCAACCCCGGCACCAGCGCCCCGCACAGTCCGAAACTCATTACCCCCGCCGCGCCTTCGGCCGCAAGCGCTTCCAGCCGTTCCTCCAACCAGTCGCCGTCGCCGCCCCCAGCCACCGCCACCACATTGCCCGCGCGCTCCGCGATCCGCGCCTCGCGCAGCACCCCGCACGCGACCAGAACCGGCTTCACATCCCCCAGGGTGTCCGACCCCCATTGCTGCGCTTCAAATTGCGATAGCGTGCCACGGCCCACAGCGGGAAATATGCGGGGTAGCCGTGGTAACGCAGGTAGAACACGCGCGGAAATCCGCCGCCGGTATAATGCTCCTGCCCCCACAGCCCGTCCGCCTGCTGGCGCGCGAGCAGCCATTTTACTCCGCGCTCCACCGCGTCTGAATCGAGTTCCCCCGCCGCCATCAGACCGATCAGCGCCCACGCGGTCTGCGAAGCGGTCGAAGGCGCAGGCTCATATCCCGCGTAGTCCACCTTGTAGCTGTCGCAATCCTCGCCCCATCCGCCATCCGGGTTCTGGACCGCCTTAAGCCATCTGGCTGCCTTGGCGACCGCGCGGTGTTCCGGCTCCAGTCCCGCCGCGTTCAGCGCGCAAAGCGCGGACCAGGTGCCATAGATATAATTGACACCCCAGCGGCCGAACCACGATCCGTCCGCCTCCTGCTCGGCGAGCAGATAGCCAACCGCCTCGGCCATCTTCGGATCGTCCGCGTGCACGCCCAACTGCGCAAGCATCCCGACACACCGCGCCGAGACGTCCGACGTCGGCGGATCGAGCAGCGCGCCGTGATCGGCGAACGGAATGTGGTTCAGATAGCTGTGGAAATTATCCGCATCGAACGCGCCCCAGCCGCCGCCCTTCGATTGCACGCCCTCCACCCACTCGCGCGCGCGACCCACGGCGTGGTCGTAACGCGCGCCCACCGTCCCGCGCATCCGGTCCATCGCCATCACCACCACGGCGGTATCGTCGGTATCGGGATAGTGCGCGTTCGCATACTGGAACGCCCAGCCGCCGGGGCGGACATCGGGGCGGCGGACGGCCCAATCGCCCTTCACATCGAGTTCTTGGCGCGGCACCAGCCAATCGAGCCCGCGCATCGCGGCGCGCTCGGCGGTGGCACCACCGGCTTCGAGCATCGCCTGCGCGGCGAGCGCGGTGTCCCACACCGGGGAAACGCAGGGCTGGCAGTAGATTTCGTCGTCATCGCGGCGGATGATGAGCTTCTCCAGCGAAGCGCGCGCGGTGGCGCGGTACGGGTGTTCGGGCGAATAGCCCAGCGCATCGAACATCATCACGCTGTTCGCCATCGCAGGGTAGATCGCGCCCAGCCCATCCTCGCCGTTCAACCGCTCGATCACGAACGCCTCGCACGCGGCGATCGCGCGCGCCCGCAGCCCACGCGGCCACAGATCGTGGACGCCGTGCAGCAGCCAATCGAGTGCGCCAAATGCGGTGCGCAACGCCCAATGTCCGCGCGCCCTGGGGCGACGGCGCGGGCCTGGGGCATAGAGTTCGTCCACGAGCACACCACGCGGGTTTCTGGCGCGCGGACGCAGCGCCATCAGCACCAGCAGCGGCACCAACACTGTTCGTGCCCAATAGCTCATCCGGCAGAGCGTCACGGGAAACCACTGCGGCGCCAGGATCAGCTCGGGCGGCATTTCGGGGATAGTGCCCCACGGTCCGGCGCCGAACAGCGCGAGCTGGATGCGGGTAAAGACGTTCACGCTGCCTGCCCCGCCAGCGGCAAGGATCGCCGCGCGCGCGCGGATCATGTGCGATGCATCAGTCGAGTCGCCGATCATCTTCAGCGCGTAATAGGCCTTTACCGAGGCCGAGATGTCGAAAGCGCCATCGTGGAACAGGGACCAGCCATCGTGCGGCCCCTGCAAGCGCCGCAGGTAGCGCCCGATCCTCGCCTCAAGATCGGCATCGACCGGCTCGCCCAGATAGTGGCGCAGCAGCAGATATTCGGACGGGATGGTCGAATCGGCTTCGAGTTCGAAGACCCAGTGGCCGTCCGCGCGCTGGCGCTGAGCCAGCGCATCGGCCGCGCGTGTGACCGCTTCGTCGAGTTCGGCGAGCGGTTCGGCCACCTCCGGCGCTAAAGCATAAGCGTGCATTGCAGCATACTTACAGTTGCGCGTCCGTAATTGCCAGTCGCGCGGCGGCCACACCCGATTGCAAAGCGCCTTCGATGGTGGCGGGCAGGCCGGTCTGCGTCCAGTCGCCCGCGAGAAACAGGCCGGGAGTCGCGGTCTGGGCGGGCGGGCGCAGCGCGTCCTGCGCGGGCGTGGCGGCGAAGGTGGCGCGCTTTTCCGCAACGATGCGATGCGGCGGCAAGATCGCGGGGTTCAGCCCGAGCGCGCGCGCGGCATCGGACCAGAGACGCGCGGCAAGCGCGGCGCGGTCAACGCCCAGCAGGTGATCGGCGGCGCTGGTGGTCGTGGAAATGCGGTCCGGCAGCGCGAACACCCATTCGGCGGTTCCGTGCACGAGGCCGGTGAGGAGCGGTGCACCCGCAGGCGGGGAAAGGGCGAAGTGTGCGTTGACGATCGCGTTGTGCTCGGTAGGCGCGACGAGGCCGGGCACCAGCTCAATCGCCGCCCACGCCGGCAGCGCGAGGACGATCGGCTCGCCGGGCCCGATCGGCTGCTCGCCATCGGAGAAATCGAGCGCATGTGACCGGCTGTGCTCGATGCGAAGCCCCTTCAGGCGGCGGCCCAGACGAACGCTGGCCGCGCGCGCTTCGAGGAATGCCAGCGCGGGATCGACGAAGGCGTGCGCCAGCGTCGGGTGCGCGATGCGCGGCCGTGCCGCCTGCCCGCCGCGTGCGAGGCTGTGGCGAATGACGGCTCCCGCCAGCCGCGCGGAGCCATCGCGCGCGGGGGTGTTGAGCGCGGAGACGAGGAAGGGTTCGAGCAGGCCGTCCCAGAGTGGGCCCGAGGTGGGAATGGTGTCCGCGACCGTCGCGCGCGCGCCTGCCGTCAGAAGCCGGGCGAGCGCGGCATACGCTTGCGCCCGGGTGCCGGGCACGCGGCGACCGGGCGAAAGCACCCACCACGGCAACGGGCCATCGTTGGGCCGCAGCGTCCAGCGCGCGCCGCTTACCATGTCCATCCAGTCGAAGCGCGCATCGTCCGGCCCGATCAGCCGATCCTCCGCCCCGATCAGCCGCAGATAGTCGAACACCGCGCGGTTGCCCGAGAGCACGAGATGATTGCCGTTATCGATCGTCAGCCCGAGCTGCGCATCGTGCCACGAACGGCAACGCCCGCCCGCCTGCGGTGCGGCATCGGACAGCGTGACCTGCATCCCGGCGTCGGCGAGCTGCACTGCGGCGGACAGTCCGGCCAGACCCGCGCCGACCACATGTGCGCGCCTCACGGCACGATGTGCAGCCGGACGAGCGTGAGCAGCAACCCCAGTTTGTCGACACGCGCGCGGCGACGCGGCGGCGCCCACCCGGTGATCTCCATGCGCCGCAGCACATCTGCGTACACGCGCTCCATCAGTCTTGGCGCGATCAGGTGGCCGCGCGGGCGCGCCGCGAGGATGGCATTGGCTTGGGCGAAATGCTCGCGCGCGCGTGCGGCGACGCCCCGCGCGGCCGCATCGAGGCGCGGATCGGCGGCGACCTGCAGCGGCGTTTCGAGCGGAATGCCCGCAGCCTCGATCGGCTCGCGCGGCAGATACAGGCGGCCGATCGCGGCGTCCTCGTCGATATCGCGCAGGATGTTGGTGAGCTGGAGCGCACGGCCCAAGTGATGAGCGAGTGCTAGGCCAGGGTCGGTATCCATGCCGAACACGCGCACGCTCAGTCGGCCGACCGCGCTCGCCACGCGGTCGCAGTAGAGATCGAGCGTCGCCCAGTCGGGCCAGCGGATGTCGTCATCGACGTCCATCTGCATGCCCGCGATCACCTCATCGAAATCGGCGTGGGCGAGACCGAACTGGCGGATGGCGGGGACGAGATAGTCGGCGCGTCCTGGTGCGCCACCTGCGTAGAGCGAGTCGATATCGGCGGACCATGCCTCCAGTTCGGCACGGCGCTCGGCGGGCGTCCCAACTTCGTCGTCGGCGATATCGTCGACGTCGCGGCAGAAGGCGTAGACCGCATACATCGCCTCGCGTTCGGGGCGCGGCAGGACGCGCATGCCCAGATAGAAGCTGCTTTTCGCGACTTTGCCGCGCGTGGCGGGATCGGCGAGGCGGCTCATAACCGCAGCAATCGCCCGATTGCGGCCGGGAGGGCAAGGGCGAGCGCTTCGGTTTTGTGGTGATGGACGCGCTCGGACAGCGGATCGCGAGTGAGGAGGCGACGGTTGAGCGATTGCGCCAGGCGCTCGATGATGGCGACTTCGATGCCGAGCCGTGTATCGCGGATGCGGCGCGCGAAGGGGCGGGCCTCGGCAAGGAGCGCGTCGGTGCGCGTGGCGAGATCGGCGATGGCGGCGCGCAGGCGGGGGGTGGCTTGGGGCTCGTCCAGATCGGCGAGAGTCGCCCCGTGCACGGCGAACACGTCGGCGGGGAGGTAGGCGCGGCCCAACGCGCGGTAGTCCTTGGCGCAATCCTGGAGATGGTTGATGATCTGCAGCGCGGCGCAGAGCGCATCGTTGGCGGGCCAGAGCGCGCGCTCCTCGCCGTGGACGTCGAGCACGAAGCGGCCCACCGGCATGGCGGATACGCGGCAATAATCGATCAGTTCGTCCCACGAGGCATAGCGCGTTTTGGTGACATCGCGCGTGAAGGCGATCAGCAGATCGAGGCCATGTTGCGGCGTAATCCCGCGCTCCACGCAGATGTGGCGCAGCGCGAGCGCGGGGGCGTCCACATCGCTCTCGCCCGCCAGCGTGGCACGCATCGCTTCGAGGCGCGCGAGCTTCTCCGGGGCGGGGGCGGTGGAGTGATCAGCGATATCGTCCCCGGTGCGCGCGAACCAGTAGAAGGCCTTGACCGGCGCGCGGAAACGCGGCGCGAACAGACGCGCGACGGGGAAGTTCTCGTCCGCATCCCCCTTGCCCGAGGCGAGAGGGCCATCGGCGGCGACTTCGCTCATGCGGTTATCGCCTGCGCGCGCCCCTTCCACATGCCGCCCTTGCCGCGCCAGTGCTGGACGGCGGACGCGAACGTGGCGGCGGCGTAGAAGAGGGCGATCAGCGGGAGGGCGAGGGACCACAGCGGGGACTGGCGGTAGAAGCGGAGCATGTCGGCGTAGCTGAGGCTCATCGCCGTGAGCGCGCCTACGAACAGCGCCCCATAAGGGCGAGGTGCAGTCAATGCCCACGGCCCGATGAACAGGACAACGATACCTGTCACGGCGCCGATCAGCAGCAACGGCGAATAGCGAAGCTGCGCGTAGGCCGAGCGTGCGATCATCGCCCACAGCTCGCCCCAACCGTATGCGCGGAGCGAGTGTGTCTCGCGGCTGAGCGCGAGGCGGATCGGCCCCTGCCGTTTCATCAGCGCGCCCATCGCGCAATCATCGATTAAAGCGCCCCGGATGGCGGCGATCCCGCCCGCGCGCACGAGTGCAGCGCGATCGATCAGCATGCATCCCCCCGCCGCTGCGGCGATGCGGCTGCGCGGATCATTCACGCGCCAGAACGGGTAAAGCATCGCAAAGAAATACACGAATGCGGGGACGATCCTGCGCTCGGCAAAGCTATCGGTACGCAGCAGCGCCATGCGCGAACTCAGCACCAGACCGTCACGCATCGCGCATGCCACGAGCGTTCGCAGCGAATCGGCGCTATGCGCGATGTCCGCATCGGTCAGCCACAGCCAGCAGGGTTCGCCCGCGCGCGCGATGCCTTGCGAGACCGCCCACAGCTTGCCCGTCCAGCCGGACGGCCGTTCGCCTGCGCGCACGATCTCCAGCCGGGGAGAACCGCGCACGGCTGCGTGCGCAATGTCCGCCGTGCCGTCGCTGCTCTGATCGTCCACGAGGATGATGCGCAGTGGCCCGGGATAGTCCTGCCCGATCAGCGAAGCGACCGTCTCGGCGATCACTCCCGCCTCATCGCGCGCGGGGACGACCGCAACCACGCTCGGCCAGATGTCGGGCGCGCGCAACGGGTTGTCCTCGGTGCGCACGGCAAGGTCGAACCGGCTTCGGAAAATGATGACGATCCATGCCGCCAGCAGCGCAGCCCCGGCGATAATATGCCAGCTCACCCCACCATCCCCGCTTGCCTGAACCACGCGAGCGCATCGCGCACCCCCTCGCGCCAGTCGCGCGCCACATAGCCCAGCTCGGCCTCAGCCCGCGCACTCGAGAAATACATCACGTGCCCCGCCATCTTCAGCGCGTCGCGCGTCAGCATCGGTTCGCGCCCCGTCAGCCGCGCCACCGCTTCTGCGGCCCACGCGAGCGGGCGCAGCGGGGCGATGGGCAAGCGCACGCGCGGGGGGGCTCGGCCGACGCCAGCAGCGATCTCGGACAGCATCGTGGCCAGTGTCACATCCTCCCCGCCCAGAATATAGTGCCTGCCCACGACGCCCTGCTCCATCGCGGCGATGTGTCCCTCCGCCACATCGTCGACATGCACCAGGTTGAGCCCGGTATCGACGAAGGCGGGCATCCGGCCGCTCGCGGCTTCCACGATGATGCGCCCGGTGGGCGTGGGTTTCACGTCGCGCGGTCCGATGGGTGTGCTGGGATGGACGATCACCGCTTGCAGACCCTCGGCCTCGATCATGGCTTCCACGATCCGCTCGGCCTCCACCTTGCTGCGCTTGTACGCCCCGATGGCGGTGTCGGGGGTGAGCGCGCGTGTCTCGTTCGCCGCGCCGCCGGGCAGCGGCGCGATGGTGGCGACGCTCGATGTGTGCACCACGCGGCGCACACCTGCAGCGAGCGCCGCCTCCATACTGGCGCGCGCGCCTGTACGGTTGTTGTTAACGATTTCCCCCGGGTCACGCGCCCACAGACGGTAGTCGGCGGCGCAATGAATCAGCGCGTCACAACTTTTCAGCGCCTGTGTCATTGCCGCCACATCGCGGACATCGGCTTCGAACAGCTCGCCGGGGAACCCGGATAAATTGGCCGTTGCTGCGGTGCGGCGTGCTATGCCGCGCACTGCATAGCCCTTCGCGGCGAGCGCGCGGGCGACTGCGGAGCCGACAAAGCCCGACACGCCGGTCACGCCGACGCGCTCGTACAATTGTGTCAGGGTTCACCTCGCACTAACTCCGCGCCGCATAGCCCGGTTGTTGGAACCGGGAAAGCGGGCGGCGGAGCAGGGCAAGGGGTTGGGACTGACGCACGGCATCGGAATTGCGCTCGCGGCGCTCGCACTGGCAGGCGCGGCATATATGCTGCTCGCAGCCCTGCTTGTCGGCGGCTATCGCACGCGCGAGCGGCCGACGCTGACGCGTGCTCCGGGCGTCACGCTGCTAAAGCCGCTGCACGGCCACGAGCCCCGCCTCGACGACAATCTGAACGCGGCGATCGCGCAGGAATATCCCGGCCCGGTGCAAACCATTTTCGGCGTGTCGCGTGCGGGCGATCCTGCGCTCGCCGCGGTGGCACGGCTGCGCCACGCAAATCCGCGCCACGACATTGCGGTGGTGGTCGATGGAACGCGCCACGGCTCGAACGCCAAGGTTTCCAACCTCGCCAACATGGCCGCACACGCGCGTCACGAAGTGATCGTGCTGGCGGATAGCGACATGGGCGTGCCGCCTTCGCATCTGGCGCGCGTGGTGGCAGAACTCGAGCGCCCGGGCGTCGGTGCGGTGACGTGCCTCTATTACGGGCGCGGCGATGCGGGTTTCTGGTCGCGCTTTGCCGCCGCCGGGATCAGCTGGCAATTCCTGCCGGGCGTGGTGGTGGGCCGCGCGCTGGGACTCGCGAAGCCGTGCATGGGCGCGACGATCGCGTTGCGCGCCGAGACATTGGACGCGGTAGGCGGCTTTGGCGCGCTCGCCGATACACTGGCGGACGATCATGCGCTGGGTGTGGCGGTGGCGGCGAAGGGCTGGCGGCTGGCCGCGCCGCCGATGCTGCTCGCGCATGGCAGCGCCGAACGCTCGGCGGGCGAGATGATGCAGCGCGAGGTGCGCGCGAACGCCACCGTGCGCGAAATCGAGCCGATCGGCTTTGCGGGCAGCTTGCTCACCTATCCGTTGCCGCTCGCGCTGGGTGCGCTGGCGGCCCTGGGTACGACGCCGGTTGCGCTTGCAACGGTTGCGGCGGCGACGGTCGCGCGCTTTGCGGTGGCCATTGCCGCCGACCATGCGGCGGGTGCACGCACTGCGCCGCTGGCGTGGCTGCCCGCGCGCGACATCGTCTCGTTCGGGCTGTTCGTCGCATCCTTCTTCGCGCGTTCGGTTGATTGGCGCGGCGCGCGCCTCACATTAATTGGCCACGGCGCGATCGCCACCGCCGTTCCGGAGCCCGCACAATGATGAAGACCCTGTTCCTGCAGCCGCCCTCGTTCGATGGCTACGATGGGGGTGCGGGCGCGCGCTACCAGAACAAGCGCGAGATCAAGAGCTTCTGGTACCCGACATGGCTCGCGCAGCCCGCAGCGCTGGTGGAGGGCTCCAAACTGATGGACGGTCCGCCGCATCGGCTATCGTTCGAGGATGTGGCGCGCGAGGCCAAGCAGCGCGATCTGGTGGTGATGCACACCTCGACGCCCAGCTTCGAGCAGGACGTGAAATTCGCGCGCGCGCTGAAGGATCTGAAGCCCGATCTCAAGATCGGCATGATCGGCGCCAAGGTTGCGGTCGATCCGCAGGGGTCGTTGGCGGCGAGCGATGCGATCGACTGGGTGGCTAGGAACGAGTTCGATTTCACCTGCCAAGAGGTCGCGCGCGGCGATGCTTTGGCGGACGTCAAGGGCATCAGCTATCGTGGCGCGGACGGCGTGATCCGGCACAATGCCGATCGCGCGATCGTGATGGACATGGATCTGTTGCCGTTCGTGACCCCGGTTTACGAGCGCGACCTGAAGATCGAAGAATATTTTATCGGCTATCTGAAGCACCCGTATATCAGCTTCTACACCGGTCGCGGCTGCAAATCGCGCTGCACCTTCTGCCTTTGGCCACAGACGGTGGGCGGGCATAATTACCGCGTGCGCTCGGTCGGCCATGTGGTCGACGAGGTGAAATATGCGCTGAAAGCTTTCCCGCAGGTGAAAGAAATCTTCTTCGATGACGATACGCTGACGGATAACCTGCCGCGCGTGGAAGAACTTGCGCGCGAACTCGGCAAGCTGGGCGTGCCGTGGAGCTGTAACGCCAAGGCGAACGTGCCTTACGAGACGCTGAAGATACTCAAGGACAACGGCCTGCGCCTGCTACTGGTGGGTTACGAGAGCGGCAACCAGAAGATCCTGCACAACATCAAGAAGGGTCTGCTGATCGAGACCGCGAAGAGGTTCAGCAAGGACTGTCATGCGTTGGGCATCGCGGTGCACGGCACCTTCATCCTCGGCCTGCCCGGCGAGACGCGCGAGACAATCCAGGAGAGCATCGCCTACGCCAAGGAAGTGAACCCGCACACGATGCAGGTTTCGCTGGCCGCGCCGTATCCCGGCACGTTCCTATACAAGCAGGCTGTGGAGAATGGCTGGTTCGAGGCGGGATCGAGCCTGGTGGCGGACAATGGCGAGCAGATCGCGCAGCTGAGCTACGATCACCTCCCCGCGCGCGAAATCTTCGAGGCCGTGGAAACCTTCTACAAGAAATTCTATTTCCGCCCGAGCAAGATCCTCGACATCGTTGGCGAGATGGTCACCGATCGCCACATGATGGTGCGCCGCCTGCGCGAGGGCGTTGAATTCTTCCACTTCCTGCGCACGCGCAAGGACGCGCTGGCCTAAATAAAAAGACGGGGCCGTGGCTGCGGTGCTGTCGTTGCACCGACCTTATATTGATCCACCGGTTGCTTATAGCACAGAATTGTTCGCAATCGCGGCGTCCGGAACGAAGTTTCGTTGTGTGGGTGCAGATAGCTTGGTGACGCGCGTGCCGGCCACGGCTAAACGCGTCGTGGTGCGCGCCTCGATCATAATCACCGCCGACGATTTTGGGGCGGACGCAGCGGTCAACGATGCGGTCGAGCAGGCGCATCGCACCGGTGTTCTCACCGCCGCAAGCCTGATGGTGGGCGCGCCCGCCGCCGCCGATGCGGTGCGACGTGCCCGGACGATGCCGGGCCTCGGTGTGGGATTGCATCTCGTGCTCGTGGACGGAGTTCCAGTCCTTCCTGCCCGAGCGGTGCCCGATCTCGTGGGGGCGGACGGGCGCTTCCGCGCGAACATGCCACTGGCGGGGGTGAATTTCCTGCGCCCGCGCGTTCGACGGCAACTAGCCGCCGAGATCACCGCGCAGTTCGAGGCGTTCGCCGCGACTGGTCTGCCGCTCGATCATGTCAACGCGCACAAGCATTTCCATGTGCATCCGGTGGTATCCGCGTTGCTGCTCGCCATCGGGCCGGAGTTCGGGATGCGCGCAGTGCGCGCGCCGGTGGAACCCGCGAGCGTGCTCGTGCTGGCCGAGCCGACCGGCGAGCGCACCCCGCTCGGTGTCCGGCTCGCGGATCGCTATGCGAGCCACCTCGCGCGGCACCTGCGCCGCGCGGGCTTCGCGGTGCCCGGCGCGGTGTTCGGGCTGCGCTGGACGGGCCACCTCACTGCGGATCGATTGCTGGCGCTGCTGCCACATCTGCCGCCGGGGCTTGTCGAAATTTACGCGCACCCTGCGACGCGGAACGATTTCCCCGGGCACGCGTCGGGCGCGGCGCACGTCGCCGAGCTTGGCGCGCTAACCGACCCGCGCGTCATCGCCGCCATCGCCGCAAATGGTCGGCACCTCGGCAATTTTGCGAGCGTCGTCGCGTGAGGGCCGCGCCCGCCCTGCTGATCGCCACCGCGCTCGGCCTCGGCGTCGCGGTGCTGGCAATCGGACGGATTGGTTTCACCCCGGTGCTGGCCGCGGCGCAGCGCATCGGCTGGCCGGGCTTCGCCGCGCTCCTTGCGTATAGCGCCTTCCCGCTCCTGCTCCTTGGCTTGGCTTGGTGGGCGTGCACGCCGGGCACGCCCGCGCGCCGCGTGCCGCTGTTCGTCTGGGCGCGGACCGCGCGTGAGGGCGCGACCGATGTCCTGCCCTTCGCGCAGTTTGGCGGATTGCTCGTCGGTGCGCGCGTGCTCGGCGCAGCGCGCGTGCCCGCCGCGCGCGCGTGGGCATCGATGGTTGCCGATCTGTCGAGCGAACTCGCCGCCCAGCTCGTTTTCACGCTCTACGGCGTGGGGGCGCTGGCGCTGGTCCTCACCTCGCGGGCGACTTCACCCGATCTCTGGCCTATCCTTGGCGCGGGGATCGGGCTCAGCGCGGGCATTCTGGCCGCTTTCCTCGCGTTCCAGCGCCCGATGCTGCGTATTGCCGGGGCGCTTGCCGAGCGCGTGCTGCCCGGTGCCGCGCGGGCAACCGCCGGCGTCGCGGACGTGCTTGCGGACATCTACGCGCATCCGCACCGCATCGCGGCTGCTTTCCTGCTCAATCTGGCGGCGTGGATCGCGAGCGCGGGTGGCGCGTGGCTCGCGCTTCTCCTGATGGGGGTGCATGTGCCGCTGTGGGCGGTGATGACGATCGAGGCGCTGATCTTCACGCTGCGCTCGGCCGCATTCATGCTTCCCGGCGCGCTCGGCCTGCAGGAGGCCGCCTATGCGCTGATCGGCCCGATCTTCGGGCTGGATCCCGCGACCGCGCTCGCGCTCAGCCTGATCAAGCGCGCGCGAGATCTGGCGATCGGCGTGCCCGCGCTGCTCATCTGGCAATTTGGCGAGGGCAGGGCACTGCTTGGCGAAGGTCGCCCGCGCGGCTAAGCGGCATGCACTTGCAAGCGTTACTGTCTTAGACCAATAAGACGGCGCCAACCGATTCGGGAACCCGCATGACGCCCAGTTTCGATACGCTCCGCGCTGCGATGATCGACAGCCAGCTCCGGCCGACGGGTGTCAACGATCCGCGTGTGATCGAGGCGTTCATGCCCGTCGCGCGCGAGGCGTTCGTTCCGGCGGAGCGCCGCATGCGCGCCTATCTCGATGCCGAAGTTCCAGTCGCGCCGGGTCGCGTTCTGATGGAGCCGATGCTGTTCGGCAATCTCGTCATGCGCGCCGACCTCGATCCTGCTGACCGTGTGCTGCTGATCGGCGCGGCGAGCGGGTACGAGGCCGCAGTGATTGGTCGCCTGGTCGCGCGGGTGATCGCGGTCGAAAGCGATCCCGCGCTTGTCGCCGCCGCACGTGCCGCGCTGGCGGTCGAAGGGGCTGGAAATGTCGAGATCGTCGAAGGCTCGCTCGCCGAGGGCTGGCTCGCCGATGCGCCCTATGACGTGCTGTTTCTGAACGGAGCGGCCGAAGTGCTGCACCCTGCGCTGGTGGACCAACTCGTCGAGGGCGGGCGCTTCGTCGGCGTGATGCGCGCCGAGGGCGGGATCGCGCACGCGACCGCCGGGCGCAAGAGTGGCGGCACGATCGGCACCAGTGGATTTATGGAAGCTGGCGGCGCACTGCTGCCGGGCTTCGAACGCCCCCGTGGCTTCCGGTTTTAGGCCCAGCATGACCCGCCGTACCCTCGCGCCCCTGCTGATCGGCTGCGCGCTAATCGCCTCGTCCGCCTATGCTGCCCCCGTGCGGCACACCGCCCGCCGCGCGCCCGCCGCCGCACCGGTATTCGTGACCCCCGCCAACACGCCCGACGCCGCCGCCGCGCCGCCGCCCACCGCCGCGCCAACCGAGGGGCTGCGCGAGGCGCTGGCGTCGGCTTACCTCACCAATCCCGAACTCGCGGGCAGCCGGGACAATCTGAGGTCGCTCGACGAAGGCGTTGCGCAGGCGGAGGCGCTCAAGCGGCCGAAGCTCAGCGCCGATATCGGGTTCGCGCAGAATTACGCGCAGCTAGATTCGTTCGGCAACAAGGGCCGCGATGTCACCGCGCAGGCGCAGCTCACGGTGCCGCTGTATCGCGGTGGGCTGATCCGCAATTCGATCCGCGCTGCCGAAGGGCGCGTTTCGGCGGGGCGATACGATCTGGCCGCACTCGAGAACGATATCCTCACGCGCACCACGATCGCCTACGAAGATACGCGCCGCGACGCCGAAGTGGTCGATCTCGATCGCAACCAGGTCCGCGTGCTCGCCGAACAGTTGCGCCAGTCGCGCGACCGCTTCGAGGTGGGCGATCTGACGCGCACCGATGTGGCGCAGAGCGAGGCACGGCTGGCGAATGCCGACGCCGTACTGCGCGCGGCGCAGGCGAACCTCGTGGCCAGCCAGCAGGCGTTCGTGCGCGTGGTGGGCCATGCGCCCGGCGTACTCGCTCCGCCGCCGCCGCTGGGTTCGCTGCCCGACACGTCCGAAAAGGCGGTCTCGCTCGCGGTCGATGGCAATCCCAACCTGCTCGCCGCGCGGGCGAGCGAGAAGGCGGCGGGTTACGATGTCGGCGTGGCGCGAGCGGGTCGGCGGCCGACGCTGAACGCGACGGGAGGTGCCAATTATGTCAATTATCTGGGCGATGCGGCCTCTGCTTTCGGCGTGCCGCAGGAGACTCCGGGCATCGCCAACGCGCGCGTCGCCGAGACAGTGGGGCTGACGCTCACCATTCCGATCCTGCAGGGCGGCGCTACCTCATCGCGTATTCGCCAGTCCCAAGCGCTGCAGAGCGTGGCCCTGACCACGATCGCGCGCACCGAACGCCAGGTGACCGAGCAGGCGCGCAACGATTTCGAGCAACTGATCTCGAGCCGCGCGCAGACGCAATCGGCCGAGGTCGCGGTGCATGCGAATGCGCTGGCGCTGGAGGGCGTCCGCGCCGAGAACAGTGTGGGCTTGCGCACGATCATCGAGGTGCTGAACGCCGAGCAGGAATTGCTGAACAGCCGCGTGCTGCTGGTGCGCGCGCGGCACGACGAATATGTGGCGGGCTTCAACCTGCTCGCCGCGCTCGGCCGTGCGAACGTCGAAGACCTGGCGATCGACGTGGCGCGCTACGATACACAATCGAATCTCAAGCGCGTGCGCCGTATCTGGAGCGACTGGCAGAACGATCCGGCACCCAGGCCCTGACGCTCCGCCCGCGCTTCGCGGGGGAGAAGAAGGCGTTATATCGGTCTGTGCCCCGCGTCCGTGTGATCCTGCTGCAACCCGGCCTTGGCGCGCTTGATTATGCCGCGCCGATGCCGCTCGCGCCCGGCGATCTCGTGGTTGCACCTCTGGGGCCGCGCGATGTTCTGGGCGTCGTGTGGGAGGCCGATGCCGCCCCGGCGCGCGTGATCGACGAGGCGCGGCTGCGGCCGATCGCGGCGAAACTCGATGCGCCGCCGGTCGCCGCGCCGCTGCGGCGGCTGATCGACTGGGTGGTGGAGTATTATCTGGCAGCGCCGGGCGCGGTGCTTCGCATGGCCCTGCCGTCTACCTCGGCGCTCGAACCCGTTTCCCCGCTTTACGGCTACCGCGCCCGGCCCAATACCCCCTCCACCCTTCGGGCACCTCCCCCGGAGGGGGAGGGTCGATCCTCCCCCGCTGGGGGAGGTGGCGGCGAAGCCGACGGAGGGGGTGGGGCCGCGCGTCCACTCACCCCGGCACGCCGCGCTGCGCTTGCCGCGATCGGCGATACCACGGGATCGGTCACCGATCTCGCGCGTATGGTCGGGGTTTCGGATGGCGTGATTCGGGGCCTGATCGGCGCGGGAGCGATCGCGCGTGTGGCGATGGTGCCGACGCCAGCCTTCGCTGCGCCCGATGCGGGTCACGCGCCCCCCGCGCTCGAAACCGCGCAGGCGGAGGCGGCAGCCGCGCTCGTCCGCGCGGTCGAGGCGGGGGGATTCGCGTCGTTCCTGCTCGAAGGTGTGACCGGATCGGGCAAGACCGAGGTGTATTTCGAAGCCGTGGCGCAGGCTTTGCGTGGTGAGGGCCAAGCGCTGGTTCTGTTACCCGAAATCGCGCTGACCGCGCCCTTCCTCGCGCGGTTTGCGGCGCGTTTCGGCGCGGCTCCTGCCGTGTGGCATTCGGGGCTGACCTCCACGCTGCGTCGCGCGACCTGGCGTGCGGTGGCATCGGGCGAAGCGCGCGTAGTCGTCGGCGCGCGCTCGGCCTTGTTCCTGCCTTTTCCGAACCTCCGCCTGATCGTGGTGGACGAGGCGCACGAGGCGAGCTTCAAGCAGGAAGACGGCGTGCCCTATCACGGGCGCGATACTGCGGTGATGCGCGGGCGCTTCGAGGGATGCCCGGTGGTGCTCGCCACAGCCACCCCCGCGCTCGAAACGCGCGCGCAGGCGCAAGCGGGGCGGTACACGCATCTGCTGCTGCCCTCGCGCTTCGCGGGGGCGACGATGCCGAGCGTGAGCACGATCGATCTGAAGCGCTGGCCGCCGCCGCGCGGGCGCTGGCTGTCGCCGCCGCTGGTGCAGGCGCTGACCCAGACGCTGGCGGCGGGGCAACAATCGCTGCTGTTCCTTAACCGGCGGGGCTATGCCCCGCTGACGCTGTGCCGCGCGTGCGGAGAGCGGATCGGTTGCCCCGATTGTTCGGCGTGGCTGGTCGAGCATCGGCTGCTGGGGCGGCTGATGTGCCACCACTGCGGGCATGTGGTGCCAGTGCCGCCCGCCTGCCCGGCGTGCGGCGCGCCGGGGACGCTGGCCGCGTGCGGGCCGGGGGTGGAGCGGATCGCGGACGAGGTGGCGCGGCTGTTTCCAGCGGCGCGCGTGGCGGTCGCGACTTCGGACACGCTGGGCTCGCCGGGGCGGTCAGCCGCGTTCGTCGCGGCGATGGAGGACCAGGAGATCGATATCGTCGTGGGCACGCAACTCGTGGCCAAGGGCCATCACTTCCCCGAGCTGACACTGGTCGGCATTGTGGACGCCGATCTGGGGTTGGCGGGCGGCGATCTGCGCGCGGCGGAGCGCACCTTCCAGCAGATCGCGCAGGCGGGGGGTCGCGCGGGGCGGGGTGCCAAGCCGGGCCGCGTGCTGATGCAGACCTATGAGCCCAAAGCCCCCGTGCTGCGCGCGCTGGTGAGCGGCGACGCGGCGCGCTTCCACGAGGCCGAGGCCGCAGCGCGCAAGGAAGCTGGAATGCCGCCCTATGGCAGGCTGGCGGCGCTGATCATCTCGTCGACCGATGCCGCGCGCGCGGAGGGCACCGCAAGGGCGCTTGGCCGCGCCGCGCCGCAATCCGCCGATATTCGCATCCTCGGCCCCGCGCAGGCTCCCATGGCGATGATCCGCGGCCGCCACCGCTGGCGCCTGCTCGCGCAGGCACGGCGCAGCGCGGACCTGCAGGGCGTGCTGCGCGCGTGGCTGGCGAGCGTGCCGATCCCGTCGAACGTACGCGTCGCGGTGGACGTGGATCCCTATAGCTTCGTTTAGCGCGCGATGATTCACCAATCACCACGCCCGAGACGTCCGTTTCGCGCTATTCCGCCGCTTGTGCGAACTGCGCCGCCTCGGTGCTTTGACCCAAGGCTACGGTAGAGGATTGCCCACCCGCGACCGCTTCGGCGATCAGGTCGAAATAGCCCGTGCCCACCTCGCGCTGGTGGCGCGTGGCGGTGTAGCCCAAAGGCTCCGCAGCAAACTCGGCCTGCTGGAGTTCGCTGTACGCCGCCATGCCGCGATCGCGATAGCCCGTCGCGAGGCTGAACATGCCGTAGTTGAGCTGATGAAAGCCGGCCAACGTCACGAACTGGAACTTGTATCCCATCGCGCCGAGCTCGCGCTGATACTTGGCGATGGTGGCCCGATCGAGGTTCTTCTCCCAGTTGAAACTGGGCGAGCAGTTGTATGCCAACAGCTTGCCGGGGAATTTCGCGTGGACTGCCTCGGCGAACTTGCGCGCGTCGTCCAGATTGGGCTTGCTTGTCTCCCACCACAGCAGATCGGCGTGCGCCGCGAACGCAAGCCCGCGCTTGATACAGTGATCCACCCCGGTGCCGGGCTTCAGGCGGAAGAACCCTTCGGGGGTGCGCTCGCCGGTCATGAATTCATGATCGCGCGCGTCGATATCGCTGGTGATCAGCATCGCGCTCTCGGCATCGGTGCGCGCGCAGATCACGGTCGGCACGCCCATGACGTCGGCGGCGAGGCGCGCGGCATCGAGATTGCGCACATGCGCCTGCGTGGGGATCAGCACCTTGCCGCCCAGATGGCCGCACTTCTTTTCGGACGCGAGCTGGTCCTCGTAATGCACGCCCGCAGCGCCCGCCTCGATGTAGGCCTTCATGATTTCAAAACAGTTCAGCGGCCCGCCGAACCCGGCTTCGGCGTCGGCGACGATCGGCGCGAACCAGTCGCGCTTGGCACCGCCCTCGCTATGCTCGATCTGATCGGCGCGCTGCAGCGTCCGGTTGATGCGGCGGCACAGCTCGGGCCCCGCGTTGGCCGGATAAAGCGATTGATCGGGATACATCGCGCCCGCCGTGTTCGCGTCGGCTGCCACCTGCCAGCCGCTGAGGTAGATCGCGTTCAGCCCGGCGCGCACCATCTGCATCGCCTGATTACCGGTGACCGCACCGAGCGCGTGGACATAATCCTCCGAATGCAGGAGCGACCACAGCTTCTCGGCACCGCGCCGCGCCAGGCTATGCTCGATGACGACCGAACCGCGAAGCTGCTCGACGGTGGCGGCATCGTAGGGACGAACAATCCCCTCGAAACGGCCGTGCGGTGCGGGGACGAGGGTATCGAAGCTGGTCATTGCGGGGCTCCTTGGTGCAGCGCAGCAATGCAGCGCGCTTGACGTTCGCGTCAAGCGCGCGCGATCGATGGGACGCGAATTACCAGATCAGCGCCTCGGGATCGGGCACGGGCTCGTGCTTCTGCGCGGCGAGCAGCGCCAGCACCGATCGAACCGCAACCGCAATTCCGATCAGCGCGAGGATCAGGAATCCCAGCCCCAGCACCCACCATGTCAGCCAGCCGACGATGGTGAACAGGATCGAATACCAGAAGGTGCGGATGTGATAGCGTTCGTGGCTTCGTTGCCAGGCTGGAGACGAGGCGGCATCGCGCCACACATAGCCAAGCACTACCGCAAGGATGCCGAACGCGCCGCCGGTGAGCACCCCCGCCAGATGCAGCAGGGCCACGACCGTGGGGCGGTTGAGATCGAAGCCGTTGTTCATGCAGGCACTCCTTATCGGGGTGGCAGTCTAGCTGGGCACGCGCGAACACCCAAGCAGTCGCGCTTGGCGCTTGCACGATCCGTTCACGCGGTTAAGCGATGACGCGATGGCGTTTCCCAATCGTATGTCGGGCGTGGCGCGGACTGTGGCGATCCTGGCCGTGCTCGCGCTGGCTGCGGTGATCGGAACGCTGGTTTTGCGCGGTATCCGCGCGGGCAGCGACCGCGATGTTGCGCTTGGCTGGGAGCGGCACACGTTCGTGGTGCTGATCGAGACCGAGAAGCTGGATGCGGGCATCCGCGCCGCCGAATCGGCGCAGCGCGGCTATTTGCTTAGCGGCAACGATGAATTCTTCGCCGATTTCAAGATCAAGGTTGCCGGGGCCAGCGCGAGCGTCGCCCGCTTGCAGCGTTTGACCACCGATAATCCCGAGCAGGTCCAGAACCTCAATGTGCTGCGCGGATTGGTGAACGAGCGTCTTGCCCTGCTGCGCCAGCGCGCGGGGCTGGCGCACAGCCTGGGCGTGATCGAGAACATTGGATATGCGCCGGGTCGCGCCGCGATGAAGGCGGTCGATGCGCGTCTCGATCTGATCCGGACGGAGGAAGAGCGGTTGCTGGCGGCGCGGCGCGCGGAGGCGAACGCGATCGATCACCGCGCGGACCGGATCAACTTCCTGTTGGCATCGGTGGGGCTGGTGCTGGTCGCGCTCGCTGGGCTGATGGGGCTTGCGGCATACGCCTCGATGAACCGGTCGCGCGACGACGCCGCGCGAGCGCGTGTGGAGGCGACGATGCGCGAGGCGCTCGAGGCGCGCGTTATCGAGCGCACCGAGGATCTGCGCGCCGCCAATGCGCGGCTGCTTGCCGAGGCCGAAACGCGCGAGGCAGCCGAAGCGCAGGTGCGCCAGATGCAGAAGATGGAATCGATCGGCCAGCTCACCGGCGGCATCGCGCATGATTTCAACAACATGCTCGCGATCGTGATCGGTTCGCTCGACATGGCGCGCCGACGGATCGATATCGATCCCGCGAAGACGCTGACGTACATCGATAACGCCGAGGAAGGCGCGAGGCGCGCTGCGCAGCTTACCGCCCGGCTCCTCGCCTTTTCGCGGCAGCAGCCGCTCTCTCCCGAGCCGACCGACGTCAACAAGCTGGTCGGCGACACAAGCGAACTGGTTCGCCGCACGATCGGCGAGCAGATCCGGCTCGAGACCGTGCTCGCCGGTGGTTTGTGGCGCGCGAACGTCGATCGGGGACAGTTGGAGAACGCGATCCTCAATCTCGCAGTCAATGCGCGCGACGCGATGCCCGAGGGCGGCAAGATTACACTCGAAAGCGCTAACACGCATCTGGATGAAGCCTATGCAGCAGGGCATGCGGAAGTGAAGCCGGGCCAGTATGTGGTGATCTGCGTGACCGATACGGGTATCGGCATGCCCGCCGACGTGATCGAGCGCGCTTTCGATCCGTTCTTCACCACCAAGCAGGTGGGCAAGGGCACCGGCCTCGGGCTCAGCCAAGTATTCGGCTTCGTCAAGCAATCGGGCGGACATCTGAAGATCTATTCCGAGGAGCGCGTTGGAACTACAGTCAAGCTGTACCTGCCGCGATGGTTCGGTGCCGAAGGCGATGTTGCGTCACGCACCGCCATGATGGCCGCCGATATGCCGCGCGCCAAACCTCACGAGATCGTGCTGGTGGTGGAAGACGAGCAGCGCGTGCGGCACTTGACGGTCGATACGCTGCGCGAACTCGGCTATTCGGTGGTGCAGGCGAGCGACGGCGAGCAGGCACTCGAACAGTTGCGCGTCCAGCCGCAAATTGACCTGCTGTTCACCGACATCGTGATGCCGGGCATGAACGGGCGCGAGCTTGCCGATCGTGCGCTGGTGCTGCGGCCGGGGCTGCGGGTGCTCTATACAACCGGCTACACGCGCAACGCGGTTGTGCACAACGGGATGGTCGATCCGGGCGTGTCCTTGCTCAGCAAGCCCTTCACCATGGCGCAACTGGCAGTGCGCGTGCGCGCGATGCTCGATGTGGCAAGCGTCTAGTCGGCAAGGCCAAGTTTTCGGTCGTAGCACGCGAAGGCGTTTACGCGAGTTCGAGTCTCGCCTCGCCTTGGTCTTCGACGATCCTGATCGTCAGACCCAGTTTCTTCGCCAGTACCAAAGCCAAATGCGCCGTTGCGGCTCGTGAGCTTGCCGTTATGCCCGCACCGTCGCGCAGGATTGCGACCTCGCCGACTGCGAAACTCACCACCGGCCCCGCTATCCGCACACTCCAGCCGTGCGGGCCCTGCGCGATCTCCATCTCACCGCCGCGTTCAAGCGCCTCTGCCGCGATTAGCGCGAGCGCCAGTAGCAGCCGCGCCAGCGGGCGATCGAGCAGCGACGGTGCTCTCGTCCAGTCGGCGGTGATGCGTCCACTTGCGGCGAGGTATTCGCCAAGCGCGGTCTTTGCCTCCGCGAGAGACACCGGAGGATCGCTGCCACCACTGAACACCAACCGCAGGAAGCGCAGCTTGGCCGCAAGACGGTTTGCGCCAACGCCCATCATCGTGATGAATTCGGATCGGACTGCCTCGTCGGTTTCGTCGGCCAATAACTCGGCCCCGTTCGCCAGCGCGCTGATCGGGCCAGCGAGATCGTGGCAAAGGCGCGCGGCGATCAGCCCGGCGAAGTCGAGACAATCCACGATGGCGGTCTCCAGCGGGGGGGGGAGGGAGGAAATGCTATTACAGATTGTCCCCCGTAGGAATTGCTTCGCGGTCGAGCGGACGCAGCCCGTGCGCGCTAAGGCGTCCGTCGCCATATTGACTGAGTTCGAATTCGAGACGCTGACCCTGAACGATCGCTTCGAGCCCCGAACGCCGGATTGCGGTAACGTGGACGAATACGTCGCGTGGGCCCAGATCGGGCGTGATAAAGCCGAAGCCTTTCTTGGCGTTGAACCATTTGACCGCGCCGGTCGCCATCAGACGATGCTCAACGCGGCGGGGTCGAAGCGCGCATGGAGCGAGCCGCCAATCCGGCTATGGTAAGCGGCCATGGTACCGCCCGCGACGATTAACCACAGTGCGCCGCCCGAATTGACTGAAGCTGCGTCAGCGGCCGACGGCAGCGGATTTCCCGAAGGATGCGAATGATACCAGCCGATGACTGCCCTGCCTGCACTCCGCGCCTCGCGCTCGGCCGCGGCGCGCGCGGCGGGATCGAGTACGAACGTGGCCAACGGATCGGCGGCGAGATTGGAACAGCGGCGCGCCTCGGCGATCCTGTTGCCCGCGCCGAGCAGCAGACCGCACGCCTCGCGCGGGGTCTCGGCGGCGGCGTGGGCGCAAATGGCTTGGGCGATCGCCGCGGGGATTGTGACCTCCATGTCATCGACTGTTAGGCGACAGGAGGGCGCGCCGTCCATGGCCCCCTCGACCGCAACCGTCATGCTTCCGTCCGAGGCGGCGGGTTGGCGACTGGACCGCGCGCTGGCCGCCGCCCTGCCGACGCTCTCGCGCGAACGGCTGAAGGCGCTGGTGGGTGGCGGTGCGGTGACGTGGGCCGATGGCAGCCTCGCGCGCGATGCCGCGCTGAAGGTGAAGGGTGGCGAACGCCTGACGGTGTGCGTGCCTGCGCCGGTCCCCGCGCGAGCGATCGCGCAGGAGATCGCGCTGGTGGTGGCCTATGAGGATGAGCATCTGCTCGTCGTCGATAAACCCGCCGGGCTCGTGGTGCACCCGGCTGCGGGGCATCTCGATGGCACGCTCGTCAATGCGCTGCTGTACCATGCGGCCGGGCGGCTGAGCGGGATCGGGGGAGTGGCGCGGCCAGGGATCGTCCACCGGATCGACAAGGATACCTCGGGCCTGCTCGTGGTCGCCAAGACCGATCCCGCACACGAGGGTCTCTCGCGTCAGTTCGCCGCGCACACGGTGGAGCGGCGCTATCTGGCGGTGGTTTCGGGCCATCCGGTGCCGGTTGCGGGGCGGATCGAGGGCAATCTCGCGCGCTCGGTCCATAACCGACACCGGATGGTCATCGTGGAGCAAGGCAAGGGGCGTCATGCCGTCACGCATTATCGCACGCTGCGGACCCTGAGAGATGCGGCGATGGTTGAGTGCAGGCTGGAAACCGGGAGAACGCATCAGGTGCGCGCGCATATGCTCTCGATCGGGCACCCGCTGGCAGGCGATCCCTTATATGGTCGCCCCGGACCACTGCGCGGCGTGCTGGCGAAACTGGGGTTCGCCCGGCAGGCGCTGCACGCGGCGGTTCTGGGCTTCCGCCACCCGGTGACGGGTAACGATCTGCGCTTCGAAAGCGAAACACCCTGCGACATGAAGGACCTTATTGCTGCACTTGCCTTCTAATCCGGACTGATTTAGTAAGAGTTCAACGCCGCCCGACTCGGGGCAGGCAAGGAGACCCCATTATGGCCGCTATCGCCACCATTCCCGCGCTGGGCGGGGAGCAGTCGCTCAATCGTTATCTGTCGCAAATCCGGCAGTTTCCCATCCTCGCGCCCGAGGAGGAGTTCATGCTCGCCAAACGCTGGGAAAATCATCAGGATCCCGACGCTGCGGGCAAGCTCGTCACCTCGCACCTTCGTCTCGTGGCGAAGATTGCCATGGGCTACCGTGGCTATGGGCTCCCCGTGTCCGAGCTGATCGGTGAGGGCAATATCGGCCTGATGCAGGGCGTGAAGAAGTTCGACGCGGACAAGGGCTTCCGTTTGGCCACCTACGCGATGTGGTGGATCAGGGCCTCGATCCAGGAGTTCATCCTGCGCTCGTGGAGCCTCGTGAAGATCGGCACGACCGCCGCGCAGAAGAAGCTGTTCTTCAATCTGCGGCGGATGAAGGGCAAGATCAACGCGATGGAGGACGGCGATCTGAAGCCGGCCGACCGCGCGTATATCGCCACCACGCTCGGCGTCACCGAGGACGAGGTGACCTCGATGAACCGCCGGATGGCGATGGGCGGGGACACCTCGCTCAACGCGCCGCTGCGCGAGGAGGGTGAGGGCGAGTGGCAGGACTGGCTGACCGACGAGGGTCCGCTCCAGGACGAGCTCGTCGCCGAGCGCCAGGAGCGCACCCAGCGCCACGCGCTGCTCGAAGGCGCGATGGACGGGCTGAACGCGCGCGAGCGGCACATCATCACCGAACGCCGCCTGACCGAAGAGCCCCAGACGCTCGAAGAACTGTCGCAGGTCTACGGCATCAGCCGCGAGCGCGTCCGCCAGATCGAAGTGCGCGCGTTCGAGAAGCTGCAGAAGGCGATTCGTACCAAGGCGATCGAGCAGCGGTTGATGCTGGAGGCGGCTTAGTCCGCCAAGGGCCGCTCCGCCGGGGGTGCTTGCGTCGCGTTCGCTGCGCTGCAACACCCCTGCGGATGACTATCGATCCCGTCGCCCGCCTCGCCGCCCTCCTCGACCTTGAGCGCCTCGACGATAATCTGTTCCGATCGCTCACACAGGAGGAGGGGTGGAAGCGGGTGTATGGGGGCCAGGTGCTCGGCCAGGCACTGGTCGCGGCGCAGCGCACGGTGGACGCGGATCGACCGGTCCACTCGCTCCACGCCTATTTCATCCTGCCGGGCGATCCCGGGGCACCGATCATCTACCAGACCGAGCGGACGCGCGACGGGCGCAGCTTCACCACGCGGCGCGTTGTGGCAATCCAGCACGGGCGGCCGATCTTCAATCTGACCGCCTCGTTCCAGATCGCCGAGACCGGGTTCGATCACCAGGATGCGATGCCGTCGGTGCCCGGCCCCGAAGGCCTTGCCGACGATCTGACGATCCTGCGTGCCAATATCGATCATGTCCCCGAGCCGATGCGCGAGTTCTGGCTGCGCCCGCGCGCGGTGGAAGTGCGACCCGTGGACGGGCGCGGCCCGTTCGACGCCACACCTGCCGATCCGCGCCGCGCAGTATGGTTCAGGGTGGCTGGGCCATTCGCGGGCGACGACGTGCAGCACCGCGCCGCACTCGCCTATATCTCGGACAATATGCTCGTGGGCACCGCTGTCTTGCCGCACGGACAGCGTTGGTTCGATCGCAATTTTCAGATCGCCAGTCTTGATCATGCGATGTGGTTTCACGAACCGACGCGCGTGGACGAATGGCATCTTTACGCGCTGCACAGCCCGCGCGCAGTTGGCGCGCGCGGCCTCGCGTTCGGCGCGATCTATAGCCAGGCGGGTCAGCTGGTGGCGAGCGTGGCGCAGGAGGGGCTGATCCGGGTGTTGGGATAGCGCCCGCCCGTTACTTCTACCGCTCCCGGAGGCATCGATCGAGCGCGTCCTGGCGCACCACCGCGATCCGGCGATCGATGCGTCCGGCGTATCGTCTCGTGGCGCGCGAGGGGGCGGCGGCGGAGCGCAGGATCGGCTGCGGCAGGATCGCAGTGAGCCTTGCCGCCTCAGCCGCACTCAGGTGGCTCGCCGAATGGCCGAATGCGTGGCGCGCGCCTGCCTCGGCACCGTACACGCCGCGCCCCTGCTCGACGATGTTGAGATACACTTCCATGATCCGCCGCTTGCCCCACAACGCCTCGATCGCCACCGTAAACCCCGCCTCCAGCCCCTTGCGTAACCACGAGCGACCCGGCCACAGAAAGGCGTTCTTCGCGGTCTGCTGGCTGATCGTCGATCCGCCGCGCAGCTTCCCCCCGGCCGCGTTGCGCGCCGCCGCTGATCGGATCGCGACCAGATCGAAGCCGTGATGCGCGCAGAAGCGCGAATCCTCCGCCGCGATCGCGGCGCGCGGCAGATTGGGCGAGATCGCCGACAGCGGCAGCCACTGCCGCTCGACGTGCCGCCCATCGAGCCGATCGCGCAGCATCGGCAAGGTGATCGGCGGATCGACAACGCGGTAGAGCGCCACCCACGCCAGCGCGATCAGCAACAGCGCAAGGACGGCCTTCAGGCTCCATCCCAGTGCCCGGAACATTCGCACACGAAGCCCACGCACGCCTCCGCGAGTGCCGCCGCGTCGCCCGCGAAGCTGTGCGTCGCGCCTGGCAGCCAGACGATCCGGACTCGGCCGTGGCGGCGGGCGGGGGCGAAGAGGGGCGCGCGCCATAGTGCAGCGAAGCCCTGCGCGGTGTTATCGCGCCCCGCAAGCACGATCAGCACCAAACCGGGATGATCCGAGAGCGCTGCGGCGATACGGCGGGCATTGTCGGGTATCGGATCGCCGCGCAGCAGCCGGGCGAGACCCGCGATCGCCTTGTGCAGATCGATCCCGTGCCGGACCGCGTGCAGCCATGCGGCTGGACTGAACAGGCGGGCGCGATAGCGCTGCGCGATGGCGGCGGTCGGCGGCATTTCGGCCGCGCTCTGCGCATCGAGCGTCCATGGGTTGAGCAGGATCAGCGCATCGAACCCCGCCGGATCGCGTGCGAGCGCGGCCGCCCCGTCGCACAGGCCGATGCCGATCACATGGCGCACCGCCGGGAACGCCGCGAGCAACGCGGTTCGAGCGGCGGCGATGTCGGCCGCGATGTGCTGAAAGCCGGGATCGGTGCCATCGCTGTCGCCGGTGCCGCGCCGATCGAAACGCAGCGTGGGCACGCCCGCCGTCGCCAGCGCATCGGCGAGCGCAACGAAGCCGCGGTGCGCGCCGAACCGCCCTTGCGGTGCGCCCGGTACGATGAGTGCGCCGATCGCGCCGGGCGCGGGGTGCGCCATTGCCGCCAGCCGCGCGCCTGGAGCTTCGATCAGGATGGGCAGCCGGGTCATGATCTGCGGTTACGACCGATCAGCCGTTCGAATCGCAATGCATCATCCACGCGCGCACGTCCTCGGCGAGCGCGGTGGCGAGCGGGGCGAGGTCGCCGGGTTCGGCTTGCAGCCACGGCGGCGGGCCGGGAAGGACCACATCGACCCCCGCGCCCGCCGTGGTGGCTGCGGTGCGCGCGGGGCAGGCGGGAGCGGGGAGCGGGAGTGCGCGCATCTGTGCCGCGAGGCGCGCGGTGATCGCGTAACCCGCCGCCTCGATCGTCTCGCCCGCCACGCTGCCCGCTTCAAGCGTGGCGGGGGTGGCGGTCCCGCCCGCCTCGCGCTCGGCCGCCGCACGCGCGCGCCACAGATCGCGCAGCGGCCGGGTGCCGTCCGCAGGCGGTGCCAGCCGATAGAGCGATGCCGCCCCGGCGCCATCCACCAGCAGCGCGCCGCCGCGTACCGCGATCAGATGGGGTGCTCGGCAGCGTCCGGCCTCACGCGCCACCGCTGCGATCGCGGCGCGCCACCGCTCGACATCCATCGCGTCGGCGGTCCCGGCGTGGTCTCCCGTTCCGGGAAGATCGGGCAACCATGTGCGCACGCCCGTTACCGCCAGCGCCGCGCCGACCAGCGCCAGCAGCCGACGCGTGCGGTTCATCTCCTCGAACAGCGCGGGCACGATCAGCAGTGGCACACCGTCAGCGGGGCCGCGCCGCACGCACGGCACCGCCGCGCCGCCCGCATCGAGGATGTCGAGCGTGAAGCTCAGGCGCTTGCCGTTTTTTTGTGTGCGAACGCGACGAGCGTGCCGAAGCTCTCGAACAAAGTGCCGTCGACCTCATCATCGTCGATGACGATCCCAAGCCGGTCCTCCAGCTCGGTCAATACGCTCGCGACCGCCATCGAATCGAGTTCGGGAAGTGCGCCGAACAGCGGGGTGTTGCTGCCGAGCGCGCGCGCGGTGGCGGGCCTGAGCGCGAGCACGTCGGCGAGCACGCCACGCACCGCTTCGGTGGTCGCGTCCGCCCCGGTCGCAGTTTCGATCTGCCGCGTCGCCATATCCCCGCCCCCAGGTTTGCTTGTGTTGGCTTCGCGTTATAGCTCGCGCACGATCATGGCAATTCGGGCATGGAAAGCGTGGGTTTCCTACCGCGCGCATCGGCTGGGCGCGCTCCTGCCCGGCGTGGGTGTCCATCGCTATGTGCTCGTGGCGGTCCCGATCTCGGCAATGCCCGCCGCGATGCCTGCGGGCCTTCGCGCGGGCGTCTGCCCGCCCGAGCTTGCGGTGGCTGCCGGGCTGGCCGCGCCTGCGGCTGCAGCGTGGCGCGCGGGGCAGGCGATGGTGTGCGTGGGCCTGTGGCGGCGCGATGCGCTCGTGGCGGTCACATGGCTTGGGCAGGGTTCGTTCGATGAGGACGAGGCGTATCTGCGTTTCGCGCTGCCTTCGGACGCGGCTTGGGACACGGGGATGACGATCCTGCCCTCCGCACGCGGGGGCCGCACCTTTGCCACGCTCTGGGCGGCGACGCGGGCGTGGGCGGAGGCGAACGCGCTGCGCTGGTCGATCAGCCGCATCGCTGACTATAACCTCGCGTCGCGCCGCGCGCACGCGCGGCTGGGCGGGATCGAGGTGGGGCGGGTGAACGTGCTGGTGCTGGGCGAATGGCAATGGACTCCCGGCGCGCGCCCGCGCGTATCGCGGCTGGACGGCGCGCGGCCCGTCGTGCGGATCGCGCTGCCGTGATGCGCATCGACGCGCTCGCGGATCGCGGTGCTCCGAACGCGATCGCTCTGATCGAGCGCGACCAGCGGGCGACTTATGCCGAACTTGCGGCGAAGTCAGCATCCGTTGCGTCGAGGCTACTCGACGAGGGGATACAACCCGGCGACCGCGTTGCGCTCTATGCTCCCAAATCGATTGCGCTCGTGGCGGCGATGTTCGGCGTGTGGCGCGCGGGTGGCGTCGCGGTGCCGATCAACCCGGTGCTGCGTTCGGCGCAGGTTGCGCATATTCTCGCGGACAGCGGCGCTGCGCTGCTGATGAGCCAGTCCCCGCGCGCGCAGGCGCTGGCCGACGACGATGCGCTTGGCTCGACCCGAGCGATCGACATTGATGTGGCTGGGGCGGATGGGGGCACCGCCACACCCGCCACCGACCGCGCGCCCGGCGATCTCGCCGCGCTGCTCTACACCAGCGGCAGCACCGGACGCCCAAAGGGCGTGATGCTCACCCACGCCAATCTGTGGCTCGCCGCCGACAGCGTCGCCACCTATCTCGGCCTTGCCGCCGACGATATCGCGCTGGCCATTCTGCCGCTCAGCTTCGACGCAGGGCTGAGCGTGCTCACCAGCGCGCTGATGGCGGGCGGCGCTACCGTGCTCTTCGATTATCTCGTACCGCGCGACGTGGTGAGCGCGGTCGCGCGGCACCGCGTCACGACGCTGCCGGGGGTGCCGCCACTGTTCGTGCCGCTCGTGCAGACCGCGTGGCCCGAGGAGGCGCGCGCGTCGCTGCGCCGCATCACCGTCACCGGCGGACGGATGCCCGTACCCGTCACGCAGCGCCTGCGCGCGCTGTTCCCGCAGGCGCGGCTCCATCTGATGTACGGGCTGACCGAAGCCTTCCGCTCGCTCAGCCTCGATCCCGCGCTCGCGGACACGCACCCCACCAGCGTCGGCCGCGCGATCCCGCACGCGCGGATTGGGCTGTTTCGTGCCGATGGTACGGCGGTTGCGGACGACGAACCGGGCGAACTCGTCCATGCCGGACCGCTCGTGGCGATGGGTTACTGGAACGATCCCGCGCTGAGCGCGCATCGTTTCCGCGCAGCTCCAGCTTTGCTTGGCGATGGTCTTGCGGTGTGGTCGGGCGATACGTTGCGACGCGACGCTGACGCACTGCATTATTTCGTCGGCCGCGATGATGAAATGATCAAGACGAGCGGGCTGCGCGTTTCCCCCACCGACATCGAGGAGGCGGCGCACGCCACTGGCGCGGTGAGCGAGGCAGCGGCGTTCGGCGTGGCGGACGACGCGCTGGGCCAGGCGATCGCGCTGTTCGCGGTCGCGGCGGGGGAGGGGGCGGCCGATCGTCTCGCCCACGGATTGGCGGCCGCGCTACCCACCTACATGCGCCCCGCGCGCATCGAGTGGCGCGATGCCCTGCCGCGCAGCGCCAACGGCAAGATCGATCGCGCTGCATTGCGCGCCGAGTTGGGCGCATGACGATGCCGCTTCATCCCGCGCGCGTGCCCGGCGGTTTTGGTGCACTGGGCAACGAGCTCGCCATCGCGGGCCGTGCGGCCAGCGACTGGGTGGCCGAGGCTGGCACGCCGCTATTCGTCTACGATACCGCGCTGATCGCCGCGCGCATCGCCCGGCTGCGCGCAGCGCTCCCGGCGGGCATCGCGCTCCACTATGCGATCAAGGCCAATCCGATGCCCGAGCTCGTCCGCTGGATGGCGGAGCGCGTGGATGGGCTGGACGTCGCTTCGGGAGGCGAGCTGGGCGTGGCGCTCGGAGCGGGGATGTCGCCGGAACGGATCAGTTTCGCAGGACCAGGCAAGCGCGACACCGAACTGGCGGCGGCGATCGCCGCGCGCGCGACGCTCAACATCGAGAGTGCGGGCGAACTAGAGCGTGCGATCCACATCGCGGCTGAACTCGGCGTGCGGCCGCGCACCGCGCTGCGCATCAATCCCGATTTCGAGCTCAAGGCCTCCGGCATGCGCATGGGCGGCGGCCCACGCCAGTTCGGTGTCGACGCCGATCAGGCCCCCGCCGTGCTCGGGCGCATGACTGAGGCGGGGGTGGATTTCCGCGGCTTCCAGATCTTCGCGGGTTCGCAGAATCTGAGCGCGTCCAGCCTGATCGAAACGCAGGCGCGAACGATCGCGCTCGCTGCAGATCTCGCCCGGCACGCGCCCGTGCCGCCGCCGCACGTCAACATAGGTGGTGGCTATGGCATCCCCTATTTCCCTGCCGATCGCCCGCTCGATCTGGAGGCGGTGGGGGCGGCGCTGGCCCACGCGATCGCCGCGCGACCGCCCGTGCTCGCGCATACGCGCTTCATCGTCGAGCTCGGCCGCTATCTGGTGGGCGAGGCGGGCGTGTATCTGACGCGCGTGATCGATCGCAAGATCAGTCGCGGGGAGACGTTTCTGATCGTCGATGGCGGGCTGCATCACCAGCTCGCGGCTTCGGGGAATTTCGGGACCGTGATCCGGCGCAACTATCCGCTCGCAAACGCCAGTCGCTTCACGATGCCAAGTGTTGAAATCGTTAACGTGGTTGGCTGCCTGTGTACCCCGCTCGACCGACTGGGCGAAGCGGTGGCGCTGCCGCACACGCAGGTCGGTGATCTGATCGCGGTGTTCATGGCGGGTGCCTACGGCCTGAGCGCCAGCCCAACCGCGTTTCTGGGTCATCCCGCACCGGGCGAAAGGCTGGCATAACCGTGCCGCACCGCAGCATGGATGTCGGTAACGCGTCCCCCGACTGGTTGACATCGGCGGACCGCGCGCACAATGCGGACGTGTAATGGCGGGGCCCAGTACGACGAGGTCGATCATGATTGCGCGTGGTTTTGAACGGGTTGGGCTGGTGGCGAGCATTGCGGCCACGCTTTCGGTGTCTCTTGCGGGCTGTTCGCAACAGGTTCGCGGCACGACTCAATTGCCGACCGCAAGTTATTCCGCGCGCGGGGAAACGCTGCCGCAGAGCTATATCATCGGTCCGCTCGACCGGATTCAGATTTTCGTCTGGAAGAACCCCGAACTGACGACGACGGTGGAGGTCCGCCCCGATGGGCGCATCACAACGCCGCTGATCGCCGACTTGCCCGCAGCAGGCAAAACCCCCGCGCAGTTGGGGGAGGACATCAAGGTCAAACTGTCGGAATTCATCCAGAACCCCAACGTTCAGGTCATCGTACAGTCGTTCAGTGGGCCGTTCTCGCAGCAGGTGCGGGTGCTCGGCGAGGCTGCGCGCCCGGCCGCCATTCCCTATCGCGCCAACATGACCTTGCTGGACGTGATGATTGCGGCAGGCGGACTGACCCAATATGCGGCCGGGAACCGGGCCACGCTGCTTCGCACCGACCGGTCGACCGGAACGCAGAAGCAGTATGCGCTCAAGATCGGTCGGCTGATCAAGGATGGTAAGGCTGAGTATAACGTCGCGATTCAGCCGGGCGACGTGATCATTATTCCGCAGACGCTGTTCTAGTCTCGCCAGGCATTCACGAAGGAGTTTGGTGATGGAAGCGATGGTCCAGCAGGTGCGCGCCACGCTGTACGGCATGTGGCGGCAGCGCTGGTACGGGTTGGCGGCGCTGTGGATCGTGTGCGTTGCGGGTTGGATCGCGGTTTCGTTCATTCCCAACAGTTATCAGTCAACGGCGCGCGTATATGTGCGCTACAACGGTCTCCTGCCTTCGGTTACAGGCGTGGCGCCCAAGGGCGTCGGACAACTCGATCAGGTCGATGTGGTTCGCCAGACGCTGACCTCCCGGCCCAACCTGGAGAAAGTGCTGCGCCGCACCGATCTGGATCTTTCGGGCGTCGATAGCGCTTCGCTGGATGGCATGATCGCGGACATGGTCACTAAAATCAGCGTCGCCCCCCAAGGTCGCGATAATCTGTACGCGCTCGCTTTTACTGCGGACAATCCCAAGCTCGGCGACAAGGCGCGCGCGCAGTTCGCGCAGCGGGTGGTGCAGAACCTGATCGATCTGTTTGTCGAGGACAATGTCGCCTCGGGTCGGGATAGCCTGATCGAAGCCAGCCATTTTCTCGACGAGCAGATCGCCGCGCGCGAAAAGCAGCTCGAAGACGCCGAGGCCAAGAAGGCGGCGTTCGACCAGAAGTTCTTCGATCAAATCCCAGGCGAGGGCGACATAACGGCACGCATGAACCAGTCCCGGACCGAACTCGACAAGGCCGGACAGGAACTGGTGCAGGCGCAGGGCTCGCTGCGCGCGCTGCAGTCGCAGCTTTCGAGCACGCCGGCCACGATCAATGCGCCATTGTTCAACAGTCCGCGCGCTTCGGCCAATTTCGGTACGGGTACGCGGTTCGATCCAACGTCCACGCAGGGGCGTATCGAGCTGCTTGAACGCTCGATCACCGATGGGTTGTCGCGCGGCGATACCGAAAAGCATCCCGATATCGTCGCTGCGCGCGCGCAGATCGGCCGTTTGAAGGTCGATCTGGAAAAGGAGCCCAAGTCCAAGGACGGCGCGCCCGCTGCCGAGGCTGCCGCTGCGCAGGCCAATCCGGTGTACGTCAATCTTCGCGGGCTGCTGTTCGAAAAGGAGAGTTCGGTCGCCGCGCTCACCGCACGGCGCTCTCAGCTTCAGCGCTATGTCGCGGAACTGCGCGGCAAGCAGACCAGTGCGCCCGATGTGGTCGCTCAGCAGGCCAAGCTGACGCGCGACTATGATATTCTGAAGACCGGCTATGATAACCTGCTGCGTTCGCGCGAACAGGTGCGGTTGCGCGGCGACATCTCGAACCAGACCAAGGAGGTCGAGTTCCGCACGGTCGATCCGCCGACGCTCGATGCGAAGCCCGTCGCCCCGAACCGGCCACTGCTGCTTTCGCTGGTGATGTTGGGCGGGCTGGTGGCGGGTGGCGCAGTGGCGTTCGGCGCGAGTCAGCTCAAACCTTTCTACGTGAGCGAGGAAAGACTGACCGCGGACACGGGACTGCCCGTTCTCGGATCGGTTGGCGAGGTGGTAAGCAACGTAACGCGCCGCCGCGAACGGCGCGTCACGATGGGTTTCCTCGGTGCGACCGCCGGTGCCGTCGGCTTGTACGCAGTGATGATGGCGATCAACGTGCTGCGCAGCGCGGGTCGCGCATGAACGCGGTCGCGGGTCTGAACGGCGAACGGGAATTCGTGTGATGGACAAGTCTGGTCAATCAATTCTGGAACGCGCGGCCGCTGCGGCGCGCGCCGATACCGGCGCGACCGCGCCCGCCATCACCCCGGCGGTTCCAGCGGGTGCGTCGGTTGTCGAGCGTGCGGCAGCGCGAGCCGCCAACCCGCCCCCGCGGCCGGTATCGTTTGCACAGACGCAGGAAAATAATGCGAACGCTTCGGCGGGCGCGACTCCCTTCGCCTATCCCGACGCACCGGGTCTGTTGGCACCCCGCGCCACACCACCAGCCGGTTCGAGAGCGCCACGCCGCGGCACGATCGATTTCGCGCGCCTCGCCGCGCGTGGCTATATTACGCCCGACGCCGCGCAATCGCTGACTGCCGAGGAGTTTCGGCTGATCAAGCGCCAATTGCTCGCCAATGCCGCCGCGCGCGGCCCGGGTGCGATCCACAACGCCAATCTGATCCTGGTGGGATCGGCGATGCCCGCAGAGGGCAAGACCTTCTGCGCGATCAACCTCGCACTTTCGATCGCCGCCGAGCGCGATCTGACCGTGTTGCTGGTCGATGCGGACGTGTCCAAGCCCGAGATTGTGTCGCGGCTCGGGCTCGAGGGCGGTCCCGGATTGATCGATGTAGTGGCAGACCGCACGCTCGACATTGGCGACTGCCTCGTGCGCACCAATATTCCTAATCTGACCGTGCTTCCGGCGGGTCGCCCGCACGGGCTTACCACCGAACTGTTCGCGTCCGAGCGCATGGTCGATCTGATCGAGGAAATCGCGCGTCGATACACCGATCGCATCGTCGTGTTCGATTCGCCACCCGCGCTGGTCACATCCGCGGCTTCGGTGCTGGCCGGCCTTGTCGGGCAGGTGGTGTTCGTCGTCGCCGCCGAACTCACGCGCGAGGCTGAACTGAAGGAAGGGCTGGCGATGATGTCGGGCTGCCCCAATGTGCAGCTCCTCCTCAATCGCTCGCGCTTTTTCCCGGGTGCGCGCCGGTTCGCAGCGCACGATTATTACGCATGACCAAGGTGCGGGGCCGCCGCGTCCGCGCTGCCGCGCTCGCCACCGTGGCCCTGCTGGTGATGGCGGACCCGCTCGCCGCGCAGAGTTCGCGCGCGCCGCCGCTCGATAGGTCGGGGCGGACGCGCGATCCGTTCCAGACCGATTTCGGCGGCGTCGATCCCCTTGCGCGCGGCGCGGGCTTCAAGCCGTTCATCGAAGTCGCCGAGCGTGCGAGCATCAGCCGCAACTTCCGCCTGTTCGGTGAGCTGACCGCCGGAGCGTCGGCGTTTATCAACCGCGACCGCGCCCAGGGAACGGCCTATGTGCGCGTGACTTACCGCGAGCCCGAGATCGGCCGCGGCGGCAACCAGTTCACCGTCAACGGACTGGGGCGGGGCACGTTCGATGTCGTGCCCAGCCGCCTGTTCCTCGATCTCAGCGCATACGCCGCCGCGACCCCGCGCGATGTCGCCAGGGGTGTCACGATCGATCCACAGAACCAGACGGGAAATCTCAGCCAGATCTATTATCTGAGCGCACAGCCCCGTTTCCAGCGCGAGATCGGCGACCTGGCGATCTTCACCGCGAACTACCGCGCCGCCTACACCGGGGTCAGCAACCGATTTGGCGGCGGTCGCGGCGGCGGCACCAGCAATGGCGGCAATTCGGCGACCGGGCTCCGGCTGCAGCCGCTATCGGACACCTTCTCGCAATCGGCCGAGGCGAGTTTGTCGAACCAGCCGCGCGACGGGCGCTTCGTGATCAAGCTGACCGGGCGAGTGAGCGGTGAGGAGCAGAAGCGGCTCGAGCAGCGCTTCCGCACGCGGGTCGGCAATGCGGACATCACCTACGTCCTGACGCGCCCGATCGCGCTCCTCGGCAATGTCGGCTACGAGGATTATCGCAGTTCGCAGCAATCGGTCCTGCGCAGCCTCATCTACGTCACGGATATTCCGCCCGCGCTGGTGCCGACGGCATCCTTGATCAACGATCCAACGCTGTTCATTTCCAGTTTCTTTCACAGTCCGGTTTTTCTGTTCAATGATCCGCTGGGCAACGGCCGCTATCTTGGCCAAGGCTTCTCCTCTACGCGTGACCTGACCGATCCGCACCTGATCTCGCGTCCGGGGATTCCTGGGCCGATTGTGGCTGATTTCACGCCGGTGCTGAACAGTTTCGGCGATTTCACCGGCGATCCCAGGGGGCCGCGCCAGGTGACCTACGCGCAGAAGGGTCTCGTCTGGAACGCGGGCTTCCGCTACACGCCGACGCGGCGCACCCTGTTCGAAATTCGTGCAGGACAGCGGTTCGCCGACGTAACCGTCACCGGCAGGCTGTCGCAAGCATTCCGCAACGGTCTGACGATCACCGGCAGCCTCTCGGATGGCATCGAGACCTTCAGCTCGATCCTGAGCAAGACGATCAACGGCATCACGACGAGCTTCGTTTCGAACGGCCGCAGGGGCGGCGCGCTCGGCGGCTGCGTGCGCGGCGTCGATCCGACGACGACAACCGGCTGTCTCGACAACGAGACGCAATCGGTTTCGTCGGGCGTCTTCCGCAGCCGCTACGCGCGCATTGGTGCGAACTGGAATCGCGGCAAAACCAGTTACAACATCGAATATAGCTATAATAACCGCCGCTATCTCGACGCGGGTGCGTCGGTCGCGCCCGGCATCCCGATCGATCCGACCCTCGTCAGTCGCGAAGACATCACCCAGCGCATTTACGCCGATGTCGAGCATCGGCTCGACAATCGGCAGACGATCCAGGTCGGCGCGTTCGTCGGAGTATATGATCTCGGGCTGGTGCGGCCCGCCAGCGATAGCTACCTCGGCGCGGACGCGCGCTATAATCTGCACGTCAACCGCGCATTCGACATTTTTGCCTCGGCCTCACTTACGCAGCGATTCTCGGGGCGGACTGGCGATAACGCTTTCAGTTCGGTCGCCGTCGGCGCGCGGTACAATTTCTAGGCTTCAGGAACCGCGCATCATGTATACCGAGTTTTACCGCCTGAACGGTCGCCCGTTCCAGCTCACTCCCGATCCGCGCTTCTATTTCGATAGCGCCACGCACCGCAAAGCGATGGCGTATCTGACGTTCGGCCTGCAGCAGGGTGAGGGTTTCATCATCATCACTGGCGATATCGGCGCGGGCAAGACCACGCTTGTCGGCCATTTGATGGAGACGGTCGACAAGACCAAGCTGGTCGCCGCCAAGATCGTCACCACCCAGCTCGACGCCGATAGCATGTTGCGCATGGTCGCGGCCGCGTTCGGGCTCGCGGTCGATGGGCTGGACAAGGCGCAGATCCTGACGCGCATCGAACATTTCCTGCGGGCGCACCATCGCGACGGCCGGCGCGTTCTGCTGATCGTTGACGAGGTACAGAACCTGCCCATCGCCGCGCTCGAAGAATTGCGGATGCTGAGCAATTTCCAGCAGGGTGAACGCGCGCTGCTTCAGACTTTCCTGCTTGGTCAGCCCGAGTTCCGCGATCATCTCGCCGCCGCGCCCGAACTCGAACAATTGCGTCAGCGCGTGATCGCCACGCATCATCTTGAACCGATGACACGCGAAGAGCTGCCGAATTATATCGAACATCGGCTGAAAACCGTGGGCTGGCGCGGCAATCCAAGTTTCACGGTGCCCGCGTTCGACGCGATGTTCGATTACACGGCGGGCGTGCCGCGCCGCGTGAATAATCTTGCGAGCCGCGTCCTGCTGTTCGGCGCACTCGAGGAAAAGCGCGAGATTGATGGCCCGCTGGTTGGTGAAGTGATCGAGGATCTGCGCCGCGATACCGCGCATGGTGGCGGTCCCGAAGCGCTCACGGCTGCGACCCCGCTCGGCCAGGGCAATGTGCCGCCCAAGATGGTCACTGCAGGGGTGGCCCCTGCTGGCGACGCTGACATGGCTCGCAGAATTGAAACATTGGAACGCTATGCGCGAACGCACGATCGCACGCTGCGCGAACTGCTCGACGTGATCGCGGCGTGGGGCACCGACGAGGGCGAGGCGGCGGTGGCGTGAGGGCGCGGTAACGGGAGACGGATATGCGCGCCATTATCGACAACCCGAACGTGAACGCTCCGATCGTCAACGCAATGTCGGTCGACATCGAGGAATATTTCCAGGTCGGTGCGTTCGAAAACACGATCGCGCGTGCGGACTGGGGGAATATCGGCAGTCGAGTCGAACATAACACCGGCCGGGTGCTCGATCTCTACGCGCAGGCGGGGATTAAGGCGACGTTTTTCACGCTCGGCTGGGTTGCCGAGCGTCACCCGCGCCTCATCCGGCGCATCGTCGCCGAGGGCCATGAACTGGCTTCGCACGGGTATGCGCACGACCGGGTGACCAGTTTCACGCCCGATCAGTTCCGCGCCGATCTGCGCCGCGCGCGCGGGCTGCTGGAGGATGCGGGCGGGGTGGCGATCCGGGGGTACCGCGCGCCGAGCTTTTCGATCGGCAAGGCCAACGCGTGGGCGCTGCAGGTGCTTGGCGACGAGGGCTATGCCTATTCGTCTTCGGTCGCGCCGATCGCGCACGATCATTATGGCTGGCCGGACGCGCCCAGGTTCGCGCACAAACCCGTCGCCGGGAGCGATCTGATCGAGGTACCGATCACCACCGCGCGCGTCGGGGGCCGCCTCATGAGTTTTGGCGGCGGCTTTTTCCGGCTGTTCCCCTACGCGTTCGCGCATTGGGCGATGGGGCAGGTCAACCGGCGCGAGCGCCAGGCGTCGGTGTTCTATTTCCACCCGTGGGAGATCGATCCCGATCAGCCGCGTGTCGAAGGCGCGCCGATCAAATCGCGCATCCGCCATTACACCAATCTGGAAGCGATGGCGGGCAAGCTCGCGCGGCTGATGCGCGATTTCCGCTGGGACCGGATGGATCGGGTTTTCCTCGGCGAAGTTGCTGCCCCGGTCGCCCGCGCGGCGTGAACGTGGCGCACACCTTCGAGGTGGTTGCGGACACCGACGCGCAGGTCGAAGTCCGCGCGCTCGATCTTGCCGACGCGGGCGCAAGCGCGGCGCACGACGCATGGGTGCGCGCACGCGCCGAAGGCACCCCGTTTCATCTGACCGCGTGGGGCCGCGCGGTCGCGCGCGGCGCGGGGCACCGCCCGCATTATCTGGTGGCTGAGCGCGGCGGCGCGATCGCGGGCGTGCTGCCGCTGGCGGAAGCGCGTTCGCCGATCTTCGGACGCAGCCTCGCGTCCAATACGCTGGCGGTTTACGGCGGGCCGCTCGCCGACGATGCGGCGACACATGCCGCGCTCGATGCGGCCGCTTGGGAGCATGCTCAGGCGCTCGGCGTACGTGTGCTGGAATACCGTGATCAGGCCCGGCTGCGGCCCGACTGGCCAGCGAAATCGGATGTTTACGCCACCTTCAAGCGCCCGCTCGGCGCCAGCGAGGACGAAAACCTGAAGGCCATTCCGCGCAAGCAGCGCGCCGAGGTGCGCAAAAGCCTCGAGTTCGGGCTCGAAACGCGTATCGGCCGGTCGGGGAAGGATCTGGCGGATCATTTCCACGTCTATGGGACCAGCGTGCGCAATCTTGGCACGCCGGTGTTCCCGCGTGCACTGTTCGCCGCGATCCTCGATGCGTTCGGCGAGGATGCCGATATTTTGACGGTGTACAAAGATGGTGCACCGCTCGCTTCGGTGTTGTCGATCTATCACAATGGCGAGGTGTTGCCCTATTATGGCGGCGGGATGCCCGAAGCGCGGACATGGCGTGCGAACGATCACATGTATTGGCAATTGATGGAGCACGCGCGCAAACGCGGCTGCACCGGCTTTGACTTCGGCCGTTCGAAATTCGGCACCGGGCCATTCAGCTTCAAGAAGAACTGGGGGTTCGAACCCACTCCGCTTCACTATGAATTCCGCCTCGCTGAGGGCGAGCCGATGCCCGATCTCAGCCCGAACAATCCCAAATACAAGGCGATGATCGCGGTCTGGACGCGGCTGCCGCTGTGGATCGCGAGCCGTGTTGGCCCGCTGGTCTCGCGTGGACTGAGCTGAGGCGCGCTGCGGTGCAGGACATCCTCTTCCTCGCGCATCGCATCCCCTATCCCCCTGATAAGGGTGACAAGATCCGCTCGTGGCACATGCTTGCGCACTTGGCCGAGCGCGCGCGTGTGCATCTGGGGGCGTTCGTCGACGATCCCGCCGATATGGCGCACGCCGATCTGCTGCGCGGGCTTTGCGCGAGCGTCAAACTCCTGCCGATCGGTGGCGCGGTCCGAACGCTGCGCGCCGGACGCGGGCTGTTGACCGGAGCGCCGCTCTCGGTTGCGCTGTTCTCGGACGTGGCGATGCGCGCCTGGGTCGATCGGACCGTTGCGAAAAATCCCATCACCGGACTGTTCGCCTTTTCGGGACAGATGGCCCCCTATATCCTGCCGCACACGCACGGGCGGCGATCGGTGATGGATTTCGTCGACCTCGATTCGGAAAAATGGGGCCAATATGCCGCCGAAGCGCATGGCCCGCGCGCGTGGCTGTACGCACGCGAGGCGCGGCACCTGCTCGCGTTCGAGGCGCAGGTCGCGGCGAAAGTGGACGCGACATTGTTCGTTTCGGAGGATGAGGCGGCGCTGTTCCGTGTGCGTGCCGGAGTGGCGGGTGCGAAGGTCCATGCGCTGTCGAACGGCGTGGATCTGGAGTATTTCGATCCCAAGGCGGGGTTCGCGCAGATAGCGGACGAACACCGCGCCCAGCCCGGCCCCCTCCGCCCTTCGGGCACCTCCCCCTTTGGGGCAGGTGGCGGCGAAGCCGACGCAGCGGGATCGGGGCCCACATTCGTCCTCGTCGGCGCGATGGATTATCGACCCAATATCGATGCCGCGCGCTGGTTCGCCGATGCGGTGTGGCCCACAGTGCTCGCCGCATTGCCGGGCGCGCGGTTCCTGATCGTGGGATCGAAGCCTCCCGCCGATGTCCAGGCGCTGGCCAGCCGCACAGGGATAGTTGTCACCGGCCGCGTCGCCGATGTGCGTCCGTATCTCGCCGCCGCCACCGTGGTGGTAGCCCCGCTGCGCATCGCGCGGGGCATCCAGAACAAGGTGCTCGAAGCGATGGCGATGGCGCGACCCGTTGTCGCCACTCCGCAGGCGCGCGAGGGGATCGATGCGCAGCCCGGGCGCGATCTTCTGGTCGAAGGCGATGCGCCGGGCTTCGCCGCCGCCTGCCTCGCGCTCGCGCGCGATCCGGCGCGCGCGGCCGAGCTTGGCGCGGCGGCGCGCGCGCGGATGGTGGCGCGCTATGCCTGGGCACCCAATCTTCGCCTTCTGGGTCCGTTACTGCTAGGGGACGGCGGGGCGTATAAGACCGCGCGGGAGGCGGCATAGGCATGGACGGACAAGCGGTGAGCGGGCAGACGCTCGACTATTCGGGCAATGGGGTCGCCACGGTCGTGCGGGCACCCGCCCGGCCATCGCCGCCGGCCGTGCCCGGCGACGTGACAGTGCGTGGATGGCCGCGCGCGCTCGCGGCGTGGGGACTGACGCTGCTTGCGCTCGGACTGATCCTGCACGCCGATCTCGTGCATCTGGTCACGCGCTGGTGGAACAGCAGCACCTATGGCCACTGCCTGCTAATTCCGCCGATCATCCTGTGGCTGCTGTGGCAACGCCGCGAGGGACTGGCTAAACTCGCGCCGCAGCCGTGGCTGCCCGGCGCGGCGCTGATGCTTGGCGCGGGCGTGGTGTGGCTGGTCGGCGATCTCGCGGGGGTGGCACTGGTGCGCCACATCGCGCTGGTGCTGATGTTCCAGTTCAGCGTGCTCACGATCTTCGGTCTCGCGGTGGCGCGCGGCGTGATGTTCCCGCTGGTGTTCGCGCTGTTCATGATCCCGGTCGGCGAGCAGCTCGAACCGCTGCTGCAGACGATCACCGCCAAGTTCGCGATGCTGCTGCTCCATCTGGCGGGCGTGCCCGCGTATAATGACGGCGTCTTCATCACCATCCCCAACGGCGATTTCCAGGTGGCCGAAGCCTGTTCGGGTGTGCGCTTCCTGATTGCCATGGTGGCGTTTGGCGCGCTGGTTACGAACGTGTGTTTCATTTCGTGGAAGCGCCGCATCGCCTTCATGACCGCCGCCGTCATCCTGCCGATTATCGCCAACGGCATCCGCGCGTGGGGCACGATCTATATCGCGCACCTCACCACGCCGCAGTTCGCGCGTGGGGTGGATCATATCGTCTATGGCTGGATTTTCTTCGCGGTGGTGATGGCGCTGCTGCTGGCGGTGGGGTGGCGCTTCTTCGACAGGCCGGTCGATGATCCGTTCATCGATCCCGCCGCGCTGCAGGATCCCGCCACCCCGCCCGCGCCGTCCGCACGGATGGTGGTCGCGGCGCTCGTGGCGATCGCGGCAGGCGGCGTGGCTCCCGCGTGGGCCGCGTTCGCCGATGCGCGCGCAGCGGTTCATCCCACGCGCGCGCTCGTGCTTGCCGCCCCGCCCGGGTGGCAGCAGGTGCCTTATCGCGGTGCGGTGGCGTGGAAGCCGATCTACAAGAAGCCGAGCGCGGAAGCTTATGCCACCTTCGTCGATGCGGGCGGCCAGCCGGTTGATGTCTATGTCGCGGTTTATGATCGCCAGGACGCGGATCACAAGGTGATCGGCTACGGGCAGGGGGCGATCGAGCCCGGCGAGGAAAATGTGTGGGCGTGGGCCGCGAACGCGCCCAACCCGCCGGGCGGCCACGGCTTCCAGATCAACCGCGAGGGCGCCGCGCGCGACGTGGTGCAATATTACCGTGTTGGCGGGCAGATGATCGGCAATGAATATGCCGCCAAGATCGAGGGGCTGAAGACGCGGCTGCTGGGCGGCGATCCGCAGGCGGCGACGCTGCTGGTCGCGGCCGAGCGCGTCGATCCCCTGGTCTCCGCGCGACCGGCGATCGATCGCTTCCTCGCGGTCGATGGGCCGCCGAGTGCGTTGATCGATCGGTCGATCGTCAAGGAGCATTAGGCGATGTGCGGGATCGCGGGATATTTCGATACGCGCGGCACCGCCCCCATCGCCGAGCGCGAACTGCGCGCGATGACGGTGGCGCTCGCGCACCGCGGACCCGACGGGATGGATTTCTTCCGCGCGCCGGGTGTGGGGCTTGGCCACCGGCGGCTCTCGATCATCGATCTCGCGGGCGGCGCGCAGCCGATGACCACGCTGGGCGGACAAGTGGCGATCATCTTCAACGGCGAAATCTATAACTTCGCCGACGTGCGCCGCGAACTCGAACGATTGGGCTACACCTTCCTCACCCGCTCGGACACCGAGGTGATCCTGCACGGCTGGGTCGAGTGGGGCGCGGACGTGGTGCTGCGGCTGCGCGGCATGTTCGCGTTCGCCATCCACGACGCGCGCGCGGGCACGCTGTTTCTGGCGCGCGACCGGCTTGGGGTGAAGCCGCTCCACTATGCTTTGACCGCGGACGGTGCGCTGCTGTTCGCTTCCGAACTGAAGGGGCTGACCGCCTCGCCACGCATTGGCCGCGCGCTCGATCCGAGCGCGATCGAGGATTATTTCGCCTACGGCTATGTGCCCGATCCCAAATGCCTGCTTGCGGGTGTGCGCAAGCTGGAGGCCGCGCATACGATGACGATCCGGCGCGGCCAGCCTTTGCCCAAACCGGTGCGCTACTGGGACGTCGATTTCACCACGCGCCACCGTGGCAGCGCCGCCGATCTCGCCGCCGAACTGACCGAGCGCGTGCGCGAGGCGGTGCGGCTGCGCATGATCGCGGACGTGCCCTTGGGCGCATTCCTTTCGGGGGGCGTGGACAGTTCGGCCGTGGTGGCGATGATGGCGGGGCTGTCGAGCACGCCGGTCAACACCTGCACGATCGGCTTCGATGTCGCGGCGTATGACGAGACCGGCTACGCGCGCCAGATCGCCGAGCGCTACCACACCGATCACCACGAACGGCTCGTCAGCCCGGACGATTTCTCCGCGATCGACCGGCTGGTGAGCGCCTACGACGAGCCCTTCGCCGACGCGTCCGCGCTGCCCACCTTCCGGGTGTGCGAACTCGCGCGCGAGACGGTGAAGGTTGCGCTCTCGGGCGACGGCGCGGACGAGGCGATGGCGGGGTATCGCCGCTACAAGATGCACATGTTCGAGGAGCGCAGCCGTTCCGCGCTGCCCTTGGCGGTGCGGCGGCCGCTATTCGGCGCGCTGGGGCGGATTTATCCCAAGATGGACTGGGCACCTCGGTCCTTGCGCGCGAAAACCACCTTCCTCGCGATGGCGCGCTCCAGCGAGGAAGCCTATTTCAACTCGATCGCAGTGATGCCCGATCGGCTGCGCGCCGATCTGTTCTCGCCGAGCTTCCGCCGTGACCTGCAAGGCTATTGGGCGGGATCGCTCTATGTCGATACGATGCGCGCCGCACCCGCGCACGATGCGCTCGGCCGCGCGCAATATGCGGACATCCGCCACTATCTGCCCGGCGACATCCTGACCAAGACCGATCGCGCCTCGATGGCGGTGAGCCTCGAAGCGCGCGAGCCTTTGCTCGATCACGAACTGGTCGGCTGGGCGGCGGGGCTGCCTGCTGACATGCGGCTGCGCGATGGCCAGGGCAAATGGCTGCTCAAGAAGGCGATGGAGCCTTACGTGCCGCACAATCTCCTCTATCGGCCCAAAATGGGCTTCGTGACGCCGATCTCGGACTGGTTCCGGGGGCCGCTCGCATCGCGCATCCGCCGCGTGGCGACGAGCTCGGCCGCAATCGACACCGGCTGGTTCGCGCCCGACTATTTCACCCGCGCGGTGGACGAGCACCAATCGGGCCGCGCCGACCATGGGCGGCTGCTGTGGCAGTTGCTGATGCTCGATGGCTCGCTGGCACGGCTGGGCGTGGGCGCGGCGATGGCGGAAGCGGCTTAGGTCGCAGACTGATCAAGAAGGTGGGGCCGGAAGCGACCCCATCATCGCCATAAAGAGCAAGAATGACTTTAGCGCCGCGTGACTCCGCGCGGTTTGCTGCCGTTAACAAGTGGAATGAAACAGCCCGCCGACACGCCGGGTTTGCGCAAGTTCGTTGTAAAGTGCAGCCGCTTCCCGGGTCTCAAGCACGTGAACCTCGATATTGGCAGCCTCAAGCGCCACAAGTGTTTCGGGTTTGGTTTGGAGAACGAGGTGCATCCCCCTGCTGAGTACGACGATCTCGCTGCCGCGATCGATCAGTTCCTGCACATCGGAGGGCTGAATGCCTGGGCTGTGGCGTGTGCCCGTCTCGAGCCAGTCCCACGCCCGGCCGCCACCAGGAAACAACTTCAAATCCTTGGCGGCCCCGATGCCAGTCGCTTCGATATTGCCCCATTCTAGATGTGTAATCCGCGGTGACTCGCTCATTGTTCGCCTCACTTGCTTCAATCCCATAGTGCTACCGGCGGGGCGAACGGACAATGAAGGGGCAATGGCTTGCCGGCGCTTTTGGCCTCCGTCCGAAAGCTGCCGGACCGCTATCCACCAAAAGCAGACAACATCGCTTCACGCGCATGGCCTGAGGTCCGATCCACCGCTGCCACAGAGATCGCATCGCGATAAGCCGAACTCTTTTCACCATTGCCTTGTAGGATCGCCTGCGTGATCGTCCGGCGTCATGCCCGGCTGCGCGCACCGCCACCCTACCCCGCAACAGTCCGAAAACCAGCTTTCCGCCTCCCCCATACCGCCGTGAACTTCGTGAACTTCGACGTCCAATCGGCCACCCCGGCACCCGCCCAATCAATCGTCGCGCAAAATCCCGCTCAGCAGTCCGCCCACCGCCGCAACCGCAGCACCGCCGCCAAGCGCCGTCCCGATATCGCCGCGGCTCTCGCTCCGGCCCGGCAAATAGCGCGCGATTTCTTCGGCGAGGTTGAGGATCGGCATCGATTGCAGCCAGACTTTGCCCGGCCCGGTCAATGTCGCCAGAAACAGGCCCTCGCCGCCAAACAGGATGTTGCGAAAGCCGCGCAGCATCTGGATATCGGTCTGCACGCTCGGCTCCTGGATTCCGATGTGCCCCGCGTGGACGCGCAACCGCTCGCCCGCAGCGAGCGTCTTTTCGATCACCTCGCCCGAAAGATCGAGGAACACCGTTCCCGGCCCAGTCACGCGCTGCAGGATGAAGCCTTCGCCCGCGAACACGCCCGCACCCAGCCGCTGCTGCAGCGCGATGTCGAAGGTGACCGAGCGTTCCGCGCACAGGAACGTCTCCTTGCGGCAGATGAGCGATTGCCCGGGCGCGAGCTTCATCGCGAGAATACTACCCGGAAAGCGGGGAGCGAACGCCACATGTCCGCTCTGCTGCGCGCTATATTCGGTGATGAACAGGCTGCCGCCACTCACCGCGCGCTTCAGCCCGGCGAGCAGCCCGCCGCCGGTGTGCGTATCCATCACGATCCCATCGCTCATCCACGCCATCGCGTGCGTCTGGCTGTAGATCGATTCGCCGGCGTCGAGATCGATCGAGACGGTCTGCATGATGGTTCCCGAAATGTCGTAGCGCATCCTTTGGCTCTCCCTGGGATCGGTGATGTCGGCAGATATTGGTTGGCGGCACGGCCGAAATACTATGTGCGATGCGGGGCCGTCTTGAAACAAGGCGCATCGCGCCCGTCATGGCGGTCAGGCGACCACGCTCACGCTCGGCCCGGCGGCGGCGGCGAGGAACAGGCTGGCGGTCATCACGGCGGCGAGAACGGTTGCGAGATGGTTGCGTAAAGTGGAGAACATGATCGGTTCCTTCGGGTTGGTGTGGGGCAGGACCATTCCCGCCTCCGTACCAAGCAAAGCAAGCATCGTGCCAAGTGCGGATTCTGGCGCGGAACGGCCATTTCAAGGCCCGCCAAGGATCGTCAGTGCGCGAAGGTTGCTAACCGGTAGGGCTTTTCGCCAAGCGTGAAGCGAAAGCGCCGCATCGAACGCGTCCAACACACTTGCCATCGCCCGCCACGGCTGCGAGCAAAGGCCGAGCGTCTACGGAGGGGCCAAATGCAGTTTCTGTCATCGGTGCGAGGCGCGGCGGTAGCGCTTGCCGCCGTGCTCTTCACGGTTCCGGTCGCCGCCGCCACCTTCACGCTTGAAGCCACGCCCCAGACGGTGCGCTGGGGCAATTACGATGCTACCGCCAAGCCGGTGCTGCTCATCCGTTCGGGCGATACCGTGGTGGTGCACACGCTGATCACCAACAGCCCAACGGGGTTGGAGAAGGCCGGGGTTGCGCCAGTGGATGTCCAGCAAAGCCTGCGCGCGATCTACGATCAGGTGACCGACAAAGGCCCCGGCGGCCATATCCTGACCGGCCCGATCGCGATCGAGGGCGCCGAGATCGGCGATACGCTCGAAGTGCGCATCCGCAAGGTCGATCTCGCGATCCCCTATGCATACAACGCGTTCCGCTACGGCGCGGGGTTCCTGACCGACGATTTCCCCTACCAGCGCATGAAGATCATCCCGCTCGACGCCAGGCGCATGATCGCCGCGTTCGGGCCGGGGATCGAGGTGCCGCTGCATCCCTTCTTCGGCAGCATGGGCGTCGCCCCGCCGCTCGCGTTCGGTCGCTACGATAGCGCGCCGCCCACGATCATCGGCGGCAATATGGACGATCATTCGCTGGTGGCGGGGACGACGCTGTTCCTGCCCGTACACGCGCCCGGAGCATTGTTCGAAGTAGGCGATGGCCACGCGGGGCAGGGCAATGGCGAGGTGGATATCACCGCGCTCGAAACCTCGCTCACCGGCACGTTCGAGTTCGTGCTGCACAAGCGTGAGTTGCTCGCCTATCCGCGCGCCGAGACTCCGACGCATTATATCGCCATGGGCTTCGACGACGATCTGAGCGAGGCGACGCGCAAGGCGCTCAGGAACATGATCGATTTCCTCGTCGCGCAGAAGCACATGACGCGCGACGATGCCTATATGCTGATCAGCGTGGCGGGCGATGTCGAGGTGACCGAACTCGTCGATCGCAACAAGGGCGTCCACGTGATGCTGCCCAAGGCGTTGTTCCAAGCCGCTCGCTAATCACCCTCCCGAGCGTGCGAGCAGCTGGACGAGATCGGCCTTCCAGTTGATCGCCCACGTGTGCGTGCCGTGGCCATGGGTGTCCGCAGTTTCGGGAATGAGGCGGAAGCGCGCGTTCGCCATGCGCTTCACCGCTGCTTGCGAGTACGGCAGCCCGCGAGGATTGATGAAATCATCCGCCGAATTGATCCACATCATCGGCGCGGTGATCGCTTCGAGCTTGGCCCACGGATCGTAGGTGCGCGATGCGTTGAACTGGTAGATCGAATCGTTCGCGTCGCGCTTTTCGGTATTCCGCGCCAGCAGGTCGCGGGCGGCCTGTTCGGCGGAATCGCGCGTGGGGTAGTTCGCCTGGAGGTTGAGCGGCGCAGCTCCCGCGATCACCGAGAGCGTCGATGCGATGCGCAAGCCTTCGGCGGGCTCCGCTATGTAATTGCCGCCCATCCATGCGGGGTCGCTTTTGATCCCGTCGACCAGCAGTTGCCGCCATATCCGGTTGAGGCCTGCGATCTGCACCGGCTCGCAGGCGAGCGGCATCAGTGCGCGCGCGAAATCCGGATAGGTCTCGCCCCAGACGAAGGCGTGCATGCAGCCCATCGAGGTTCCGAGGATGAGGCGCAGATGCTTGACGCCCAGCCCGTCCACCAGCAGGCGGTGCTGCAGCGCGACCATGTCGTCATAGTCGTAATGCGGAAACCTCATCCGCAACCCGTCCGATGGCTTCGACGAGCCGCCGTGGCCGATGTTGTCGGGAAGGATGATCCAGTAGCGCTGAATATCGAGTGGCTGGCCCGGACCGTAGAGCTCGTTGGCAAACTGCGGGCTGAGGAACTGCTTGCCGCTACCGCCGGTGCCGTGGAGTAGCATCACCGCATTGTCGATCTCACCCCGGGCATTGCGGTGCGGCTGGCCGAGGGTGGCGTAGCGCAGGCGGACGGCGGCCATCGTCTCGCCGTCGCGGAAGCTGAAATCGTGGACAATGTGACCGGCGTCCACAATCGGCCAGCGAGCCGCGATTGCGACGGCTGGGGGCGCGGGGACGGATGGCGCGCTCGCCGCAGGTTCGCACCAGAGCGCAGCGGCGATCGCCATGGCAACGGCCCCACTCGAGCGGCGCACTGGGCGCGAGACCGGTACCGGGCGCGTCATCGCCCTTCGCCGGGTTTGAGATAGCGATCGAACCACGCGATCGTCCGTTCGAGAGCGTCGATCTGGTTCTCGCGCTTGACGAAGCCGTGGCCCTCGTTGGCGTAGAAGTGCGAATCTACCGTGCGCCCATCCGCCTTCAGAACGGCGGCCAGATTGGCGGCCTGCTCGCGCGGCACGCGGATGTCGTTGTCGCCCTGGAGGATCAGCAACGGCGCGGTCAGCGCATGGATGTACGTGAGCGGGCTCGATGCCTTGTAGACGGCGGCATCGCGCACCGGATCGCCGATCAGCCCCATCTGATACTGCTGCAGCGTGGGAGCCTCGTGCTGATACATCGCCACCCAATCGAGGATGCCATATTGCTCGACTGCGGCCGCCCATAAGTCCGGCGTCTTTGCCGCCGCCATGATCGTCATGAAGCCGCCATACGAGCCTCCGGTGATGCCGATCCGCTTGGCGTCCGCATAGCCGGTGGCGAGCAGGAAGCGGCGTGCGTAGACTTCGTCCACCAGATCGCCGCCGCCCAGATCCTTGCGGTTGGCCATTTCGAACGCGCGCCCATAGCCTGTCGAACCGCGCGGGTTGGGCGCGATCACGAGATACCCACGCGAGGCGAGCGCGATCGCGGTGCGATTGAAGCTGTCGACCGTCTGGCCGGTCGGGCCACCGTGCGGCAGCACGATCGCGGGCGCAGTGGCGTTGCGCTGCAGGTTGAACGGCATCCACAACAGCGCACTGATCGTAGTGCCGTCCGCGCTGGCATAGTGGACAACCTGCGCTGCGGGCAGCCGCGCGGGATCGATGCTGGCGAGGCCCAGCCGTGTAACCGGGGCGGCGGTGCCGCGCGTTAGATCGGCGATCCAATAGTCGAACGGCGCGTTGCTCGCCTGATGCTGGATCAACAACCGCCGACCGTCGGGCGAGACGCTGCTCCCCGCGCCACTGGCTTCGCCGTTGACCCCGGTTGCGAGGCCGATCGGTGAAACGGCACCGTTCGCCACGACGTACCGCGCCAGCGTGACCCTCCCATCGACATTGCGACTGAAGATCAGGCTCGCGCCACCGGCCACGAAATGGCCGCTGGTCTGGTCCCAGCCATCGGGCGCGAGCAGGTGCAGCGTTTTCGCGTCGACATCGAGCAGCGCAGCCTGGTGGTTGCCAGCTTGGGCTTCGGTGGTCAGCGCGACGGTGTGGGCATCGGCGCTGATATCGCTCGCCAGATTGTAGCCACCCGGTGCGGTGAGCACGGTTGCCACACCCGTGGTGACATCGATGCTCCAGACCGACGCCTCGGTTCCGGTGAAGTTCGTGCGGTTGGCGATCAAACGGCGTCCGTCGCGGGTGAAGCTGACAATGCTCCACTCGTGATCGGGAGAGGCTTCGTGCGTTAGCAGGCGGACCGCGCGCGTGCGCCAATCCATCACCGCAACATCGGTGGCGGACGCGGTTTTAGGGCGCCGATCGAAAGCCAGCAGGGTGCCATCGGGGGAAAATTGCGCGCCGGTCTCGCTGATTTCCGGAGTCGCGGTCAGATTGGCGACCGCGCCGCCTGCGAGCGGCGCCGCGTAAAGATCATCGATCTCGGCCCCCGCATGATCGGACTGGAATACGATCCAGCGTCCATCGGGCGAGGTGGCGAGGCCCGACTGGCGATCGTCCGATTGCGTGAGCTGGAACGGGAAGCCGCCGTTCGCGGGCATCGTCCAAAGATTGTAACGGCCCGTGAGGTTGGTCGCGAAGACGATGTCCTTGCCGTCGCGCGTCCACACCGCGTCCGCTCCGCCGCGCACGTAATACAGATCCGCGACGGGCACCGGCAAGCTGCCGGGTGCGGCGGCGGACACGACGCTCGCGGGATCGGTGAGCGGACGCGGTGGCCCGGGGACCACCGCTGCGATCGCGGGTCCGGCAAACGCCAGCACCGCCGCGCCTGCCCACAGTACCCGAATCATTCTACGATCACCCATGCTTTTCATCCTGCGTGTCGCGGCGATGCGATGGTGGGGAGATACCTGGGAACGCGCCGCGCGTGCGATGCCTGTTCGTACGCATAGCCGTAACCAAGCAGCGCCGCGTCGCTCCACGCGGTGCCGATGAACGATAGGCCCACAGGCAGGCCGTCTGCCAGTCCCATCGGCACGGTCAGATGCGGATAGCCAGCGACTGCCGCCGGGCTGCCCGCCTCGCCGCCCGCGAAGTGATCGCCGAGCACCGGATCGATCAGCCATGCCGGCCCAAGCGTGGGCGCGACAAGGACCGAGACCTTGTTGTCGGCCATCATCTTGTCGATCCCCTCGGGTCCGGCCAGCCGGTGCGCATCCGCTACCGCCTTCACATAATCGGGGTCGCCCAGCCCCTTCGTCTTCTCGGCCACCTCGAACTCTTCCTGCCCGAACAGCGGCATCTCCACCGCTGCGTGCGCGACGTTGAACGCGATCAGATCGGCGAGCGTGCGCGAGGACACGCGCGTGGCATCGGTCGACGCGAGATAGGTGTTCATGTCCGCCTTGAGTTCGGTCATCAGCACGGTGCGTTCGAGTTCGCCGATGCCGCCCTTGCCGGGGAACTTGTCGATCTCGATCAGCGTCGCTCCCGCTGCTTTCAGCGTGGCGAGTGCGCGTTCGAACACCAGATCGGTTGCGGGATGGAATCCGGCGGAGAAGCGCATCACGCCAACGCGCACGCCGCGCAACGCATCGGGCTTGAGCGCGGCGGTGAAATCATGTCCCGTGCTGTTCGCGCGTGCGGTCGCGGGATCGGCGGGATCGCTGCCCGCCATCGCGCCGAGCAGCAGCGCTGCATCGGTCACGTCGCGCGTCATCGGCCCGGCGGTGTCCTGCGTGTGACTGATCGGCACGACGTGCGTGCGCGAAATCATGCCGACGGTTGGCTTGAAGCCGACAAGGCCGTTGATCGCCGAGGGGCAGGTCACCGAACCATCGGTCTCGGTCCCCACCGTGGCTGCGGCGAGGCTCGCCGCGCCCGCCGCGCCCGATCCGGCGCTCGATCCGCAGGTGTTGCGATCGAGCGCATAGGGGTTGCGAGCCTGCCCGCCCACCGCGCTCCAGCCGCTGATCGAATGGCTCGAGCGGATGTTCGCCCATTCGCTCAGATTGGTCTTGCCAAGGATGATCGCGCCCGCGCGGCGCAGGCCCGTCACCAGCGGCGCATCGCGGCCGGTGACGTTGTGCGCGAGCGCGAGCGATCCTGCAGTGGTGGCGATCGGATCGGAGCTTTCGATATTGTCCTTGATCAGGATCGGCACCCCCGCGAGCGCGCCCTGCGGTTTGCCCGAATGCCGCGCTGCGTCCGCCGCCTGTGCTTGCGCCAGCGCGCGCGGATTGAGCGCGATGACCGCGTGCAGCCTGGGGTTCAGCGCGGCAATTCGCGCTTCGTAAAGTCGAACGAGTTCGGACGAGGTTGTGCGTCCCGCCGCGAGATCCGCCTTGATCTGCACGACCGACTTCTCGGTGACATCGTAGGCGAAGGCGGGCGAGGCGCAGGCGAGCGCGGTACCGAGGGCAAGAAGCAGCTTCATCAATGTCTCCGCAGAAGTTGGCGCGACTATGCCGGACTATTTCGGCGCGGCAAGGAATGCCTTGATATGATCGTTTAGAAATGCGGCGTCGGCGGGATTGCTCGCAGCCCCCGCCGTGTGGCCCCATAGCGACGGGATCGGCGCGAGCGTGACGGTGGGCATGAACCCCGCCTCGTACCGCGCATCGCCGACCGGGAAATACATGTCGGTTTCGGACGGCATGTAGAGCAGCGGCACGCGGATCGCCGCGAGTGCACGCCTGGTATCTCCGCCGAAGCCTGGCGTATTGCCGATATCGTGCGTTTCCCACGTGCGGATTTGCAGGATCATGTCGTTCGCATCCGCGCCCGGGATGAAATCCTTGCGGAACCCATCGATCACCTGCTGGAACGTGGTGCCGGGTGGCGAATAGCTGCGCCATAACTCGTCGCGCCACCATTGCTGCGAGAACAGCCACGCCGACCACACCGCGCCGAACGCTTCGAGGCCCTTCTTGGGCGGCGTTGCGTAATCGCCACTGTTGAAAGAGGCATCCGCCTCGATCGCCGCGATCTGGCTTTCCAGGCGCACGATGCCGTGAGGCCATGCCCTCGCAGTTGCACTGGTGACCACGATGCGGTCGGCGAAATCGGGGTGGCTAACCGCCCACTGGAACGCCTGCTCGCCGCCCATCGAAAAGCCGATGACCGCGCGCAGATGGCGAACATGGAAGGTCTCGAGCAACCGGCGTGTGGCCTCCACATTGTCGCGTATTGTGGGGACCGGAAAGCGCGGTCCGTGGAACGGCTCGGGCGTGTTGCTGGGGGACGAGGACTTGCCGTTGCCGAACAACTCGGTGGCGACCAGGAAATAGCGCGCCGGATCGAGCGCCTTGTCTGGCCCGATCAGCCACTCGTATCCATGACTGTCCGCCATATAGTGCGATGGCAGCAGGATAACATTGTCGCGCGCAGGGTTGAGCTTGCCGTACGTGGCGTACATCACCCGCGCCTGCGGCAACACCGCGCCATTCTCCAGCCGGAAATCGCGGATGACGAACGCGCGCCGCGCGCCATCCTTCAGCGCGGCGGGTTCGGCGGCGCTCGCCGGCAGCGCGACCAGCGTCAACAACAGTGCCAGCCAGCGGATCATTTCGCCGCCTGCACATCGTAGCGCGCGAACCAGGCGAGCACCGCGCTCGCCTTCGCTGCGGCATGGCTCGGTCGCGCGGCCATGTCATGGAAGGCACCGGGTACCTTGATGAGCGCGGTGGGCACGCCGCGCATCTGCAGCGCGCCGAAATATTGCTCCGATTCGGCGACCGGCGTGCGCACATCCTCGCCGCCCACAATAATGAGCGTTGGCGTGGTGACATTGCCGACCAGCGAGAGCGGCGATCGGTCCCAATACGCCTTGGGATCTTCCCAGGGCATCTTGCCGAACCAGTATTTCGCCATCCACGGGTAGATATCTGAGGTGAGAACCTCGCTCGACCAGTTGACGACGGGTTTCTGCGCCACTGCAGCGCGGAAGCGGTGCGTCTTGCCGACGATCCACGTGGTCAAAACGCCGCCGCCCGAGCCACCGGTCACGAAAAGCCGCGCCGGATCGACGAAGCCCTGGCCAATCGCGGCATCGACCGTGCTCATCAGATCGTCGTAGTCGGTGCCGGGGTAGCTGCGATCGATGCCGTTGGCGAACTTGTCGCCATAGGAGGTCGAGCCCCGAGGGTTGGCGTAGATCACGACATATCCGGCGGCGGCATACAGCTGATCGTCGGTAGCGAAGCTGGGGCCGTAGCTGGCGAAGGGGCCGCCGTGGATTTCCAGGATCAACGGATATTTGCGCGCCGGATCGAACCCGGGCGGGAGCACCATCCACGCATCCACCGCCGCGCCATCGGATGACGACTTGACGGGGAGTGCCCGCACTGCGCCGAGCGCCCGGTGCCCGAGCAGGCCATCGTTCAGGCGGGTGAGCCGGGTTACCGATCCCCGGCGCGCGATGGCGAGATCGGAAGGATGATCGGCCGCGCCGAGCGTGAAGACGATCGTATCGCCCTGCGCAACATCGAAATCGCCGCCGCTGTACGGCAGATCGAAATAATCGCCCGCGAGGCCCGTGGCGACATCGGTGACGCCGCCGCCGATCCCGAGCCGAGCGACCTTGGTGACGCCGCGATCGACATAATCGGCGTAGAGGCTACGTCCATCAGCGGACCATTTGGGATGATCGAAGCTGCGGTCCCGGTCTCCGCCGAGCGCAACTACGTTGCCGCCGTCCGCATCCATCACGAAGATGTGGCGGTTTTCGTAGCCACGGTAACGTTCGTCAAAGCCGCTGTAGGCGATGCGCCGTCCATCGGGCGATACGCGCGGTGCGTCATAAGGGGCGGCGTGGGCGGAGAGCCTGGTCAACGCGCCGTCGGCGAGCGCGACGCGGTAGATATCGTTCAGCAGCGGATCGCGCGCCCAGTTGCTGCCGCGTCGGCCCAGAAAGATGATCGCCGTGCCGTCGCGCGTCCACGATAGCGGACCGCCGTCCTCGAACGCGCCCGATGTGAGTTGACGCGGTGTGCCGCCATCGGCCGCAACGACAAAAATATGCGCATGGCCGGGTTTGAGCGGACCGATGCCGTCCGAGCGGTACGCGACATCGTCGATCACCACGAGCGGTTCGGACCATTTCGCCCCCTCGGGCTTGGTCAGCGGGGCGCCGAACGTCGCGGGCGCGCGCGGCTCGGCCATCACGAACGCAAGCGCATGACCATCGGGGGACCAGGCAAGGTGCGAAGGCGCACGTTCTGTGCGTGCAATCCGCGCGGAGCGGCCCGTGGCGGGCCAGTAGACGAAGATTTCGGGTGAGGCGTTGGCGGACGCATGAAGATACGCAATCCGCCCACCATCGGGCGACCACACGGGTTCGAAGCTTTCGCCGCCATCTGCAGCGATGGGGGATTGCGCGCCGGTGTGCGGATCGACAAGCCAGATCGAGCGAACGCCCGCATCAGTCATGATGTCGTTGGTCTTGCGCACATAGACGATCGCTCCGCCATCGGGGCGAAGTTGCGGGTCGCCTACAACCATCAGGCCAAACAGATCCTGCGGCTGGAGTGGGGGCAGGGGCTGCGATGCGATCGCGGGGCTGACCCCGATCATCGACAACGCGAGGAGCAGGATTCCGATTGGCCGTTTCATGCGCTTCCCCTGCCGAGTAACTCCACAACTCGCGCGGGTGTTGCAGGTCAGCGGCAACACCCGTGCGCCGAGCGCTCGGTCTACAGTTTGAGTTTCAGGCTCATCACGAACGACTGGCCAAAATAATCGTAAGTGCTGAGTGCATTGCCCGCAGAGAGCGAGATCGCATATTGTGGTGGATCGATATCGAACAGATTGTTGACGACGAGCTGCGCGGTGACCCGCTTGGTGATGTCATACGAGATCGACGAGTTGAACACCCAATAGTCCCCCACGCCATAGATCTGCTGCGAGGAGCGCTGCAGCGTCACGTCCGCCTGACCGCTGCTCACATGACGTGCCTGGAAATACAGACCAACCGGACCCTTCCGGTAACGCGTCGTCGCGTTCAGGCGGAACTTGGGATCGCCGATATTGCCGCGCGTCGGCGTGGTAACGCCAAGGATCGTGAAGTTGTGCCGATCCTCGTAGAACGCGTTGATATCGAAGGTCAGCGTCCCGTAATCCCGACCCTGGTGGAGCAATTTCCTGACCAGCGGCAAGTCCGCAACCTGGACGCCGTAGTTCAGATCGAGCTGTAGGCCCTGGAAGTCCTGCGCGCCTGCATTGACCAGGGGCGTACTAAAGTTGACGACCTGCCCCTGTGCGTTGCGCTGGAACAGATTGCAGAAGCTGTTGGGGAAGCTTCCGGTATCGTAGCAGGCGTTCATCACCTGCGTCAGCGACAGGCTGGTGATCGGATCCTTGAGCTTAATGCTGATCCAGTCCGCTGCCAGCGTGAGGCCGCGAATGTAGCGCGGCCGGGCGACGAAACCGGCAGTCCACGCATCCGCACGTTCGTTCAGCAGCGCCGAATTGCCGCCGGTCGTCCCGAGCACCGACGCGTTGACCACGCCCGACTTGAAGGTCGAGAGCGGCACGCCCAGCGCGGCGAACACTGCGGCGCAATTCTTGCCACGCTGCGCGTTCGCGCCGATGAAGTTCGGATCGCACGGATCGTTCGCGAAAGACTGCGTGTTGGTAGTGGGCAAGAACAGTTCTTCGATTGCGGGCGCGCGAACCGAATGCGTGAAGTTCCCGCGGAATTCGATATCGCGAATCGGTGCGAGTTTGCCTCCGATCGTGTAGACATCGGCGTTACCCGAAAGGCTGTTGCTGATCCGCCGGTACGATCCCTCGATCTCGGCAGAATGCAGGAAGCGCCAGCCCATTTCGGGCGAGATGATCGGCAGGTTGAATTCGGCGTAGAACTCCTTGGACTTATAGCTGCCGGCGACGTCGCTCGAAGCTGCATTGCGGCCAAGGCCGGCCTTGGCGAACGCATCGACGTTGTAGCTGCCGCTTTCCTCGCGGTATTCATACCCTGCCGCGATCTTCGCGTCGCCCGCCCAGTAGCTGAACGGTGTGGTGTTGACGTTGATCTGCGCATCCTTCTGCGTCAGTACCGAGACCGCCTGATCGGCTGCGGTAACAAACGCCCGAGCCTCCGCGCTCGGCGCGCCCGAGCCGAACAGATTGAGCGGCTGACAGGCGGTGACCGAGGAGGGTTGACCACCCCCGCCCGCAGGCGGTGGCGGCGGGGTGGCCGTGACCGAGCAGACGATCTTGCCGGTGGCGTCCTTCACCACATTTATGGCGTTCAGGAAGTTCTCTTCATTGATGTCGAAGTAGTTCTGCTGACCTTCAGACCGCCCGTAGTTAAACGAAGTATCCCAGTTGATCTTGCGGCCTAGTACCGCGAAATCACCCTTGAGTCCGGTGACGATCCGGTAGGTGGTGATGCGGTTGTGCGTCAATTGCGGCGCGAGATCGAGGTTGGCGCGCGCAAGATAGAATGTACTCGCGCCTGCGGCAGTCAGTACTGCCCGCGCCTGATCGGTCAGATACGGATTGGTGATATCGAATTTGATCGGCGCCGCACCCTTCTGGCTGGCGAAGAAGGTCGACTGGTAGGATGGCTGAGCAGCGAACTGGGTGGCGTTGGACTTCGAGAACTGCGTCTCGAAGTAGACCCGGACGTGATCGGTGACGTCATAATGCGCCATCGTATCGATCAGGAGGCGATTGATTGGCGCGATAAAGGAGGACTGGCCTGCCAGATTGTCGCCGTCCCCGCCCGATCCGAACACCAGGCCGTTGTTCTGGATGCCGAGATTGACCGGCTGCAGCGTTCCGTCCGGCGCAAAAGCCACCACCTGGCCTGCCGCATTGTGGATCGCGTTGGGGTAGGACGGGCTGCCCTGGTTCGCGAGCCCATCATTGATCGCCGGGATGCCGCCCGGGAAGATGCTCGGTACGGTCGCGTTGGGCACATAACACGCCCCGAAGCCGAGCACGGTGCACGCATCGGAAGGCTGCTGCGTCGCATAGGGAAGCGTGCGCGGCCGGTTCAGGTACGTCAGCCCGTCCTGCGACGTGTATTCGACCGCGACCGTTACATTGCCGCGGTTGTCGCCAAAGTTGGCGCCCGCCAGCGCGCGACCCACCCAGGTCTGCCCGTCGCCGTAGCGCGAGATGCCATATTGGCCTTCGAGCTGGAAACCCTGAAACTTGTCCTTGAGGATGACGTTGACCGTACCGCCGATCGCATCCGCGCCATAGATTGGCGCACCGCCGACCGAGAGAACTTCGATGTGATCGATCAGTCCGGTCGGGATGGTGTTGAGATCGACCTCCTGGCCTGGCGGCGCGCCGCCAAAGGTGCCCGCAGGCGTCGGAGCATTGCCCGAGACAAAGCGGCGACCATTGACCAGAACCAGCGTGCGCTGTGCGCCCAGCCCGTAGAGGTTGACGAATTGCTGGCCCACCGTGGAGCCTGATTGCTGGCCGGTATTGTTCGATCCCGCCACGCCGAACGCCGAAAGCTCGTTCAGTGCGTCGGCCGCGTTGGCGAAACTGCGGTCCGACAGCGTCTGCGCGCTGACGACCTGCGCGGGCTGCAGCGTATCGAACCCCGCGCGCGGGATGCGCGAGCCGGTGACGACGATTTCGGCAATGGCTGCATCGGTTGCGGCAGGCGCGGGCGCGGCGGACGATTGGGCAAGAGCGGGCGATGTCAAAAGCAGACCGCCGGTCAAGACTACGATCAGCGCGGCAGTTCCCAGCAAGTGTTCACGCGAGTGTAGACGGTTCATCAATTCCTCCGATCGATCCAGCGGCGTATCCTAGCAGTCAATTTTTCGCTTGCCATCCTCGATTGGATGATCGTTTTTTCGCCAGCGATGCTCACCAATGCGGCGGTTGCCGGTGCATTGTTGTAGTGCGATGCGGCGCTTCCCTCCCCGGACGCGATCAGCAAGCTATTGCGTGATAAATTGCGCTTCCAGCCCCCCGATCGGGGGGGGGTAGACGACTGGCGCAAGACTGCTCCGGGGTCGCGGTCAACCCAGATAGGATAGTGCGTAGCCGCGCGTCACCGCGTGCGCGCGGTTGTTGACTTCGAGCTTCTGAAACAATCCCTGGACATGTTCCTTGACCGTCTCGATCGACAGGCCGAGCGTTTCGGCGATTTCGCGGTTGCCAAGGCCGCGCGCGATCCAGTCGAGGCATTCGATCTCACGGCGCGAGAGCAGGATGTTCGGGTTGCCCGGAAGTCGCGGTTCAAGCCGTTCGTGGATCTGATGCCCGATCAGAAACAGCGCCTGCATCGCGGAGCCAAGATCGCGTTCGCTATGCGCCGCGGTACTATAGAAGTTCACCGAGGCGTAGCGGCACTGCGGCATCCGGATACGAAAATTGATACCGGTGCGCACGCCCTGCGCCAGGCCCCAGCGCAGCAGATCGGTATCGCTGACAGACAGGCGCCGATCGCGCGCGATCGAGAGGTGGGTGCCCATATTTTCGTAAGCGATCGGGGTTGAGCCGACGGGAATCTCGCCGCGCGCCAACATACGCCGCAGCGGGTCTTGCGGAACCCGCTTCAGGAAATCGGTCATATGCTGCAGCGTAAGGCCCGATGCGATCGCTTCGAGCGGCCGCTCGGTTTCGCCGTGAAGGACTTCCACGGCGTAGAGACACTTATCAAAACCAACCGCCGCCGCACCAGCGAGCAGCGCAGCCGCTTCGGTGGGCATCGCGGACACTGAAGCCATACGTACCACCCTCCCAAGCGGAGCGTAGGGCAGAATTGTGCGAGTATCCAATCAATTGAATCCTTGGCCGCGCATTGCCCGGACAAAACGCACACGGAAACCGCTGCGACAAAACCGCCTATTTGTCGGCTTGCCCCGCGTCGGTCACTCGCGCCCCAGCGCGGTAGTCAGCCCCCAGGAACTTCAGTACCGGCAGGGCTTCGAGGCGGCGATGCATATCGAACCAGGTTGCGTTGTCCCACCCCGATCCCTTGCCCCACCGCGTCTTGCAGCGCGTGGAGACCCAGTCGGGCGCCCAGTAAACCACGCCCGAGCCGCCCGCATTCACCACGGTTTGCGTCAGATCGATCATGTATTTCGTCTGGCCTGCGGGTGTCGCGGGATAGCCGCTGTCGAGCGTGTCCGCGCCGAGCAGGTTTGGCGACGTGTCGGCATTGTCCGCAGTGTACGGATAGGCGGTTTCCACCACTATGACTTGCTTGCCGTACATCCGCCGCAGCCGCTCGATCGTCTGCGCGAGGCCCGACATCGGCTCGTTCGACCATTTGCGGTAATAGCTGAGCCCGATGATGTCGTAATCGCTGACCCCGGCAGCGCGAGCGGCGGCGAACCACGGCCCGGCGTTTTCGGGTTGCGCGATGTGGAGCATGATCGGGATCGGCCGGTGTTCGGTCCGTGCGGCCGCGCGCACCGCAGCGATGCCTGCATTGAGCAATTGCGCGTTGCGCTTCCAGTCGATCGATTTCCTGGGGCCGCCCAGCAGCTCCGGGTTCGTCTCGTTGCCAACCTGGACCATGTCCGGTGCAAGGTCATCGGCGGCGAGTTGGGCCAGCGTGCCCAGCGTGTAATTGTGGAGCGCGATCGCCTGTGCTGCAGTGTCCAGTCCGGCCCAGGCGACGGGTGCGTTCTGCTTGTCGCCGTCCGCCCAATCGTCCGAATAGTGGAAATCCAGCAGCACCTGTAGTCCCGCCGACCTGGCGCGCCGGATCGTCTTTTCGACGTCGGCCAAGTTACTGTAACGGGTCCACGTCGGGTTGTTCCACAAGCGCACGCGCACCAGATTGCCGCCCGCTTGCGCCAGCAGCGTGAACGGATCGATCGGTCTGCCATGCTGGCGGTACACCGCGCCACAATCGGCCATCTCGTTGGCAAAGCTCAGGTCCGCGCCAAGGTACAGATGCTGCGCCGAAGCGCCGGTCTGCGCATGCGCCGCGCTCGCCGTGATCAGCATGAGCGCGCCCGCTGCGCCGAGGATCGCCGTTGCCTTCATCTCAATTCCCAAAGGTGAGCGTTTAGCGGGATGGCGGGCGCCTCCGCCCGCATCAGTGGCTGTCCCGCGGCAGGCCCTGGTTCTGCGCGATGCGTTGGAACTGCTCGGCCCCCTCCAGGATCGCCCCGCTCGCGAGTTGCCCTACCTGCGCGCGCTGGATGGCCTGCCACGGCGTCTGCGAAGCCGGATATGCATAGCCCCCCGTCTGCGTCAGCGCGCGCCGCCGTTCGTCCAGTTCCGCATCGGGGACGAGCATGTCGGCCGTTCCGCGCCTCAGATCGATCCGCACCCGGTCTCCGGTGCGCAGCAGCGCGAGGCCGCCGCCTGCTGCCGCCTCGGGCGACGCGTTCAGGATCGAGGGGGAGCCGCTCGTGCCCGATTGCCGCCCGTCGCCGATGCACGGCAGCGCGTGCACGCCCGCGCGGATCAGCGCGGCGGGGGGCTGCATGTTCACCACCTCCGCCGAGCCCGGATAGCCGATCGGCCCCGCGCCGCGCACTACCAGGATCGAATGTGCATCGATGCCGAGCGCGGGATCGTCGATCGTACTGTGATACTGTTCGGGACCATCGAAGACGATCGCACGCCCTTCGAACGCTTCAGGATCGTCGGGATTGGAGAGATAGCGCGCGCGGAACTCGTCCGAGATCACGCTCGTCTTCATGACCGCCGAATCGAACAGATTGCCGCGCAGCACGAGGAATCCAGCGCTTTCCCGCAGCGGTCGCGCGAACGGCCGGATGACGTTTTCGTCCTCGATCGCCACGCACCGGCAATTCTCGCCGATGGTGCGGCCGTTCACCGTCTTCGCACCCTCGTCGATCAGTCCGGCCGCAATAAGCTGCGCGATCACCGCAGGCACACCGCCCGCGTGGTAATAATCCTCCCCCAGATATTCGCCCGCCGGTTGCAGGTTGACGAGCAGCGGTACGTCCAGCCCGTAACGCTGCCAATCCTCGATCGGCAAGTCCACACCAATGTGCCGTGCAATCGCCGCCAGATGGATCGGCGCATTGGTCGAGCCACCAATGGCGGTATTGACGCGGATGGCGTTCAGGAAGGCGGCGCGGGTGAGGATGTCCGAGGGCTTCAGATCCTCGCGCACGATCTCCACCGCGCGCTTGCCGGTGAGATACGCCATTTCCTGCCGGTCCCGGTACGGTGCCGGGATCGCGGCGCAACCGGGGAGCGACATGCCCAGCGCCTCGGCAAGGCTGTTCATGGTGGTCGCGGTGCCCATCGTGTTGCAATAGCCCGTGGACGGGGCGGACGATGCAACCAGCTTGACGAAACCCGCCGCGTCGATCTCGCCTTTCGCCAGCATTTCGCGCGCGCGCCACACGATCGTGCCCGATCCCGTGCGCTTGCCCTTGAACCAGCCGTTGAGCATCGGGCCGACCGAAAGTGCGATTGCGGGGATGTTCACTGTCGCCGCCGCCATCAGGCAGGCGGGTGTGGTCTTGTCGCAGCCGATGGTGAGCACCACGCCATCGAGGGGGTAGCCGTACAGCGTCTCGACCAGCCCCAAATACGCCAGATTGCGATCCAGCGCGGCGGTGGGGCGTTTCCCGGTTTCCTGAATCGGATGGACCGGAAACTCGATCGCGATGCCGCCCGCGTCGCGGATCCCGTCGCGCACGCGCTCGGCGAGCACGAGGTGGTGGCGGTTGCACGGGCTGAGATCGCTCCCCGTCTGCGCGATGCCGATGATCGGTCGCCCCGATTGCAGCTCGGCCTGGCTCAGCCCGAAATTGAGGTAGCGCTCGATATAGAGCGCGGTCATGTCGATATTGGCCGGATTGTCGAACCAAGCGCGGCTGCGGAGCGGGACATCGGTCATGCGGGTTTTCCGTCCTGTCGCGTTGCGCTATCGCTCGCTTCCTGTTTTATCATATAAATCGCCAATGAAGGGAAGAGGGATCGCGTGGACGAGCCGATCAGGATCGCGGTCATCGGCGTCGGCAAGATCGCGCGCGATCAGCATTTGCCCGCGATCCACGCGGACGAGCGTTTCCGCCTTGTCGCAACGGTCGATCCGCATATGCGCGGGGCTGATGCGCCCAATTTCGCCGATCTGGCGGGGTTGCGCTGCGCGGGGATCGGTGTGGACGCGGTCGCGATCTGCACGCCGCCACAAACGCGGGGCGCGCTGGCGCGCGACGCTATCGCGGCGGGCTGGCACGTGATGCTCGAAAAGCCGCCCGCCGCCACGCTCGCGGCGCTCGACGAGTTGACCGCACAGGCGCAGGCGGGCGGCGTAACGCTGTTCGCCGCCTGGCACTCGCGTGAAGCGGCGATGGTGGCACCTGCGCGCGCGTGGCTGGCAGAGCGCGAGGTGGCGCGCGTGCTCGTGACCTGGCGCGAGGACGTGCGCCGCTGGCACCCGGGGCAGGCGTGGCTCTGGGCTCCGGGCGGGCTTGGCGTGTTCGATCCGGGGATCAACGCCTTCTCGATCCTGACTGCGCTGTTGCAGCACTCGGTCGTGGTCCAGACCGCCACGCTCGATGTGCCAGCGAACGCGCACACGCCGATTGCCGGGCAGCTGACGATGCGCGCGGGGGCGGCTGCTATCACGGTGGATCTCGATTTCTTACAGACCGGCCCGCAGACTTGGGACATCTTGATCGAGACCGCTTGCGGCCGCCGGCTCGAACTTAGCGATGGCGGCGCGCGGCTCGCGATCGACGGCAACGCCCGGCCCGATGCGCCCAACCGCGAATATCCCGCGCTTTACGAGCGCTTCGCCGATCTGATCGCTGCGCGCGCGATCGATGCCGATGCCGCTCCGTTGCGGCTGGTCGCGGACGCACTGCTCGTCGCCGAGTTTCGCGCCGTGCCAGCCTTCATCGAATAGATCACCACCAGGTCGAGTATAGCGCGATCAGGATCAGCACGACCGCGACCGCACCGATGTTGAAGCTCGTGCGTGTCGAATAATCGATGTCCGCAGTTACGATGGTGTCCGATCCGGCGCGTGCGCGCGTCAGGAGCGATACCAGCACCGCGAACGTCAACGCGGCCAAGAACACGACGCCCATGCGATCGAGGAACGGCAGCGAGGCCCACAAGGATTTCAGCGCCCACGATAGCACCACCGAAGTAATCGCCGCCGTAATCGCCCCTGCTTCGTTCGCGCGCTTCCAGAACAGGCCCAGCAGGAAGATCACAGTAATGCCCGGCGTGAAGAAGCCAGTGAACTCCTGGATGAACTGGAACGCCTGCTCCGAACTGCCCACCAGCGGCCGCGCCGCGAGGATGGCGATCGTGATCGCTACGACGGCAGTAATGCGCCCCACCCGCACCAGCTGCCGCTCGTGCCGCGCATCGCCCGCGCCATCTTCGACGGCGGAGCGCACATGGCGGAACTTGGCGTAGACATCCAGTGTGAAGATGGTGGCAATCGAATTGATCTTGGACGCGGTGGACGCGATGATCGCCGCGACCAGCGCCGCGAATACCAGGCCGAGCAGGCCGGTGGGCAACAGCCGCATCATCGTGGGATAGGCCTCGTCCGGCTTGGCCAAGTTCGGCGCGAGAAGAACCGCAGCGATACCGGGCAATACAATGATGACTGGCATGATCAGCTTCAGGAACGCGGCGAGCAGGACGCCCTTCTGCGCCTCGCCGAGGCTTTTGGCCGCGAGCGCGCGCTGGATGATGTACTGGTTGAACCCCCAGTAGCTCAGATTGGCGATCCACATACCGCCGATCAGTACCGAAAGGCCTGGCAGATCGGCATAATGCGGATCGCCTTTCTTCAGGATCATGTGAAAGTGATCGGGGATCGTCGCCGCCAGCCGATGCCACCCCGCCAATATGCCCGCGCCGCCCCCCAGTTTGCCGAGCGTAAGCCCCGCGATCACGAGGCCACCCAGCACCAGCAGCGTCACCTGCACGAAATCTGTCAGCGCCACCGCCTTCAGGCCGCCGCGGATCTGGTAGAGCAGTGCGAACGCTCCCAGTCCGATCAACGCCCAGTTCTGGTCGACCCCCGCCACCTTGTTGACCGCGATCGAACCCAGCCAGATGATCGCGGTCAGGTTGACGAACACATAAAGCCCCAGCCAGAAGATCGCCATCAACGTGCGGACGCTCGGACCGTAGCGGCGCTCCAGAAACTGCGGCATCGTGTAGATTTCGTTGCGCAGAAAGATCGGCAAGAAGAACTTGCCGACGATCAGCAGCGTCGCCGCCGCCATCCACTCATAGGACGCAATGCCAAGCCCGATCGCATAGCCCGATCCTGACATCCCCACGATCTGCTCGGCCGAAATATTAGCCGCGATCAACGACGTCCCGATCGCCCACCACGGCAGGTTCTTGGATGCCAGGAAGTAATCACTGCTGTTCTTCGGCCCAGCCCCCGCCTTGTCGCGCGAAACATATTGCGCGAGGCCGAAGATCGCGATCGCGTACACCACGATCACCGCAATATCGATCGAACCCAATTGCATCGGTCGCTCTCCCCTCCGCAGTCTTGCGGGTCCGGACCACGATCCTCGCTGAGCGGTGTGCTCGCACGAAGCCATTGCCTCTTTGTCCGCCCATTTATATGATCACAGCGATCTGTCGAGCGAAAAGCCGCGTTGGGGAAGAAGCCGTTGGAGAGCCGTCTCGTCTGGTCGGTCGAAGCGCAGCTCGGCGAGGGTCCGATCTGGCTGGGCAAAACCGGAGCGTTGTGGTTCGTCGATATTGAGGGCGGCGCGCTGCACTGTCTGGAGCCGGGCTGGGGCGCGCGGCGCTCGTTTGCGGTTGGCGGGCAGCCCAGTTTCATCGTGCCCGCGAGCGATGGCACGCTTCTGGTGGGCATGGGCGATACCATTCGATCATTCACCGACGGCGTGCTGGGCGATCCGATCGCCCGCATCGACATGCCCGCGCACAATCGCACCAACGATGCCACGGTCGATCCATCGGGGCGGCTGTGGTTCGGGACGATGGACAATGGGCAGACGCTCGCAACCGGTGCGGTCCACCTGTTCGATGGCCAGAGCATCCGCGAGGTGGGCGGCGCGTGCGCGATCACCAACGGGCCCGCCGTCAGCCCCGACGGCGGCTTCCTCTATCATGTTGACACGGTGGGTCGCACAATCTGGCGGTACGACATCACCTCGACCGACGAGCTCGAACATGGCGAAATCTTCGTGACGATAGCGCACGGGGAAGGCTGGCCCGATGGCGTCACCATCGATGCGGAGGGCTGCCTGTGGGTCGCGCTCTGGGATGGCTGGGGTGTGCGACGCTATTCGCCCGATGGCGCGTTGCTTTTGAGCGTGGCCATCCCCTGCGCGCAGGTCACCAAGGTCGCGTTCGGTGGAGCGGACCTGCGCACCGCCTATGTCACCACCGCGCGCACCGGCCTGTCCGCGAGCGCACTCGAACGCCAGCCGCTTGCGGGCGGGCTGTTCGCCTTCGATGCGCCCGCGCCCGGTATCCCTCAGCAAGCGGTGAGGCTTGCCCGATGAGACCATACCGCGTCGTCGGCGATTGGGGCACAAGTCGTTTACGGCTGTTCCGCATTGAGGGCGACGCGGTTGTCGATCGCGCCGAGGGCCCCGGCATAGGCGCGCTCGATGCTGCGCCCGCCGACGTACTGCGCGCCGTACTCGCTCCGTGGCGCATCGAAGGCGAGCCGGGATCGATCCGCCTGTGCGGCATGGTCGGCTCGCGCAACGGCTGGGTGGATGTGCCCTACGTCGATTGCCCCGCCGATCTTGCCACGTGGGCGGCGGGCGCGGTGACAATGCGCCTCGACGGCATCCCGGTCTCGATCATGGCGGGCCTGGCGACGCTCGACGCGCACGGCGTTCCCGATGTGATGCGCGGCGAGGAAACGCAGATTTTCGGAGCCATCCGGAACGATCCGGCGCTCGGGACAGAAGTGCGCACGATCGCGCTGCCTGGCACGCACAGCAAATGGGCGGTGATCGAAGACGGGCGGATCATGCGTTTTCGCACCTTCCTCACTGGCGAACTCTTCGCACTGCTGCGCGATCGCTCGACGCTGACCCGCGCCGCCGCTCCATCGCCGGACAATGAAGATGACGAGCCGACCGGCTTCGCACACGGACTGATGCGCGCGCGCGAGGGCGGACATCTGCTCGGTGCGCTATTCTCCACGCGCGCGATGCAGTTGCGATCGGGCCGCAGCCATGGTTGGGCGGTGGGCTTCCTCTCGGGCCTGATCATCGGGCGCGAGGTCGCCGAGGCCGTTGCCGCTTTCCCGGCCACGCATGAGATCGCGCTCGTCGGCGATCCCGCGCTCGCGGCGCGCTACCTGCCCGCACTCGCCGCGCACGGCCTCACCGCAACGCTGCACGATGGCGACGCCTGCGCGCTCGCCGGCCTTGCCCTCCCGGAGACGCACGCATGACCATCGATGAAATCCTGTCGCGCGGCACCCCGCCCATCGCCGCAATCCTGCGCGGTGTGCGCCCGGACGAGGCGGTTGCGATCGCGACCGCACTCGTGGAGGCGGGCATCCGCATTATCGAGGTGCCGTTCAACTCGCCTCATCCGCTCGAGAGCATCGCCGCGATCGAGGCGGCGCTGGGTAAGGACGCGGTGATCGGTGGCGGCACCGTGCTCGATGTTGAAGCGGTGGACGCGCTTGGCAGGGCAGGGGGTCGGCTGATGGTCACCCCCAACACCAACCCTGCCGTGATCGCGCGCGCGATCGAACTCGGGATCGAACCGTTGCCGGGCTTCGTATCGCCCACCGAAGCATTCGCGGCGATCGCGGCGGGCGCAAGACGCCTCAAGCTGTTCCCCGCCGCCGCGCTCGGACCAGGGTATCTGATGGCAGTCCGCGAAGTCCTGCCGCCCGATGTGCGCGTGTGGGCGGTGGGTGGAACGGGGGCGGACACCATCGCCGCGTGGCTCGCGGCGGGTGCAGAGGGCATCGGTGTGGGCGGCGCGCTCTTCAGGCCGGGTGACACCGCCGCGACCGTGTCCCGGAAGAGCGCCGCGTTGTTACAGGCGTGGCGCGATCTGGCCAGATGACGCGACGCGGGTGCCTCGCTACCCCTTTGGCGGGGTGACGGGAACGCGCAGCCCCATGCGCTCGAGCCGGGGGACGACCTCGTCGAGGAAGAACGGCAGTTCGCGCACATAATCGACGAAACTTAGCGTTGTGCCCGCAAAGCCCGCCTCGACGATCCGGCCCAGTTCGGCGGCGATGCCGTCTGGGTCGCCGATCAGCGGATAGGTGCCGTGCCCGGCGGCGAACCGCCCGCGCATCGTGCGCAGCGCCTCGGCAGGGAAGGATTGCGCGTGCAGGCCCTGCAAGGTCATCAGATTATCGACCGCACCCCAATCGGCATTTTCCTCCGCGTACCAATGCAGATATTCCTCCGCCTCGCGCACCGTCGGGCGGCAGACGACGTGCGAAAGTGTGAAGGCGCCGGTGTCGCGGCCGGTGGCGCGAGCCGCCTCGTGGATCGCTGCGACCTCAGTCTTCGATTGCGCCAGATCGACCGCGATCATGAACAGGAAATCGGCATTGCGGACCGCAAACGCGCGCCCCTCGCCCGAGCCCGCCGCGTTCATGATCGGCAGATCGCCGTCGAACGGGTGCGGCAGCGCGGCAATCCCTTTGCCCTGGAAGAAGCGGCCATCCCAATCGAACGCGCCTTCGTGGTTCCACACGCGCCGCACGTAATCGAACCACTCCTGCGCCAGTGCATAGCGATCGGCGTGCGCGGCGGGCAGCTGCGCGCCAAAGGCATCGTATTCGGGCTTGTTCCAGCCCGCGACCACGTTCAGCCCCAGCCGTCCGCGCCCGAGCTGATCGGCGGTGGCGAGCTGTTTGGCGGCGACAAACGGGTGAAGGAACGCGGTGTGGACGGTGGCGAACACGGTGATCCGCTTCGTGAGCGCGAGCAACCCGGTCGCCCAGGTGATCGTTTCGAGTACGTTGCCATGGAAGTCGGTCTCTCCGCCATAGCCGATCCAGCGTGCGATCGGCAGCAGGAACTCGAACCCCGCATCGTCTGCCATCCGGGCGAGCGCGATATTATTGGCCCAGCTGTTGTCCCAACGCTCGGCAACTTTGGTCACCGCCATGCCGCCCGAGCAATTGGGCGAAAACAGGCCGAGCTTGAGGCGATTGGTATTGAAAATCGGCGATTGGCGACGGCTCATCGGTTGCTGCCGTCGCGGGGTCCGGGTGGAAGCGGCAGGCTGGCGAGCCGATCGAACAGCTGACGCAGCTGCTTCACAAGCGCCTCCAGCTCCGCCGCTTCGGTCCCGGAAAAGGTCAGCGAGAACACCCGGCTTCCCTCAGCGCGCACGCGCGCGAGCGCGGTGCGGCCCCCCGGAGTCATGCGCACCCGGGTCACGCGTCCGTCGGTCTCGCTCCCCTCGGTCGTCACCAGTCCGTCCACTGCCATGCGCTGCACGATGCGCGTCATCGTCGCAAGCTTGACCACGCTGCGCTCGGACAGGGCGGTGATCGTCGCAGGCTCGTCCTCCGCGAGGATCATCAGGACGCGCCAGCGCGGCACGTCCATGCCGATCGCCTTCAGGTGCCGCTCCATCTGGAGAAGGTACCGGCCCGAGACGCGCGTTAGCCAGTAGAAGGGCGAATCCTCCAGCCGGAAGTCTGGGGCAGCTGGATTTGCGCGCTGCCACCGCGCGTCCTGATTCATTCCGATTGTCCACCCCCGACCTGCTCGCGCGGCTAGAAGTTATACCGCGCGCTGATCTGATACGAGCGCGGCGGCTTGTAGCTGACCTCGTTGCAACCGCACAGTCCCGCGAGATCGAACCCCTGGATGCCGACGCGTTCGTCGGACAGGTTGCGCACGTCGAAGCCCAGCCGCAGCTTCTCGTGCCGATCGGTCCACGAGAAGCCGACGTTGGCGACGACATAGGCATCGTATCGATCCGCGCTGAAGTTGCGCAGGTTGTAATAGAAGCTGCTCGAGGTTTGCGCGTCGCCCGAAACAGCGAGCGTGCCGCCAAGTCCCGCCCACTGATAGCGTGCGATGAAGCTGGTCTGGAACTCGGGCGCGTAGGTGGGTTTGACGTCACGGATGATCGGTCCGCCAATACGCAGCGGCACGTTCTTGACCTTGGCGTTGAACGACGAGACCGAGGCGGACAAATCCAGCCCGCGCAGCGGCGATGTGGAAAGCGTCGCTTCGCCGCCATAGGTGCGCGCGTCCGCGTTGATCACATAGCCCGAGACGCCGGTGAACAGGAACGACTGGTAGTTGCTATAATCATAATAGAATGCTGCCGCGTTGAAACGCGTGTGGTTATCGGGGAAGGTGTATTTGAAGCCACCTTCGTAGCTAAGAAGAACCTCGGACTTGTAGGGGATGAAGCTTACAGGTGCGGGCAGACCGCCTGCGAGCTGGGCGTTATAGCTGCCCGCCTTCACGCCGCGATTGACGCCAGCGTAGAGCAGCAGCTTTTCGATCGGATGGAACTCGATCTGGAGCTTGCCCGCCCACAGCGTCTCGGCGCGCTTGTCAACGAACGGGACCGCCGCTCCCGCCGCCGTGAAGACCGGCCCAATCGGAATCGGCGTGCCCACCTCGATCTTGCGCGAATCCTGCGTGAAGAAGAGGCCCTGGCTGAAAACGTAATCCTTCTCTTCCTGGATGACGCGCGCGCCCGCGATAAAGGCGAAGCGCGGGGCGAAGCGCCATTCGGCCTGGCCGAACGCCGAATAGCTGTCCGTCTTCAGATGCGCGTCCGAGGCGACGTCGAACGGTGCTCCGGGCACGACGCTGCCGATCGGGAATTTGAGGCCGTTTTGGCTCCTGGTGTCGATGTGGAGGTAGTAGAAGCCCGCGACCCAATCGAAATCCTGGCTCTTGCCTGCCAGACGCAGTTCCTGTGTGAGTGTGTAGGAATCGACCGCAGCGTAATTGGCCGCCTGATTGCCGGGACCAGAATCCACATCGATGAAGAGTAGCTTATCGAATTTCTTGTAATCGCTGACGTAGGTGAGTTGCACCTTGTCGGTCAGATCGTAGGTCGCGTCGAGGTTGACGCCAAAGGTACGGACGTGGCCCTGATCCTTGAACGCGAAATCGGACGAGGTGAGGAACCCCTTTCCGTCGGGATCGATGTAGCCGAAGAAGTCGCCACCGGGTACCGGGCGACCGAACGGCGCGCCGTAGTGACCAGTGTTGCCGACGTCCGATCCGTGGTCCTCGCCGCCGCCACCAATGGACGCGCGCGTCTCGCCCGGGGCGACGTTCTTTACGTCGATAAGTTCGCCCGCCGTGTTGAAGACGCCGATTGTCGGCTTGTTCTGGTACGCGCCGGTCGCCAACCTACTGCGCGCGCCATTGAACGATAGCAGCGCGCGCAGCCGGTCGGTCGGCTCGGCGAGCAGCGTCAGGCGTCCCGCGAGCGTATCATCGTCGCCGAGGTTCGCCCCCGCACCCGGACCGGGCGACCCGCCGACCGCGCCCGAGGGATAGCGGTTTCGCAGGATCGGATCGCGCTGGTTCCAGAGAACCGCCGCGCGTACCGCGATCTTCGACGAGAGTGGACCGCCCACCGCGCCTTCACCCCGGAAGCCGCCTGGATTGCCGGGCGAATCGAAGATGCTGTAGCTCAGATCGACGAACCCTTCGGTCTTCGTCAGGCTCGGCTTGCGGCTGATGTAGTGGATCAGGCCCCCGGTCGCGTTGCGCCCGAACAGGGTGCCCTGCGGCCCCTTCAGAACCTCGACGCGCTCTAGATCGAGCAGCGCGAACGTCTGTCCCTGCGCGACCGCGATATAGCCTTCGTCGAGATAGGCGGCGTTGGGTGCTTCGACGATATCGTTATAATCATTCTGCGTCACGCCGCGAATGGTGAGCTGGGTGTTCTGGCCCGCGAGATTGCCGCTGATGTGCACGCCGGGGGTGACGGTGGAAATATCGGTCGCCTCGCGCACGCCGAGCTGGCGCAACTGATCGCCCGAATAGGCGGTAACCGCGATGCCGACGTTCTGGGCATTCTGCGAGCGCTTCTGCGCGGTGACCACGATATCGCCGCTTAGCAGCGAACGATTTGCCTCATCGGCGGCGGGTGCAGGAGGCGGCGGGGCGACCGCCGTCTGCGCGATTGCGCCAGCTGAAGCGCCACAAAGCGCTCCTGCGATCGCCAGGCCCGAAATCCAACGCTGTCTCACCATCATCCGTCTCCCACCCGATCTGCTCGGTCCCGGAACAAAGACTAGTTGAATAGTCAACTACGTCAACTAACCACTCCAACGAAAAATCAGGCGAACTGCGACCAGTCGCGTGCGATTGCCTCGGACGATCGCAGCGCGAGCGCGTGGACGGTGAAGGTGGGGTTCACCGCCGATGCGGTGGGGAACAGGCTAGGCCCGGCGACGATCAGGTTGGGCACGCCGTGGAGCCGACCGAGCGGATCGGTGACCGAGTGCGCGGGATCGCTCCCCATCACGCACCCGCCCATCAGATGCTGCCCCGCGATCGGCGAGCGCCAAGTCTCGGTTGCGCCCGCCGCTTTCATGATTGCCGCGCCCTCGATGGCGGCGGCGGCGATCAGCGCCTTGCCATCGGGGCCGAAGGCGTGCGTCACGCGCGCGAGCGGCAGGCCGTGGGCGTCGCGTTCGGCCGCCAGCATCACCCGGTTCGCCGCATCGGGCAGCGGTTCGCACAGCGCCACCATGTTGCCCAGCCCGCGCGCTGCCTTGCGCATGAACGGATCGAGCGCCTTGCCCACGATATCGGGCCTGCTCATCGCGATGCCGAGCAGATCGTTGGGTTTGAGTGCCTGCGCGATCATCCACTGGCGGCTGCCGAGCGCGCCCGGAGTGGCAGTCTTGCCGAAATGATCCTGGTTGAGGAGCTGGCCGCCGGTGGGACCGAGGTAGTTCTGCATGTCGTGATCGAACATGCCGAAGACGATGATCGAGGGATGCGTCATCAGATACGCGCCGAGTAGTCCACTCGCGTTGCCAAGTCCGTTCGGGTGCTTTGGCACCGCCGAATTGAGCAGGATGCGCGGCGTCTCGATCGCGAACGCCGCGACGATCACCACGCGTGCGCGCTGCACATGCAGCGCGCCGTCCGCGCCCACATATTCCACCCCGATCGCGCGCTGCCCCGCCGCATCCATCAGCACGCGGGTGACGTGCGCGCCCGGGCGGAACTGTGCGCCGGACTTGAGCGACCGCGGGATGTAGGTGACGAGCGGGTTGGCGAGCGCGCCTATGGGGCAGCCCGCGTCGCACCAGCCGTCCATCAGGCACGCGGGGCGACCATGATATTCTGCGGTGAGGATTGCCGAGGGCAGCGGGGCGGTGGTGAGGCCGCGCGCTGCAAAGCCGCGAGCGATCGTCTCGCCCTGTTCGAAGGCGGGAAGCGGGGGGAGCGGGTAGGGCGCGCCGGGGGGTCGCCATTTTTCCTCGCGCGCGTCGCCCGATACGCCGACCTCGGTCTGGATGCGGTCGTAATAGGGGCGGAGCGTATCGTAATCGATCGGCCAGTCGAGCCCGCGCCCGTGATCGCTCGCCATGTGGAAATCGGCGGCGTGGAAGCGTGGCCAGACGGCATAGTGGTGGATCGCGGCGCCGCCGAATCCATGCCCGCCGTTGAAGCTGATGCCTGCCGGGTCTGCACCGCCGTTCTGCGCGGCGGGGGCGGTCCATTTGAGGCGGCGCGCCCAGAGTTGCGAGCTGTAAAGATCGCCAAGCTTGCGCGGCGGGCCGCCTTCGAGCACGACGACCGAGCGGCCCGCAGCAGCGAGCACGGCCGCATGGACGCTACCCGCCGCGCCCGCGCCGACGATGACGACATCGACTTCGGCGGGTTCGCGCGGGTTCACCAGCGCCTCGGGGGCAGGATGTGCTCCATGTAGGGGACGCCGAGCGCCTCGAAACCTTGCGGGGTGCCGTAAACGACATCGACCGCGTCGCTGCGCACGCTCAGGTAGAACAGCGGCGCGGGGGGGCCGGTCCAGCCGGGCGGGGGACCGGCGAGTAGCGCGGCGGCGAGCGTCAACGCCGGGGCGGGGGCGAGCGCGGCGAACGATTGGCCGTGCGCGGCGTGCGCGGCGGCGTCGAGTGCGGCGAGTCCGGCGGTGTAGAAATCGCGGAAGGGCGGGACCACGCCGAAATAGCGCGCGATGAGCAGGCTCTCGGCGGGATCGGTAGCGAGTTGGCTATCGATGAACTCGACAATACCGTGGGCGCTCGCGCCGGGGACGAGCGTTTCGCCGAGGTGGGCGAGGGTATCGGCTTGGGCGGGGGTGAGAACGCGCGGTGTGGCCGAGGCTGCGTGTGCGTCTTCGGGCGAGAGGTGAACGACAGCCCCGCCGACGACGCACGCGATGAGCAGCGTGCCCGTTTTGATCAATGTGCGCCGATCGGGGGCGGGTGCGGTCATGCGGCGTGCGCCATTGGGACGGGGTCGATCGCGGGCTCGGCGGTTTGGCTGGCGGGTCCATGTTTGACCGTAAGTGCGGCGAGCGCGGCCGATAGCGTGCGCGCCTCATCGTCGGCGAGCGCGGCTTTGTGCAGGGTGGCGAGGCGTGCCGCCCCGTCAGCGCGCGCCGCAAGATCGGGCAGCGCGCGCATGATCGCGGCGAAGTTGGCGAGGCCGCGTGCGTGGGTATCGGAGTAGCCGCGCACGAGGCGTTGCAGTCGGATCACCTCCAGCCCCAGCGCGGGATCGGTGCGCGCGGCGTTAATCGCGCTCGCCAGCCACGCCTCAATGCGCGCCTCCTCTACCTCGAAACGCAGCGAGCGGGGGCGCAGCCGGCGCAGGCGGGCGAGGCCCCAGAGCAGCAGAAAGCCGCCGAGGCTGGAGGTGGCGATCTGGCGGTCGCGATCGATCAGCGGTGTCAGCCAGCCTCGCGCGCGCGCGCTGTTCTGCAGGCGGCGCGCGAGGGTGGTGGGGAGCATATCGACCACTTCCTCGAAGCGGGGGTGCATGAATTCGGTGGTGCGGGTGAGCACATCGAGGGGGGCGCGCACCTCGCCCGCCACGCGAGCGGCGCGGGTGGCGCGCGTTTTCAGGTCCGCCACCCGGATCACGTCCTCGTAACTCATCCAGAGCGCGAGGTGGCGTGCGGTGGCGGCGGTGAGCGCGCCGTCGCCGCCGAGTTCGCGCTCGGCGCTGGCGACGGCTTCGAGGCGGTCCAGATAGCGCGCGGCGTGGGCGCGGTCCTGGTAATCGACGAGCCGTTCGGTGCCGAGGCGTGCGAACGCGTGCGCGGCCTGCGGTAGCCGCGCGATGCGCTCGGCGAGGGGGGGCGGGGCGCTGGAGGGAGGCGCGACGATTGCCAGCTCGGGTGCGGGCGGCGCGCCCGCCACCGCGAACCCTGCCGCGAAAGCGGCCAGGCTCGCCTTCACACCCACACCCGCGCGCGCGATCGCGCTTTCATAGTCCGCGCGCGCGAAGGGCAGCGCGCCCGAGCCTGCCAGCGCGCCGAGCAGCGTCGCCGAGATGACCGAGCCGTGCGTGGCGGCGAGCGCCTGAAGATCGGCAAGTATGAGGCGACGGGCGGAGCGCGCGCATGCATCGAGCACGGCGGCAGCCGAGAACGCGCCGTCCCCCATCGCGGATTTCTCGCCGATCGCAAAGATCCGGTGCGAGGACGCGATCAGCGTGGTGCGCCCCGGCGTAACCAGCCCGCGCGCGACCGCGCGGCCCGCCTCCATCAGTTCGGACGCGATCACCACATCGACGTCGCCGGGGACGGGCATCAGCGCCATCATCGGCTCGGGGCCCGGCGGTGCGATCTCGATGTAATAGACCGTGGCGCCCGTGCGCTGCGCGACGCCGGGCACGCTCGTCCCCTGCGCCCACCAGCCTGCATGTTCGGCGACATCCGCGATCCAGTCGGCAAGCACGCCGCCGCCCTGCCCGCCGAGCGCATGAATCGAGAGGCGCAGCACGCGCGTCATGCAGCGCGTGCGAGACGGCGGCGGTCGCTCCAGTGCTGCATCGCGGCGATCACGCGCGACTGCGCACGCGCCCAGCCTCGCTCGAGGCGCGATGCGTTGTGGACGAGATCGGCGCGATAGAAGCTGGGGCACAGGATCGCGGCGTGCGCGACCTCGCCGCATACGCCGCAGCCAACGCAATCCTGCGCGACCGCCGCGACGGGGTCTTCACGCAGTGGATCGGGGTTGGGGACGACCGTGAGGCTGGGGCAACCCGAGAGCCGGATGCAGCTGTGATCGCCGGTGCACACATCGGGATCGACGCCGAAGCGGGCGCGCACCCGACGCTCGCCCTTTTTGACGGCGGCGGCGAACAGCGGCTTTTCGCGGCGCTGGCGGTTCAACATGCACTCGCCCGCAGCGATGATGACCTTGGGGCCGCGTGTGGGCGTGGTCAGCGCGTCCTTGAGCGCGGCCTTCACCTGCTTGATCCGGTAGGTCTCGACCGTGCGGACCCATTGGACACCCACGCCGCGCACCGCATCCTCAATCCGGTGGTGCCCGCTGCGCGTGGCGGGGGCGTTTTTGGACGAGAGGATGTCCTGCCCGCCGGTCGCGGCCGAATAGCCGTTGTCCACTATCACGAGCACGTTGTCGGACTTGTTGAAGACCGCGTTGCCCACCCCGCTGGTCAGGCCATTATGCCAGAAGCCGCCGTCGCCCATCACGCTGATCGTTCGGCGCGCGCCCTCCACATTGAACGCGGCCGCGCCCGCCCAGCCGAGGCCGTAGCCCATCGTGGTGTTGCCGATCTCGAACGGCGGCAGGATCGAGAACAGGTGGCAGCCGATATCGCAGCTGACGTGGAACGGGCCGAGCTCGCGCATCAGCAGCTTCATCGCGGTGAACACCGGTCGCTCGGGACAACCCGTGCAGAAGCCCGCCGGACGCGCGGGAACCTGCGCCGTGGTGAGCGCGGGTGGCGATGCGGGGGCGGGGAGCGGCCGGTCGCCATGCTCCGCGAGAAACGCATCCAGCCCCGCCTTGACGACCGCGCCCGTGTATTCGCCAGCGATCGGCAGCACCGCCTTGCCGACGAGCGCGGCCTGAACGTCGTGGCGACGGAGCGCCGCGCCGATCGCGTCCTCGAGAAAGGCGGGCTGGCCTTCTTCGACGATCAGAACGCCGCGCTTGCCCGTGCAGAAGGCCACGATCTCGTCGTCCACCAGTGGGTAGGTGACGTTCAATACCAGCACCGGCAGCCCCAGCGCGCCGAAGCCGTCCGCCAGCTCCGCCAGCTCCATCGCGCGCGCCAGCGTGTTGAACAGCCCGCCCTGGACGATGATGCCCAGTTCGCCCTCCTCCGGCCCGAAGCGTTCGTTCAGGGCGTTGGCGCGAATATAATCGAGTGCGGCGGGCCAGCGGCGCGCGATCTTCTCCTGCTCGTGCTGGAAGTTGGCGGGCGGCAGCACGATCCGGTCGGTATCGCGCACCGGCGCGTTCATCGCGTCGCGCAGAGTGAAGGCGGGGCGAACATTGTCTTTCGCAGCGAACTTGCCCGTCATATGGCACGCACGGATGCGCAGTTCGAGCATGACCGGCGTGTTCGACGCCTCGGACAGGCGGAAGCCATGCTCCACCATGTCGACGATGTGGCCGAGATTGGGTCGCGGATCGAGCAGCCAGATCTGCGATTTCATCGCGAACGCGTGGCTGCGCTCCTGCATGATGCTGGAACCCTCGCCATAATCCTCGCCCACAATCACCAGCGCGCCGCCGGTGACGCCGCCGCTCGCGACGTTGGCCAGCGCGTCCGAGGCGACGTTGGTGCCCACGGTCGATTTCCACGTAACCGCGCCGCGCAACGGATAGTTGACGCTCGCAGCGAGCATCGCAGCAGCGGTCGCCTCGGATGCGGACTGCTCGAAATGGATGCCCAGCTCGCGCAGCAGCGGGTCTGCGTCGGCGAACACGTCCATCAGGTGGCTGATCGGTGCGCCCTGGTAGCCGCCGACGTAGCTCACCCCCGATTGCAGCAGCGCCTTGGTGACCGCGAGGATGCCCTCGCCGTGGAACGTCTCCCCCGCGCCGAGCCTAAGACGCTCGACCTCGCGCGCGAACGAGCGTTCAGCCATCGATCATCGCCAGCACGCGCAGCGGCGACCCCGAGCCGCCGACGATCTTGAGCGGCGGCGCGATGATCAGCGCACCCGTAGGCGGCAGTTGATCGAGGTTCGCCAGGCACTGAAGGCCGTAGCGGCCCGCGCCGTGGAGAAGCGTGTGCGCGGGATACTGCGGATCGAACAGATGCGCCTGCCCGGCATCGGTGCCGATCGTCTCGACGCCCAGCCCGTGGACGCGGCGATCCAGCATCATGCGCACGGCGGCAGCGGACGGGCCGGGCGTATGCGCGCCGGTTTCGTTGCGGTTGGTGTAGGCGGGGCCGTGGCGCTTCGACCAGTCGGTGCGCAGCAGCAGCCATGCGCCCGCAGGGATCCGGCCGTGCGCAGCCTCCCAGGCTTCCAGATGCGCGGGTTCGACGATCAGATCGGGATCGTCGGCGGCGGCGGCGCTCACGTCGATCACCACTGCGGGTGCAATCAGGTGCGCGGGCGGGATGGTATCGGTGGTGTTGTGCGGCAGATCGCGCCCGGTGATCCAGTGCACCGGCGCGTCGAAGTGCGTGCCGGTATGCTCGTTCATCGTGAACTCGTTCCAGTACCACGCCGGGCCGCCCTCGTCGTAGCGGCTGATTGTGCGCTGGCTGAAGCCGACGCACTGGCCGAATTGCGGCGGCAGTTCGAGCGCGGGGGTTTCGGGCGAGAGCGGCTGCGTGAGATCGATCACACGCACGGTCCCGCCCGCGACCGCGCCCGCCAGTTGCGCTACGATTCCCATCGCCCGTTCCTCCACCGCAAGCTCTGCCATAATACGAGAAGTTTCAAGCAAATCCAGCCCGCTTGTCAGTGCCGCTCGCCGCTGTGGCCATCCTCAGGGCGCAGGACAATCAACCCGTCCTTCATCACGAGGCGAACCGCGCGGATCGCGCCGATGTCGCTCGTCGGATCACCCGCCACCGCGACCAGATCGGCGAGCAGTCCGGGCTTGAGGCTGCCAACCTTGTCGGCGATGTGGAACAGGCGCGCGTTGACCGAAGTGGCGGCGATCAGCACGTCGGCGGCGGGCATTCCGGCCCCAGCCATCAGTTCGATTTCGCGCGCGTTCTCGCCGTGCGCGAACACGCCCACGTCACCGCCCATGCACATCGTCACCTTGGCCGCGCGGGCGAGCGCGAAGGTCTTGCGGTCTGCGATCACGGCAGCGGGCGCCGGCTCGCGCCCATCCCATCCCCGGTAGCGCGCGATCGCGTCGGTCGCCGCCAGCGTGGGGCAGAGCGCGACGCCGCGCGCGTGCATCAGCGCGAAAACTTCCGCCGTGCCCTCGGTGCCATGTTCGATCGTATCGACCCCCGCCAGCGTCGCGCGCCGCATCCCCTCCGCCGTACTCGCGTGCGCGGCAACGATGCGCCCGGCGGAATGCGCTGCCGCCGTCGCGGCGGTCAACTCGTCGAGCGAGAAGGTCGGCCGACTGTCCTCGCCCGGCCCCCAGCGATAGTCCGCGTAGAGTTTGACCACATCCGCGCCACGCCCGATCTGGCGGCGCGCGGCGGTCACCAGTGCAGGCCCATCCGCCTCCTCCGCCCCTTGGCCCGGTTCGGCTCCAGGCTCGAAGCCCTTGGGGCCATAGGCACCCGTAGCAACGAGCGCGCGCGTGGCGACGAGCATGCGCGGACCGGGCACGATGCCCTGCTCGATCGCCTGCTTGAGGCCCACGTCCGCATAGCCCGCGCCTTCGGTGCCCAGATCGCGCACCGTCGTGAAGCCCGCCATCAGCGTCGCGCGCGCGGCTACCGTTGCGCGCGCGGTGCGCAGCGCAAGCGGCTCGTGCAAAACCTGATCGTTCCACGGCGTCTCGTTGTACGGATGCAGGAACAGATGCGAATGGCCCTCGATCAGGCCGGGCAGCAGCGTGGTGCCCGGCAGATCGATCGTCTGCGCGCCCGGCGGGGCTGCAATCTGCGCGCCGACTGCGGTGATGCGCCTGCCCGTGATCAGCACCATCCAGCCCGCATGCGGGTGCGGATCGACCCCGTCGAACACCCGCGCGGGGCGCAGCAGCAGCGATTGTTCGGGGGCGGGCGCGGCAGCGGCGAGCAGCAGAAGTGCGAGCGAAACTATCAGGCGCATGAACGTCCCCCACAAGCCGGGCTTGGCAGCAGCCCCGGCGACCGATAGCCGTTTGCCATAAAGTGATCGCGGGGAGAACGGCGTGAGAATGATCGGTTGGCGCGTGGCGCTCCTGACGGCTTCGATGATGGCCGCAGCGCCTGCAATGGCCGCTCCGGGCGATACCGCGCGGTGGGCGCGCGAGGCAGCCACGGTGAGCATCGAGCGAGATCAATGGGGCATCGCGCACGTCCACGGGCATAGCGACGCGGATGCGGTGTTCGGCGCGATCTATGCTCAGGCCGAGGACGATTTTCCCAGGATCGAAGCCAATTATCTGACCGCACTCGGCCGCACCGCCGAAGCGGCGGGCGAGGGGGCGATCTGGGCCGATCTGCGGCAGCGGATGTTCATCGATCCCGCCGATCTCAAAGCGAAATATGCCGCCAGCCCGGCTTGGCTGCGCGCGCTGATGGTCGCGTGGGCGGACGGCCTCAACTTTTATCTCGCGTCCCACCCCGCCGTGCATCCGCGCGTGCTCACCCGCTTCGAGCCGTGGATGGCGCTTTCCTTCACCGAAGGCAGCATCGGCGGTGATATCGAGAGCATCCGTCTGTCCAAGCTCGCCGCCTTTTACGGCGGCCACACCGCGCCCGAGTCGCCCGACAGCGGCGACGGGCAGCCTCGGGGCGAGGCCGATCCCACCGGCTCGAACGGGATCGCCATCGCGCCCTCGCACACGGTTGCGGGCCATGCGCTGCTGCTCATCAACCCGCACACCAGCTTCTTCTTCCGCTCCGAACTGCAGATGACGAGCGACGCGGGGTTAAACGCCTACGGAGCTTCCACCTGGGGACAGTTCTTCATCTACCAGGGCTTCAACGAACACGCCGGCTGGATGCACACATCTAGCAATGTCGACGTGATCGATGAGTTCGCCGAAACCGTGCGCGCGACCGGAGGACTGCGCTATCGATACGGCAGCGAGGATCGGCCGTTCCGGAAGTCCACGGTGACCATCCGTTACCGCGCGAACGATGGCAAAGTCCGAACGCGCGATTTCACCGTGTACCGCACCCATCACGGCCCGGTCGTCCGCCGCGAGGGCAACAAGTGGATCGCGGTTTCGCTGATGAACAAGCCGATTGAGGCGCTCGAACAATCATGGCTTCGAACGCGCGCGCATGATTACGCGCAGTTCGTGAAGGTGGCAGCGCTCCAGGCCAATTCTTCCAACAACACGCTCTTCGCCGACGACAAGGGCGAGATCGCGTACCTCCACCCTCAGTTCGTGCCGCGCCGCGACGACCGGCTCGATTACATGCACCCGGTCGATGGTGCCGACCCTGCCGCCGACTGGCACGGCCTCCATAGCGTGGCCGAGCTCCCGCACGTGGTTAGCCCCCTGAACGGCTGGCTGATGAATACCAACGACGCCCCGTGGGCGGCGGCGGGGAAGGACAGCCCGCGCCAGGCGGATTTCCCGCGCTACATGGACCAGTTCGGCGAGAATTCGCGGGGCCTGCATGCCGTCAGCCTGCTTCGCGCCACGCCGCACTTCACCCCAGAAACCCTGATCGCGGCCGCTTATGATCCCGCGCTCCCCGCGTTCGATCGCCTGCTGCCGCCACTGTTCGCCGCCTTCGATGCCCTGCCCGCGAACGATCCACAGCACGCGCGCCTCGCCCAACCCATCGCGCTGCTGCGCGCGTGGGACCGACGCTGGGCGGCGCAATCGACCGCGACCTCGCTCGCGGTCTTCTGGGGCGAGACGTTGCGCGATGGTGTGAAGTCGGACGCGCCGCTGCAGATGCTCTCGGTCATCGACCAGATGGCGGCGACCCCCGCGTCCGCCCAACTCGCCGCGCTCGCCGCCGCGACCGATCGTCTGAAGGCAGACTTTGGTGACTGGCGCGTGCCGTGGGGGGAGATCAACCGGTTCCAGCGCCGGACCGCCGACATCGTGCAGACGTTTGACGATGCCGCGCCAAGCATCCCCGTCGCTTTCACCTCGGCGCAGTGGGGTTCGCTCGCCTCTTTCGGCGCCAAGGCCTATCCCGGTACGCATCGTTATTATGGCACCAGTGGCAACAGCTTCGTCGCGGTCGTCGAGTTCGGCCCGCAACTTCGCGCGTGGGCGGTGACGGCGGGCGGCGAAAGCGGCGACCCCGCGTCACCGCACTTCGACGATCAGGCGGAACGCTATGCGAAAGGCGATCTCCGGCCCGTTCTATTCTCGGCCGCCGAGCGCAAGGGCCATGTCGCGCGAAAATATCATCCGGGCGAGATCGCGCGATAAGGGCTTAAGCGCGCCTCCCAGCCCGCTCGATCGATTTTGCTTCGAGGATCAACTGGCCTGCAGATACTGCCCGAACCAGCTCGCCATGCGACGCTCCAGATCATGCACGGTCTCCGGTTTGCGGAAGTGGTGACCCTCACCGCCATAGATAACGAGATCGGTCCGCACGCCCATCGCCTTTAGACCGTGCCAGAACTGCAGGGATTGCGCCGCCGGGCATTCGACATCTAGCTCGCCGACATAGATCAGCGTGGGAGTTCGCGCCGCCTTGATGTTGGTGAGCGGCGATAGCTTCACGTAGATCGCCGGATCGTCGTAGGCAGATGCTCCGAAAAACGGGATCATCCATTGATCGATGCCATTCTGGCCGTAGTAGCTCACCCAGTCGCCGATCCCCGCGCCCGCAACCGCAGCCTTGAAGCGCGTGCTGTGCGTCACCGTCCACATCGTCATGTAACCGCCATAGGAATGACCGAACACACCGAGCCGCGCGTCGTCGACGGGGGCGATCTTCTCGACCGCATCCACGCCAGCCAGAATATCGCGCAAGTCCCCGCCACCAAAATCGCGCACGTTCGCGCGCGTGAAGACCTCGCCCTGACCGTAGGAGCCGCGCGGATTGGGCAGGAAGATGAAATAGCCGCTCTGGATCAGCGTTGCATCGCTGCCTTTCCAGAGGTAGGTAGGTGTGGTTGCAGACGATGGCCCGCCGTGGACCTGCACGATCATCGGGTAGCTCTTGCCCGGCACGGTCTTGGGTGCGAGCAGCCAGCCTTGGACCGTATAGCCGTCGCTCTGCCAGCTGACGCTGCGAGCCTGGACCTTGGGCAGCAGCGCCGCGTTCATGTGCGTGACCGGATCGAAGGCGAGCGTGCCCGCCGCCTTGCCGAGCAGGATTTCGGGGGGCTGGGTGAAATCCTGGCGGACCGTGGCGACTGTCCTGCCATCCGCGCTGACCGCGATGTCGTCGTCGGCTGCGTGCAGCGTGACCGGCGCGGACCACAGCCGCTGAAGTTGCGCGCGGCCATTGCCCAGTGCAACGTGATCGATCTCGCGCTGATCGCCGTTCAGCCGGGTCACGATCGGGTCGTGCGATTGCCAATTCAGCGAGACGATGGTCGCGTGCGCGCCCTCGGTCAGGTTCTTCGGGGCCACGCCGCCGCTCAATGGCACGCTGAACAGATCGCCGCCGACTGGGCCGAAGTCGCTCATCAGCCCGCCGATGAACAGCACGGTCTTGCCGTCGGGCGAAACGCGCGGCCGGTTCATCTGGAAAGACGGCGCTGCTATCACGCGCGCGGCACCGCCCTGTATGTCGATCGCGACCAGTTTGGCGACCCACCAGTTATTGTCACCATTGCCCTTGGCGGCAGTCCCGACGAAGCCGCGTCCATCGGGCATCCAGCTATATTCGTACACGAACGTATCGGACGGCGAGACAAAGCGGAGTTCGCCGCCGCGCGCCGGGACGATCGCGATCCGCTGCTCATCATCATCGGTGCCGATTTCGCCGACCTGAGGCGCGCCCGCCTCGACCGCGCCGATCTGCTTGCGCGGAGCGGCGACCGCCAGCAGGGCTATGGTGCTGCCGTCGGGCGACCAGGTGGGGTGTGCGGCGATGCCTTTGAGTGTGGCGATCGCGGTCGGCCGGTTGTCCTGCGTTGTGTACAGCGTCGCGGTGCCGGTGCGCTTGTCTTGCGCCACAAAGGCGATGTGCTTGCCGTCGGGCGACCAGGCAGGGCCTTCGTAGCGGCAGGTGTTGCACGGATCGATGCTGGCGAGCACCGCACCACCATGCGCCGCGCGCACGACGATCGTTCCATGAGGATCGGGCGCTGCGGTGTCGGCGGCCTCGGTCGCCTCGATATCCGCAAGTCGGTCGCCGGCGGGGGTCACCGCGAGGTTCTGGAACGTGTGTAGTTCGGGGGCGGCGGTGGCCGCTGTCGAAGCGGCACAAAGGGCCGCGATCAGCAAGAATTTCAAACGTCACTCCCGGCGCAGACACCAACCCGTCGATCTGCCGTCCGGGCAGCGAACCATTGGATCGCCGCCACGCTACCGCCGCTTTCATGACCGCGCCAGCCTGCGGATGGCGCGCGGGCCGAACGCTGGTCTATGCTGCTGCGATGGCTCACGGCACGCATGATTTTACTCCCGATCCGCGCAACGCGGACATCCTGATCAACGTCAACGGCGCGCTCGTCCCACGCGCGGACGCGATGGTTTCGGTCTTCGATTCGGGCTTCATGCTCGGCGACGGTATGTGGGAGGGGCTGCGCGTCCACGCCGGGCGGATCGCGTTCCTCGATCAGCATCTCGATCGCCTGTGGGAGGGCGCGAAGGCGATCTTCATGGAGATCGGCATCGATCGCGCCGCGCTCGAGCGTCGCCTGTTCGACACGATCGACGCGAACGACATGGGCGCGGGCTGCCACATCCGGCTGATGGTGACGCGCGGCATCCGCTCCACCCCGTATCAGGATCCGCGCGTGGTGGTTTCCCCCGCGACCATCGTCATTATCGCCGAGCATAAGGATCCGCCGCCGAGCACCATCGAGAGCGGGATCACGCTGTTCACCGTGCATGTGCGACGCGGTTTCCCCGATGTGCAGGATCCCAAGCTCAATTCGCACTCCAAGCTCAACTGCATCACCGCGTGTATCCAAGCGACGCAGGCAGGCGCGGACGAGGCGCTGATGCTCGATCCGCACGGCTTTGTCGCCACTTGCAACTCCACCCACTTCTTCATCGTGCGCCGGGGTGAGGTCTGGACCTCCACGGGTGATTATTGCCTTGGCGGGATCACGCGCAGCAATGTGATCGCGATCTGCCGCGCCGAGGGGATCCCGGTGTTCGAGCGCAATTTCTCGCTGACCGATGTGTACGGCGCGGATGAAGCCTTCGTCACCGGCACCTTCGCAGGGGTCGTGCCGGTGACCACCATCGACGGGCGACGGTTGACCGAGGCGCGCGGGCCGATGGTCGAGCGGCTGCAGGGGCTTTACCGCGCGCTGATCGATCGGGATTGCGCGGCGCGGGCGCGTCCGTGACGATCCGGGTCGCGATGTGGTCCGGCCCGCGCAACATCTCGACCGCGCTGATGCGCAGCTTCGGTGCGCGGGCGGATACGGTAGTGAGCGACGAGCCGTTCTATGGCTGCTACCTGCGCGAGACACGCGCGCAACATCCGATGGCGGACACAATCATCGCCGATATGGACTGCGAGTGGCACTCGGTCGCTTCGGCGTTGAGTGGCCCGCCGCCCACGCCGCGCGCGGTCTGGTATCAAAAGCACATGGCGCATCACATGGTCGGCGCGGTTGCGCCGGACGATCTGGTGAGCGTGCGCCACGCCTTCCTGATCCGCGAACCCGCGCGGATGATCGCCTCGTATCTCGGCAAACGCGAGACCGTCCGTGCGGTCGATCTTGGCCTTGCCGCGCAGCGCGCGTTTTTCGATCGCGAAGCCGATCGGCGGGGAGTGCCGCCGCCGGTGATCGATGCGGCCGATGTGCTGGCCGATCCGGCGGGCACGCTCGCGCGGCTTTGCGATGCGCTCGGCATAGGCTGGGATGCCGCGATGCTCGCTTGGGCACCGGGGCCGCGCGCGACCGACGGCATCTGGTCGCCCCACTGGTATGGGCGCGTGCTCGAGACGACGGGGTTCGAGCACGGTGAGGGGCCTGCGACCGTGCTCGACGATGCGGCGGCGGCGGTGGCGCTCCAATGCGACGATGATTATGCCTATCTTCGCCGCTTCCGGACCTCGCGGGCGTGAGTGGAGCGCTACTGTGCCCGACTTCTACGAAGATGCAGCGACGGTCCCGACCCTGAACCCGAAATGTATCCGCTAGTAATGGCCGGGACAGACTGACAGAATCGTTTAAACCGGCACCAAGTTTACATCTTGTACATGTCCCGCATCGCGCGACACTATCGTTCATCTTCGGGCGTTACAGCGATGATGTTCGCTTGCCAGGAGACGACGATGCGACCCCTCATTACCCCTTCGCATCTTGTGATTGCCACGATGCTCGCCGCGCTGCCGCTTGCCGCGTGCAACAAGCAGCCGACGGCCCCGCCCGCGCAGAACGTGCTGGCGCAGGGCGCCGCGCTCGCAACCGTGCCCGATACTGGACCCGTCAGCGCGCCGCCGATCGCTGCGCTGCCGCTCGCTACCGCCGCGCCGCCACCGCTTGCCGCCGCGCCCGTTTATAGCGCGTTGCCGCCGCCGCCGCGCGCGATCCGGTATCGCAGTCGGCCCCGCCGCGACCGTTACGGACCGGTAAGCCGCGCTTACGCGATGAGCGACGCGTTCGGCGATACGCCGCCCGATTATACCGTCGATTACCAGGGAACGCGCCCGTGGGTCTGGCGCGCGAACGACGGTGCCTACCGCGTGGTCGAGCAGCTCCCGCAGGGCGAGCGCGTCTATTATTACGACCAAGGGTCCGATCAGCCCTATTATGTCCGCGATCCCGATTATGGCTACGCCTATGACAATGGCGAATATGCGGGCGCTTATGGCCCCGACGGTATTCCGCTCGACGATGGGATCGCGCAGCAGCGCGCCGACTACGCCGGGCGGTATTACGAGCGCGGGCGCGGTCTTTACCGCGCGGCGCAATATGATCGTCGGCAGGGTGCCTATGCCGCCAATTGGCAGGCGCGGCGGCAGGATCTTTACGATCAGCGCCAGCAATGGGCCGAGGCGCAGCAGCGCGATGCGGACTGGCAATCGTGGCAGGCCGAACACGCCGATCAGGAGCGCCGTCACTGGGAGCGCGAGCGCAACCAGCGTGTCGCCTACGCCGCCGCGATCGGGGTTGCGGTCGGGGCGGGTGCGGCGCTGCTGATCGATCATCATCATGACGGGCGACCAGCCGATGGCTATCGGCCGAACGATCCGCGCTATGGCCAGTCCTTCGGCCCAGGTTCGCCTGCGGCTCCGGTGCAATATGGGCGGGCGCAGCCGGTTCAGGCCGTGCCAGTCACGCCGACGGGGGTTTCCGCGCCCGCGCAGGCGCAGCGCGATGCTGCGGCGCAAGTGCAGATCGCCGCGTTGGCGGACGCAAGGGCGCGTGAGGATGCGGCGAATGCTGCGCTCGCCCATCAGCGCGCGGCGCAGAATGCGACCGCTGCCGCCACCATCGCTGGCCAGCGCGACGCGGCTGCCGCGCAGGCGCGACAGGCTGCGGCCGATCGGACGCGCGCCGCCAACGTGCAGCAGCAAACTGCCGAGGCGGCACGGCTTCAGGCCGCCAGCGCGGCCAAGATCCAGCGTGACCAGCTCGCCGCCCCGCGCGCGAGCGCGGTGGCGGCGACGCGCGCCGGGCACGTCCAGGCGGCCGACGCCGCGCGCGTTGCCGCGCAGGCGCAGCAGGCCAAGGCAGCGGCAAGCGCGCAGGCAGCCAAAGCCCAGCAGCAGCAATCGGCCGAGGCGGCGCGCGTTCAGGCCGCCAACGCGACCAGACTGCAACGCGACCAACTCGCCGCCCAGCGCGCAAGCGCGATGGCCGCGACGCGCGCCGAGCATGCCCAGGCCGCAGAGACCGCGCGCGCGGCTGCCCAGGCGCAGCAGGCCAAGGCAGCGGCGGCAAGCGCGCAGGCGGCGACGGTTGCGAAGACGGCACGCCAGCAGCAGCTAGCCGCCGAGCGTAGTGCGGCCGCAGCCGCGAATGCCGAGCGCGCCAAGGCCGCCCAGACCGAACATGCCGGGGCGGCAACCGCCGCCAAGGCGAAGGCGGATCAACTCGCGAGCGAACGCGCACAGGCCAGGCTGGCGGCCGAAGCCGAGCACACCAAGGCCGCAGCCGAAGCGGCGCAGCGCCACCAGGCCGAGGCTGGGCGGGCCACGGCCGCGCAGGCTGAAGCGGCGACGGCAGCCCGCGCGCAACGCGACCAAGAAGCTGCCCAGCGCGCGAGTGTGGCAGCGGCGGTCAACGCCGAGCGCGCCAGGGCCGCCGAAGCCGCGCACGCGGCAGCGGCAACCGCCGCCAAGGCGAAGGCGGATCAACTGGCGAGCGAGCGCGCACAGGCCAAGGTGGCCGCCGAAGCCGAGCACGCCAAGGCTGCAGCCGACGCGGCGCAGCGCCACCAGGCCGAGGCTGCACGCGCCGAGACTGCGCGGGCCGAAGCGGCCAACGCAGCCCGCGCGCAACGCGATCAGCAAGCCGCCCAGCGGGCGAGTGCGGCCGCCGCCGCCAATGCCGAGCACGCCAAGGCTGCCGAGGCGGCGCGTGCCGAACATGCGGCTGCCGCGGCCGCTCAGCGCGATGCCGCCACTGCCGCGCATGCGCAGGCGACCGAGGCCGCACGGGCTAAACAGGCCGAAGCCCAAGCCGCGCGCGCCAAGCAGCGCGAGGCGGCAAAGCCGGTGCAGCCAGACAAGTCCCCGCCGCAGGAAACCAAGCCGCAGCCATAGTCTTTGATCGGGCTGGTCTGCGACGGGCCGCTTCTGGCGATGCCGCCCGGCAGGCCACGCCGTGAGCCTTGGCGATCCCGCTCCACCGTTCTAGCGTGCCCGTGTAACGAGGACCGCTCCCATGCCCGCGCGCATCATCGAAACGAACACCGCGCCCTTCGCCGCGCCTGCGATCGATCCCGTTACGCTCGACATCATCGAGAACGCGCTTCGCAACGCGCGCGTCGAGATGGACGCGACGCTCACCCGCACCGCGATGTCGCCCGGCATCCGCGAGCAGGGCGACGCGTTCCCGCTGATCGCGGATCGGGGCGGGCGGATGATCGTCGGCCAGTTCGGCTCGTTCATCGGCGGGTTCCTCGAAGCCTTCGACGGCACGATCGAGGAGGGGGACATGATCTTCCTTTCCGACCCGTATTCTTGCGGTGGCGCGGTGAGCCACTCGAACGACTGGCTGGTGCTGCTGCCAGTCTACCGCGCCGGGCGGCTGGTGGCGTGGACCGCGATGTTCGGCCACCAGAGCGATATCGGCGGCAAGGTGGCGGGATCGATGCCGATCGACGCGCGCTCGATCTTCGAGGAAGGCGTTCGCATCCCACCGGTGAAGATCTGGCGGCGCGGCGAATATAACGAGGATCTGATCAAGCTGGTGATGCACCAGACGCGCAAGCCGGACTGGTGCGCCGCCGATCTGAACGCGCTGATCGCATCATGCCGGGTGGCGGCGCGGCGCGTGGACGAGATGTGCGCGCGTTTCGGCGACGATGTCTATGTGGCCGCGACCGAGGCGCTGCTCGCGCGCAACCACCGAGCGATGAAGGCCTTGATCGCAAGCAGCATCGGCGAGGCCCCGGTCAGCTTCGAGGACTATATCGACGACGACGGCGTTGGCTTCGGCCCCTACAAGATCAAGTGTACGATGTGGCGCGAGGGCGACCGGGTGGTGCTCGATTTTGCGGGCACCGATCCGCAGTCCTCCGCATCGATCAATTTCTACCTGAACGAGAATATGTTCCGCATGTTCTTCGGCATCTACATGATCATGGTGTTCGATCCCGCGATCCTGTTCAATGATGGCTTCTACGATCTGATCGACGTGCGCATCCCCGAAGGCTCGCTATTGAAGCCGCGCTTCCCCGCCGCGCTCAGCGGCCGCACCCACGCGCTCGGGCGCATCTTCGACATACTCGGCGGGCTGCTCGGCCAGCGTGCGCCGCAGTTCCTGTGCGCGGCGGGGTTCAGTTCGTCCCCCCACCTCATGTATTCGGGGCGCGATCACAAAGGCGCGTGGTTCCAGCTGTTCCAGATCGGCTTTGGCGGCATTCCCGGACGCCCGTTCGGCGACGGGGCGGACGGCCACTCGCTCTGGCCGGGCTTCACCAACGTGCCCAACGAGTTCCTCGAGCGCTATTTCCCGCTCAGGATCGAACGCTACGAGGCGCTCGCCGACACCGGCGGCCCCGGCCTGTTTCGCGGCGGCAACGGCATCCACATGACGTATCGCTTCCTCGCTCCCGGCTCGATCAGCATCCACGACGACCGCTGGTTCACCTATCCGTGGGGCGTCAACGGCGGCGAACCCGGCGCGCGCGCGCGCAAAGTGCTGGAGACCGCAGATGGGGTCTCGCGCATCGTGCCGAACAAGGCCGACACGATCGACGTGGCAGAGGGCGATCAGCTACACTTCATAACCTGGGGCGGTGGCGGCTGGGGCGATCCGCTCGCGCGCGCGCCCGCACTGGTCGCGCGCGAGGTGCGGCAGGGGCTCATCTCTCCCGAAGGCGCAGGCCGCTACGGCGTTGTGATCGCCTACGACGGTACGGCGGACGAGGACGCCACCCGCTTGGCTCGCGATGAAATGCGCGCCCGGCGCGGCAATGATGCCCCGGTCTTCAACTTCGGCCCGTCGATTGCGCAACTGCGCGAGCGGTCTCTCGCCGAAACCGGCTTGCCAGCGCCCAAGCCACCCGTCTGGGCACCGCACGCACTGGCGGCCGAATGACCGAACACCTGCCCGGCGCGCTCGCGGGCATCCGCGTGATCGAGATGGGGCAGCTGATCGCCGGGCCGTTCTGCGGGCAACTGCTGGGCGACATGGGCGCGGACGTGGTCAAGATCGAACCGCCGGGCGCGGGCGATCCGATGCGCGTATGGGGTCGCGGCGACAATCCGCTCTGGTGGGAGGTGGTCAGCCGCAACAAGCGCGCCGTATCGGCCGACCTCCGCAAGCCCGAGGGGCAGGATCTCGCGCGCCGCCTCATCGCCACCGCCGACATCCTGATCGAGAATTTCCGCCCCGGCACGCTCGAAGGCTGGGGCCTCGCGCCCGCCGATCTGATGGCCGACAACGTCGGCCTGATCGTCGTGCGCGTCAGCGGTTACGGCCAGACCGGGCCGTACGCGGCGCGCGCGGGGTTCGGAGGGATCGGCGAGGCGATGGGCGGGTGGCGACATATCGTCGGCGATCCGGACCGGCCGCCAAGCCGCATGGGGGTCAGCATCGGCGATAGTCTCGCGGCCACCTATGGCTGCATGGGCGCTTTGGCGGCGCTCCACCGCCGGCATGCGACGGGCAAGGGCCAGATCGTCGACAGCGCGCTGTACGAGGCGGTGCTCCAGGTCATGGAGAGCCTGATCCCCGAATATGCTGCCTCGGGCTACATCCGCGAGCGCAGCGGATCGGTACTGCCCGGCATTGCGCCGTCCAACGTCTACAAATGCTCCGACGGCGATTTCCTGATCGGCGCGAACCAGGACGGTGTCTTCCGCCGCCTCGCCGCCGCGATGGGCATGGCGCACCTCGCCGACGACGAGCGCTACGCCACGCACATGGCGCGCGGCCGAAACCAGGCCGAACTGGACGGCATCGTCGAGACTTGGACGTGCGAGCGCACCGTCGCCGAGGTCGAGGCCGCGATGACCGCCGCCGCCATCCCGTCCGGCCGCATCTACCGCCCGCCCGAGATGCTCGCCGACCCGCATTTCTCAGCGCGCGAGGCGATCGTGACCGTCGATCACCCCCGCTGGGGGCAGTTGCCGATGCAGGCACCGTTTCCCAAACTGTCCGAAACCCCGTCGAGCGTCCGCAGCCGCGCACCCGAACGAGTGGGACAGCATAACGGCGAGGTCTATGGCGAATTGCTGGGGATCGGGCCGGACGAACTCGAGCGGCTCACCGCCGCGCACGTGATCTGACGGAGAACACATGACCTATCGCCTGGGCGTCGATGTCGGCGGCACCTTCACCGATCTGCTCGTCATCGACGAGGCAAGCGGGCGCACGTTCCGGGACAAGGTGCCGTCAACGCCGCACGACCCGTCCGAGGCGGTGCTCGCGGGCGCCCGGCAGGTATGCGCGGCGGCGGGCATTGCGCCCCACGACCTCGAACTGTTCCTCCACGGCACGACGGTGGCCACCAACGCGATCCTCGAAGGCAAGGTTGCGCGCGTCGGGCTGATCGTCACCAAAGGTTATCGCCACCTGCTCCAGATCGCGCGCAGCCTTGTGCCGGGCGGGCTCGCGGCGTGGATCGTGTGGCCCAAGCCCGAGACGCTCGCGCCGCTGGAAGCCACGATCGAGGCGGACGAGCGCATGGGCGCGGACGGCGCGACGGTGCGGCCGCTCGATGAAGCCGCATTGCGCGCGAGCCTCGAAACGATGCGTGCCGAGAAGGTCGAGGCGATCACGGTGTGCCTGATCAACTCCTACGTGAACGATGCGCACGAACGCGCGGTCGGCAGGATCGTCGCGGAAGTCTTTCCCGATCTCCCGCTCAGCCTGTCATGCGACATCCTCCCCGAGATGCAGGAGTATGAGCGCGCGCTGACCACGGTTGCCAACTCCGCCGTGCGTCCCACCGTTGCGCGCTACGTCGGCAACCTCGAACGCAATCTGCGCGGCTGGGGCACCGATGCCAAACTCAGCCTGCTCCGCTCGGACGGCGGCCTCATGAGCGCCGCCAAGGCGGCGGCAGCGCCGGTCAACCTGCTGATGAGCGGCCCCGCGGGCGGCGTCGCGGGCGCGGTCTGGGTGGCGCGCAATAGTGGCCACGCCAATGTGCTGACGCTCGATATGGGCGGCACGTCGACCGATGTCGCGCTGATCGAGAATTACGCGCCGCGCCTGCGCCGCGAGACCAGCGTCGGCCACCTGACGGTGCGCGCCTCCTCGCTCGATATTCGCACGGTGGGCGCGGGCGGCGGCTCGATTGCGTCGGTTCCCGAACTCACGAAAGCGCTGCGCGTCGGCCCGCAATCCGCCGGTGCCGCTCCCGGACCCGCCGCTTACGGCAAAGGGGGCGTGCTGCCCACCGTGACAGACGCGAATGTGGTGCTCGGCTACTTGCCCGAAGACCTGCTCGGCGGGAGTTTCAAGCTCGATCGCGGCGCCGCCGAACGTGCCGTCAAGACCGTGGGCGACGCGCTCGGCCTCGGCATGCTCGAAGCCGCCGCCGGGATTGTCGCCATCGTCAACGAGACAATGTTCGGCGCGCTCCGCCTCGTCAGCGTTCAGCAGGGCTACGATCCGCGCGATTTCGCGCTGATGCCGTTCGGAGGCGCGGGGCCGCTGCATGGCAACGCGATGTCCGCGCTGATGGGATCGTGGCCGTGCGTCGTGCCTCCGTCGCCGGGCGTGTTGTGCGCCTATGGCGACGCCACCACGCGGCTCAGGGTCGATGCGCAGCGCAGCTTCAACAAGCTCGTCTCGGCGACCGACGACGCCGCCGTTCACGCAGTGATGGCCGAGATCGCAACACAGGTGCAGGCCGAACTCGTGGCAGAGGGCGTTCCCGCCGCCGAACAGTCGATCGGTTTCGAAATCGATGTTCGCTACACCGGCCAGGCGTTCGAGGTGCCGCTGCCCTTCGCGCGTGGCGGCACGCTCGCCGATCTCACCGCGCGCTTCGATGCCGAACACAAACGGCTTTTCACCTTCAACCTCGCCTCGCCGCACGAGGTGGTGAACATTCGCGTCGTGGCACTCGGCCGCGATGCCAATGTTGCGGCCGAGGAACTCGAACGCGGTGATGGGTCTCCGGCCGCCGCGCGGGTCCGCGATCATCAGCTATGGGCGGGCGGCAAAGCGCACGCCGCAGCAATTTACGATCGCGCGAAGCTGCGCGCGGGCGATGTGGTACAAGGCCCGGCGATCGTCACCGAAATGGATTCGACCACGCTCATCCACCCCGGCCATGTCGCGCGCGTTCACCCGATGGGCGCGCTGCTGATCGCGCCGGCATGATACGCGCGATCGACATCTGCGAAGTCGGCCCGCGCGACGGGTTGCAGAACGAGGCGGACGTGCTGCCGACCGCGACCAGACTCGCGCTGATCGGGCGGCTGATCGGCGCGGGCGCGCGACGGCTTGAGGTGGTGAGCTTCGTCCACCCGGGACGCGTGCCGCAGATGGCGGATGCGGAGGCCGTAGTGGCGGCGCTGCCCGACCGCGCGGACGTCCACTACATCGGGCTGGTGCTGAACATGCGCGGGCTGGATCGCGCGATCGCCACGCGGGGCGGGAACAAGCGCGGCGTCGATGAGGCGGGGCTCGTCGTCGTCGCATCCGACACCTTCGGCCAGCGCAACCAGGGGCAAACCGTCGCCCAAGGCATCGCCGAGACGACTGCGATGATCCCGCGCGCGCACGCCGAGGGCATGACCGCGAGTGTCACGATCAGCGCAGCCTTCGGCTGCCCGTTCGAGGGTGTGGTGCCGGCCGAGCGGGTAGTGATGATCGCTCGCGAGGCGGCGCAGGCGGGCGCGGACGAGATCGCGCTTGCCGACACGATCGGGGTAGGCGTGCCGGTGCAAGTGACCGATCTCTTCGGCCGCGTGCGCGAGGCGGTGGGTCCGGCGATGCGACTGCGCGCGCATTTTCACGATACGCGCTCGACAGGGATCGCCAACGCCTGGGCCGCGCTCAAGGCGGGCGTTGCGACGCTCGATTCGAGCATCGGCGGACTTGGCGGCTGCCCATTCGCGCCGCGCGCGGGCGGCAACATCGCGACCGAGGATCTGGTCTACCTTCTGGACCGCAGCGACATCGCCCACAGCCTCGATCTCGCCGCGCTCGTCGCCGCCAACCGCTGGCTTGGCCGCGAACTCGGCCGCGAACTCCCCAGCCGCGTCGCCCGTGCCGCGCCGTGAGCGCACCTGATCTCCCGCCGGGCGACCACGCCGCTGGCTTCGGGCAGCCGCTGCCGTTTGGCCAAGCGCCCGCGCTCGTCATCGTCGATGTGTGCATGGGCTATTTCACCGATGGCTCGCCGCTGCGGCTCAACGCCGAGCCGATGCTTGCGCAAACCATCCGCCTCGCCGCTGCCGCCCGCACCGCGGGCGCGCCGGTGGTGTTCACCCGAGTCGAATACACCCCCGGCGGCGCGGACGGCGGCTGGTTCTATCGCAAGTTGGGCGCACTCTCCTGCTGGGATCGCGGCAATCCCTTGGCCGAGTTCCACCCCGATCTGCTGCCACAGCCGAGCGATCTCATCGTCACCAAACAATATCCCAGCGCCTTCTTCGGCACCGCGCTGACCGCCACGCTGAACGCAATGAGTGTCGATACCGTGCTCGTCTGCGGCCTTTCCACCTCGGGCTGCGTGCGCGCGACCGCGCTCGATGCGCTGTGCTACGGCTTCGTGCCGTTTGTGGTGCACGATGCCTGCGCTGATCGGCTCGCCACCACGCACAAGGCCAATCTGTTCGATCTGAAGGCGAAATATGCCGAGCTGATCGATACCGACGGCGCGATCCAACTGCTGGAGACGCCGCAATGATCAATCATCCGCGCGTCTAGAAGCGGTAGCTCGCCTCCACGCCGAGGCGCCGCTTGGTGCCCGGTGAAATAAAGCTGCCGCCGAATTCGGGGGCGGGGATCACCTCTTCCAGATAGCGTTCGTCGAGCAGGTTGGTGGCGAAAAGCGAAAGTGCGATGCCGTGGCTTTCCAACCCGGCGCGCAAGTTGAGCGTGGTGTACAGGTTGCGCCGCGTCTTGCTGTAATCGCCGGGCACGCCAAACGATGTCGGGTTGGTCTGTCCCTGCACGGTGGAGAACCAGGTTGGCCCGGTAATCCGCGCATCGACGCGAAACAGGAAATTGAGGCGATCGTTGAGCGGCTCCTCGATCTGCGTGCCCGCGTTGAATGTATAGTCCGAAGTATAGGGCGATTTATTGCCCACGGTGTTGGGCCGCGCACTGTTCTTCAGGATTTCCGATCCCAGTACGTTGCCGCTGGCAAACAGGTTCCAGCCCTTGAGCGGCCGGAAATTGACCGAGAGTTCCCCGCCCCAGATGTCCACGCGATCGATGTTCGATACCACACGCAGCAGTCCGAACGTGCCGACGAAGAACTCGAAGAACTGGAGATTTTCCACCTGTGTGTAATATCCCGCACCCTCGAAGGTCAGTCGCCCACCCGCCGTATTGATCTTGAAACCGCCCTCGAACGCGTCCGAGGTTTCCTTCTTGAACTCATCGCTGATGTTCAGATTGGTGCCGATCTTCTGATTGAAATTGAGATCGATCGTCGCCTGCGCGCCCTGATTGTTGAAGCCGCCCGATTTGAAGCCACGCCCATAATCCGCGAACGCGGTGAAATGCGGCGTCGGCTTCCACGCGATGCTGACTTTGGGCTCGACCTGATCGAATGTCCGCTGCTTGGGCAGGATCGGCCCGCTCAACAGTCCGGGATTGAGCGGCGCGCCGCCGGTAAATGCGCCGCCGTTGAACACGATATATTGCGTGCGCGCATCGGGCGGAACGCGGTTGTACACCTTGCGCTCCTCATTGTCGTAGCGCGCTGCCGCCGACAGAGTAATCGTGCGCGTAAGATCGGCATCGAGCGATCCAAACACCGCCAACACCCGCGTGCGGAAGCGATCGGAGACGAGCTGTTCGGTCGGGTTCTTGGGATCATTGGTGTATAATTGCCTGATTACGCCGAAGCCCCGGTCAATCCCGAGGTTGACGCCCACCTCGCGGTTCAGCCCCAGCCCGTAAGCGCCAATCTGCCAGCGGACCCGGCCCTTGGGATTGCCCGCGAGCCGCACCTCGCCCGAAATATCCTCCTGATTGCGGAGCTGATACTGCGTGCCGTCGCACTGGCTGGGCGAATAGGCGCCGATCAGCGAGCCCTCGGGCGTTCCGCCGATGAACAATGGCGAGGGCAGTTTGAACCCCGCGGCCGAAAGCGCAGCGATGCTGGAGCGGCAGGGCGCATCCTGATTGAAGAAGCCGAACGCACCGCTGGTGCCATCGGCGGAAAAATCCTGGTTGATGCGCGAATAGGCTGTCCATGCGGTCAATGTCGCGCCGCCGCCGAGCTGGTAATCACCCTTCAGCGATCCCTCGATCGTGCTTTGCGTGTTCCGCGGCGCGACGTTGGGCTGAAAGACGAACCGGTGTGCGTTCACATCCTGATTGAAATCGGGATTATTCAGGAACTGTGCGAAAGCGGGCAGCGCGAAGACCGCGTTGAAAACGATCGCACCCGCCTTGACTTCGCCGTAGCGGCCCTTGGCATCGATGTTAAGCCTGTCGGTCAGGTTGGCGATCAGTCGGCCGTTGATGTTGAAGCTGTCGTAGCGATCGACGTACTGGCCGTTGTCCGACTGGTTGTTGACGATCTGGTACTGCCCGTCGGTGCGGCGATAATCCCCCGCCACCAGCAGGCCGATACGATCGGTCAACGGTCCGCTGAGCGAGGCGAAGGCGTTCACCGTATTGTCCTCAGCGTAACTTGCCTTCAGGCGCCCCTCCAAATGATCGCCCGGTTTGCGCGTGGAGATCACCACCGCGCCCGCCGCCGCGTTGCGCCCGTACAGAGCGCCCTGCGGACCCTTGAGGATTTCAACCTGGTTGACGTCCCCCTGATCCTGATTGAGCGCCGCCGTGTTGGTCTTGACGATGCCGTCCACCACCAGCGCGACCGAGGGCTCGGCATCGCGCGCCCCGTTCAGGCCACGGATGTTGATCTGCGTATCGCCCACTTCGGCGGTGCCGGTGACGATGGTGACGCCGGGCGTCAGCGCGACGAAATCGGCGGTGTTGATGACGCCCGCGTTCGCCAGTGTATCGGCGGTGAAGACGGTGAGGCTCGCGGGAATGTCCTGGAGCGTCTCGCGCTGGCGGCGCGCGGTGACGACAATTTCTTCACCGGCAACAGGTGCGGTCTGCGCGATCGCATCGCCCGCCATCATCGCCATCGCCGTCCCAAGAAGGAGTATCCTGCGCATCCCACCCTCCAAACCTATGCCAGCTATTTGAGCACGTTCGTTCCGCTCATGTAAACATAGACTTCCTGAAAACGCCCATCGCGCACCCGCCAGAAATTTGTGTTGCTCAACCGCGTCACCTGGCCGTCATGGCCGGTCAGTACCGCCTCGAAGCTGGCCGCGATCCGGCCGTGGCTCTCGTCGATGGTGCAGACGAAATCCTTGTGGACGATGCTGCTGAAGCCGCCGAAGAAATCCTCGAACATGCGCCGGATCGCGGCCTTGCCTGCGTGGCGCGTGAAGCTCGTCTGCACACAGAACAGCGCCTCGTCGTTGAAGCAGTCGAGTGTCGCTTCAATGTTCTTCGCATCGACGTTGCCGAAGTAGGTCTGGGTCGCGAGTCTGATCAGCTGTTCGCGCGAGAGGCCGGGCTCGTACTGCATCAGGCGTCTCCCGCTTTGAGCAGGTTGTCGCCGCTCATGTAGACATATACTTGCTGGAAGCGGTCGCCGCGCAGGTAGAAGCGGTTGGCGTTTTCGTAGCGGAGCTGGGCGCCGCCGCTCGGCGTTATGAGCACGGTGAACTGCGAGCAGATGCTGTTCGACACCGGATCGGCGGTATGGACGAAGTTCCCATGCCAGATCGCCTCGAAATCGGCGAACAGCTTGATGAACATTGTACGGATGCCCGCGTCACGCCCGCGATGAACAGTGTTCGAAGTCACCTCGGTCAAGACCGCATCCTGCGCGAAACAGTCGAGGACTCGGTCAAGCGATTTATTATCGACACCGTCGAAATATCGCTTCGTGACGATATCGATGTAAAACGGGTACGGCAACGCGGCTCGATCCCCACCGGCTTTGGTCCCGTCCATCAATACCAACCTTTGCGGATATCGGCATCCTTGCCCACTTCGGGCGAGGGATAGGCCTTCTTGGAGTGGGACAACCCCAATTCGAGCAGCACTTCAAGTTGCTTGTAGGCGATCAGTCCCGGGTTGATCACCGGTACGGGCAGATTCGCCGCCAGATATGCCGCCGACTGGTGCATCGTCGTACTCCCGAGCACGATCACATCCGCACCGTCCTCGGCGATTGCCGCGTCGGCTTCGGCTTTCAGCTTGGCGAAGATCACTTCCTCCTTGCCCGCGAGCAACTCGGCCACATCGGGTCGCGTGTCGATCGAGCGCAACGACGCCACCCGCTCCCACAGACCATAGTCGGCGAGCGTCTTTTCGTAGAGCGGGAACCACTGCGGCCACATGGTGAGCACGGTGAACTTTTTTCCGAGCAGCATCGCGGCACCGAATGCGGCCGCGCCGGGGCCGATAACGGGGATTGTCAGCCGTGATCGCAGCGCCGCGACGCCGCTGTCGCTCACCGTGTCGATCAGGACCGCGTCGAAGCCTTCCTCCTCTGCGCCGATACCCGCTTGGAAGACAGTCCAGTCCATCAGCAGCATGTCATGATAGCTGTCGCCGAGCGCCGCGCCCCAGCGCACGGCGGCGAACTCGGGCGCGAACCCCGGGCGGATCATCGCGGGCGGCAACTGCGCGGCGCGATTGGCGATCCCCGCCGCGTCCATCGGGATCGGCACGATGACTTTGATCCGCCTGGTCATTCCACCCTCTCTCCCACCTCGAAGATGGGCGGCGAAAGCGACAGACGTCAAGCGCCCATTCCCTGCGATCGCATCGTCGCCGACCAATACGGCCCGGCAAAACCGAAGCGACTTAGCCGGGGTGAAGCTGCGAACCTCAGACCCCGCGGCTGCCCGATGAACGGCGGCGATGGATGGTGGGCGCGGCAGGGTTCGAACCTGCGACCCCTGCGATGTCAACACAGTGCTCTACCACTGAGCTACGCGCCCACGACGGTCGCGGTTAGCCTCCCGCGCGCCGGGGCGCAAGCCGCTTCAATCTCCCGCTGCATCCCCGGGCGGGAACATCTCGCTGATCTCGCGGACCAGATCGCGCAGATGGAACGGCTTGGACATCACACGCGCATCGGTGGGTGCGTCGGCACGCGTCAGGGCGACGGCGGCAAAGCCGGTGATGAACATCACGCGCAGATCGGGCGCGATCGCACGCGCGCGTTGTGCGAGTTCGATCCCGTCGAGCCCGGGCATGACGATATCGGTCAGCAGCAGATCGAATCGGTCCGCCTCGATCAGTGGGAGGGCGGCATTGCCGTCCTCGGCCTGGACCACGGGATGACCGGCGGTTTCGAGCGCGCGGCTCAGGAACAGGCGCAGCGATGCGTCGTCCTCGGTCAATAAAATCCGTGCCATTCGCGTCGCCATCATGAGAGTGATCTTACCCGGTTTGACGCACGAGGCGAGCCTGGGGTTTAGGGACTTTCGCTAAAGGATTAAAGTCGCTGTGGCCGATATACGCATGGATACGGTTATGGTGCCGTTCCGGATCATCGATGTATCGCGGCCCGGACCGCTCGTGTTCGCCTCGCCGCATAGCGGACGGGTGTACCCGACCGAACTTCTCCGCCGCACCCGGCTCAAGGTCAGCGCGCTGCGCAGGGGCGAGGATCGCAACGTCGATGGGCTGATCCGGGGTGTGGCGGCGCATGGCGCGCCCTGTGTGCTGGGCGAAGTGGCGCGGGCGTATATCGATCTCAATCGCCACCCCGACGAGCTCGATCCCGAGCTGTTCGATCTTCCCCCCGATACGCGGCCGACATCGCGTGTGACGGCAGGACTGGGCGTGATCCCGCGCGCCTTTGCTCCGGGCGAACCGATCTACGGGGCAAAGCTGCCGTTGGAAGAAGCGCAGACGCGGATCCGGAGCGTGCACACGCCCTATCATGCCGAGGTGCACCGGCTGCTGGAGCGCGCACGCGCGCTGCATGGCCATGCGCTGCTGATCGATTGCCACTCGATGCCGTCCCTGCCCGGCGGCCCGCGCGTGGTGGTGGGCGATCTGCACGGGCGTTCGGCCGCGCCGCAGGTGTCCGATCTGGTGATTGCGGGGATGCGCGATCTTGGTTTGTCCGTGGTGCACAACCTGCCCTATGCCGGCGCTTACACGCTCGAACGTCACGGACGACCGGCGGCGGGCATCCATGCGGTGCAGATCGAGTTCGATCGGGCGATGTATCTGGACGGCGTAGTCGGGACGCTTCTGCCGGGCGCGGCGCGGCTGGCCGAGAAGATAGCGCGCCTGGCTGCCGAGCTTTCGCGCCGATTGCACGCGCTGCACGCCGGACGAGGCTATTCGATCGCGGCGGAGTAGGACTACCGCGCGGCGCTGATTGGCAATAGCGTGGGGATCGTTCCGTCTGGAGAATCCCGATCATGAAGCATCGTCTCGCGCTCGCCTGCGTTTTTGCCTTGTCCGCGACGGTGGCGCGCGCCGACACCGTGGTGGTGAGCGCGGACCGGATGATCGATGTGATCACGGGGCGCACGATCGAGCGACCGCAGATCGTGGTGACCGATGGGCGCATCGTGACGGTGGGGCATCAGGGCGATGCCGTGCCCACGGGCGCGCGCACCGTCGCTCTGCCGGGCATGACGCTTCTGCCCGGGCTGATCGACATGCATGTGCATCTGACCAGCGTGGCGGCGATCGGCGGGCACAGGGGGCTGGATTATACCGACAGTTTCTGGACAGCGGCGGGCGTGGGCAATGCGCTCAAGACACTGCGCGCCGGCTTCACCACCGTGCGCAACGTGGGTTCGGACAATTTCGATGATGTCGGGCTGCGCCAGGCGATCGACGAGGGGTTCGTGCCCGGCCCGCGCATCGTGACCGCGACCTATGCGCTGGGTGCCACAGGCGGTCACTGTGACGAGACCGGGTTGCCGCCGCGCTACGATCACCGCGAGCCGAGCGTGTTCAACGGTGCGGACGAGGCGCGCGCGCGCGTGCGCTTCGTGCACAAATATGGCGCGCAGGTGATCAAGATCTGCGCGACGGGCGGCGTGTTCAGCCACGCCGATACCGTCGGCGCACAGCAGCTTACGCCCGAGGAAATCCGCGCGATCACCGATGAAGCACACATGATAGGGCTGAAGGTGGCGGCGCACGCGCACGGCGACGCGGGCATCCGCGCGGCGATCGACAACGGGGTGGACACGATCGAACATGTGAGCCTGGCGAGCGCGGCGACGATTGCGGATGCAAAAAAGCGTGGAACGTGGTTCGACATGGATATCTACAACGACGATTATATCCTCGCGACCGGCACCTCGAACGGCACGATGCAGGACAGCCTCGACAAGGAACGCGAGATCGGACGCAAGCAGCGCGAGACGTTCCGCGCGGCGGTGAAGGCGGGGGTGAACATGATCTTCGGCACCGATGCGGGCGTGTATCCGCACGGGGACAATGCGCGGCAGTTCAACACGATGGTGACGTGGGGCATGACGCCGATGCAGGCGATCCAGGCGGCCACCGTCAACGCCGGGCGAGCGCTGGGGCGCGAGGGCGATGTCGGCGCGATCGCGGTGGGCCGCTACGGCGATATGGTGGCGGTGGCGGGCGATCCGCTCGCCGATGTGCGCGTGCTGGAAAAGGTGGTGTTCGTGATGAAGGGCGGCGTGGTGGAGAAGGACGCGGCTCGCTGAGCCGCGTCCGCTCGCTTAGCGCGCGCTCCTGCGGCCGGCGCGGCCGGATCGCGGGGCGATTGCGCCATCGGCGGAAGCGCCTGCGGCTTGATCGTACCAGGCAGACAAATCGTCGTGCAGGTGCGCGAGTTCGATCGGGTTCAGATAGATCATGTGGCCCGACTGGTAGTATTTGAAGCTGATATTCTTCCGGAGTTCGGGCGCCAGGCCGAGGTGCGCGACATCATATTCCGTGCCGAAGAACGGCGTGGCCATATCATAGTAACCGTTCAACGCGATCACCTTCAGATACGGGTTGGTGCGCATCGTGAAGGCAAGATCGACGCCGGTGTTGGGCGCGATCTGGCGTTCGCCGCCTTGGCCCGGCGCGCGGTGTTTCCAGTCCCAGTCGAAACCGGGAAGCGCGTAGGCCGAAACGCGGTAGGGCATATCGGTCTTGTAGCCGAGCGTGTTGGCCACATAATCGTGAAACGAGGCGACATAGGCCCCCGCGACCGCAGTGCCGGCAGGATCGTCGTCCGGACCCGAGTTGTTCGCGTCCGTGACCGACAATGTGTAGCGCGAATCGAGGCGCCCGACTGAACGGCGTTGATCGCGCAACAGTTCGGCCATGAAGTGTGCGAGATCGACGCGCAAATCCGCGCGCTTGATGTAATCGACCGAGAGGCCGGTGAAGGCAGACATCTGGCGCGCGACCGCATCCATCTCCGCAGGATCGATCGCGCCGCCTTTCGCGAGTGCTGCGGCGTAGGGTCCGGTGGCGAACGTGCGCGCCGCCGCGACAAAGGCGTTCACGTCGGTGGGGCGGTTAGGCACGCGGTTGTGATACCAGGCGGTCGCGGCGTAGCTGGGTAGATAGGTGATGGTGTTCTGATCGTAGCCCGATTGTTCGATGCCATAGTTGAGGATGGTCGAGAGCAGTACGATACCGTTCAGGCTGGTGCCGCGCTGTTCGAGCATCGCGGCCACGGGGCCCGAGCGCAGCGTGCCGTAGCTTTCGCCGAAGAGGAATTTGGGCGAGGTCCAGCGGCCGGTCTTGGTGATGTAGCGCTGGATCGCGCGCGCGAAGGCGTCCGCGTCCTGGTCCACCCCCCAGAAGTCCTTGCCGGTCTTGTCGCCCAAGGGCCGCGACCAGCCGGTGCCGACCATATCGATGAAAACGAGATCGGTCTTGTCGAGTAGCGTCTGCGGGTTGGGGCCGAAGCTGTAGGGGGCGGGGCGGACATATTCGGGCGAATCGGTCGCCACGCGCACGGGAGCAAAGCTGCCCATGCGCAGCCAGATTGTCGAGGAGCCGGGGCCGCCATTGTAGAAGAAGGTGACGGGGCGGCGCGCGCGGTCGGCACCATCGGCAGTGTAGGCGGTGTAGAAGACCGACGCGATCGGCTGGGCTTCCTCGTCACGGATGGTGAGCGTGCCGGCGGTCGCTGTGTAGCCGATCACGCCCGCGTGCGCGGTGGCGATTGAGCCGTGGCTGCTGGCGGTGTGCTCATCGACCGGCGGGCGAACCCACGCCGATTCGGCATCCTGGACCATGGCGTCGGCGTGCTTCGCCTTGGAATCGGTGGTGTCCTTGGTGGTGGTGGTGGTGCCGGGGCGCTGGGCGTGGGCGACGGGCGCGGCGAGCAGGAGGGCGGCAGCGGCGAGGAGGGCGGACTTGGTCAATGGTGGCTCCTTGGATCAGGGGAGTATCATTGCGCGGGTGCGCGCGGGGTGGCAACGGGTTTGCCAGAACGCGGCTTACGGGCAAGCCGGACTGCAATCTTCGCAACACGGGATGTTATCGAAACAATGACGTTGATGGATGCCCGGGATTTCGCGCTGTATGCGCTGACGTTCTGGAGGCGAACCGCGACCCGAAAGGGCATCACGCTGACGCTTCGGCAGTCGTCGAGGCGGGTGCGTTACGCGCTGCTTACCGACTACGAATGCAATGATGCGCGCCTGTGCCGAAGGTTTATCAGTCCGAGCGACCGCGTGCTGGAACTTGGAACCGCGATCGGCTTCCTGGCTTTGTATTGCCGCAAGATAATCGGTGTCGAACAAATCACGCTGGTGGAGGCAAACCCGAACCTGCTCCCCTTAATCGCTGAAAATTTTGCATTGAATGAACTGGAAGTGCCGCAATTACTTAATGTTGCTGCGGGGGGGGGGAGAGTTGGATAGATTTTCAGCTGAGCCAGGACTATTACGCCTCCAGCGCGGTAATCGACCAGCCGGCCTCGCGCATTATCCGTGTTGAGCAGTTATCCATTCCCGCCATTATGCAGCAGATGCCGTTTGAACCCAACGTGCTTATCATCGATATCGAAGGCAGCGAAGCCGATATCCCCGTCGCGCATCTTCGGCCGTTCGAGAAGATAATCGTCGAATTACATGGTCGCTTCATTGGCGATGAAAAGATCGCGCAGTGGGTTGAGGGCCTCAGATCAGAGGGATTCCAGCGCGTGGCCCAAGACGGCTATTCAAGCGTGTTCGTTCGGGCTTCCGCCCGAGCGACCGCGCACGGCGTAACGGGCAAGCTGTCGTTTACTCGATAAACGAATCGCGTTCGCCGCCCGGTTCGAAGCGTGAGTACCGAGCGGTAATTGTGGGCGAGTTCGGCCTGCACCAATGCGCGCGTGCCCGGGTTTCCAAGCGCGTACGCGGGGGCGGTGTCGACGATCGTCTCGGGGTGGCTGGCGAGAATGCGCCTCACTTCGGTTATGGGATCGATGCCGAGCGCGGCGATGCTGCCTTCGTTCGCGGTATTGAGGTGGCCTGGGAATGGCCACCGCGTCGGGAGTTGGCTGTGCGTGAGGAGGTAGAGCGCGGGGGGGCCGTCGTAGACATACAGGCAACCATTGTGCGGCTTGGCGGCGGCGGCGAGCGCGAGGGCCTGCGCGCGGCCGCCCTTGGCGCGCTGGGTGGCGTAGAGCACGATCTGGCCCGCGACGAGCGCGACCGCGAGCAGCAGCGCGGCGCGGCGCGGCCGGGCGGCGAACGCGGGTGCGGTCGCGAAGGCGAGCGGTGCGATCAGCGGCTGTGCGTAATCGGGGGCGAGGAACGCACCGAAGCCGAGTAGCGCACCCAAGGCGGCGATGCTCCACGCGAGCGCGAAGCGGGCGGGCGGACTCGAGCGGGCGAGCGCTCGGGCGCGTGCGAACAAGAGCAGCGGCGCGACGATGGCGGCGATCAGCACGAGGCCGAGCGCGCGCGCGTCGGGCGGATCGGGCAGGCGACCGCCGATCGAGCGGAAATTGGCGAACAGGAACGCATCGAGTGCGCCGATGCGCGCATAGGCGGCAGCTGCGAGCAGCGTTGGGGCGAGTGCGCACAGCATCCAGACCAACGCGAGGGCCGCGAGGCGGACCGGGCGAGAGCGCTGGTGCCAGGCTACCCACAACAGCGCGAGGCCGAAGAACACGCCCTCGAACAGGGCGGTGTATTTGATCTGGATCGCGACGCCCGTGAGCAGCATCGCCGCGATGCCGATGCGCGTGATCTGGAGGGGCTCGCGGATAGCGCGCACGATCAGCAACGCGGCGGCGCATACGGGCAGATTAAACCAGACGGCGGCCTGCGTGCCTTCGCCTGCAGTCAGGTTCAGCCAGAGCGGATAGGCGGCGGCGGCGGCGAGTGCTCCGGGCCAGGGCGCGATGTGGCGGGCAAGGCGGTAGAGCAGGCCGGCGGTGAGCGCGACGACGATGGCGGCGGCGAGCTGGGATTGCAGCGTGCCCTCGCCACCGAGCGCACGAATTGCGGCGAAGATCACGAAGAGGCCGACGGGCTTGCGATCGAAGATATCGACATAGGGCAGCGCGCCGTGAAGCATCCGATCGCCGACGAGCAGATAGAATTGCTCGTCGAAGCCGATCAGCGGGTTGCCCAGCGTCTGCGCGCGGATGGCAAGCGTCAGGAGCGCGAGCGCGGCGGCGATCAGTGCGCGCGAGGGAGCGCGGTCTAGCGCTTGCGCCATGTGGTGACCGAGGAGGCGGCGAAGTTCCAAAGCGATCCGATCAACGCGCCCGCGATCCCCGCCAGCCACCAGCGCGGCTGCCTTGCAAAGACGAACGCGCCCGCGCCGACATTGGCGACCGCGCCCAGCCCGCAGACCGCGTAGAAGGAGAGTAGTCCGGGCAGCAGTGCCGCGCCGCGCAGGCGGCGGTCCCGATAGGTGAGCGCGTTGTTGAGCACGAAATTAAAGGCGATCGCGGTGACGACCGCAATCGTCTGTGCAATGGCGAAGCGCGCGCCAAGACCGAGCGTGGCGCGCAATATGGCGAGGTGGACGACCAGTCCCGCCATGCCGACCGCACCGAACAGGATCAGCCGCGGCGGCAGCCAGCGGCCGAGCGACTTATCGAGCAGCAGCAGCAGGAAATCGATCGCGACCCCGCTATCGAGCTTGCTGTCGCCCGCGTGGCGCGCGCGGAAGGTGAAGGGGAGTTCGGTGACACGCAGCGGCACGGGGCTGGAAACGAGCAGATCGAGCAGGATCTTGAAGCCCATGTTGGACAGATGCGGGAGCGCGGCGATGAGCGCATCGCGGCGCACCGCGAAGAAGCCGCTCATCGGATCGGCGACGGGCGACGGGAGAAGGCGGCGCGCGAGCAGGGTGGCGACACGGCTGCCGCGCGCGCGCCCGGCGTCCCATTCGCCCACCGAGCCGCCGCTGACGTAGCGCGAACCGATCGCGATATCGGCCATTCCGCTTTCGATGGTATCGATCAGACGGGGCAGCAGGCTTTCATCATGCTGCATATCGGCATCGATCACCGCGACAATCGGCGCGAAGGTGGCGAGCGCGCCCTCGATGACTGCGGTGGAGAGGCCGCGGCGGCCGTAGCGGCGGATCAGGCGGATATCGGGACGCGTGGCGGCGAGCGCAGCGACTGCACCGGGCGTGCCATCGGTGGACCAATCATCGACGAAGAGGATTTCGTGCGCGCGCCCCGCGAGCGCACGATCGAGCGCGGCGACGAGGACCGCGATGTTGCCAGCCTCGTTCAGCGTGGGGACGATGACCGCGAACGCGGGAGTGCCGGGGAGGGGGGCCGCGTGCATTGGGCGGCGGGCGTATCCGCGCGCGCGCATCCATGCAATGGCGTTGACCCCGACGCCTGATCGGACTATGGCACCGCTTCGTTTCGCCGGACCCCTGCGGGCCCGGCGGCTCGTGCGCGTGGATATCGCTGGCACTGATGGCGCGAGGAGGCTTGGCTTCCGGTCGCCTCCCATGTTTACCGGATCGGCCGCGCGGCCCGAATGTTTATGGCCCCGAACGTCTATTGTAAGGTGAACTGGCAGACATGCCGACGATCAATCAGCTGATCCGCAAGGGGCGCGACCCCGTCAAGGAGCGGAGCAAGACTCCCGCGATGGAGGCGAACCCGCAGAAGCGCGGCGTGTGCACGCGCGTTTACACAACCACTCCGAAAAAGCCGAACTCGGCGTTGCGCAAGGTCGCCAAGGTGCGCCTGACCAACGGCAACGAGATGATCGGCTATATCCCGGGCGAGGGGCACAACTTGCAGGAGCACTCGGTCGTGCTGATTCGCGGCGGGCGCGTGCGCGATCTGCCGGGTGTGCGCTACCACATCCTGCGCGGCGTGCTCGACACGCAGGGTGTTAAGAACCGCAAGCAGTCGCGTTCCAAATATGGCGCCAAGCGCCCCAAGTAAGAAGGTTTGTTGAATGGCTCGTCGTCGTCGTCCTGAAAAGCGTGTTGTTCTGCCCGATCCCCGGTTCGGGGACGTGACGCTGACCAAGTTCATGAACTCGGTTATGTATGAGGGCAAGAAATCGGTCGCGGAATCGATCGTCTATGGGGCGATGGATGCGATTGAGGCGCGCGCCAAGCGCGATCCTCTGGGCATGTTCCATGACGCGCTGGCCAATGTGCGCCCGGGCATCGAGGTGCGTTCGCGCCGCGTTGGTGGTGCGACCTATCAGGTTCCCGTCGAAGTGCGTCCCGAGCGCGCTCAGGCGCTGGCGATCCGCTGGGTGATCGGCGCGGCGCGTGCGCGATCCGAGAAGACGATGGCGGCGCGGCTTTCGGGCGAACTGATGGATGCGGCGAACAATCGCGGCAATGCAGTCAAGAAGCGCGAAGATTCGCACCGTATGGCCGAAGCGAACCGGGCGTTCTCGCACTACCGCTGGTAGGCGCGCGCCGAGCGCCAAGTTTATAAAATCCAGATTTAGGATCATTCGTAATGGCCCGCACTACTCCGCTCGATCGCTATCGAAACATCGGCATCATGGCGCATATCGACGCCGGCAAGACGACGACGACCGAGCGGATCCTCTATTACACCGGCAAGTCCTACAAGATCGGCGAAGTGCATGAAGGCACCGCGACGATGGACTGGATGGAGCAGGAGCAGGAGCGCGGGATCACGATCACGTCGGCCGCGACGACGTGTTTCTGGAAGCCCGAGGACGGCAACGGTCTGGAGCACCGGATCAACATCATCGATACGCCGGGGCACGTGGACTTCACGATCGAGGTCGAGCGTTCGCTGCGCGTGCTTGATGGTGCGATCGCGTGTTTCGACGGTGTTGCCGGGGTAGAGCCGCAGAGCGAGACCGTGTGGCGGCAGGCGGACAAGTATAAAGTGCCGCGCATGTGCTTCATCAACAAGCTCGACCGGACGGGGGCGAACTTCAACATGTGCGTGCAGATGATCAAGGATCGTCTGGGCGCGCGACCGGCGGTGCTGTATCTGCCAATCGGTCTTGAGGGGGATTTCAAGGGACTGATCGATCTGGTGGAGAACCGCGCGATCGTCTGGCTCGAAGAGAGCCTCGGCGCGAAGTTCGTCTATGAGGACATTCCGGCGAACCTTGCCGATGCTGCGGCCGTGGCGCGCTCCGAGCTGATCGAGATGGCGGTCGAGCAGGACGACGACGTGATGACCGCGTATCTGGAGAGCGGCGACGCGCCCGATACTGCCACGCTCAAGCGCCTGATCCGCAAGGGGACGCTGGCGTTTGCGTTCGTGCCGGTGCTGTGCGGCTCGGCGTTCAAGAACAAGGGCGTGCAGCCTTTGCTGGACGCTGTGGTGGATTACCTGCCGTCGCCCCTGGACATCCCGCCTATGGTGGGCGAACTGATGGATGGCACGCCCGATACGCGCTCGGCGGACGACGACGCGCCGTTCGCGGCGCTGGCGTTCAAGATCATGAGCGATCCGTTCGTCGGCGCGCTGACGTTCGCGCGCATCTATTCGGGCAAGCTGGAGGGGGCATCCACCGTGATGAACTCGACCAAGGATAAGCGCGAGAAGATCGGGCGCATGTTGCTGATGCACGCGAACAACCGCGAGGACATCAAGGAAGCCTATGCGGGCGATATTGTCGCGCTGGTAGGGCTGAAAGATACTACTACTGGCGATACTTTGTGCATTCCGAACAAGCCGATCATTCTGGAGCGGATGATTTTCCCCGAGCCCGTGATCGAGGTTGCCGTCGAGCCCAAGACGAAGGCCGATCAGGAAAAGATGGGTCTGGCCTTGAACCGGCTGGCGCAGGAGGATCCGAGCTTCCGCGTGACTTCGGACATGGAATCGGGCCAGACGATCATCAAGGGGATGGGCGAGCTTCACCTCGAAATCCTCGTCGACCGGATGAAGCGCGAGTTCAAGGTTGAGGCCAATGTCGGTGCGCCGCAGGTGGCGTATCGCGAGAGCCTCGCGCGCAAGGTGGACGTGGATTACACGCACAAGAAGCAGTCGGGCGGCACGGGCCAGTTCGGGCGCGTGAAGATGACGGTTGCGCCGGGCGAGCGTGGTAGCGGCGTGCTGTTCATCGACGAGGTGAAGGGCGGCAACGTACCGCGTGAATATATCCCGAGCGTGGAGAAGGGCATCCGCGAGGTTGCGGCTTCAGGCAGCCTGATCGGCTTTCCGATCATCGATTTCTCGGTGACGCTGTATGACGGCGCGTATCATGACGTCGATTCGAGTGCGCTCGCGTTTGAGATCACCGGGCGCGGCGCGATGCGCGAGGCGGCGACAAAATCGGGAATCAAGCTGCTCGAGCCGGTGATGAAGGTGGAAGTGGTGACGCCCGAGAACTTCCTCGGCGACTGCATCGGCGACATCAACTCGCGGCGCGGCCAGATCCAGGGCACCGACAGCTGCGGCAACGCGCAGGTGATCGAGGCGATCGTACCGCTGGCGAATATGTTCGGCTATGTGAACCAGCTGCGTTCGATGACGCAGGGGCGCGCGCAATATACGATGCAGTTCAGCCATTATGCCTTGGCGCCATGTCCTCCCGATGACGGTCCTTGCGCACCTGCCATCGCATTAAGGGCCTGAGTGGCAGGGTAGAAGTCGTGCGGACACCTCCCCCGTTTTGCGGGAGAGGGGGGTAGGCGGGTCTCGCGGGTTGGCGTATTATTCCCTTAGGGAGACCTGCCATGTTGCCCATCGAGCGCCGTCACATGCTTTCGCTTGCGCTTGCCGCGATCCCCGCAGGGGCGCTCGCGCAGACACCAACTCCTCCCCCGCTGCCCTCGCCGGGGCTGGTGCCTGCTGCGGCGGATCGGGAGGGGCGGGCGGCGCGGTCGATCGGGCTTAGTTCGACCGCGTACAAGGTGCTCACGCGCGATACCGGCGGCGCGATGTTCGTGATGGAGCAGACCAATCACATCAAGGGCGGTCCGCCGCGCCATCTGCATCACAATGAGGACGAGCTCTTCTTCGTGCTCGAGGGCGACTATGATGTGGAAGTGGGCGGCAACCGCGTGTCGCTGCATGCGGGCGATTGCATCCTTGGGCCGCGCGGCGTCCCGCATGGCTGGGCGCATGTGGGCGATACGGTGGGGCGGCTGCTGATCTCGTTCGCGCCGGCGGGCAAGATGGAGGCGTTCTTTGCGGCGAGCGAGAAGATGCGGGGGCCGGGCAAATATGTAGCGGGAACGGCCGACGGCGACGCGCTGATGCGCGCGATCGACAACCTGATCAGCAATGCCTTCGCGCATGGCGCAGCGCCCGTCACGATCGCGGGTGAGGCAAGTGGGACCGGTCCACAAGCGCGTTATCGCATCGTGGTTCGCGATCACGGCCCGGGCATCGCGCCCGAACGCCGCGTCGAGGCGCTCAAACCGTTCACGCGGCTGGACGCGGCACGCGGCGCATCCGGGCATTGCGGCCTGGGCCTTGCGGTTGCGCAATCGGTTGCGCGCCTGCACGACGGCCGTATCGAGCTCGACGAAGCGGCCGGTGGCGGTCTCGACGCGGCGATCGTGCTGCCCGCGGCTTCGACCTCGACTTAGAGCGCCATCGTCACCATCGGATGATCGGACAATTCGCTGTACAGGGCATCGAGCTGTTCGCGGCTGATCGCATTGATCGACATCGTGAGGCTCAGATATTTCGCTTCGCGCGATTCGCGCACGACGATGTTCGAAGTGTCGAAGTCGGGCGCATGCCGCAGGAAGACCGCCGTCATCGCCGGCACGAACTCGGGCCGGTTCAAGCCCATCACCTTGACGGGAAATTCGAGCGGGTACTCGATGATGCTGTCGAGTTCCGGCATGGCTACGCGTCCGCTGCCTTGGCTTCCTGGTACCAGGCGTAGAAGCGGCGATACACGGGGCCGACCATGCCGTCGCCGACCGGCTGGCCGTCGAGCTTGACGATGGGGATCACTTCCTTGGTCGCCGACGAGAGGATCAATTCGTCGGCGTCGCGAACCGCCTGTTCGGCAACCGGCGCGACCACGAAGCGCACGCCGTGCGCTTCGGCCAGTTCGGAGATCAGGCCGTAGCGTATGCCTTCGAGGATGCGATTGTCCTTCGGCGGTGCATGCAGGACGCCGTCCTTGACGACCCACACGTTCGACGATGAGGCCTCGGTCAGGAAGCCGTCGCGAAAAAGGATGGTCTCGGCCGCGCTGTTGGCCGCTGCATGCTCGGCCATCAGCACATTGCCGAGCAGCGACACCGACTTGATGTCGCAGCGCAGCCAGCGATTGTCGATTGCGGTCACCGCCGCCGCGCCGTTCTCGCGCACCTCGGCGGGCGGCAGCACCAGCGGACCCGTCATCATGAATACGGTAGGCGTGATGCCTTTCGGAAATGCGTGACCGCGCTTGGCGACGCCGCGCGTTACCTGCATGTAGACGAACTGGTCCTCGACGCCGTGGCTCTTGGCGAAGACATCGACGAGTTCGGTGATGCGCGCCTTCCATTCGTCGACGCTGAACGGATTGTCGATGCCGATCGCCTTCAGGCTGCGTGACAGGCGCGCCAGATGCTGGAACAAGCGAAACGGCCTTAGCCCATACACGGGCACGACCTCGTAGATGCCGTCTCCGAAGATGAAGCCGCGATCGAGCACCGGTACGCGCGCTTCGGACAAGGGCACGAGCTCGGCCTTGCCGGAAACGCGCAGATACACCAGCGGGTCCGCTGAGGCGGCGGGATGATCTGAAGCAAGCGCGTCCATGAAGATCTCCTAATCCAGTGTGAACGTGGTGCGGTGCGCGCTTACTTGACCATCAGGCGCACCGCATCCCACGCGCGGCCGAAGAAGCCGGCCTGCGCAACGGTATCGAGTGCCACCACCGGAAACTCGCCGACCGGCCTTCCATCGACGGTGAGCTTCAATGTTCCCACGCGATCGCCCGCCTGGATCGGCGCGACCAGCGGGTCCTTGCGATCGAGCGTGGACTTGACGTTGCCGGCCTGCCCCTTGGGCAGGGTCACGTAGATCGGTCGCGGAAATCCGAGTTTGATTTCGGACTCGACACCCTTCCAGATGCGCGGTGTCGCGATCGCCTGGTTGGCTTCGTAGAGACGCACCGCGTCGAAATTCTGGAAGCCCCAGTTGAGCAGCTTGAGGCTTTCCTGCGCGCGCGCGTTCGGCGAGTTCGCGCCCATCACGACCGACAGCAGGCGCCGTTCCCCGCCGCCCGCGCCCGCCGGTTGCGGCCGCTTGGCCGACGCGATCAGGCAGTAGCCCGCCGCATCGGTATGTCCGGTCTTCACGCCGTCGACGGTCGGGTCCTTGTAGAGCAGCAGATTGCGGTTGCCCTGCTTGATCCCGTTGTAGGTGAAGTCCTTCTGCGAGTAGAGCGGATAGAACTGCGGGAAGTCGGTGATCAGGCGCGTCACCAGGATCGCGAGATCGGCGGCGGTGGTGTAGTGCTGGGGATCGGTGACGCCGCTCGGATTGCGAAAGCTGGTCGCGTTCATGCCCATGCGCTTGGCTTCGCGATTCATCATCTCGACAAAGCTCGCCTCGCTGCCACCCACGGCATCGGCGAGCACCACCGCCGCATCGTTGCCCGATTGAATGATCAGGCCATGCAGTAGGTCGTCTACCGTGGCGGTCTTGCCCGGCGGTATGAACATCACCGACTCGGTCTTCTGGTTCACGCGCTTGTACAGGTCTGCCGGTACCGGCACGGCCTGCGCGAGCGTGAGCTTCTTGTCGCGGATCGCTGCGAGCACCAGGTAGTCGACCATCAGCTTGGTCAGCGACGCCGGGTCGACGCGCGCGGTTTCATTCGCACTGGCCAGACGTTGATTGCTGGTCAGGTCGATCAGCAGCCACGCCTTTGCCTCGATCACCGGCGCGATCGGCGCGGTGGAAGGTGCTTGCGCAGGGGTTTGCGAATGGGCGGCAATGCACGTCGTCGCGAGCAGGGCGGCGAAGCCTGGACGCAACGAACCAAGCAGGGAAGCAAGCAGGGAGTGAAACAGGGGGGCGATCATCGATTGCTTGAATGGGAAGTGATTCAGAAAGGTTGGCTGGTGCGTCTATCGAGCGGCGCTCGAGAAGCCGCGCCAATGACGTGCGCCGGTTGCGGTCATCGGCGCGACGCCCATGAGCGACGGCCGTCGGCGCGACAGATGGCTATGGTTCGATGACGACCGCTTCGGAAGGCAGCAGCAGGCGCTCGACGATCTTGCCGTCACGCAGATGCGACTCGACGATTTCGTCGATGTCGGTCTTGTCAACGTAGGTGTACCACACGCCCTCGGGATAGACGACCGCGACCGGACCTTCCTCGCAGCGGTCGAGACATCCCGACTTGTTGACGCGCACCTTGCCGGGTCCGAGCAGGTCGAGTTGCTTGCAACGCTTCTTGGCGTGTTCCTGCATCGACACCGACCCGCGATCGGCGCAACAGGCCCGACCTTCATCGCGCTGGTTGAGACAAAAGAATATGTGCCGTTGGTAATAACTCATCGTGAGCGGCCAAGGGGCCGCACTTCAAAAGGTGCGCATTGAAAGGCAGGCGTCAGGAGCCGAATTATAACGGCGCGGCCATCGAACGTCAGCGCCGGTGCGCCCCGCGATGCCGCAGGTAATACGCGATCACGAAATACGGCCATGCGAGATTCATGCCCTTGGTGAGCCCGTAGAAATTCATCAGGCGACCGCGCGTGAACGCGAGCCCGACAGGATTGGCATAGGGGTTGTCGGGAAAGATATTGACCAGAGCGACCGAGCCGATCAGTGCCGCGAGTCCGAGCGCCCAGCGCAACCGCATCGGCAGCAGCCACGCCACCAGCAGCGCACCGCTGCCGGCCAGCAACCCCCATCGTGCACCGGGCGCAAGCAATGGCCATTGACCCGCATCTGCGAACAGAAATGCATGTGCGAATGCCTTCACCCCGATCGTCGCGACGATGAACGCTAGCAGGAGCAGCAAGCGGGTTGACCAGCGCGTCGTGGCGCGTTGCAGATTGAGGAACAACGATCCCGAACCGAGCAAGGCGAGCGCGCAAACGATGCTTTCGGCAAGCTGGAACCGGGCCGCACTCGAGTCAGGATCGTTGACGCTTGCGAGGCCGACCGCGTGTGCGATGCGCTCGGACCACTCGGGATCGAAAGCCTTCAGGAGCCCGCCCGTGCCCAGGGCCAGCGCTTCGGGATACACGAGCGCGCCGAACCAGACGAGGATCAGGATCAGACCGCGGCTCGCGTCGTTGGCGAACCAGTGCGCCCGCCATACGCGCAGTCGCCCGGTGTCGAGCAACGGCGGCGCAAAGCGCGCCGCGAGCAGGGCACCGAGAAGCCCACCCGCCACGTTACTCAATACGTCCACCTTGGACGCGACGCGCGCGGGCAGATAGGTTTGCAGCGCTTCGACGCCGACCGACAGTAGCGCGCAGTAGGCGAGCGCCCCGATCACGAGAACCGCGCCGCGGCAACGCGGATGCAAAGCCAGGCCGGCGACGAATCCCAGCGGCATATAGCCGAGCATATTGATGATCAGGTCGAACGGAAGAGGGCGAGGCGGCCACGCCGCGAACAGATAGTCGAAGGGCGCAATCCCGAGATCGCGCCACCGAAGGAAGGGATAGAGGCTCGCGTCGAGCACGATCAGCGTGTATGCGACGAGCGCATAGCGCGACAACGGCGAGGCGCGGCGCTGCCATGCGCGAGCGGGTCGCGAGGACGCTGGTGCGGAGGACGTGGCAGGTCGAAGCGGCACGGTGCGAGCATACAATCCGCGCATGAATCGCCTGGAACAACGCATCCACCAGCCTCGCGAACCGGAGCGCGAGCCGACGCCCCATGCGATCGATCGGACGTCCGCCTCGATTGCGCTCGATCGCGAGCTATTGCAGCGCGCGCTCGACCGGCGATGTCTGGAAGACGGCCTCGCTAACGCCTGGGATGCGCGCGTCGTCGCGGCTACCGCATCGACCAATTCGGACTTGCTGCATGAAGCTCGCGCCGGTCGCACGTTCTCGCGCCCGGCCGTGCTCGCGGCGGAACTCCAGACCGCGGGACGGGGACGCCTCGGTCGCACCTGGGTATCGGCGCGCGGCGCCTCGCTGACCGCCTCGTATGCGTTGAGCGTCGCGCGACCCCTTTCTGGACTCGAGGGCATCACGCTCGTTTGCGGGCTCGCGGTGCGCGATGCGCTTGCCCGCCAGGGCTTGCGCGTCGACCTGAAGTGGCCTAACGACGTGCTGGTCGACGGACGCAAGCTCGCGGGAATACTGGTCGAAGCGCATGCGCTTGCCGCCTCGACCATCGTGATCGTCGGCGTCGGCGTCAACGTGGTGCCACGCGATCCCGACACGGCAGATAACGGCATTCGGGCGCTCGCCGCAATCGACCTTCACAGCGCCGGCTGCCCGCTGGAAGACCGCAACCGGCTGGCTGCCGACCTTGCGGTGGCCCTTGGCGCGCGACTCGCACGCTTCGCTGAATCCGGCTTCGCCGCATTCGCGTTGGAATGGAATGAGGCCGATGCGTTTCGCAATCAGCCCGTGTCGTTGGGAATGTCGGGGCCTGGAACGAAGACCGATGTCAGCGTGGTCGGCACCGAACGCGGGGTCGATGCCAGCGGCCGCCTGTCGATCGAGATCGACGGTCAGCACCGGCAATTCATTGCCGGCGACCTGACGCTGCGTACC
>JBBSFH010000006.1:0-139818 GCA_038238915.1 Sphingomonadales bacterium
GGGCGACCGGCTCGACGTGCTGGCCACGCTGATCGACGTCTATGAGGCCAAGCACCATGCGATGGATGCGCCCGATCCGATCGAAGCGATCAAGTTCCGGATGGAGCAGCAGGGCATGACCCGCAAGGATTTGGAGGACATCATCGGCACACGCACCCGGATCGCCGAGGTGTTCAACCGCAAGCGTGGCCTGTCGATCGACATGATCCGCCGCCTGCATGACCGGCTGGGGATTTCCGCCGAGGTGCTGATCCGACCCTCGCGCAAGGAAGCGGCGTGACCACGGATTTTACATCAGTTCCGCCGCCAGCCGCCGTGCGCAAGTATCTACGCGCTACGGCACGAAGCGTAGTCAAGCGTAGAGAAACGCTATTCTTTCAGCGCGTTGGTTCGGCGATTCTGGCGCAATGCCCCGAGTCTCGCGCCCGCATCCGCCATCAGCTTCCGAGCAGCTTGAACGGCTGCTTGGGAAGCCGTGGCCGTTTCCGGGCCGTCCGCCGAAGCACGACGTGGAGGCGTGGACCGTCACCGATGACTGGCCCGATCGCGTGCCGGTCACCCAGGCCGAGGTGGAGGTATTCGAGGCGTGGTTTGGCGACCTGTTCGACGAGATGTTCGGGCCGTGCCGATGATGTGAGGAGTTTGCCGTCATGACCGTGCCGCTGCGCGCCGCCCTCTATCTGCGCGTATCGACCGCGCGGCAGGCCGAGCATGACGTGTCGATCCCGGATCAGCGCAAACAGGGCGAAGCCTATTGCACCGCTCGCGGCTACCAGCTTGTCGAGACCTTCGTGGACGCTGGCGCATCCGCCACCAACGACCGTCGTCCCGAGTTCCAGCAGATGATCGAGGCCGGGACGACCAAACCCGCGCCGTTCGAGGTCGTGGTCGTCCATTCGTTTAGCCGCTTCTTCCGCGACCATTTCGAGCTGGAGTTCTACGTTCGCAAGCTGGCGAAGAACGGCATCCGCCTGTTGTCGATCACGCAGGAGATGGGCGACGACCCGATGCACGTCATGATGCGCCAGATCATGGCGCTGTTCGACGAGTATCAGTCCAAGGAAAACGCCAAGCACGTCTTGCGCGCCTTGAAGGAAAATGCCCGGCAGGGCTTCTGGAACGGTTCGCTGCCGCCGATCGGCTACCGCGTCGTCGCCGCCGAGCAACGCGGGGCCAAGATCAAGAAGAAGCTGGAGATCGACCCGCTTCACGCTGATACCGTGCGGCTGGCGTTCCGCCTCGCGCTGGAGGGCGACGGCACGACCGGCCCGATGGGCGTCAAGACCATCACCAAGCACCTGAACGAACGCAGTATCTTTACCCGCGACGGCGGGCGCTGGGGAATCGGCACGGTCCACCGGATGCTGACGCGCAAAACCTATATCGGGCGGCACGAGTTCAACCGTCGAACGAAGAACGGGGACAACAAGCCCGACGAGGAGGTTATCTCAGTCGCCGTGCCGCCGATTATCGATCAAGCGACGTTCGACACCGTGCAGGCGCGCATGAAAGCCCGCAACCCGAAGGTGACGCCACCGCAAGTCGTGGGCGGTCCCACACTACTGACCGGATTGATCCATTGCGCCAAGTGCGGTGGAGCCATGACCATCCGCACCGGCAAGGGCGGGCGCTATCGCTACTACACCTGCTCGACCAAAGCCCGGCAGGGTCCGACCGCTTGCAACGGCATGACCGTCCCGATGGAGAAGCTGGACGCACTGGTCGCCGGGCATCTTGAGGATCGGTTGCTTGACCCAGCGCGGCTGGAGGAGGTGCTGGCGACGGTCCTCGACCGGCGGCAGGAGCGCACCGAGCGTCGCCATGCCCACATCGCCGAGCTGAACAAGCGCGCAACCGAAACCGACCTTCGCCTCAAGCGCCTTTACGACGCCATCGAGAGCGGCGTCGCCGATCTGGACGACCCCGACCTGAAGGACCGCATCGCCAGCCTCAAGGCCATCCGCGACCAGTCGCGCGTCGATGCCGACCGCGCGTCCGCCATGCTCGAAAGCGCGGGTCAGAAGGCGATCACCGCGCCGATGCTCGCCAAGTTCGCACAGACCGCGCGCCAGCGGATGCGCCTCGACGGCGGCGGCTACCGCCGCGACCATCTTCGCGCGCTGGCGCAGCGCGTCGAGGTCAATGACGGCGAAGTTCGCATCATGGGATCGAAGTCCGACCTGTTGCGGACACTTGCCGCCGCAGGCGGCTCGGGAACGCTGCCGGGCGCAGTGCCCAGCTTTGTTCCGAAGTGGCGGAAGGGGTGGGATTCGAACCCACGGTGAGGTTGCCCCCACGGCGGTTTTCAAGACCGCTGCCTTAAACCACTCGGCCACCCTTCCCGTTCGCAACCCTAGGTTTGGAGGACTATGAGGTCAACGAAGGGCACCGGTTCCGCCATGCGTGGCAATCAGAATCGCCAAGGCTGGCTCTCCATCGCCACAGTTGCGAGCTGAATCGGGTACGGTTCGAGCAGTGCAGTCACCGCCCGACCCGGATCATTCATGTCGGCTCTCAACCCGGCGATTTCTTCGAGCAAGGCTAAGGACCGAAGCGTGGTGGGCGCGGCTGGTATCGAACCAGCGACCCCTGCGGTGTGAACACAGTGCTCTACCACTGAGCTACGCGCCCACGCCTCGGAGCGCTTTCGATATGCGCGCGCGCGGCGGCTGTAAAGCCGATCGGGCACCGCTGCCGCGCTCAGGCGGTCGCTACCGTGCCCGTGCGTTCGAGTTTGCCCCAGCCCACCAGCGGTCCGCGCAGTGCGGCCGAGACCGCGCGCACGACCACCCAATACATCAGTTGCCGGTACACGAACCGCTGGCTCAGCAGCAGCAGCCACGGGAACGTCCGCTCGCGCTTGTCCAGCCTGTACGCGATCCAGCCGGAGATCAGATCGATCAGCGTGAACGCCGCCCAGTAGATCGCCATCTTGCGCAGATCGCCTGCCTGCGCACCCCAGCCGTGCTGGAGCACCGCCTTCGCGGTCAACGCCATGCTGATCACGAGTGCCAGATCGATCAGTGGCGAGAACAGTGCGAAGCCGATCTGGAACGCCCATGCCTGCGGTAGGCCGATACGGGCGAGGCCACGGGGTTGCCCGCTCCAGATCACCGAACGGTGCTTGTAGAGGCACTGGAGCGTACCATACGCCCAGCGAAAGCGCTGCTTGACCAGCCCGCGCACCGTCTCTGGCGCTTCGGTCCACGCAACCGCATCGGGATCATAACGGACATGGAAGCCCGCGCGCTGCACCGCGATGGTGAGATCCTGATCCTCCGCCAGCGTATCGACCGGATAGCCGTCGAGCGCGCGCAGGGCGGACGCGCGCCACGCGCCGACCGCGCCCGGCACCACCGTGATCGCATCAAGCCCGGCAAGCGCGCGCCGTTCGAGGTTCTGCGCGGAGACATATTCGACCGACTGCCAGCGGGTAATCAGGTTGAGCCGGTTGCCCACCTTGGCATTGCCCGCGACCGCTCCGGTCTGCGGATCGGCGAACCAGCGCGCGAGCTTGGCGATGGTATCGGGCTCGAACTGCGTATCCGCATCGAGCGCCACCACGACCTCGCCGTTCGCCAGTGACAGACCGCGATTGAGCGCGCGTGCCTTGCCGCCATTGGCCAGCGTCAACAGCCGGACACGTTCGTCCGAGCCGAACGCATGGCGGACGATCGCACTCGTTTCGTCCTTCGATCCATCGTCTAGCACGATCACCTCGATCCGCGCCCCCACGCTGGCAAGCACGCGACGCACCGAAGCCTCGATCACGAAGGCTTCGTTGAATGCGGGGATAAGGACGCTGACCAGCCCGTCCCATGCCGCGGGCGGTGGACCCGCGCGCAGTTCGGCGTGGCGGGCACGCAGCGCCAGCACCGCGAGCACGATCGCACGCGTGAGCCCCAGCCCGATCGCGGTGACGAACAGGAAGCCCAGCACTTCCTGTCCACGATCGAGCGCTTTGAAAACGCCTGCGTCGGCCTTCACCGCCAGCGCGTCCGCGGCCGACACCACGGGGTTGACCTGCGCGCGCGTGAGGCCGCCCAGTTCGGACACAGGCACGAAACGGTAGCCGCGCGCCTGCAGCGCCGCGATGATGCGCGGCAGCGCTTCCAGCGTCTGCGAACGCTCGCCGCCGCCATCGTGCAACAGGATGATGTTGCCGTGATTCTCGCCGAGCGAGGCATCAGTCACCCCAGCAACCGTGCGCGCGACGATCGCGTCCGCGCCCGGCCGCTGCCAATCGTCCGGATCGACATGCAGGCCGACGTTTAGATAGCCGTCTTGCTGCGCGGTCAGCGCGGGGATGAGTTCGTCCGCCGAGGTGGGCTCGGCGTCGCCGAAGAAGGGCGCGCGGAACAGGCGGGTCGAATGGCCGGTATAGGCCTCGATCAGTCGCTGCGTGGCGTTCAGTTCGAGCCGGATCGTCTCGGTCGAGATGCGCGCCATATTGGGATGCGTGTAGCTGTGGTTGCCGATCTCATGGCCCTCATCCACGATTCGACGCAGCAGATCGGGCTCGCCCACTCCGTTCACCCCCACGACGAAGAAGGTCGCGGGCACGTGGCTGGCCTTCAGCACGTCGAGGATCTGTGGCGTCCAGTCCGGATCGGGCCCGTCATCGAAGGTCAGCGCGATCAATCCGGCGCGATTACCCTCGCGCTGAACCACGAACGGTGTGGGTAGCCCCGTAAAATGCTCGTCGCGCGCCAGACCCTGCGCGTCATAGCCCATGGTCCGCGCGCCATCGGTTGGCGTCGCGGTGATGCGCAACAATTCGCCCTTGCCTTCGAGGTCGACGTTGTTGCTCGTCTTGAGGATGCGCAGGTCCGGCCGCGCATCGGTCCCGGCCGAAGCGAGCGACGCCCACATCCCGGGGTCTTCGCTTCCCAGCCGCCAGATCGCGATGCCCGCCGCGCCCTCCATCCTGACCGCGCGCGCCTGATTGTAAGCGCTGGCTGCATCGAGCATCCAGACGTGGTGCGGCTTGCCCCCCTCGTCGGAATAGTCGAACGTCGCGTTGCCGCTCGGCGCGTCGAAGCGAATGCGCGCCTGATTGTCGCGCGCCACGAGCCATGCCTCTTCGACCGTCAGCTCATTGGCTTCCTTGGCACCTTCGGTCCAGTCGTAGGCATAGTTGCCGATGCACACGATCGCCTTGTCGATGCCGACTGCGGCGACACCGCTGCGCATCTTCTCGACGAACCATGGCTGAGCCGCGATCGGCCCTGCGCTGCCGCTCTCCCAATGCTGATCGTAGGTCATCAGGAGCACATTGTCCGCGATGCGCGCGAAAGCTCCGAGATCCCACGCCTCATCGGCCACCGGCACTGCGAGCGACACCAGCCACCCGCGCGGCCGCCAGCGAGCGACGGTTTCCGCCAGGAACGCGCGGTAGTCCGCATGAGCGGACGCTGGCACTTCCTCGAAATCGAAGACTGCGCCGCGCGCGCCAGCCGCCGCCAGCGCGGGCGTCAACCGATCGAGCAGTGCGGCGCGCTGCGCTGGATCGTGCAGCAGCGCGGCGATCCCCGCACCGTCCCACACGCCCTCGTCCGCATTCTGCACCAGCGGCATCAGGCGCGGCTTGTGCGTGGCGGTGGCCATGATCTGCACGAGCTTGGGATCGGGCGTCTGGCGCAGATGATGATCCGCGCCGACGACGTTGAAATCTGCCGCAGAGACCCAATCGAGGCCATTCACGCGCCGCGCCAGGCTGGAGACCGATCCGTCATCGTCGGGCGTGTAGAAGCCGACCGTCAGCGGATGCCCGCGCTGCGCCGCGCGTGCGGCGGGCGGTAGCCACGCTCCCGTCACCGTCGGCTCGCGCCCGAGCGCGCGCCGTAGACGATGCGAGAGCCCGGCGAGCGATCCCGGCGCGCTGACGGGGATTGGAACGCCAAACGCCAGCGGAGGTGGCGCGGGCTCCTGCTCGATCGTCAGTGCCAGCGTGCCCAGCGCGATGATGACCGCGAGCAACAATGCAAGCGTCGCGCCCAACACCCACCACCGGCGCCGTCCGCTCGCGTCATGGAAAATCGCCGATGGCATCGTGTGTCTGCGGGCCCGTTTGCTTCGGCCGCCGATATAGGGATGTGACGATGAACGGGGAGCGAGCGGTGGATTACAGTTGTTTTAGTCAGCTATTCCAATGCCTTGGCGCTACCTGCAGCGGTGGGTCGTGCGCGCGCGGACTACTGGCGTCTCGCTGGCGGCGGGGAAGTGGCGGCGGTGCATTGCGCCCAGTTCGGGCGGGGTAGCAGCGTCGCTCGACCCCGCGGACAGACGCGAAGGAGCGGAGCCAGCGGTTGCGCTCGGGGGCGTTCGTTCAACGCGCGATGAAGGGCGGACGGGGTACACGCGCCCCGCATCGGCATCAGCCTTGAGTTCGCCGAACCACGTGCGGAAATCCCCCGCCTCGATCCGCTGCGCGAGCGCGCGCAGCGGCGGTGCACCGCCTTCGAAGCGCACGTCGCTCAGCGCGCGTTCGGGCGCGCGCGCCACCCGCGTGCCGATGAACCATGTCTTCACCACGCCAGCCCCCGCCTGCTCGCGCCCGAGCAACAGGCCGAGCGCGGGGCGTTCGGCACCCGCCGCGAGCAGATGGCTGCCCACGATCAGCAGGCTCGCGCCATCGAAATCCGGATCGTCGTTCATCGGCCTGTCGTCGCCTCATGGCTGCCCCGGCGAACAGAGGGAACGGCCGCGCGCGCGAAGGTTTGCGTCCGGGCCTCAGCGCGTGAGCGGCTCGAAGGTCGCGCGCTTGATCTGCGTGCCCGACATGCCCGGCCCGGTCCCCGCGAGCAGCGTGTCCTGCGCCACGATCCGTGGTGCTCCATCCGCACCCGTCGCGTAGCGGTTGATGGCGTCGAACTTGTCGATCTTGGCGACGATGAACATCCGGAACGGAGCGGTCGCGTAAAAATGCGCTTCACGCACGAACGGCCGCGCCCCGCTGCTGTCCACCGCCAGATCGGCGACAAGATGTTCGGCGAAGCTGTCGCGCGGCATGAAGCCTTTGGGCAGCTGCGCGACACGATAGTGAGCGGCGTCCACGCGCTGGGCGGCGGCGAGCAGCAAGGCCACGCGGGCATAGCCGGGCACGCCGTTTTTGACCGACTTCTTCCAGTTCTCGATTTCGTCGGCTTTCGGCGCGCGCCCTTCGACGCTCACCAGTTTCCACGGCTGGGCCAGCGCAGGATCATAGCGATCGACGAAAACGCTGGGCTTGCCATTATCCTCCACCCGCTGCGTGCGCTCGAACGCGACGGGCCTGGACGCCCTGGCGTCGGCGATGAGCTGCCTGAGCAGCGGATCCGGTTCGGGTGCGGGCGCAGCGGCGACAGCCAACAGGGCGAGTAGTGGGATGGTATAGCGCATGGCGGGGCGATTGGCAGGCTTTGCATGGCCGGGCGCTTAACGTGGCGACACCCCGGCGCCAGAGCCGTTGCAGCACCCGCTTGACGCTCCGCACGCCACCCCCGAAGTTGGGACTACAGGACAGCCCCGAAAGCCCCCGATGATCCACCCCCACGCCGGCCTCATTCCCATCGTCGTCGAGCAGTCGAGCCGCGGCGAGCGCAGCTTCGACATTTACAGTCGCTTGCTGCGCGAACGCATCGTGTTCGTCACCGGCCAGATCGAGGATCACATGGCTTCGGTGATTACCGCGCAGTTGCTGTTTCTCGAATCGGAGAATCCCAAGAAGGATATCTTCCTTTATATCAACTCGCCCGGCGGCGTTATCACCGCAGGCATGAGCATCTACGATACGATGCAGTATATCCGTCCCAAGGTAGGCACCGTTGCCATCGGCATGGCGGCTTCGATGGGCGCGTTCCTTCTGGCAGCGGGCGAGCCGGGGATGCGCGTCGCGCTGCCCAACACGCGCGTGCTGATCCACCAGCCGAGCGGCGGCGCGCAGGGCCAGGCGACCGATATCGAAATCCAGGCGCGCGAAATCCTGCGCGTGCGCCACCGCATGAACGAACTGATGGCCAAGCATACCGGCCAGCCGATCGACGTGATCGAACGCTCGGTCGAGCGTGACAAGATCTTCGATGCCGAGGAAGCCAAAGCGTTCGGGCTGGTCGATTCGGTGATGGAGAAGCGACCGGTTACGCCCGAGGAAGCAGCCAAAGCGGCGTGAAAATCGACGATTCAGCCGCAGTTTAGCTGTCCTCGCGGACAGTTCCTGGGCGTAGTGCCGTTACCCTGGGCGCGGCCAATTACGCCCGAACACCGTTTGCGGGTTGCCCCGGGCGGCGAGCGGTCTAACATACGCATTCAACAAGCCCCGGGCGAACCCGGCGGGCGAGGCTAAGAGACGCAATGACCAAGCTGAGCGGCGGCGATTCGAAGAACACGCTCTACTGCAGCTTCTGCGGCAAGAGCCAGCACGAGGTGCGCAAGCTGATCGCGGGGCCGACCGTGTTCATCTGCGACGAATGCGTTGAATTGTGCAACGACATCATCCGCGAGGAAACCAAGACCAACCTGGTAAAATCGACCAAGGATGGCGTGCCGACTCCGCGCGAGATCATGAAGGTGCTCGACGACTACGTGATCGGCCAAGCCTATGCCAAGCGCGTATTGTCCGTGGCCGTCCATAACCACTACAAGCGATTGAACCACGGCCAGAAGGGTCAGGAGGTTGAGCTCGCCAAATCGAACATCCTGCTCGTCGGCCCCACCGGCTGCGGCAAGACCCTGCTCGCCCAAACCCTCGCGCGCATTCTCGACGTGCCCTTCACCATGGCGGACGCGACCACGCTGACCGAAGCGGGCTATGTCGGCGAGGATGTCGAGAACATCATCCTCAAGCTGCTCCAGGCGAGCGATTACAACGTCGAGCGCGCGCAGCGCGGCATCGTGTACATCGACGAAATCGACAAGATTTCGCGCAAGGCGGACAATCCCTCGATCACCCGCGATGTTTCGGGCGAGGGCGTTCAGCAGGCGCTGTTGAAGATCATGGAGGGCACCACCGCGAGCGTGCCCCCGCAGGGCGGCCGCAAGCATCCGCAGCAGGAGTTCCTGCAGGTCGATACCACCAACATCCTCTTCATCTGTGGCGGTGCCTTCAACGGCCTCGAACGCATCATTGGTGATCGCCTCCAGGGCAAATCTATCGGTTTCGGCGCGCATGTCGCCGCGCCCGACGAGCGCCGCACCGGCGAAATGCTCCGCAAGTGCGAGCCCGAGGATTTGCTCCGTTTCGGTCTGATCCCCGAGTTCGTCGGCCGTCTGCCGGTCATCGCAACGCTCGAAGACCTAGACGAACCCGCGCTGATCCGCATTCTGGTCGAGCCGAAGAACGCGCTCGTCAAGCAATATGCCAAGCTGTTCGAGATGGAAGGCGTCCATCTGGGCTTCAAGGAAGATGCGCTCGCTGCGATCGCCAAGAAGGCGATCGAACGCAAGACCGGCGCACGCGGACTTCGATCGATCATGGAGACGATCCTGCTCGATTCGATGTTCGAACTTCCGGGCATGAACTCGGTCGACGAGATCATGGTGGACAAGGACGTGGTCGAGGGGCGCAAGGAACCCGTGCGCGTCTTCACCAAGGAAGCCGCGAGCGCCTGATCGAAACGCGATGGCTGTTGTCGATCTCGGGAATATCGATGTCGGCACGGTCCTCGCCTCGCTGGGCGGATCAGGCGCGATCGCCTATCTGGGAGCGCGCTTTCTTGCCGGAAAGGCGATCGATCACGCGCTCGCGCTGAGGCTGGCGGATCATCAGGCCGATCTCGCGATGGTGGCGGCGAATGCGAAAGCCGCGCTCGATGCGGACGCGGATGCGGCCAAGACGCGGCTCGAAGCTGCAATGAAGTTGCAGGTCGAGGACCAGCTCGGTGCTTCGGCTGCCGAGCGATCCTACGCGTTCGAGGCGCGCAAACGGCTCTACGCGGCGGTCGGTCCACTGCGCTTCCAGCTTATTGCCGCTGCGGTCCAATATCGTGCGCGCGTGCTCAGCATAGCCCAATTCCCTTACTCCACCCGCATCAGCGATTATTTCGGCCGGAGCGTACTTTACCGGCTGATGCGCGTGCTCACCTTGACCGAACTGGTCGAGCGCCAGATCGCCTACGCCGATTTTTCGGTGGATACCTCCACGCTCAAACTCCTGCGTTTCCGCGAGGCCGCGATGCGCGCATTATCGGGGGCCGACGTCGTCCTCGATCACCCCAAGGCAAATTGGAACGACGAGGTCGAGCATATCTTCCGCGACACGGTGCCCGCCCTCACGTCGGCGATGATTACGTCCACACCGCCCGGCGAGCGCGTTCTGCGCGTCGATGAGTTCAAGGCACGGTTGGCCGGTCCGGCTGCGGTGGGCTTCCTCGATCCGCTGGCCGGCATGATCGATCGCTTCGATCGCGATCGCACCCCGCTCCTCTGGCTGCGTCTGATCGCGCTTTCGGAGGTTTGCGGCGGTCTGATCGAGGGCGATCCGATCGCGTCCGCGCTCGAACGGGAACCGATTGACCCGGCCGTGCTGCTCCGTGCCACGCACGATGCGCATATCGTCGATCGATTTGCGGCTTACCTCGCGATGCTCGCCGATTTCCGGGCCTCCACAGCGGGCTAGCGAGAGGGCGGTTAGGCGGGTAACGGCTGGCCATGCCCACCCGCGAAATCAACTTCGATGGCCTGATCGGTCCCACCCATAATTATGCCGGCCTCAGCCTCGGCAACATCGCCTCGGCGAGCAACGTCGGCCAGACTTCGCGCCCGCGGGCGGCCGCGCTGCAGGGCTTGGCCAAGATGCGCGCGTGCATGGACTTGGGCCTCGCGCAGGGGTTCCTCCTGCCGCACGATCGCCCGAACGCGACCCTGATGCGCGCGCTTGGCTTTTCGGGGGACGATGCTGCCGTGTGCGCCGCCGCGCACCGCGCCGATCGCGCGCTGCTGCGCAACGCGATGAGCGCGTCGGCCATGTGGGCCGCGAACGCCGCCACCGTCTCGCCCGCGCCCGATAGCGTGGATGGTCGCTGCCATCTGAGCGTCGCCAATCTCAGTTCGAACCTTCACCGATCGATCGAAGCTGCTGAAACTGAACGACAACTTGGCATTATCTTCGCCGATACCCGCCACTTCGCGGTCCACCCCCCCCTCCCAGCCCCGCTCGGCGACGAGGGCGCGGCGAACCACATGCGGATGTGTGCCGGGCACGACGCGCCGGGTGTGGAAATCTTCGTCTATGGCGAACGTCAGCCCGGCGGCTTCCCCGCACGCCAGCACCGCGCCGCCTCCGAAGCCGTCGCGCGCCGCCACGGCCTCGCGCCCGCCCGCGTGCATTTCGCGCGCCAGAGCGATGCCGCAATCCAGGCGGGCGCGTTCCACAACGACGTGGTCGCGGTAGCGAACGAGACCGTTCTCTTCGCGCACGAGCACGCCTTCGAGGACAAGGCCGCGCTCTACGCTTTCATCGAGGCGGGCGTGCCGGGTGCCACCACCATCGAAGTCCCCGCCGCGCGCGTCAGCCTCGCGGACGCGGTCACCTCCTACCTGTTCAACTCGCAGCTGGTAACGCTGCCCGAGGGCTGCATGGCGCTGATCCTCCCCGGCGAAGCGCGCGAGAATGTTGCCGTGTGGGCATGGTTGCAGGAACTGCTCGCAGGCAACGGCCCGATCCGCGCGGTCCACGTGCTCGACGTGCGTGAATCGATGCGCAACGGCGGCGGCCCAGCATGTCTGCGCCTGCGCGTGGCGGTGGATGACGCGGCGATGGCGGCGATCGATCCGCGCTTTGTGCTCGACGAGGCGAAGTGGGAGGCACTGCACCGGCTGGTCGAGGCGCACTGGCCAGAGGCGATCGCGCCCGACGATCTTGGCCGAGCGGACATATGGAACGCCGCATGGGCGGCTCGCGGCGCGCTGCTAGCGATGCTCGGTGCCGCCTGATCGCAGCGACCCCACAAAGCGTTCGAACAAATACCGGCTATCCTGCGGCCCCGGGCTCGCCTCCGGGTGATATTGCACCGCGAACACCGGGCGGCCTTCAAATTCCAGCCCCGCCAGCGAGCCGTCGAACAGCGACACGTGGCTCGCCCGCGCCCCCTCGGGCAGCGTCTCCGCCTCCACCGCGAACCCGTGGTTCTGTGCGGTGATCTCGACTGCACCGTCGGCCAGCCGCTTCACCGGATGGTTCGCCCCGCGGTGCCCTTGGTGCATCTTCACCGTGCGCGCACCCACCGCCAGCCCCAGCAACTGATGCCCCAGGCACACACCGAACATCGGCTTGCCCGTCGCGAGCAGGTCGCGGATCACCGGCACCGCATAGTCGCCCGTCGCCGCCGGATCGCCGGGGCCGTTGGAGAGGAACACTCCGTCCGGTGCGTGCGCCAGCACCTCTTCTGCGGTGGCAGTGGCGGGCACAACCGTCACGCGCGCGCCCGCCTCGACCAGCTCGCGCAGGATCGCGCGCTTGATGCCGTAATCGATCGCGACGACGTGCGGCGCGTCCGCCGCCGCCGCGTCGCGCGCATAGCCCGTACCGCGCGACCAGCGACCGTCCGCCCACGCATAGCTCTGGCGGGTGGAAACGTCCTTCGCGAGGTCCATCCCCTCAAGCCCCGGCCAAGCGCGCGCCTGCCCAAGCAAAGCCGCGACATCGAACACGCCATCGGCTGCATGTGCCAGTGCCACATTGGGTGCGCCCGCGCTGCGGATGCGGTGCGTGAGCGCGCGCGTATCGACGCCAGCGATGCCGACACGGTCGAACGCGCGCAGCCAATCATCGAACCCGCGCTCGGCGCGCCAGCTCGATGGCGCGGTCACATCCTCGCGCAGCACGCAGCCGAGCGCGGCGGGGTTGATTGCCTCCACATCCTCGGCGTTTGCGCCGGTGTTGCCGATGTGGGGGAAGGTGAAGGTGATGATCTGCCCCGCGTAGGAAGGATCGGTCATCGCCTCCTGATAGCCCGTCATCGCGGTGTTGAAGCACAGCTCCCCCACGCGCACGCCCTGCGCCCCCACGCCGCGCCCCCAGATCACCGATCCATCGGCGAGGACGAGGACGGCGGTGGCACCTTCAGGCTGCTGCATCATGGTTCTCCGGGCGGGCTGGCGTGCTATAGCGTCAAGTCACCCCAAGGGAACCGACATGATCCGCGACGATATCAAGACCGTGCTTGTAACCGCGATGAAAGCCAAAGAGGCGACCACGGTGGGCACGCTGCGCATGGTTCAGGCGGCCATCAAGAACAAGGATATCGAACTGCGCACCGGCACCGCGCCCGCCGATGACGATGCGATGGTGGCGGATGTGCTGCGGAAGATGATCAAGCAGCGGCGTGATTCGATCGCGATGTACGAGACCGGCAACCGCCCCGAACTCGCCGCCGCCGAGCAGGCCGAGGTGACGCTGATCGAGGGTTTCCTGCCCACGCAGATGTCCCCGGAAAAAGCGCGCGCGGCGATCGCGGCGGTGGCGACCGAGATCGGCGCGACTGGCCCCAAGGACATGGGCCGCCTGATGGCCGAGGTGAAGGCGCGCCACGGCGGCGCGATGGACATGGGCGGCGCGAGCGCGCTGGCGAAGGGCGTGCTGGCGGGGGGCTAGCACAATGGACGTGCTCGTCGCGGCCGCCGCGCGGACGATCGCGCACGGCTCCAAGAGTTTTGCGCTCGCAGCCCGGCTGTTCGATCCGCCCACCCGCGCGCGCGCGGTGCTGCTTTACGCGTGGTGCAGACACTGCGACGACGTGGTCGACGAGCAGTCGCTCGGCATGGGTTTCCTCGCACGCGCGGCCAGTCCGCAGGCGCGGGTGGACAAGTTGCGCGAGGATACGCTGCAGGCGCTGGCGGGGCGCCCCACCAACGATCTGCCCTTCCAGGCACTCGCGCGCTTTGCCGAAGAAACCGGCCTGCCCGCGCGCTACCCGCTCGAACATCTCGACGGCTTTGCAATGGACGCCGCCGATCGGCGCTACCGTTCGCTCAGCGATACACTCGAATATAGTTACCATGTGGCGGGCGTTGTTGGTGTGATGATGGCCATTGCGATGGGCGTTGCGCCAACGGATCGCCCCGTACTCGAACGTGCCGCCGATCTTGGGCTCGCGTTCCAGCTCGCCAACATCGTGCGCGACGTCGCGGAGGATGCCGCGCGCGGGCGTTGCTATCTGCCCGATGCGTGGCTCGCAGAGACCAATATTCCAGCGGGCGAACTCGCGCGGCCGGAGCATCGGCAGGCTTTGGCCAAGGTGGCCGCCCGACTGGTCGATGAAGCGGCGCTATACCGGGCGAGCGCGCGGTACGGGACGGCCGCGCTGCCGTTCCGCTCGGCTTGGGCCGTGCTCGCGGCGGCCGAGATCTACGGCGCGATCGGGGACAAGGTGCGCGTGGCGGGGCCGCGGGCGTGGCACACGCGCCAATCGACCACGTGGTGGGAAAAACTGCGCCTGATCGCTGCAGCGCGCGCGCAGGCGGCTCGGCGGCTTACGCTCGGTCCACCGCCGTCGCGCGCTGGCTTGTGGACGATGCCGTAGCAGTAGCGGCCCTGAGGCCCGGCGCATGCTTCATCGCCGCGACCAGCACCGGAATTGGCGGCGCATACAGAAAACCGAAACTGACCGTGCCATCCTTGGTGCCCACCGCATGGTGCAGCCGGTGCGCCTGCACGATGCGGCGCAGGTAGCGGCTGCGTGGCACGATGTGATGCGCGATCCGGCGATGGACGAGCACGTCGTGGAACAGGAAATAGATCATCCCGTAGACGATGATGCCGACGCCGATCCACGTCCACGCAGAGCCCAGATGGAGCTGCGTGCCCATGAAGATCGGCACGCAACTGGCGAGGCCGAAGACGAGCGCGAAGCGATCGTTGCGTTCGAACCATCCATCCCGCTCGCGGTGGTGGCTGGCGTGCCAGAACCACATCGGCCCGTGCATGATCCAGCGATGCGCGGCATAGGCGAACGCCTCCATCACGGCGACAATTGCGAGAGCGAGGCCGAGGCCCTGGAGAACAGTGACATCCATCGCGTCCTGTTTACACTGCCGAAGCCCTTCCCGCCAACGCGGCAATCGGCTGCGCAGCCGATCGTGTCGGCCAATCAGTCCAGTGCGATATCGAGCGCGACCAGATCGATGTGAGCTTTCAACGGCGCATGTCGTATTAAATTGTACGCGATCAGATCAACCGACACTGCAAGCGGGCTTTCAGAAAACAACGTCCATATGCGATCGATGTCGGCTTGAGCCAAGTTGCCATATAGGACGATATCATAATCGGAGTTGGGTCTCGACTTCCCAGTTGCGCGAGAGCCAAACAATGCGACCTTTTCCAACTTTCCCCTCCAAGGAGCAAGCACTTCGGAAATTATCCTAAAATCTTCGCTAGCCGTAATAGGTTGGCTCATTCAGGGTTCACAACCAAGCTCAACAGTTTTTCATGCAGCGAGTCAAATAGCGATAGATATCGATCACGCACTTCACCAGCAACTTGCTCAAATGCCTGAAAGCTGTAGACGTGCGACATCTTATTGCGCGCATCCAGGGCTGCCATCCAGTCGGGGCCGTGGGTGATAAGCCCGGCAGCAAAAGCCGCCCTAACTACCGTTCTCGGCGTAGCCAACAAGGTCATATCGACACCCTCTGCGTCGAGCAGATCCTTCATCGTTTTCCACGCGAGTTCCCAACAATACTCGAATCGTTGGATCAGCCCCTCACGCTCAAGCGGGGACATCTCTCGATCATAACCAATCTCCACCGCCTCCCTCAAAAGGATAAAGGCACGGCTGAAATTATCAAACCGGTACTGCCACCGAGGCTTGGAGTCGTTCACGCCTTCTCCATCGTGCATTGTAGCGGATGCTGATTCGCCTTGGCGAGATCCATCACCGTGGTCACCTTGGTCTCGGCGATCTCGTAGGTGAAGATGCCGCACACGCCCACGCCCTTCTGGTGGACGTGGAGCATCACGCGCGTCGCGTCCTCCATATTGAGACGGAAGACGCGCTGGAGCACGAGAACCACGAACTCCATCGGCGTGTAATCATCGTTCATCAGAAGCACCTTGTAGAGCGAGGGCTTCTTGGTGCGCGGTTTGGTACGGGTGAGTACGCCCACACCCGTGCGGCCATCGTCACGGCCGTCGTTGTTCAGGTCATCGTTCCCGTCGTCGGGTCCGGCATGCGGGCGGTCGCTTGGCTCAATCATCATCACCCGTCGCATTATGGCCCTTAGGCCCCCGGCGCGGCAAGTGTTCCAACGTGAAACGGGCGGGCGCGGGATGCCCCGCGTCCGCCCGTCGCAACCAAACTGCGGTAAACGCTTACTTGGTGAGGCCGCCCGTCATGCTCTTCATCGTCTCGCCCGCCTTGTGCGCGGCTTCGCTCATGTGGCTCTGCAGCGGCTGGATGACCTCGTTGGAAACCTTCATCACGGTCTCGGTCATCTTGCTGAAGCCGTGAACCAGATTGTCGAAGGCGGCCTTGGCGAAATCATTCTGCGCGGCGAACACGTCCTGCGGCGTACGCGCGGCAGCAATCGTGCGCATCGCGGCGGTCGCGCCCTCGAAGCTCTTGCGGCCGAGTTCGGTCGCCTGCTGGACCATCGCTTCCATGCCCTGCGTGGCGGCCTTGGTCGCGTTCATGAACGCATCGGCCTGACCGCGTGCGTGCGTATTGAACTCGTCCATCGCCTTCATGCCCTTGTCCATCACTTCGCGCGACTTCTCGGTCGCCTGGGCGAACGCGGCCTGGCCGTGCTTCATCGCGTCTTCGCTGTGGGCACGAACCTGATCGGTTACCTGCTGCACGCCCTGCGTCGTCTGGTTGATCGCATCGCGCGCGGTGTCTTTGTTGAACTCATAGTTGGTCGCCATGGTGGAATGCTCCTCAATCGGGGTGGGGGTGGGGGTGGGTTCGGTGTGGGGGAGCGGCACGGGCGGTTCGGGCGGTTCGGGCGCGGGCACGATTGCGCTATCGGAGAATTGCGCAGGATCGGGACCCAGCGCGGGGGGATTGGTCGTTTCGGTCTTGTCCATGACGCACCTCGACTCGGCTATGCTGCAATGCAGCAAATGCATCGCAGGCTAGCGAAATGCAAGAGCATTCGTGCTGCGCTGCACAATTTAATGTCCGGTAGCGGACACGGCCTCCACTCCGGAGGCACTCAACTGCGCGTTGAGTGCATTGACCAGTCGATCGAGCGAGGCCTGATCTTTGGCCTCGGCGCGCGCGACGAGCACGTCCTGGGTGTTCGAAGCGCGCAGCAACCACCAGCCGTCCGCAGTCGTCACCCGCGCCCCATCGGTCCCGTCCACGTTGGCACCCGCAGCCTTGAGGCGCGCGAGCACTTCATCGACCACGCCGAACTTTCGCGTATCCGCGCACGGAAAGCGGAGTTCGGGGGTGGTGACGAGCACGGGCATCGCATCTTTCAGTTGCGAGAGAGACTTGTGCGTGAAACCGAGCGCGCGGAGCAGGCGGACGGCTGCATAGAGCGCATCGTCGAAGCCATAATAATCGTGCGCAAAGAAGATGTGCCCGCTCATCTCGCCCGCGAGCGGCGCGCCGGTCTCCTGCATCTTCGCCTTGATCAGGCTGTGGCCGGTTTTGGCCATCAGCGGATGCCCGCCTAGTGCCGCGACCCGGTCGAACAGCATCTGGCTTGCCTTTACATCGGCGATGATCGTCGCGCCCGGCTGTGCGGCAAGCACCGGCTCGGCGAGGATTGAGAGCAATTGATCGCCCCAGACCACCCTCCCCTGCCCGTCCACCGCACCCAGCCGATCGCCATCGCCATCGAAGGCAAGGCCGATGTCGCAGTGATGCTGCGCAACAGCGGCCTTCAGGTCGACGAGGTTCTTCTCCTCGGTCGGATCGGGGTGGTGGTTGGGGAAGCTGCCGTCGATCGTCGTGAACAGCAGCGTATGCGTGCCGGGGAGCCGTGCCGTCAGCCGCTCGATCACGCGCCCGGCCGCGCCATTGCCGGCATCCCACGCGACGTTCAGCGCCGGGCCGTCCCAGTTCTTCAGCAGCCGCTCGACATACGCATCTTCCACGGGCGCATCGTGTGCGGTGCCGTGCCCATTGTCCCAGTCCCCTGCCGCCGCCATCGTACCGATCGACTGGATTTGTGCGCCGTAAAAAGGCGCATGGCCGATCATGAATTTGAAGCCGTTGAAATCGATCGGGTTATGGCTGCCCGTGATCATGATGCCGCCATCGGCGTTCAGCTCGTGCACCGCGAAATACAGCATCGGCGTCGGGCCGAGCCCAATGCGCAGCGCATCGATTCCACTCTCGGTCAGCCCCTTCACGATCGCGGCTTCCATCGCCGGAGACGATAGCCTGCCATCATAGCCCACCGCGACACGGCGGCCGCCACCGCGCGCCACGATCGTGCCGAAGCCGCGGCCGATCGCATACGCATCCGCCTCGGACAGTGTCTCTCCGACACGACCGCGGATATCGTATTCGCGTAGCGAGGTGGGGTGAAACTGGTGGGTCATCGTGCCTCCATTCGTTGTCGCGCGCATCTGAACGAACCGGGACGCGCTTGGTCTCAGCCTTGTCTAGCCGATGGCGCGCCCTGCCGCAGCAAAAGATCGCGCGCGACATTGATTTCCTGCATTTCAGCGTGGCTGCCACCAAGATCGGGATGCGTGGTCGCGGCCAGCCTGCGATGAGCCGCGCGAATATCGTCGGGCGTTGCATCCGGACCCACGCCCAGCAACACCCGCGCGCGTGCCTTGGCTGCCACAACACGCCGCCGCTCCTCGTCCGTATTCCAGAAGTAGAGTAGACCAATGGCGATCATCGCCGCGCCGAGGATCAGCGATCCTTCCAGCGCGCGGAACAGCCCGAAAGCCGCAAATGCGAGCGCAGCCACGCGCGCCAGCCCCGGCAGCGGCCGACGACCGCGCAAGATCAGCCAGCAAGCCAGCGCAACCGCCACAAGTATGAGAATCGTCACGCCGAGGGTCCGGGACCGCGCGTAAGGAATGGGAGGCCCAGCGCCTCGATCAACTCGCGCAGTTCCTGGCGGGCGGCGACGACGCTCAGGCTCACCTCGCCGATCGCGGCCACGTCGAGCAGGGTGAGGCCCTGCGGGAACATCTCGCGGTAGACCACACGCTCCGAAAGTCCCGGCAGCGCGCGGAAACCGACCCGCTTGGCGAGTTCCTTCAACGCGGCGACGATGCGCCGCATATTGCGTGCCTCCAGGCTCGCGATGCGGTTGCGCAGCACAATCCAGTCCACGGTCCCGCCATCGGCCTTGGCGCGCTTCTTGCGCGTCTCCCAGACCAGCTCGGCGTAGAAACTCGGGCGACTGATCTTCCACGTCTCGGGATCGACGTGGCCCAGAAGATCGAGATCGACGAAACTGTCGTTGATCGGCGTGATCAGCGTGTCCGCGCGCGCCAGCGCCGCCTCGCTAAGCGCTCCATGACGGCCGGGCGTATCGATCACAATCGCGGTTTTCGATGCGCCCCAGCCCTTGAGCGCCGCCGACAACCCGGCAACGCCCTCGGTATCGCCGATCACCATCGTCTCGGGCGTCGGCAGAACAAGGCCGCACCGCTTCGCGGTCGCGGTCCGGTTCTCGATATAGCGCGCGAAACTGCGCTGGCGCGCATCCAGATCGATCGCACCCACATTCACGCCCGCAGCCGCAAGCGCTACGGCAATATGCACGGCGGTGGTCGATTTGCCCGTGCCCCCCTTCTCGTTGCCGAGCACGATGATATGCGGGCCGCGATGCGCGGCGGCGGGCTCCCCTTGATCCATCGGCGCTCGTCTCCGACAGAGACGCCCCTTAGTCAATTTTCCCCACGAGGTTCTGCCCGTTGCGTACCGTCCGAACCGCCGCCCAGCTTCGCGCCGCCGTTTCCGCCTGGCGCAATGGCGGCGAAGCCGTAGCATTCGTTCCAACGATGGGCGCGCTGCATGCCGGGCACCTGGCGCTGCTCGCTGCGGCACGCGTTGCCGCCCGGCGAACAATCGCGTCGATCTTCGTCAATCCACTGCAGTTTGCGCCGGGCGAGGATCTGGGTCGCTATCCGCGGCGCGAGAAGGCGGACGCAGCAATGCTCGCCGAGGCCGGGTGCGATCTGCTGTTCGCGCCGGAAGTGGAGGAAATCTATCCGCCGGGCTTTGCTACCACGATCCGCGTGGCGGGGCTGGGGGATGTTCTGGACGGCGTGGCGCGCCCGGGACATTTCGATGGCGTGGCGACCGTCGTCGCGCGTCTGCTCTCGCTCGCGAGCGCGGACGTGGCATTGTTCGGCGAGAAAGACTGGCAACAGTTGCAGGTTGTACGGCGGCTAGCGGTCGATCTGGCGCTGCACACAAGCATCCAGGGCGTCCCCACGGTGCGCGAAGCGGACGGGTTGGCGCTATCGTCGCGCAACGCGTATCTGAGCCTGCAGGAGCGCAAGGTTGCGCCGCTCCTTCACACGGTGCTGGCAGAGGCGGCAGAGGGCGCGCGCCGGGAACAGCCAGACGCATTCGCTGTAGCGCGCGCGCGGCTGGAAGCGGCGGGTTTCCGGCTGGATTATCTGACGCTCTGCGATGCGGAGACGCTCACACCCATCGGCAAACCGCCGGGCCGCATGCTCGTCGCAGCGTGGTTGGGGAATACGCGGTTGATCGACAATATCGCGGCCTGAGCGTCGGGCGGTTCGGAGGGGCTGGCGGATGTCTTCGCTCAGCCTCCGCAATGCCTCGCAGACCGTCCGCACCACGCGCAAGCGAAGGCGCTTCGCCCCGGAGCGAGGGGCGTCAGACCAGTCGCGCGCCCACTTCGGCGATTGCGCGATCTGCCAGGCGCGCGTGGAGCGCGGGATCGGCATCTTCGGCGATCACGCGCGCGGCGGCCGCCGTGGCAAGGCTCGCCACGCGCGCGCGCAGGCCCGCGATCGCGGCGCGTTCGGCAACCGCGATGCGGCCTTGCGCGTCGGCTGAGCGGCGCGCGATCGTGGCCGCCAGATCGGTCTCGGCCTTGGCGGCCAACGCGGCGGACGCGGTACGCGCCTGCTCGACGATGGTGGCGGCGTCCGTCTCGGCACGCGCGTAACGCGCTTGCGCCTGTTCGAGCAGCGCCTGCGCTTCGGCGCGCAGCCGCGCGGCTTCGGTCATCTCGTGCGCGATGCGTTGGCCGCGCCCATCGAGCGCCGAACCAAGCTGGCGGTGGACGCCCATGTAGATCAGCAAGCCGACGAAGCAGACGAAGCCGACCGCGACCCAGAATTCCGGATCCTTGAGGAAGGTCATGCGCGCGCCGCCATCAGCGCCGCATCGATCCGTGCGGGCGCGGGGCTGGCAGCAGTGAAGCGGCGCACCAGCTCGGCGGTCAGATCACGCGCGGTTGACGCCAGTTCGGCCTCCGCCGCATCGCGCCGGGTGGCAAGCTCCGCTTCCGCCTCGGCGGCGTGTGCGGCAAGCCGCGCGCCCAAATCCTTCAACGAGACGCTCGTCTTGTCGCGCGAAGCCTCGGTGGCGCGGGCCACCTCCGCGCGCGCCGCGTCGTGCGCCTTCGCCAGCCGCTCCGCGAGCGCCGCGTCACGCTCCGCCGCCGCCGAGCGCGCAGCTTCGGCGGCGGTCAGATCGCCGCCAGTGCGCGCGGCGCGCTCACCCACCACCGCCTTCAGCCGGGGGTGCGCAAGGCTGCGGACCACCGTGAACAGCAGCAGGAACGAGACAACCAGCCAGAAAATTTGACTGGAGTAAGTGTGGACGTCGAGTTGCGGCATATGAGGCTTCGCGCTTATCCGAACAGGATCAGGAGCGCGATCAGCAGGCCGAACAAGCCGGTGGCCTCGGTCAGCGCAAAGCCGAGCAGCAGATTGGTGCGCTGGCTTTCGGCCGCGGCGGGATTACGCAGTGCCGCCGACAGATAATTGCCGAAGATGTTGCCGATGCCGATGCCCGCACCAAGAAGCGCGGTGCAGGCAAGGCCCGCGCCGATGTATTTGTAGGCCTGCACCATTGCGGCTGCCTGATCCATGATCTGATCTTCCTTGAGGTTAGTGGTGTGAGTGAATCGCGTCGTTCAGATAGACGCAGACGAGCACGGTAAAGACGTAGGCCTGCAGCACGGCGACCAGCAGTTCGAGCGCAGTCATCGCGACGATCGCCAGCAGTGGCAGGATCCCCGCGATCCCGAGCAGAATGACGAAACCTGCGAGCACCTTCAACAGCACGTGGCCCGCCATCATGTTGGCAAACAAACGCACCGAAAGCGAGATGGGGCGGATAAAATAGCTGATGACCTCGATCGGCACGAGGATGATCAGCATCACCTTGGGCACACCGCTGGGCACGAACATCTTGACGAAGCCGATCCCGTGATTGGCGATGCCAACCAGCGTGATGCCGACGAACGCGGTTGCGGCGAGCGCAAAGGTGACGATGATGTGGCTGGTGACGGTGAAGCTGTAAGGCAGCAGCCCCGCAATGTTGGCAATCAGGATGAACAGGAAGACGGTGAAGATCAGAGGGAAGTATTTGCGCGCCTCGGGACCGGCGGAAGACACGATCGTCTCATCGACCGTCTCGGCGAGCGCCTCGACCGCCGATTGTGCGCGGCCCGGCACCAGTGTCGGACGGCGAAGGCCAAGCCACAGCAATAGCGAAGCCAGACCAACAGCGGCGAGCATCCAAGCGGACGAATTGGTGAAGCTGAGGTCTACACCGCCGACGTGGATCGGGATGATCGGTTCGATGCGGAACTGTTCGAGCGGACTGGTGGCCATCGGCTAACGGTCCTTTGCCGCAGCAGCATCCGCCTCGATCGCGGCGGTCCATTTGGCGGACGTGGTCTTGGCCGAACGGAACACGTTCCTCAGCCCCGCCGCGAACCCGACGAACAGGCCGACGATCATGCCCGCAGGCGCGCTGTGCGCGACCTTGTCGATCCCCCAGCCGATCGCGGCGCAGACGATCACGCTGACCACCAGTTCGACGCCGATCTTGAGGCCAAGCCCCATCGCAGTCCCCGCCGTGCGCGCAGCCTCGGCACGCACTGTCTTGTCCTTCGCCGCGCGCAGTTCGGCGAGACGCGCATCGAGCGCGCGTTCGTCGATAGCAGTGGGCGAGGGGGATTCGGCGGCGACCATGATCTGCTTGCGGCTATGGGAATGGGCCCGGCGCGAAGAGGTCCGCGACGGCTGGTTGGCTGTTAGACAGCGGGGTGGAGGGGTGTCAACCGCGCGCCGAAGAAGCCGCGCACCCGACATATCGGGGCAGCCAGACCAACGACGGAAAACTCACGCCGCCGCCAGCAGCGCTTCCGCCGCACCCAGATCGACGCTGACGAGCTGGCTGACCCCGGGCTCGCTCATCGTCACGCCGTATAGCCGGTCCATGCTCGCCATGGTGACGGGATTGTGCGTCACCACCAGGAAGCGCGTGGCGGTGCCGCCCGCGACCTCGCGCAGCAGATCGCAGAAGCGCTCCACATTGGCATCGTCGAGCGGCGCATCGACCTCGTCGAGGACGCAGATGGGCGAGGGGTTTTCGAGGAAGAAGGCGAACAATAACGCCACCGCGGTAAGCGCCTGTTCGCCGCCCGACAGCAATGCCAGCGATTGCGCCGCCTTGCCCGGCGGTTTGGCATAGATTTCGAGGCCCGCATCGAGCGGATCTTCGGAATCGATCAGCGCAAGCCGCGCCTCGCCGCCCTCGAACAATGTGGCGAAAAGCTGGCGGAACCGGCGATCGACGCCTTCGAAAGTGGCAAGCAGCCGCGTGCGCCCATCGCGGTTCAACGCCCCGATCGAGCCGCGCAGGCGCGCGATGGCGGTTTCGACTTCGGCGCGTTCGGAGGCCAGATGGCTCGCGCGCGTGCTCGCCTCCTCCAGCTCATGTAGAGCGCGCAGGTTGACCGCACCCAGCCTGTCGCGGTCGCGGACGAGCTGTTCCAGCTCCGCCTCGCGGCGCGCGACAGGAGCGTCGTCGGGTACGAAGTCGAACCGGTCGGGAAGTTGCGGCGGTTCGCAGCCGTGCGCGTGGAGCGCGGCGCGGCGCAGCTCCTCGCGCGCGGCGACGGCGTGATCGGCCTCGACAGCGGCGGCGGCGCGCGCCTCGCGGTGGGTAGAGCGGGTCTCGGCGGCGACGGCGAGCGCAGTCTCAGCCTCGGCCAGCCCGGCTTCGGCGGAGGCGCGGGCGACGGTTGCGGCGTGCGTGGATTCGTTGGCGGCGGCATGGGCTGCGTGCGCTTGGGCGAGATCCGCGTCCGGGGCCGCGTGCATCTCGCGGTCCGCTGGATCGGCGGGGGCGGGGGTGGCCAGCGCGGGGAGCGCACCCATTTCGTCGGTGATTTCGGACTCGCGAGGCGCGAGTTCGGCAAGGCGCGCCTGCGCGGCTTCGACCCGGCTGCTCCACTGCGCAGCATCGTCACGCCCGGCTGCAAGCGACCGGGAGGCTTCGGCGATTGCGGCCGTGGCGGCGGCGACACGTTGCGAGCCACGGGTTTGCGCCGCACGTGCGGCTTCAGCAGCAATGCGCGCGGCGGCAACTGCGGCGTCGGCACCGGTCGGGAGCATGGCGGCGGCGACGCGGGTCTCGGCCTCGGCGGCTTCCACAGCCGCACGCGCACAATCTTCCGCGGCACGGGCACGAGAGGCTTCGAGCGCGGCGAGGCGGGCATCGCGGTGCGCGGCTTCGTCGCGGGCGCGGGTGGCGCGGGCTTCGGCCTCGGCGCGGGCACGATCGGTGCGGGCTTGAGCTTCGGCGGTGGCGCGGGCGGCGCGGGCTTGTGTTTCGGCGAGCGCGCGTTCCGCTACCGCTCGCCCGGCCTCGGTGGTGGCAAGCGCGGCACTCGCGGCGGCGCGGCGATCGTCGGCGGTGCGCACGGCGGCGGCGATGGTATCGCGCGATGCGCCAGCGGCGGTGGCAACTCGCTCCAGCGCGGCGAGATCTGCTTGCGCGGCGGCGAGCAGCGGCGCGAGTTCGGCGGCGCGGTTGGCGGCGCGCAGGCGCGCAGCGGCTGCGGCGTGCGCGGGACGGGTCCGCTCGAACCCGTCCCAGCGCCAAAGTGCCCCCCCGCGGCTGGCGAGGCGCTGGCCGGGCGCAAGCTGCGGAGCGAGCGCGGAACCGGTGGCGGCATCCTCCACCAGCCCCACCTGCGCGAGGCGGCGCGCGAGTTGGGGCGCGGCGCGGACCTCGGCGGCAAGCGGGGTACAGCCGGAGGGGAGCGGGGGATCGCCTGATGCATCTACGACCCGGGCCCAGCCGTCGCCGGGCGTTCCTGCTGGAGCGTCGAGATCGTCGCCTAATGCCGCCGCAAGCGCGGCTTCCCAGCCCGGTGCGACTGTGATCGGAGCCGCGCCAGCGCCATCGGCCTGGGGGCGAGCCGTTGCGAGGGTTGCGGCTTCTGCCGCGAGCGCCGCCGCGCGCGCGCGGCCATCGGCGAGCGGCGCGCTGTGCTCGGCGAGGCTCGCTTGCGCAGCATCGAGGCGAGCGCGCTCGGCATCGAGTGCGGTGCGGGCGGCCTGGAGATCGGCGCGCGCGGCCTCGACGTCGCCGCCGCGCGCGAGGAGCGCCGCGCGTGCGGCTTCGGCAGCGGCCAGCAGCGGGGCGGCGGGATCGGTCGCCGGTGCGGGCGAAGCGGTCGCAGATTCGGGCGAGGGCGCGGCGGCAGCAGCAAGCGCCGCAAACTCGCGCTCGAGCGCCGTCGCGTCGGCTTCGCGTCTTGCAAGCGCTTTGCGCGCGGCCACGAGCGCAGCCTCGGCAGCGCGATAGTTGGCGGCCGTGCGCGCGCGGGTATCGATGGCATCGGCAAGCGCGGTTTCGGCGATCGGAAGCGCAGATGTGGCGGCCTGCGCGGCCACCTCTGCGGCTGCGGCCTCCGCGTTGCGTGTGGCCTCGTCGGCCGCAATCCGCGCGACCTCGGCGGCGATCCGATCGAGCGTCGCGCGCCCCTCCCCCGCCAGCGCCTCCTCGCGCGCACGGTCGCGTGCGAGCGCGGCGGCAGCGGTTTCGAGTTCATGGCGGCGGCGCTCGATCCGCGCGCGCTCCTCGGCCAGCCCCGCGACCGCGCGTTCGCGGCGCTCGGCCTCGGCGCGCGCGCTGGCTTCGGCGTCTCGCGCACGGTGCACGGTATCGGCGGCTGCAGTGCGCGCAGCTTCGGCGATGGCGATGTCGGCGCGTGCGGCATCCACTGCGGCTTCGGCCTCCCCTGCACGTGCCGCTGCCGCGCGTGCGCGCGCATCCGCCGCACGCCAGCCTGCAAACAGCAAACGCGCCTCCGCACCGCGCACGCGGCCCGAAAGCTCGGCATAACGCTCCGCCGCGCGCGCCTGGCGCCTGAGGCTCGCCACCTGCGCGTCGAGTTCGCGGCACAGATCCTCCACCCGCGCGAGGTTGGCCGAAGCCGCGCGCAGCCGAGACTCGGCCTCCTTGCGTCGCACCGCGAGGCCCGCGATGCCCGCCGCCTCCTCCAGCATCGCACGGCGCTCGGTGGGCTTGGCGGCGATCACGGCGGCGATCCGCCCTTGCCCTACAAGCGCCGCAGCGTGTGCGCCGGTAGCGGCATCGGCAAAGAGCAACTGGATATCGCGCTGGCGGGCTTCCGCGCCGTTCAGCCGGTAAGCCGATCCCTCGCCGCGTTCGATGCGGCGGGTCACCTCGATCTGCTCGCCCTCGCTCGACAGTCCGATCGTGACTTCGGCGATGTTGCGCCCAGGCCTGCCGCGCGCGCCTGCAAAGATCACCTCGTCCATGCTGTCGGCGCGCAGGCCGCCCGCGCGGCCCTCGCCCATCGCCCAGCGCAGTGCTTCGGTCAGGTTGGACTTGCCGCAGCCGTTGGGGCCGACGATCCCGGTGAGGCCGGGCAGGAGAACGATGTCGACCGGCTCGGCAAAGGATTTGAACCCGACAAGCCGGAGGCGCTGGAACTCCAATCCTAGCCGATCATCGCCTTGATCGCCTTGTCCACATCGGGCCAGATGTGGAGATCGGGCTTGGTTTCGCCGTTGATCACGAAGGTGGGCGTTCCCTGGAGATTGTACGTTTTCTGCGCGCTTTCGGCGATCGCCTGCAGTTTGGTGACGTTCTTCTCATCCTTCAGGCAGGCTTCGTACTTCGCGCGTGGCATTCCACGCAGCCGGAAGAATTCGTCCATCTTCCCCACGTCCGCGATCGCAACGAGTTGCTGGTCACGCGGCAGCGCCTGGATCGCCTTGCCGCGTTCGGGCGGGAGCTTGATGTAATTCTGCATCCAGTCGGCCTGTGTGGCGTACAATGCGTCCACCGAGCGGAAGAACCCGGCGGGCGACTGACAGCGCGCAGCAACCGAGACCGCGAGATCGAAGCCGTTCAGGACGAAGTTGCGATATTCGTAGGAAACCTTGCCGGTGGCTACGTAATTGCGGATCGCCGCCATCGATTCGCGGTTGAAATCGCGGCAGTGCGGGCAGGTGAGCGAAGCGAATTCGAGGAACTTCACTTTGGCGTCGGGATTGCCCATGCGGAAACCGCCTTCGGGCGTGGCGACCACCACCTGCGTCCAGTCGCGCACCGGCTTGCCCGGCAGGGTGGCGGCATTGGCTGCGGTCGCAACGGTCGCGGTCTCGGCAATCGTGGTCGCGGCAGTCGGGGTAGCTGTGGTGTTCGCGCCCTTGTCGCCGCACGCCGCAGCCACGAGTAGCAGCGCAGTGACGCCAAATGTGGTGAACTTCGCCATGATAGATCGTCCCCGAAAGCCGAACCTGCAGCCAGAATAGGCCCGGGGCGGCGAGCTAGTCAAAAACAGGTGAACCGCGCGTGACGCCGATCTGGCGCGCAAGCGCGGTCAGCGAAGCCTTGAGCTGCGGATCGGCAATCTCGCGCAGCGATCCCGCGAGTGCCTCGGGCACCGGCGGCGGCTCGGCCCGGGCAGGCGCGGCGCGCTTGGGCGCTGCGAGCGCGCTGTGACGCATCTGCAGCCGCGCGACTGCCGCGTACCCGAAGAAGCGGTTGACGCGCTCGACGATCTCCGCCTCCACCATCGCCAGCGCGGGTGCATAGGCACCATTGACCGCGAGTTGCAGCACGCCGCCCGCGCGCTTGCCCGCCGGAAAGCGCAGCGCTTCCGGCGTCGCATTGCGCGCGAATTCCTCGCCGACGATCTCCGCCCAGCGCGCGACCACCTGCCCCTGAGCGAAGCCGAAACGGCGGAATGCCGCGCCGCCAACCTCGCCCGCGAGATCACCGACCGCGCGCGTGCTCCCGGTGCGTGTCCGTCTTTCCGCCATCGCGCATCCCATGCCATAGGCTTGCCCGATGCGCCACGCCGCCTTGCCCGCAACGCCCGCCGATCGATTGCTCGCCTGGTACGATTGCGCGGCGCGCACCTTGCCGTGGCGCGCTCCGCCGGGTTCGCCTGCCCCCGATCCATACCGCGTGTGGCTATCCGAAGTGATGCTCCAGCAGACGACGGTGGCTGCGGTGGCTCCGCGCTTTCGCGCATGGATGGAGCGATGGCCGACGGTCGATTCGCTCGCGGCGGCGGACGAAGCCGACGTGCTCGGCCAGTGGGCGGGGCTGGGCTATTATGCACGCGCGCGCAATCTGCACGCGGCCGCCCGCACGGTGGTTCGGCTCGGTGGTTTTCCATGCGACGAACATGGCTTGCGGGCGCTGCCGGGCGTCGGCGACTATACGGCTGCCGCGGTGGCGGCGATCGCGTTCGGCTGCTCCAGTGTGCCCGTCGATGCCAATATCGCGCGCGTCGGCGCGCGCCTGTTCGCTGCCGATCTGGGCGCACCGCAGTTACGCGCCCGACTGGCCCCGCTGTTCGCCAAGCGTGCGGGCGACGTCGCCCAAGCGCTGATGGATCTGGGATCGGGCATCTGTGCGCCGCGCGCACCCGATTGCGCGGCGTGCCCGCTGGCCACGAACTGCATGGGCCGCGCGAGCGGCGAGCCGACGCGATGGCCGGCGCGCCGCACGAGGCCGGTGCGGCCGGTCAGGCGCGGCCTCGCATTCTGGCTACAGGCGGGGGACGACGTGCTGCTGGTGCGGCGACCGCCCCGAGGATTGCTCGGTGGCATGGCCGCGCTACCCACGAGCCGATGGCAAGATGACGCCGAGGGCGCGCTCGCGCAGGCCCCCGTCGCTGCGAACTGGCGCGTACTGCCCAAGCGCGTCGCGCACACATTCACCCATTTCCAGCTCGATCTCGGGGTCGCGGTGGCCCATGTCGCGCAACGCCCCGATGTTGCGGGCGACTGGACCGCGATCGACGATCTCGCGCGCGCGGGCCTGCCGACGCTGTTCTCCAAAGCTGCGGCAGTCGCGCGGTGCTAGGCTTCACCGGCTCGCCGATCGACCGCGCCGAGGTGCTGCGCCGCGCCGAAGCGGGGATCGAAGCCGCGCGCACCGATCCCGCCGCGCGCTTCCTGCTGTTCGATGGTCTCAAACCGGGCATGGATGTGTCCGGCCCGATGCCGAGACTGGGCTGGGTGCGCGCGGCGGATGTTCCCGATCCCGGCGCTGCGGTGCTTCTGGGGCTGGAGGACGGTATTCCGCGCTTTGCCGCCGCCGGGCCTGTGCCCGCGCCGTTCAAGGCGCTCGACGCGCGATCCGCCGCCCAGCAGGTGGACGCGCCCACCGGCGCGATCATCGCGCACGGTCGCAGCCTGGTTGACTGGCACGCGCGCCACGGCTTCTGCGCCAATTGCGGCAGCCCCACACGCGCCGACCGCGGCGGGATGCGGCGGCAATGTCCGGCCTGCGACGCCGAACATTATCCGCGCACCGATCCGGTGGCGATCATGCTGGTGATCGATCGGGCCGCAGATGCGGCGCTGCTCGGACGCGGAGCCAGGATGCCGCCGGGGTTCCTGAGCGCGCTCGCGGGGTTTGTGGAAGTCGGCGAATCGCTCGAAGAAGCGGTGCGGCGCGAAATCCATGAGGAGGCGGGCGTCCGAGTGGGCGCGGTGCGCTATGTGGCGAGCCAGCCGTGGCCCTTTCCCTCCAGCCTCATGATGGGCTGCATCGCGGAAGCCGTCAGCACGGACATCGCCATCGATCCAAACGAGATCGAGGAGGCCCGCTGGGTACCGCGTGCCGAACTCGCCGCCGCGTTGAACGGCTCGGGCGCTTTCCTACTTCCGCCACCGCTGGCAATCGCGCATCATCTGATTGCCCACTGGCTGGAGGGACCACATGCGTAAACTCATCACCATTCTCGGCGCGCTCGCCGCCGCCACGCCCGCGCTTGCCGCCGATCCGGCGCCGGTCCTGCAGGCAGACCGCGAGTTTGCCGCCATGTCGGTTGCCAAGGGGCCGCGCGTGGCATTTGCGGCGTGGCTCGCCCCGACCGCGACCATGATCAACGTCGGCCAACTCGCGAGCGGCGCATCGACGACGCTGGTGCAGGATTTCCCGACCGATCCCGCCGCGTTCGGTCTCGACTGGACACCCGTCGGCGGCGCTATGAGCGATGATCAGACGCTGGGCGTCACCTGGGGAACGTACAAGCGCACCGTCGGCGGAAAGCTCGCCGCTACCGGGGCCTACAGCACGGTCTGGCGCCGGTCGGCCGAAGGCCGCTGGCAGGTAGTCGAGGATACCGGTACCGAGAAACCCGCCAGCTGAGGCGCGACCGCGCGAACCCTTGCCGCACTGCGCCGCAGCATTTAGGTGCAGTGGCATCACCAACAGTCGTGGGAAGTGTTGCGCGCAGTGGACAGTTTCGAGTGGAACAAGATCGCTGGATGGGTGTTGGCTGCCGCTGTCGCGGTGCTCGGCATTTCGATCTTCTCGGGGATCGTCTACAAACCCGACGCGGTGAAGGTGAAGGGCTATCACGTCGACGGTGTCGAGGAAGTCGTCGCGACCGGCCCGGCGGACACCGAAAAGCCGATCGCTTTCTATCTCGCCAGCGCCAACCCCACCAAAGGAGAGGCGGGTTTCAAGAAATGCCAGACCTGCCACAATAATGCGAAGGGTGGCGGTAACGCGATTGGCCCCAATCTTTGGGGCGTTGTCGGTCGGCCGATCGGCAAGCACGCGGGCTTTGAATATTCGACGCAGGTCGCCACGCATGGCGGCAATTGGGACTGGGCGTCGATCAGCGAATGGATCAAGAACCCCAAGACCTACATACCCGGCGACAAGATGGCGTTTGGCGGCATCAGCAACCCGCAGGACCGCGCGGACCTGATTGCCTACCTGAATACGCAGTCGGATAGTCCACTGCCGGTGCCCGCCGCGCCCGCCGACGATACCAAGGCTCCGGCCGCTGCGGACAAGGCTGCTGCGGGAACGGCCAAGGTCGCCAGCGCGAAATAGACGGACGACCGCGCGTTTCGCCAAGGCAAAAACCCCGGCCGTCTCCGGCCGGGGTTTCGCGAGTGGGCGTTGAAGTGCGGTTTACCGCGGCAGCAGGCTGAGCACTTGCTGGCCGCTCTGGTTGGCCTGTGCCAGCATCGCGTTCGCCGCCTGGCTGAGGATCTGCGACTTGGCGAGGTTGGTCGTCTCCGCCGAGAAGTCGGTATCCTCGATCCGCGAGCGCGCCTGGCTGAGGTTGGCCGAGATGCTCGTCAGGTTGTTGACCGACGCGTCGAGCCGGTTCTGCACCGCTCCCAGATCGCCGCGGCTGAGAGTGACCTTGTCGAGCGCCGCGTCGATCGCGGTCAGCGCGGTCGCCGCGCCGGACTGCGAGGCCACCGACAGCGCCCCGCCGACCAGTTCGGCCGAGCCGCCCTGCTGCGCGAGGCCGAGCTTGGCCGCGCTTCCCGCAACCAGGTCCTCAACGCGGATCTGGCCGCCGTTGTTCGAAGCCAGGCTGACGCTGCCCTTGAACACTTCGCCGGTGGCGAAGCTGCCCGCGCCGGTCTCGCCCGCGACGGTCTTGGCACCCGTGAAGAACGATCCCGTATCGCTCAGCGTCAGATCCGCACCCGTCGCCGAATTGAGGATCAATTGACCCTTGGCGTTCGACGTCGCGGTCAACCCGTTGATCCCCGCCGAATTGATCGAGGTGACCACATCGTTCAGGTTCTTAGCTGCCGAAAGATCGACCACGCTTCCAGAGATCGTGATCTGGGTCGCGGTCGGGATCGCGGTGAAGTCGAGGCTGACGTTGACCGAGGTCGAGGCCGTGGCGACGACATTGGACTGTGCGGTCACGGCATTGATCGCCGCCGCCTTGGCCAAGGCCGAGCTGTCCGAGGACGGACCGACCTTGACACCATTGAGGCGCACATCGTCCGCGAGCGTCAGCGCGGTCGCAGCCACCTGCGCGCTGCTATACTTGGACCCGTCACCCGACTGGTTCAGGCCCAGGCTTTGCACTTCGGCGATCGTACCCGTGCCACCAACATAGCCGTTGGCATCGTTCTTGGCGAGAACGCTCACCGCCGCACCATCGAGGCTCGAAAGGCTGAGGTAGCCGGTGTAGGTGCCCGCCGTCAGTCCGGCGCCGGTGGGCTTGCTGCCCGCGACCACGATATCGTTGCCGGTGTTGTTCGACAGGTTGATCGTTCCATCGCTCTTGAGCACGGCGGACACGCCCGCTGCATCGCGGTTGATGTTGCTGACCAACTCGGCCATCGAACTTGCCGCGCCGATCGACGAGCCATTGATGGTCACATCGCCCGCCGCAAAGTTGGTCGCGGTCGGAGCAGCGCCTGTCAGCGTATTGTAGGCAGTCGCGGTCACGCGCGTCTGGCCGACGTTGGCATTGATCGCTGCGGAAAGCTTGGCGGCGTTGTTGGTGCTGGACGAAGCGAAAGCCCCCGTGAGCGCCGCCTTGCCGTTGATCAGAACATCATCGGAATTGGCGATCGCAACCGTGCCGCCCACCCGCCCCGAGGTCGCCTGCCCCTGCACCGCATAGCCCTGGAGTCCAAGCGCGGTCGACGAGGTGTTGGCGATCGCGAAGCTCACCGTCTCGCCCGAACGCACGCCCGTCTGGAGCTGGACGCTGTTGGCCGAACCGTCGAGCAGCTTGATGCCGTTGAAGCTGGTCGTCTTGGCGATATTATCGACCTGGCTGACGAGCTGGGTCATTTCGGACTGCAGGTTCTTGCGGTTGCCATCCGAGATGGTGCCGTTCGACGACTGGACCGCGAGTTCGCGCATACGCTGGAGAATGTTGGTGACTTCGCCCATGCCGCCTTCGGCGGTCTGCGCGAGGCTGATGCCATCGTTGGCGTTACGGATGGCAACCGCGAACCCCTTGAGGTCGGCGGTCATGCGGGTGGCGACCGCGAGGCCCGATGCATCGTCCTTGGCGGAGTTGATGCGCTTGCCCGACGACAGTTTGTCCATCGCGGACTGCAGGCTCATTTGCGCCATGCGGCTGCCCTCCTGGGCACGCATCGCGGCGATGTTGGTATTTACCACGGTCATGGGAATGTCCTTTTCATGATGTCCGGGCGATCGGGAGCGATGCGTCCGCCGCGATGACAATCGCGCGACTGGAGATGACGGCGCGCCGGCCGCAGCATTAAGCGGCGACTGCAAACCGGCGGCCTTGCGTCAGCCGCCCGTCGCCACAGGATGCGGTGCGACGAGGCTTTGACGGTGCGCCTTCCTCAGCGCTTTGCCGCGCGCGCGCGATTTCACGGGGCTGCGCGATCTGCGCGGATTGGCACGCTATTTGCTCCATGACGCCTGTGATGGTGCGGAGGCGGGCGTGTTGATGATCGTATCGGGCACTTGCCCAAGCCGCGGAGACGTTATCGGATGACGATCGATTCGGTGCTCGCCGCGCGTGCGGCGATCCTCTCGCAGAGCGGGGGCATCGCGGCCGCCTCCCACGCCACCGCTCCGGACAGCGCGATCCTCGGGCGCGCGATGGCGGGGGTCGCGGACAGCCAGGCGCGCGCGGGCGACGCGGCAGCCGCGTTCGAACGTGGCGACACCAACGATATTGCCGCGGTCCAGCTCGTCCGCCAGACCGCCGCGATCGATTTCCAAGCGACACTGCAGGTGCGCAACCGCGTCCTCTCGGCCTACCGCGACATCATGAACATGGGGGTCTAGCGTTTGCCTGGCCCCCGGTCCTCGCCGCGTTCGCAGCGCGCAGCCGCCCCATGAGCGAACTCGTCACCTTCAACCCCGCGCGTGCGGCCACCGTATTGCCGAGCGGCGCGGCCTCGACGCTGAGACGTCTTGGCATCCCCGAGCCATCGATCCTGCGCGAACCCGCCGTTCGCCGCGCGCTCCCGCTCGTACTCGGCCTTGCGCTCCTCGCGGCGCTCGTAGCGGGCGTGCTCGCACTGCGCACCCCGGCGCGCTCGACGCTGTTCCCGGGCTTGGGCGATGCGGACAAGGCCGCGGTCGTCGATGCGCTGAAAACACAGGGCTTCGACGTCCACGTCGATCCCGATACCGGAGGGGTCGAGGTTCCCGCCGACGCACTCTACCGCGCGCGCATGGCGCTCGCGGCTGCGGGCCTGCCCAAGGCGGTGCCCGGCGGCTACGATCTTCTTGCCAACATGCCGCTCGGTGCCAGCCGCGCGCTCGAACGCGCCCGGCTGAAGCAGGCGGACGAAGGCGAACTCGCGCGCGCGATCGAGGGCGTTGGCGGGGTCCAGTCCGCGCACGTCATGCTCGCACTGCCCGATCCCTCACCGTTCGTGCGCGATACGGCTGCGCCCAGCGCCTCGGTATTCGTGACGCTCTCGCCCGGCCGCGCACTCGGCGAAGCGCAGGTGCGCGCGATCCAGCATCTGGTTGCTTCCTCGGTTCCGGGACTGCCGCCCGAGCGCGTGAGTGTCGTCGATGGCGCGGGCACGCTGCTTTCGGCGGAAGCCGACGAGGGCGATCTCGGCCCGTCGTCGAGGCAGCTCGCCTATCAGACGCGGCTGGAGCGCACCTACCGCGAGCGGATCGCAGCGCTGCTTGGCCCGGTGCTCGGCGCGGGCAATTTTTCCGCACAGGTCCATGCCGACCTCGATTTCACCGAACAACAGGCGACGACCGAGACCTTCACGCCGGGCAACAGCGCGGTCCGCAGCGAGGCGACGTCCGCACGCGCGGACGCCTCCGCACCCGCACGCGGTATCCCCGGCGCGGTCAGCAATATCGCGCCGCCCGCTCCCACCGTCGGCACAGCGCCGCCCGCGAGCACTCCCGCCGCCAATGGCGCACCGCCAGGCGCGGCGACGGCGGCGACCGCGACCCCGCAATCGACCGAAACGAGCAGCACGCGCAACTACGAGGTCGGCAAATCGGTCGCGGTCACGCGCGCGCCGGTCGGAAATGTCCGACGGCTCGCGGTCGCTGTCGTGATCCGCGACGCTCCTGGCGTGGGCGGCGCGCGCGCGCCCGATCTCCAGACGCTGCAGGCGCTCGTCGTAGCCGCCGTCGGGCTGCAGGTGGCGCGCGGCGACGTGGTCAGCGTCGTCCGGCAGCCGTTCGCGGTGCCGTCCGTCGAGCCCGATCTGCCGCTCTGGCGATCGGTGGCGCACGGACATGGGGGGCATCTGGTCTGGCTGGTCGCGGTGATCGCGGCCGCGCTGCTGATCCGCCCGTTGCTGCGCCGCGCGCCCGCGGCGGTGCCCGCGCTCTCCGCACCCGCGCCAGAGACCAATCCCGCGCCGCCTTCTCCGAGGGCCATCGAAGGTGCGGGTGCCAACGCCGACACTGCGCTCGCACCCGACGAAGCGTTGCAGGCCGAGATCGATCGCCACCGCCCGCGCACGCCCAGCGCTGCGGAGATTCTCTCGACCGCGAACAGCTACGACGACAAGGTCGCCGCGATCCGCCTGTTCGTCACCGAGGATCCCGCGCGCGCGACCTCGGTGTTCAAGCAGATGCTCGCGCGCAAGGCCGAGGCCGCCTGATGGCGAGCAGACCTGCACCCGCGGCCGCCCCACAGCCGGTCGCGTCCCCACCCCCGGCGTTGGGACCGACTGCGACCACCGGACCCGTGATCGAAGCCGTCAAGCTGACGGGGCCGCAGAAATGCGCGATCCTGATGCTGCTCGTCGGCGAGGAACAGGCGGCCGACGTGCTGCGCAATCTCACCCCGCGCGACGTGCAATCGCTTGGCCAAGGCGATGTTCTCGGTTGCCGACGTGAGCCAGGAAACCGTCGGTGGGGTGCTCGACGAGTTCATCACCCACGCACGCGCGCTGACGGGCGTCGGCCTCGGCGCGGACGCCTTCGTCCGCACCGTCTTCACCCGTGCACTTGGCGAGGACCGCGCGGCCGCGGTGCTCGCGCGCATCACGTCAAACGAAAGCAACCAGGGCATCGAGGTACTGCAATGGATGGACGCGCGCGCGATCGCCGAACTGGTGGCGGCCGAGCATCCGCAGATCATCGCCGCGGTGCTCGGCTTCCTCAGCCCCGAGCTCGCTGGCGAAGTCCTCGAACATCTGCCTGAGGCGCGACAGTCGGACGTCATCCTGCGCGTCGCGCTGCTCGAATCAATCCCGCCCGATGCGATCGCCGAACTCGAACGCGTGCTGCAGCAACAGTTCAGCGCCAATCATTCGCTGCGCACATCGATGGTTGGCGGTGTGCTCGTCGCCGCGAAGATCATGAACTTCACGCGCTCGACCACCGAGCAGCGCGTGATCCGCGCGCTGCTCGAGGAGGATGAGGAGATCGGCCAGGCGATCCAGGCGAACATGCTCACCTTCGAACATCTGCACGGCGTTGACGATCGTTCGCTGCAGACGCTGATGCGCTCGATCGAGGGCGATGTCCTCGTCATCGCGCTCAAGGGCGCGGACGAGCGGCTGCGCGCGAAGATGCTCGCGGGGATGACCGCGCGTGCGGCGCAGACGATCGTGAGCGAGATGGAATCGCTTGGCCCCGTCCGCTTGTCGGACGTGCAGGAGGCGCAGAAGCAGGTGCTGAGCAAGGCGCGCGCGCTCGCCGACGCGGGGACGATCGTGCTCGCGGTGCGCGGCGACGATTTCGTATGATACCACCGCAGCCAGCTGCCCCGCCCGCCGGGCGCGCCTCGCCAGCACCTGGTCTCGCCGCGTTGCTGGCGGGGCGCGAGCACAACTTCATCGTCACCGCCGCGTTGCGCCCGGCTGCTCCCGGCTTCGCGGCGCACGCAGTACGCGACCGTGGCGCGACACGGGACGCGCGCTTCACCACCGGGGTTGTTCCCACCGAACCGGCCCGCGACGGGGACCGCGAGCCGTGCGATGCCGCGGCCGATGGTGCCTCGGGGCCGGACCCCGGAGATGGGCAGGTGGAAAGCCCCGGCACCCATCCGCCACACGCTACGGTCAACGAGATCGAACACGCGCGCGCCATCGATGCCGCGCGTGCCGACGGGTTCGCGGCGGGCCGCGAACATGGTGCGCGCGAGGCGGAGGCAACGCTCGGCGCGTCACTCGCCGAACTTGCAGTGCTCGCCGATGGCCTCGCGGCGGCGCGCGCATTCGATCCGGCCGAGCTTGCCGCCGATCTGGCACTGACCGTCCGCGCGCTGCTCGCGGACGTACTCGGGATCGATGCTGCACTGGTGCCGATCGACGCTGGTGCCAGCGATCCGGCGATCACCCGCGACGCGATCGGTCTCGAGCACCGCGCGCGCGCCGCGCTCGAGGCGCTTGGCGAACGCATGGGCACCGCTGTGCTGTGGCTGGCGCCCGCCGACGCGGCGATGCTCCGCGAGACGCTCGCGCGGCCGGGCGTCGAGATCGTCCCCGATCCGACGCTCGCGCGCGGGGCGCTGCGCGTGACCACGCGCCACTCGCGCATCGACGACAGCCTCGCCGATCGTCTCGCCCGCTTCGCGCCCTCGCTCGACGAACGCGCAGCATCGCTTGCCGTCATACCGTCCAGCATCGATGTCGGCCCGACCACGAGGGCTTCTGCACTGCCGCTCGCGCGTGCCGCAGGCGGTATGCGATGACCGGCATCGCGCCCGCGCCCACCGTGTACCCCACACCGTCGTGCGCGGTCCCCCGCGCCAGCGCCGCCGCGCTGCTCGCGCGAATGATCCCTGAGCTCGCGACAACCCCGGGCGATTTCACCCCGCGCGTTGGCGGGACGCTGATCGGCTACGACGGGCTGATGCTCGAAACGACCGGACTCGACGTCCCCGTCGGCACGGTCTGCAAGGTCAAGACCGCGCGCGGGGACAGTATCGACGCCGAAGTCGTCGGCTTCCGCGAGGATCGGGTGCTGATGATGAGCTACGCCGATTCTACCGATCTCAAACCCGGCGCACGCGTTCTGCCCTCGGCTGGCGGCGCGCTTGTGCGCGTCGGCCATGCGCTCACCGGCCGCGTCATCGACGGGGTTGGTCAGCCATTGGACGGCTTGGGCCCGATCATTGCCGATCGCCTCGTTCCGCTCGGCGGACCCTCCAACCCGCCCCCGCTCGACCGTGCGCCGGTGCGCACCGCGATCGCGACCGGGGTGCGCGCGATCGATGCGATCGCCACGCTGGGACGCGGACAGCGCATGGGGCTGATCGCGGGGAGCGGGGTGGGCAAATCGGTGCTGCTCGGCATGATCTCGCGTGCGGCGCAGGCGGACCGCGTCGTCGTCGCGCTGATCGGCGAGCGCGGACGCGAGGTCGCCGATTTCCTGGAAACCAAGCTCCCGCCCGAAGGCCGCGCGCGAGCGATCGTGGTCGCGGTGCCCGCAAGCCATCCACCCGTGCTGCGCATCCGGGGCGCAATGCGCGCGAACGCGATCGCCGAGCATTTCAGAGACCAGGGCGAGCATGTGCTGCTGCTGTTCGACAGCCTCACGCGCGTGGCGCATGCGCAGCGCGAGGTGGGATTGGCACTCGGCGAGCCCGCATCGGCGCGTGGCTATCCTCCGTCCGCGATCGCGCTGATCGGCCGGATCGTCGAGCGCGCGGGCGCCAGCCGCGCATCGGGAGGCGCGATCAGCGCGCTCTACACCGTGCTCGCCGACGGGGACGATGGCGCGGACCCGATCGTCGATGCCGCGCGCGCGATCCTCGATGGACATATCGTGCTCGACCGGGCGCTCGCCGAGCGGGGCCATTATCCCGCCATCAACCCCGCGCGCTCGCTCAGCCGCTGCATGGCCGATATCGCCACGCCCGCGCACCGCGTCGCCGCTCGCCTGCTGCGCCGCCATTTCGCGCTCGCCGAGGAAAACCGCGATCTGCTGGCGATGGGGGCTTACAAGCCGGGACAAGACGCCGAGCTCGACACGGCGATGGCGCGCGCGCCCGACGTGGCCGCCTTCCTCGCGCAGGACGAGGACGAGGCCGCATCCTCGACCGAAAGCATCGCCCGCCTGATTGCGGAATTCGGCGCGTGAGCAACCGTCTCGCACGGCTTGCAAGGCTGCGCGCGATCGATGCGCATGCGGCCGCCCGTGTGGCGCGAGGCCTGGCCGAGCAGGCGACCCGCGCCGCCGAGGCGCTCGCGCGGGTGGACGCGCTGCTCGCCGCGCGTTCGTGCGCCGTGCAGGGCGCGGAGGGACGCGCCGCGCCCAACACCCCGGGCTGCGATCTCGCTGCGGGGGCACGGTTGCGCGCGGCGCTACGGGTCGCGCGCAGTGCCGCCATCTCGCACGCGCGGATGGCGGGGCGTCAGGCTGCCGACGCAGAACTCGCCAGACGTTTGACGCATTCACGCCGGGACAGGGTCGAAGCTGCGCTGCAAAGGGACGCCGCAGCCGCACACGCACACGCAGAACGTCGCCTGGCAGAGGAGATGCCGGTTTGGCACGGAGCTTGCTTCGCGGAGACGCAAAGTCTGCTGGAGACCATCCTCGGTGATCACGCTCGCGGTCCACCGCCTGATCGCGACTGCCGCATCGGCGGACCGGGCGCGCGCATCGATGCCGGGACATGAAGCGCCGAGCGGCTTTGCGGCTCTGCTCGGCGGGCCGCTTGCTGGCGAGCCGAAGCTGCTGGCGTCGCGAGTTTTTCTGCACGTCCAGCCGGGGGCCGGACCAGGATTACCAACGGCAACCTTGCCGCATCCGCGCTCGACAACCGATACCGCGCTTCTTCCCCCATCCAACCTGCCAGGTATTGGGGAGCTGTTGCCTTCCGCATCTACGTCGCCGCGTCCGAAGACGTTCTCCGCGGATCCGCCCGTCGTTCCGCAAACCGCGCCGGAGGTGACCCCTTTGCCACGGCGCACTCCCCTGCTGCGGCCAGCGACCGCCGAACCGTATGCCACTAACTCCGCACACGCGCGCACACAGCTCTCGGGGCTTTCTGCCGCCGCAACCGAGCCGCCCGCCTCGCGCGCGCCCTTGCCGAACCGCCGGGCGGGCGCGCGCCGGGCCGTCCACATGCAAGCGGGATCGACGAAGCGACCATCCGCGATCGCGCCGCGCCTCGCCGGAAACGAAACCGCTACAGGCATCCGGTTCGCCACGCCCACTACGCCCTCCGCCCCTATCACCGTCATCGCGCCCGTCTCAATGTCGGTATCTGCAGCACGCCCCGCTTATTCGATGGACGCAAGGCACGTAACCGGCGCCGCTGAAGCTGGCTTCACCGACCGCGACAAGCCGTTGTCCGCCATCTCGGCCCCGAATGTCGCCCCGTCTAAGCCGGGCATGTCTTTGTCTTCCGTCTCCATGCCGCGTCGTGAAATCCGCACCAGAGACACGATTGTCGGCGAGCCCGCCGGTCGCACTGCGTCACCAGTCGGCGCGCCCGCCCGGGCGGACCCTTTCGCCCTCGGTCCCGCGCCTGCCGCGCAGAGTGGGCTCCGCGTCGCCGCGACGTCCACGGCACAAACGCCCGGATCCCTGGCGCGGATCGGGGACACCACGACGCGGATTGATACCTCGCAACCAGTATTGGCATTCGCGCCTCTACCTGACCCCGCACCCGCGACCCGGAATCAGCCCAGCCAGCCACCGAGCGCGGTACCTGCGCCGCCGCTGACCTCCTCGATCATCACCGTCCTCCCGAACGCGCCCGCTCCCGCCACCATTCGTACAAGCTCGGCGCCGGCATCCAGCACCAACGCTTTGGAGGCGTTCAACACGGTGGCAAATGCGCCGCACGCCGCCGCGTCAGCTCGCCCGACGACCGGAACATCGCGCGTGAGCGGATCGCTCGCCGCAGAGAAGGTGCCCGCCACGCCGACGACCGACGCGCAGACGCGAGAGGAACATACAACCCGGTTCCCAAGCCCTGGCAGCCAAGCAATCCCGGCCGTGGCATACGCCAACACAAGCCCGTCCGCGCCCGACGCAATCATCGCGGGACAACCCAAACGGGATGGCTTGCGCGCAACCTCGCTTGCGGAGCAGCACGCCGGAGCCCCAGTTCAGGCCCCCGGATCGATCCCGGTGGTGTCCACGCATCCGCTGACCGAGGTAATTGCTCGCCACAGCACTGCAGTCCATCCGGTCGCCCCACACCAGTCCAGCGTCGATGCAGACCGGACAGACACTGACGTTTCCAAGTCCATCCAAACCGCCCTCTCGGCCGACAAGCCGCTTCCCACCCACGCTGCTGCGCAAGCAGCATCCGGCGCGCCCGCGCCGGTTACGCTTGCTCCCGCTCCCGCTGCAACGCCCGCCGCAGCAACGATCACAACCGTGTCGCTCGAAGATGCACCCGCGCGCTGGGTTCCGGTGCTCGCGCGCGATCTCGCCGCGCTCGGTGCCGATGCGCCGCGCCCGGCGCGGCTGCGATTGCGCCCCGACGCGCTCGGCATGCTCGATGTCGCGCTCGAGTTGCGCGGCGCACGCGTTCACGTCGCGCTCGTGGCGAACAGTGTGGACGCCCACCGACTGCTAGCCGCAGCATCGGACGACTTGGGGCAAGCGTTGCAGACTGCCGGGCTCCAGCTCGATGGAGTGAGCGTGGCACTCGGCCAGCACCACGATCCACAGCATAGTCCACAGCGCAGCTCGCAGGATCACGCGCCCACTTCCTCTCGCGCGGCACCGCCGGGGGGTGACGCCGCAGATCGCAGCAGCGCGGACCGAGCCGTCGATCCCGCGCGCTCTGCCCTGCGACGTGCGGGCGAACATCGAGGAAGCGTGAATGTCTACGCCTGACCTGGAAGCCAGGGGCATCACCGAAGCCGCCGAAGCTGTGCCCGCAGCGCGATCGAAGCGTGGCGGCATCAAGCGCGTCGCAATCGGCGTGCTGGTGCTCGGCCTGCTGGGCTGCGGCGGCTACGCGTGGTTCGCCGGGCTGCTCCCGTTCGCATCCCACGCTGCGCCGCAGGGGCCACCACAGCCCGCGCTCGCGCTCACACCCGATTCCACTCCCGCGCGCCCGCACTACAAGCCCAGCTATCTCGGCATCGAAGGCGCGTTCACCACCAATCTCCAGGGCAGCCCGCGCTTCGTCCAGGTGGAGATCGGCGTCGCCACCAACTATGATCCGATCGTGCTCGCGCATGTGAGCACGCACCAGATTCCGATCCGATCGGCGGTGCTGGCGATCCTCGCCGAGCAGACCGAGGCCGCGATGACGAGCACGGCCGGACGCAATGCGCTCCAGCTCCGGCTCCGCGGCGCGATCAACCGCGTGCTCATGGAAAAGGAAGGCTTCGGCGGAATCTCGGACGTCTATCTCACCAGCATGGTGATCCAGTGAGTGTCGCGCTCAGCGATGCCGAGGTCGATGCGCTGCTCGCCTCTCGCCCGGCGGGCGGCGCGCTCGCGCCCGCCAAGGCCACGCGCGCGCACGTGTTCGGCGCCGCCGCTCCGCAGCTCGGCGGCGAACTCGGCGCGCTCGGGCTTCTGCACGAACGCTTCGCGCGTTCGCTGCGGCGCGCATTCCTGCCGCTGCTGCGCTACCAACCCAAGGTCGTCCTCGGCCGGATCGAGAGCCGTGCGTATGATGATTACGTCGCGGGGCAGCAGGGCCGCCTCGTCTGCTTCAACATCGTGCGTGCCGAGCCTTTGCGCGGCAATCTGCTGATCGCGATCCCGCCCGCGCTGGTCTCGGCGCTTGTTGACGGGTTTTTCGGCGGCAAGGCGCGTCCGGCAGCTCGCGGCCAGAGCGAGTTCACCCCAACCGAGGAGCGCGTGATCCAGCGCCTGCTCGAAGGCATGTGCGCGGGCCTCGCGCGCGCATGGGAGGATATCGCGCCGCTACGCTTTGCGTATGTGGGTACCGAATCGAACCCGCAGCTCGCGATGTTCCTCGAAACCGACGATGCGGTGCTGCTTTGCCCGTTCACGGTCGAACTCGAAGGTTCGGACGACCAGGCGACGATCGACATTCTCTATCCCGTCCAAATGCTCAAGCCCGTGCTACCCGCGCTGCGCTCGAAAGTGCAGGCCGAGCGGACCGAGGGCAGCGCTGATTGGCGGCAACGTCTAGCAGACGCGTTGCTCGACGTGCCGGTGCCGCTGCGTGCAGTGCTCGCCGAGCCGTCCGCCGCGCTCGGCCAGCTCGTCCGGCTCGCGCCCGGCGATACGCTTTCAATCCAGGTCGGCAACGAGGTGCGACTGCTTGCGGGGCGCACCGTGATCGGCATCGGCGCACTCGGCGAGGCGCACAGCATGTCTGCGGTACGGCTGACCCACCGTGTCGGTCTCGCGCACGGGCACCCCGCAGTGTGCGCCCCGCCCAAGACGGCTGCGGCATGATTGCTTCTCTCACCGCGCGCCCACTTCCTCACGCCTGACGGACATCGCCATGGTCAACGCCTCCCACCCCGCTGCTACCGCCGCCGACGCCGCAGAGCCGAGGACGCGCCCTCCGGGAGCGGCCAATCTCTCGTTACTCCAGGACGTCGAGGTGCGGCTGTCGGTCGAGGTCGGCGGAACCACGCTGACCATCCGGGATCTGCTCGCGCTCTCGGAGGGCAGCGTCGTCGAGCTCGATCGCTATGCGTCCGAGATGCTGGATGTGCTGGCCAACGGTCGCCTGCTCGCCAAGGGCGAGGTCGTCACCGTGGGCGATCGCCTGGGTGTGCGCGTGCTCGAGATCGTCACGCCGGGCGAGCGGCTGCGCAGCCTGTGAGCCTCGCCCCGTATCTCGCGCGGCTGGCGCTGCTTCTGCCGCTGATGTGCGGCCTGATCGTTGCTGGTTTGTGGGTAGCCAAGCGCTTTGCGGGTCTGGGCACGGGCGGCCTCGCGCTCGGCCCCGGGCGTGCCGCGCGCACCGCGCGCGTCACCGAAACGCTATTGCTCGGCCCCGGCGCACGGCTCGCGGTGGTCGAGTTCGCCGATCGCCGCCTGCTGCTCGCGGTCGGCAAGGGCGGCATCGTCACGCTCGCCGACGTGCCGGGTGCACCGCCCGCCCCAGTCTTCACGCTCGTTCCGGTCGCCGATGTCGGGTGACCGCGCCGCCGCTACACCCCTCTCCCCTTGCGGGAGAGGGTTACGAAGCCTTGGTGAGCGCCCTTCGCGCGAGCCTAGGCGCAGTTGGGTGAGGGGTACCCCGCTCGCCGTGACGATAGCCGCCCTTCTCCCCCTCCCCGCGCTCGCCCAAACCTCGGGAGCGTTCGATCTTGCCACCCGCGCGCTCGGTTCGGCGACGGGCGGCGCACATGTGGGCGATCCGCTCTCGCTGCCGCTCCAGCTCCTGATCCTCATGGGGCTGCTCGCGATCCTGCCCTTGATGCTGCTGATGATGACGGCGTTCACGCGGATTATCATCGTGCTCGCCATCCTGCGTCAGGCGCTCGGCCTCACGCAGTCGCCGCCCAACCAGTTGCTGGTGGGCCTGTCGCTGTTCCTCACCTTCTTCGTCATGTCGCCCACGCTCACCCGCGTGAACGCCGAGGCGGTCACGCCTTACGCGCAAGGGCAGCTCGCGCTCGCCCCCGCGATCGATCGCGGCGGCGCGATCCTGCACCGCTTCATGATCGCGCAGACGCGCACGCGCGATCTGAAGCTCTTCGCGGACATGGCGCACGCGCCCAAATTCGCCGCGCCCCAAGACGTCCCCTTCTCGGTCCTGCTTCCCGCCTATGTCACGTCCGAACTCAAGACCGCGTTCCAGATCGGCTTCATGCTGTTCCTGCCGTTTCTGGTGATCGATCTCGTCGTCGCCTCGGTCCTGATGGCGCTGGGCATGATGATGCTTTCGCCCACGCTGATCTCGCTCCCGGTCAAGCTCCTGCTCTTCGTCCTCGTCGATGGCTGGGCGCTTACCATGGGCAGCCTTGCGGGCAGCTTCCGACAGGCACAGTGAACCAAAAGCAGTGAACCCCGACGAACTGATCCCGCTCGCGCAGCACGCGCTCTGGGTGCTCGTGCTCGCGCTCGCGCCCGTCGTGCTGCCCGCGCTCGTGATCGGGCTGATCGTCGGCATGTTCCAGGCCGCGACGTCGATCAACGAGGCAACGCTCGCGTTCGTCCCCAAATTGCTTGTCACACTCGGCTGTCTTGGCCTGTTCGGCGCGGTGATGATCCGCATCCTGACCGACTTCTTCGCCGAAATCTTCGAGCGCATCCCCGATATGGCCCGATGATGCGCCTGAGGACTGCGCGCGCATGACGGACATGCTGCTCGCCAACCCCGAACGCTTCCTGTCCGCGATGCTCTTCGCGATGCTGCGCACCGGTGGCGCGTTCGTCACCGCTCCGATCGTCGCGCATCTGGCAATCCCCGTGCAGTTGCGCATCCTGCTCTCGGCCGCAATCTCGGTCGCGGTCGTCACCACTCACACGCTCCCGCAGATCGATCTTGTTTCCGCTGCCGGGCTGCTCGCGGCGGCGGGCGAGATCACCATCGGCCTGGCGCTCGGTTTCGTTCTCCAGCTCGCGTTCGCAGCACCCATGGTCGCGGGCGAGCAGATCGCGGCGGGCGCGGGGCTTGGGTTCGCCGCATTCTCCGATCCGCAGTCGGGCGTTACCAGCCCCGCCATCGGCCAGTTCCTCTCGCTGCTGATGACGCTGCTGTTCCTCGCCTTCGACGGTCACCTGCGTTTCCTCGAGGTCGTCGTGCGCAGCTACGCGGCACTGCCCCCGGGCGACGCCATGCTCACCGCCGCGCGCTGGCGCGACCTCGCCGATTTCGGCGGGTTCGTCTTCGAGGCGGGGATGCTGATCGCGCTGCCGATCTCGATCGCGCTGCTCTGCGTGAACCTCAGCCTTGGCGTCCTCACCCGCGCAGCGCCACAGCTCAACATCTTCGCGATCGGCCTGCCGATCTCGGTGCTCGCCGCGATGGCGATGCTCGCGCTCGCCTTCCCCGCGCTCGTCGAATTGCTGACCAGTGTCGCGGGCCATGCGCTCGATGTCGCCGAACGCGTGGCGGGAGGCTGAGCGCATGTCCGAAGCCGGTGGTGACAAGACCGAGTCTCCCACGCAGAAGCGCAGGGACGACGCCGCCAAGAAAGGCGATCGTCCACAGTCGCGCGAACTCGGCCCCGCACTGGTGATGCTCGGCGGCGGAGGCTGGCTCGCGATCGAGGGCGTCGGCCTCGCGCAGGGCTGCGTTGACGCGCTGCGCGATGGCCTCACGCTCGCACCGGGCACCGAATTCGAGCCCGCGCGTGCGTTGCTGCGCCTCGGCCACGCGGTGGCACTGCCGCTCGCGGGGCTGCTCGCCGCGTGCAGCGTGGCGGCGCTCCTTGCGGGCACGATTCTGGGTGGCGGCAGCTTCCGCCTCGCCGCGCTCGCGCCCGATCCGAAACGGCTCGATCCCATGGCGGGCCTCGCGCGCATGTTCGGCAGCCATGGGCTGACCGAACTCGGCAAGGCACTGCTCAAGGTCGCGGTCGTCGCCGCCATCGCGGTGTTCGCGGTGCGCGCGATCGTCGCCGATTTCGCCCCGCTCGCGCACGCAGACGCGCACATGGCCGTGCTCGCGGTCGCGCACCACGCCACTCGCCTGCTGCTCTACCTCGCCGGCGGGCTCGGCCTCATCGCGCTCGTCGATGCGCCGCTCGCGCTGGTGCGTTTCCTCGCCAAGCTCCGCATGAGCAAGCAGGAAATCCGCGACGAGGCAAAAGAACAGGACGGCAATCCCGAGACCAAGGGCGCGCAACGCCGCCGCATGCGCGAAGCCCGGCGCGGTCCCGCCGCCGCCGCCGTCGCGTCGGCGCACGTCGTCCTGACCAACCCCACCCAGTTCGCAGTAGCGCTGCGCTATCGCCGTGCGGAAGACCGCGCGCCCATCCTCGTCGCCAAGGGACGCGGCGCGATCGCCGCCGCGATTCGCGCGGCGGCGGCCGAACACGCGCTGCCGATCCTCGAATATCCCGAACTCGCGCGCGCGCTGTATTTCACCGGCCGCGACGGGGCGGAAATCGATCCCGAACTCTACGCCGCGGTCGCTGCCGTGCTCGCGTTCGTCTTCAACCTCGATCGCGCGGCGGCGAGAGCGCGCGTGGCACCCGCAGTCGAAATCCCACCCTCGGCGCGTTTCGACGAACATGGCCGCCGTGCGCGCTAAAGCCACGCCGTTGCGCGCCGTAACCCCGTTCGCACCCCCGCCACGCCTGGAGCAGCCCGCATGCTGACCGCGACCACCGCCGCCGCCAATACGACCAGCCCAGGCACGTCGATTCTGAGGACGCTCGGCGCGGGGTCGAACATCGATACCACCCAGCTCGTCGCCAATCTCAGCGCGGCGCAGCGCGCGCCGGCAGACGAGTCGATCGCCAGGCGCACCGCGAACAATGCGGCGCAGGTGAGCGCGCTCGCGCAAGTCCGCTCGGGCCTCGATGCCTTCGTCAGCGCGCTCGGCGGGCTCAAAGCCGGTGGGGACTTGGCCCCGCAACCGGCGAGCGGCGATAGCAGCATCGTCGGGATCGCGCGCGACCCGTCGGTCCCCGCCTCGCCGCTCGGTGCATCGGTCACCGTCACCGCGCTCGCCGCCGCGCAGACCGTGGTGCTGCCGCGTGTTGCCAGTGCCACCGCACCGATCGGTCAGGGCACGCTGACGCTGGACTTCGGTGCGCTCGCCAGCAGTGCCGGCGTTGCGACCGGCTTCAGCGCGGACGCTGCCCGCAAGCCGCTCACGTTGACCATAGGGCCGGGCAACGACAGCCTCGCGGGCCTGCGCGACGCGATCAACAGCGCGAACGCGGGCATCAGCGCTAGCATCCTCAACGATGGCGTCGGCGCACGCCTCGTGCTCGCGGGCACCACGGGGGTCGCAAACGGCTTCACCATTTCCACGACGGACGCGGCCGCCAATCCGGACAGCGCCAGCCTGGGCGCGCTCGCCTTCGCCCCCGGCCAGGGGAGCGCGACACTGTCCACAACCGCGCGGAACGCGCAGCTCAGCGTGGACGGCGTTGCGATCGAACGCACCACCAACCGCGTGACCGATGCGCTGCCCGGCTATGTGCTCACGCTCAACAGCGCGCAGCCGACCACAACCGTCACGCTGCAGGCTGCGCGCGACCCCGGCCTGCTCAAGGCGGCGGTCAGCAATTATGTCGCCGCCTACAATGCACTGCAAAATGTGATCGCCACCGACGCGGCGTCGGGTAACGGCACCGCGAACGCCGGCCCGCTCTACGGCCAGAGCGCGATCCGATCGCTGCAAAACGGGCTCGCCCAGCTCACCTCGCGCGCGGGCGGCGGCCCAACGCTCGCCGATCTGGGCGTCAAGACCGCGCGCGACGGCACACTCTCGGTCGATGAATCCACGCTCACCGCCGCCGTCGCCGGCGATACCGGCCAGATCGAGCGTCTGTTCGCGGGCACCCCCACGACCGATGGCAGCACGCCCACCGACACCGGCATCGATGGCGCGATCAAGACGATGCGCGATGCGCTGACCGCCAGCGATGGCGGCTTCACCACCTATTCGGCGCGCCTCGCCAAGGATCAGTCCACCATCGCCACCGACACCATCGCGCTCGACACCACGATCACCAACTATTCCGCCACGCTCGCCCGCCAGTTCGCAACGATGAACGCGGCGGTCGCCAATTACAAATCGATCGGCAGCTTCCTTGCCCAGCAGATCGACGCATGGAACCACACGAGCAGCAACGGCTCGTCCGTCACCGTCTGATCCCCCCCGGAGCACCAAGTCCCATGATGGCAGCCGCGCGCGCATACACCCAGGTTGGCAGGACATCGCGCGTCGCGAGCGCGAACCCGCATCAACTGATCACGATCCTGTTCGAGGAGGCCCTTGCCGATCTTGCCAAGGCCAGGCGCGCGATCGAGGTGGGCAATCTTGCCGCGAAAAGCGAGCATCTGAGCCATGCCGCGACGCTGGTCGCCGCGCTCGACGCGAGCCTCGATCACGACAAGGGCGGAGAGATCGCGCGCTCGCTTGCCACGGTCTACGCGTTCGTGCGCGCGCGCATCCTTCGTGCGGGCATGAAGAACGATGCCGATCAGGCGCGTATCGCCGCAGAAACATTGGGCGAAATCGCAAGCGCATGGCGCGAGATCGCCTAGAATGCGGCTTCGCCACACCGAGTGCGAACGATTCAATCCGAGCGGAGACTAAGCGGCCAGCGCGGTTCCAGCGAGCATCCCGGACGCAGATTCGTGTACGGGCGAACTTCTGCCGATCGAGTAGTAATCGAAGCCCGCCGCCGCCATGTCCTCGGGCCGGTAGATGTTCCTCAGATCGACGAACACGTTCGTCTTCAGCGTGCCGCGCACACGCAATAGATCGAGTGCGCGAAACTCGTTCCACTCGGTCAGAATGACGAGCGCGTCCGCACCCTCGATCGCCTCGTAGGCCCCAGCGCGCATCTCAACTTCGGGGAGCAGCCTCGCTGCCTGCGTCATCCCCTCGGGATCGTAGGCCACCACATGCGCACCCGCCTTTTGCAGCGCCGGGATCACGTCGAGGCTGGGCGAATCGCGCATATCGTCGGTGTTGGGCTTGAACGTCAGCCCCAGCACCGCGATCGTCTTGCCCGCAACACTGCCACCACACGCCGCAATCACGCGCGCCGCCATCGCCGCCTTGCGCGCATCGTTGACCGCCACCGTAGCGCCGATCAGCCGGAGCGGATGCCCCGCCTCCTCGCTGGTGCGCAGCAGCGCGAGCGTATCCTTGGGAAAGCACGATCCGCCATAGCCTGGGCCGGGATTGAGAAATTTGGAGCCGATGCGCCCATCCATGCCGATGCCCTTGGCGACGTCCTGCACATCCGCGCCCACCGCCTCGCACAGGTCCGCGATCTCGTTGATGAAGCTGATCTTCATCGCAAGGAACCCGTTCGCCGCGTATTTGGTGAGTTCCGCGGTTTCGCGGCTGGTGAACAGGATCGGCGTTTCCCGGAGCGAAAGCGGCCGGTAGATCGCGCGCAGGATCGCCTGCGCGTGCTCGCTGTTGACCCCGCAGACCACGCGGTCCGGCCGCATGAAGTCTTCGATCGCCGAGCCCTCGCGCAGGAACTCGGGGTTCGACGCGACGTGGATGTCCTTGCCCGGCGCGACCTCGCGCACGATCGCCTCCACCGCACCGGCGGTGCCGACGGGCACGGTCGATTTATTGACGACGACGGTCGACGAGGTAACTGCAGCCGCGATTTCGCGCGCGGCGGCGTGAACGTAGGTGAGATCGGCATGCCCATCGCCGCGCCGCGACGGGGTTCCCACCCCGATGAACACCGCATCCGCACTCGGCACGGCTTCGCTGACCGACGTGCTGAAGCTGAGCCGCCGGGCCGCCACATTGCGCGCGACCAACTCTTCCAGTCCAGGCTCATAGATCGGCATAACGCCCGCGCGCAGCCGTTCGATCAGCTCGGCATTGGCGTCGACGCACACGACATGGTGGCCGAACTCGGAAAAGCACGCCCCCGACACAAGGCCGACATAGCCGGTGCCAATCATGGTCAATCGCATGATGGTTCCGCTAATGCCTGCGCACCGACGCGGCAATGGTGCAGGAGAAACACGCTTGGACGAATGGGATACCAGCATCGCGGCCACGCTGATCGGAACGGGCGTGGTGCTCGCGGGCATAATCGCCACGCGCCCGCGCCCGAAGGCCGCGCTGGGCGAGGTTCGGATGCTGCCGTGGAACAGCATCATGCTGGTCGGCATGATCGCAGCGGTGCTCGGCGCGGTTCATCTGATTACGCTATGGCGGGGCATATGAAGACCGTAACCCAGCTTTTCCCGAGTGCGGCCGCCGACGTGTGCGCCGCCGCCGCCCACGGGCACACCACGCCGCAAACCGCTGATCCGGCGTATCGCCTTGCATTCCAGGATACCGATTTTCTGCTGCGCGAGGATTTGCGGCCCGTCCGCTTCCAGCTCGAACTGCTCAAGCCCGAGTTGCTTCTGAAGGAAGCGGGCGTACTCTCGACCTTCGTCTTTTACGGGTCGGCGCGTATTCCGTGCGTGAGCGATGCGCCTGCGATCGTCGCTGGGGCGGTCGGTCCGGGGAAGGCCATCGCGGAGCGCCTCGCCGCCAAGGCGCGCTATTGCGAGGAAGCATGCAAACTCGCGCGGATCGCGTCCGAGTATGGCGCCGCGACGATGAACGGCCACGGGCGTGATTACGTGGTCTGCTCGGGCGGTGGCCCGTCGATCATGGAGGCTGCCAATCGTGGTGCTGCGGACGCGGGCGCGCCGAGTATCGGGCTCAACATCGTGCTCCCGCATGAACAGGCGCCGAACCCGTATGTCACCCCCGGCCTATCGTTCCAGTTCCACTATTTCGCGCTGCGCAAGATGCACTTCCTGCTGCGCGCGCGCGCGGTCGCGGTGTTTCCGGGCGGCTTTGGTACTTTCGACGAGATGTTCGAACTGTTGACGCTGATCCAGACCGGCAAGATCGAGCCGATTCCGCTGCTGCTGTTCGGACGCGATTACTGGCATCGCGTTGTAGGCTGGGACGCGCTGGTGGAAGAGGGCGTCATCTCGGCGACCGATCTCGATCTCATCACCTGGGTCGAAACCGCCGAGGAAGCGTGGGCCTATGTACGCGACTGGTATGCGATGGGCGACAACGCGGAGGCAAGTGCATGAAATCCAAGGGACTGCACGTGGCCGGTTCAAGTAAGTTCCGCAGGCCCTAGAAATTCTTGGGCAGTCCCGCCTGCTTGCAGATGCTGTTCGCGATCTGTCGCGAGGGAATGCTGTGCTGGATCACGAAACGCGCGCCATTGATCGGGCTTTGCCAGAGATCGTGGCTACCACTCGCGTGCCGAACGAACTCGCAGCCGTGATCGCGCAGCAGCGCAAGCAGATCGCGCCGGTAATCCGCCAATGGTCAGGCGGCGAGGCGGGCGGAAGAGCGCGCGAGCCCGTGCGCCGCGATGTGCAGCGGAAGGTCGCGCGGCGTGGACCCACGCGCCACGATCCCGTTCTCGATCAGCAGCAGCGGCACGAGTTCGGCGACCATCTCCACAAGAGCGGCGAAATCGGCGCTGTGCGCGACAAGGCCCGGAACTTCGTCCGATGTGGCAACCCACACGCCCCCCTCTTGGTCCCACGCGGCTTCAACGGCGATGGAGAGCGGTTCAGCCACGCTGCTCACATGCGGCGCGCGCGCGCAAACGGCAAGACGGCTCAATTCACCGGTGACCTTCTTCGATAACTCAGCGCCTCCGCGATATGCACGCGCCCCACGCCATCGGCCCCGGCCAGATCGGCCAATGTCCGCGCCACCTTCAGCGTCCGGTGATACCCACGCGCCGAAAGCCGCAGCTTCTCCGCCGCCTGCACCAGCAGCTTGCGCCCCGCCTCGTCAGGCGTCGCCACGCGCTCCAATAACTTTCCGTCTGCCTCGGCGTTGGTCCGCACTCCCTCGCCCGCATAGCGCGCGGTCTGCAACGCACGCGCCGCGCCCACCCGCAGCGCAACGATGGCCGAGCTTTCGCATGGCGGCGGCGAGTGAAGGTCCGAAGCGCTGACCGGCTCCACCTCGATGTGCAGGTCGATCCGGTCGAGCAGCGGCCCCGATAGCCGCGACTGATAATCCCCCGCGCATTTGGGCGCACGCGCGCAGGCGCGCTCGGCGTCGGAGAGGTAGCCGCAGCGGCACGGGTTCATGGCTGCGATCAACTGGACACGCGCCGGATAGGTCACATGCGCCGCAGCCCGCGCCACGGTGACGTTCCCCGTCTCCAGCGGCTGCCGCAGCGCATCGAGCACGCCGCGCCCGAACTCGGGCAGCTCGTCCAGAAACAGCACGCCCAGATGCGCGAGGCTGATTTCGCCCGGCTTCGCCTTCATGCCGCCGCCCACCAACGCTGGCATCGACGCCGAATGGTGCGGTGCCCGGTACGGCCGCGCCCGGATCAGCCGCCCCTCGTCGAGCACCCCCGCCACGCTTGCCACCATCGAGACCTCCAGCGCTTCGCTTGGCGACAGATCGGGTAAAATTCCTGGCAATGCGGCTGCCAGCATCGATTTGCCCGCGCCGGGTGGCCCGCACATCAGGAGATTATGCCCGCCGGCTGCCGCGATCTCCAAAGCGCGCTTGGCAGTCTCCTGCCCTTTCACCTCGCACAGGTCCGGCCCGTAGGCGCGCCCGTTGGCGATCGCGCGCGTGGGCGGGGGGAGCACCTGCAATCCCTTCAGATGGTTGAGCAGCGCCAGCAGAGTGGGTGCAGCGACCACGTCGATCGCTCCCGCCCACGCCGCCTCCCCGCCCTGCCCGCCCGGGCAGATCAGACCCTTGCCCAGCCCCGAAGCATGCAGTGCTGCCAGCAGCACACCCGGCACCGGTGCCAGATCGCCATCGAGCCCGAGCTCGCCCACCACCACATAACCCGCCAACTGCTCGTCATCGACGATCCCCATCACGCTCAGCAGCCCGAGCGCGATCGGCAGATCGTAATGCGATCCCTCCTTGGGCAGGTCCGCTGGCGAAAGATTGACCGTGATCCGCTTGGGCGGCAGCGCGAGGCCCAGCGCGGAGAGGGTGGCACGCACGCGCTCGCGGCTTTCGCTCACCGCCTTGTCGGCGAGCCCCACCACGAAGAAATTGGGCTGGCCGCCCTGGATATGCACCTGCACATCGACCGCACGGGCCTCCAGCCCCAGGTAGGCAACCGTAGCGACGTGCGCGACCATGAATACACCGCTCCCCGAACCGCTGCGGTTTAGGCGCGACGCGATTCGAGCGTGAGGGAGGGGTTAACGCCTCCTAAGCATCGCGCGCACCGCAAGTGCCCCGAGGCCGATCGCGACACCATCGACGCCACCGTGACATTGACATCTCGCCCGATAAGCCGCTATCCGGCCCGGCTTGAAGCGCCCTCGGGGAATCCCGCGCGTGGCGTATGACGAGCACCCAAGGGCCCGATAGATGAAGCGCACCTACCAACCCAGCCGCCTGCGGCGCAAACGCAAGCACGGCTTTCGCGAGCGCAGCGCCACCACCGGCGGCCGCAAGGTTCTGGCCGCGCGGCGCGCGCGTGGCCGCAAGAAGCTCAGCGCCTGAGCGACCCTTCGGGCATTCCCCGCCTTACCCGCCGTTCCGATTTCGTCGTGGCCAATGGCGGGGGCAGGGTTGCTACACCGGGGTTCGTACTCCTCGCGCGCAAGCGCGGCGACGGCGATGCATCGGTCCGCGTCGGCTTCACGGTCTCGAGGAAGAACGGCAACGCGGTCGCCCGCAACCGCCTCAAGCGTCGGCTACGGGCGCTGGTGCGCGATCTGTTGCCCACGAGCGGCGTTCCTGGCGCCGATCATGTGCTCATCGGCCGCCCTCCCGGCATCGCGCGCGATTTTGCGACGATGCGCGTCGATCTCGCGCGCGCGCTGAAGCGATTGGGGGCGTAGTCCCGTGGCCCTCGACCTGGTCATGCCTGTTCCTGGCATGACAAATCTGGAAGGTGACCTTATTTGTTGCGAGTGCCTGCCAAGACCAGTCAACGCTTCGGCAAGCTCAACGCGTTCGCATCCAGACTACCCATAGCCCTGATCCGCCTCTATCAATACACGCTTTCCCCCGTACTGCCGCGCAACTGCCGTTACCATCCCACCTGTTCGGTCTACGCGATCGAGGCGCTGCACCGTCACGGAGTAGCGCGCGGTGGCTGGCTCGCGCTAAGGCGCATCCTCAGGTGCCACCCGTGGGGCGGCCAAGGCTATGATCCCGTGCCCGAAAGGCTCCCGTGAACAACGATACGCGCAATCTGATCGTGGCCGTGATCCTCTCGGTGCTGGTCTTCGTCGGCTGGGGCTTCGTCCAGCGGACGTATTTCCCGACTGTCGCCGCGCCCCCCGCCACCCAGATCGCGGGCGGCAAGACGACGGTGCTCCCGGCCCCGGGCGCGCAGCCGACGATCCCGGGCGCGGCTGCACCGGCGGTGACGCAGGACCGCGCGGCGACGATCGCGGGCACGCCGCGCGTGGCGATCCGGACGCCGCTGGTGACCGGATCGATCAATCTGGCGGGCGCGCGCATCGATGATCTGACGCTGATCAAGTATAAAGAAACGATCGCAAAGACTTCCCCCAATATCCGCCTGTTCTCACCCTCGGGAACGCCCGGCGCGGCGTTCGCGCAATTCGGGTTTACCGGGCCCGGCGCGCCCGCTCCGGACGCGCGCTGGACCGCGAGTGCCGCCACACTCGCCCCCGGACAGCCGGTCACGCTCAGCGCTCCGGCGGTGAACGGCGCGCAGTTCCAGATCGTGTTTTCGGTCGCGGATGATTATCTGATCCGGATCGATCACCGGATCGTCAACACCGGTACCGCCGCAGTCGCCGCGCGCCCCTACAGCCTCGTCACACGCACCGGCGAAAGCCCTGACAAATCGGGCTTTACAGCCTTCTTCGGCCCGACCGCGATCATCGACGGGCACATTGATCACCAGAGCTGGAGCGATGTCGTCAAGGCACCAAACCAGACGGTTGCCTACACCGGCAAAGGCTGGCTCGGCTTCGCGGAGAAATACTGGCTGACCGCGCTCGCCCCCGATCCCGCCGCTCAGGTCGATGCCAGCTTCAAGCACGGCGGTGCGGATCTGTTTCAGGCCGATGTCGCCCCACCGCCGCTGGTCGCAGCACCCGGACAGACCGCGAGCCACACGGGTTACGTCTTCGCGGGTGCCAAGGAAGTCGATACGCTTCAGCGCATCGGCAGCAGGTTCGGGATCGTCCAGTTTGATAATGCGATCGACTGGGGCTGGTTCAGGATCATCGCCAAGCCAATCTTCTCGCTGCTCGATTGGTTGTTCAAACTGACGGGTAATTTCGGGCTCGCGATCATCGGCCTCGTGGTGATCCTGAAAATGCTGCTGTTCCCGATCGCGGCCAAACAATATCATTCGATGGCTAAAATGCGCGTGCTGGGGCCGAAGCTGAAGGAGCTGCAGGCGCGCCACAAGGAGGACAAGCCTCGCCTGCAGACCGAGATGATGGAGTTTTACAAGCGCGAAAAGGTCAATCCGGTTGGGGGATGTTTGCCGACTCTCGTACAGATCCCGATCTTTTTCGCACTCTACAAGACATTGCTGGTCACAATCGAGATGCGTCACCAACCCTTCGTCGCGTGGATACGCGACCTGTCTTCCCCCGATCCGCTCACCCCGGTGAACCTGTTCGGCCTGCTACCGTTTACGCCGCCGCATCAGATCGCAATCGGTATCCTGCCGATCCTGCTCGGCGTGACCATGTACATCCAGCAGAAGCAGAACCCGCCCTCGCCCGATCCGGCACAGGCGCAGATCTTTGCGTTCATGCCGTGGGTGTTCATGTTCATCATGGCGCCGTTTGCGGCGGGACTTCAGCTTTACTGGGCGACGAACAACACCCTCACCATCCTCCAGCAATTCTGGTTCAAGCGTAAGGAACGCGTGGTCGCCAAATGACCGATGAAGACGAGCGCGCCGCGCGGATCGAGGCGGCGCGCAAGCTGTTCGCCGGGCCGGTGGGCTTCCGACTGTCTGCCCCCGCGCTCGAATTCCTGCCGCCGATGGACCTGCCCGAGGTCGCCTTCGCGGGCCGATCCAATGTGGGGAAATCCACGCTGCTGAACGCGCTCACCGGGCGGAGCGGCCTCGCGCGTGCATCGAACACGCCGGGGCGCACGCAGGAACTGAACATTTTCGAGGTCGGCGATCCGCCAACGCTGCGCCTTGTCGATATGCCCGGCTATGGTTTCGCCGAAGCCCCCAAGGACATCGTGCGCCAGTGGCAGCGTCTGGTGAACGATTACCTGCGCGGCCGCCCCACCTTGCGCCGCGTGCTGCTGCTGATCGACAGTCGCCACGGCTTCAAGGATATCGACCGCGAGGTCATGACGATGCTCGACAAGGCCGCCGTCAGCTATCAGGTCGTGCTGACCAAGCTCGATAAGCTCAAGCCCGCTGCGGCTGCCGCAGTCCACGCCGCCACCGTCGAGGAGGCGCGCAAGCACGTTGCCGCGCACCCCGATCTGCTCGCCACCAGCGCGGACAAGGGTGAGGGGATCGCCGAACTGCGCGCCGCCGTGCTGGCAGCAGCGGGCTGAAGCCAGTCAGCGGCGGGGGACGGCCGCGCGCCGCAACCGATCGTTGATCGCCACGCCGATCCCGTGTTCGGGAATGGGCGCAACCGCGATCCCCGCGCGGCCGGTCGCTTGCGCGAAGTGGAGCAGATCGAACAGGCGCGCGGCCGCCTCGACCAGATCGCCCTTAGCCGAAAGCGTCGCGTCGCCGTGCACGTCGCCGAAACCGAGCAGATATTCGTCCGCCCCAGCCTCGGTCGCATTCAGCCGCACCGGCTGCGCGGGCGCATAATGGCTCGCCATCTGTCCGGGTGCGACGATGCCCGCGCCGGGCGCTGCGAGCGGAGTGCCGAGCGCATCCGCTGCGATCGCGCCGGGACGAAGCAAGGTCGCCGCGCCACCGGACACGCCGATGATCGTCGATTCCACGCCCCATCGGCACGGCCCGCCATCGAGCACTGGCGCATCCAGCGTCACATGTTCGGCGCGCGTGGGGGATAGTCCGCCCGAGCGATTGGCCGAAGGCGCGACCACCGCACGCCCCAGTCCCGCGATCACCGCCTGCGCCACCGTATGCGCGGGCGCGCGCACCGCCAGCGTGGGCAGCCCGGCGCGCGCGAGCGCCGCCACGGGTGCGTCGGCCAGCACTGGCAGCACCAGCGTCAGCGGTCCGGGCCAGAAGCGTGCCATCAGCAGGGCAGCGAGCGGTTCTATCGTCACCAGCTCTGCCGCCATCCCGGCCCCGCTCACATGCGCGATCAGAGGGTTGAATACGGGGCGATCTTTGGCCGCGAACACGCGGGCCACCGCTTGCGGGTTCGCCGCATCTGCCGCCAACCCGTAGACTGTCTCGGTCGGCAAGGCGACGATGCCACCCGCGCGCAGGATCGAAACCGCATAAGCGATCCCGGCTTCGTCGCCGGTCAGGCGTTCGCTCAAGCGTCCGCGAACAGATCGATCGGCGACAGGCCGAGCCGCTCGATGTGCGCCCGCACGCGCGGCCATTCCTCGGCGAGGAACGCGCGCCGCTCGCTCGCCATCAGCCGCTCGCGCGCACCGGGCGCGACATACAGCCCGACGCCCTTCTTCGCCGCCACCAGCCCCGCCGCCTGCAAATCCTGATACGCCTTGGACACCGTCAGCGGATTGACCGCCTCCGCCCCCGCGAGCGCGCGCACCGAAGGCAGTGGGGCATCGCCGCCGAAGCTGCCATCGAGGATCCCCGCGACGATGCCATCACGGATGCGCAGGTAGATGGGCGGGCCGGGTTGGCGCATGACTGTCTCATGCGGGTGGGACAGCCCCTACGTCAAGCTGTGTGTTGCAAACCCCATACGCGCACGACATCGCGCAGTGCCGGACGGGGTCGCTCCTCGAGCTCGCGCGCGGGTGTGCCGAGGAAAACGAACCCCGCCACGCGCCCGCCCGGCTCGCCACCCAGCGCGTCGTAGACGCCCGGTGAATAGGCCGCCCAGCCGGTAAGCCAGCCGCCGGTATATCCCGATGCGGTCGCGGCGATCAGCAGGTTGAGGCACGCGGCACCCGCGCTCATCTCCTGTTCCCAGACCGGGATCTTGTGCGCGCGATCGGGCGTGCTCAGCACCGCGATCAGCGCGGGCGCCTGCAATGCGAACTCGTGCAGCTTGGCGCGTTCCTTGTCGTCCGCCGCACCGCCCTCGGCCAGCCACGCGCGGTCGATCACCACGGCAAATGCGTCTCGCGCATCGGCGGGGATCGTGACGAACCGCCACGGTCCGATCTTCCCATGATCGGGGACGCGCGCGGCGGCCGCAAGGATCCTCTCCAGCTCCGCGTCGGTTGGCCCGGGTGCGATCATGTCGCGGGGTTTGCCCGAGCGGCGCGTGAGCAGCAGGCCGAGCGTGGTCGATCGATCGTTCAGCATGGGGGCGCATCTAGGCTTGCGCACGGCACTTCCCAACCCCGCGCGAACGCGCCTACACGTCGCGCCCTAAGGCCGAACGGCCACGAGGGAAGACGTTCATGGTTCCAACCGACGCCGATGCCACTCTGAACGGCCCAGCCGTGCCGCCCGCCGACGACGCGAGCTGGTTTGGCCACCCGCGCCAGCTTGCGCGGCTGTTCACCACCGAAATGTGGGAGCGCTTCGGCTTCTACGGGATGCGCGCGCTGCTGGTGCTGTATCTCACCAAGCATTTCATCTTCAGCGATGAAGCGGCGGGCGGCATGTACGGCGCGTACATGAGCCTCGTTTACTTGACGCCCTTCATCGGTGGCATCATCGCGGACAGGTATCTCGGATCAAAACGCGCGGTGAAGTTCGGCGCGATCGTGATGTGTCTGGGATATTTCACGCTGTGCTTCGGCGGCGAGAACGCGAAGCCGTATGCCGAGTTCGACGGCGCGCGCCATGTCGTCACGATCGAGAAGGCCAGCGATGGCGACGCGCGCTACGTGATGGACCATGGCGCGCGGCTACGCGTCCACGGCAAAACCGACGGTTCGGTGGAGCTGCTGAGCGCGGACGGAACGCCCTCGCGCACGCTGGGCGCAGCCGACTTCAAATCGGGGGCAGAGCGCTCGCCGATGTTCCTCGCCATCATGCTCGTCGCTTTGTCGATGGTCGTCATCGGCAACGGCTTCTTCAAGGCGAATGTGGCCACCATGGTGGGCGCGCTCTACGCGAAAGGCGATCGGCGGCGCGACGCGGGGTTTACGATCTTCTACATGGGGATCAATCTCGGCTCGATCCTGAGCCAGCTCGCCTGTCCGCTGCTCGCCGACCTGTACGGCTGGTGGGCGGGATTCGGGCTGGCGGCGGCGGGGATGCTGGTCTCGTGGGCGCTGGTACAGTTCGATGGCGGGCGGTTGGCCAACGTGGGTAACCCGCCACCGCGCGAGGGTCGCGATCCGCTGCCCATGATCGCGCTCGCTACTGCGGGAGCGGTGGGGGTAGCGTACCTGCTGTTCCAGAACACGCTGGCCGCCCCGCCGCACGCGGCCGGGCAGGGCATCGTCGGCTATATCATGGGGCTGACGGTGTTGGGGAAAGCGCTGTTCTTCACCTTCCTCGCCGCGGTGATCGGTATCCCCATCTGGTCTGCGCGCGTCGGCACGCGCGCGGAGGGGCAGATGATGCTGGCGGCGACCGTCCTCATCGTCTTCAACGTCACCTTCTGGACCTTGTTCGAGCAGGCGGGATCGAGCCTCACCCTCTTTGCCGATCGCAACACCAACCTCAGCGTCTTCGGCCTGTTCACGCTCTCGGCTGGCCAGACCCAGTTCTTCAACGCGTTCTTCATCGTCGCGCTTGCACCGGTGTTCAGCGCGATGTGGATCGGGCTTGCCAAGCGCGGGCTGGAACCCGGCATCCCGGTCAAGTTCGGCATCGCGCTGATCGGGGTGGGCCTGGGCTTCCTCGTGCTCGTGTGGGGGACGCATTTCGCCGGGCCGGACTTCAAGGTGGCGATCTGGTGGCTGGCGCTCCTGTATCTGATCCACTCGGTCGCCGAACTGCTCATCTCGCCCGTGGGCCTCAGCATGATCACCAAGCTGTCGATCGGACGCGTGGTCGGCATGATGATGGGAATGTGGTATCTTTCGATCTCGATGGCGCAATATATCGGCGGCGCGATCGCGCAGGTGGCGAGCGTGGCGACCGTGGGTGGCGAGGTGACCAATCCGCACCTCAGCCTCGAAACCTACGCGGGCGTGTTCCACACGATCGGGCTGGTTGCGCTGGGCGTCGGCGCGTTGCTGCTGGCGATTTCACCCATCATCAAGAAATGGATGCACGGCGTTAACTAGGCGTTGCGCCCCAGCAACGCCGCGCCGGTTACCGGCTGGATTTAACGCGCGCGCCTTGTGTCCACCGCGCGTCTAACGCAACAGTCAATGCCGGAATAAAGCCGAGGGGCAGAGCGTTGATTTTTCGTCGGATAGTCGCAGCCAGCCTCGTCGCGCTTTCGGCCGGATGTGCAGCACAGGCGCACCGGCCCGAGGCGGCCGCAAACAAGGCATCCGAACGTCCGTCCGACGTCATAAGCATCCCTCGCGATCCGTTTCCCAGCACCTATCGCGTACTTCCGGGCCGCACGACGCTGATCCGGGGTGCTACGGTCTATGACGGGCGCGGCGGCAAGATCGTTGGCGGCATGGTACTGCTTGCAGGCGGCAAGGTGCAGGCGATCGGTGCCAATATCGCCGCCCCCGCCGATGCGGTGGTGATCGATGGCACGGGAAAGTTCGTCACGCCCGGCGTGATCGATATTCACAGCCATCTAGGCGATTATCCCACCCCGTCGGTTCAGGCGAACAGCGACGGCAACGAGGTCACCGGCCCGGTGCGCTCCGAAGTGTGGGCCGAACATTCGATCTGGCCGCAGGATCCGGGCTTCACGCGTGCGCTTGCCAACGGCGGCGTGACGACGCTGCACATTCTGCCGGGCAGCGCCAATCTATTCGGCGGACGCGGCGTGACAATCAAGAATGTGGCGGGCGAGACCAGCCAGTCGATGAAATTCCCCGGCGCGCCGTATTCACTGAAAATGGCGTGCGGTGAAAATCCCAAGCGCGTCTATGGCTCCAAGGGGCAGATGCCGGGAAGTCGCATGGGCAATGTCGCGCTGATGCGCCAGACTTGGCAGCGCGCGACCGAATACAAGCGCCGCTGGGACGATTACACCGCGCGTGCGAAAGACGGGAAGGCGAAGCCGACCGATGCGCCCGGCCGCGATCTTCAGCTAGATACGCTGATGGGCGTGCTCAACGGCGAAATCCTCGTGCAGAACCACTGTTACCGCGCCGACGAGATGGCCAACATCATCGATATGTCCAAAGAGTTCGGCTATCACGTCAGCGCATTCCACCACGCGGTGGAGAGCTACAAGATTGCTGACTTGCTGAAAGCCAACAATATCTGCGCTGCGATGTGGGCGGACTGGTACGGCTTCAAGATGGAAAGCTTCGACGGGATCCGCGAGAATATTCCCTTCGTCCACGCGGCAGGAGCCTGTGCGATCGTCCACTCGGACGATGCGGGTGGAATCCAGCGATTGTATCAGGATGCGGCCAAGGCGCTCGCAGCGGGCAACCGCGTGGGCCTCAACATCGCGCCCGAAACCGCGTGGGAATGGATCAGCTTTAACCCCGCCAAGGCGCTCGGCATCGCGGACCGCACCGGTAGCCTCGAACCCGGCAAGATGGCGGACGTGGTGCTGTGGAACGGCGATCCGTTCAGTGTCTACACGCGGCCCGAACGCGTGTGGATCGATGGCGCGCTGGTGTTCGACGCGAACGATCCGCGGCTGCGGCCAGTCAGCGATTTCGAACTCGGCCAGCCCGGCGAAGGAGATGTGAAGTGAAGCGGCTCCTGTCGCTGCTGTTGATCGCGGCTACTCCCGCCACGGCGCAGATGATCGCCATCGTCCACGCTCGCGTGGCGACGATGACGGGCCCCGAGACGATCGACAACGGAACCGTACTCATCCGCGACGGCCGCATCGCCGCCGTGGGTGCGAACCTCGCGGTGCCCGCCGGTGCGACCACCATCGACGCCCAAGGCGCGTGGGTCACGCCCGGCATTTTCGCAGGGCTCTCCAATCTGGGGATCGTCGAGGCGGAAGGTGTGGAGCCAACCAACGATTCGAGCGCCGACGCCTCGCCCTTCTCCGCCGCGATCGACATTGCGCCGGGCGTAAATCCGCGCTCGGTCAACATCCCGATCAACCGGCTGGGCGGTGTCACCCGTGCGGCGGTGGCTCCCGCTTCGGGACATGATGTGTTCGAGGGACAGGGCGCGATCATCGCGCTCACCGCATCCAACCCGGTGATGCGCGCGCGCGCATTCCAGCGGGTGGATCTGGGCGAGCACGGAGCAAAGTTGGCGGGCGGATCGCGCGGCGCGGCATTTCTCAATCTGCGCAGCGGCCTCCACGACGCGATGGACTATGCGCGCAATCCCGCAGGCTTCCAGGGCGGGCGCGAAAAGGGTTCGATCCTCACCCGGCGCGATGCCGAGGCGCTGGTCCCGGTGGTGCAGGGCAGGCAACTGCTGCTGATCGATGTCGCGCGCGCGCAGGACATCCTGAACGTGCTCGCGCTGCGCCGCGAATTCCCCGCGCTTCGCCTCGTGCTGGTCGGCGCGGATGAAGGCTGGCTGGTCGCGCGCGAAATCGCGGCGGCAAGCGTGCCCGTCATCGCCACCGCGCTCGGCGATCTGCCCGAGAGCTTCGAGAGCCTCGCCGCCACCCAATCCAACGTCGGACGCATGGTCGCGGCCGGGGTGACGGTCGCGCTTTCGGGCGGGGACGGGGGAACGAGCGTGCAGCCGCGCCTATTGCCGATCGATGCGGGCAATCTGGTTGCCATCGGCCGCATCCCGGGTGCCACCGGCCTCACCCACGCGCAGGCACTCGCAACGATCACGCGCGCGCCCGCCGACATCTTCGGCGTGGGCGCACAACTGGGCAGCCTCGCGCCCGGCAAGATTGCGGACGTGGTGATCTGGTCGGGCGATCCGCTCGAACTCGCAAGCGTACCGACAGCGGTATTCATCGCCGGAGTTTCGCAGCCGATGGTCTCGCGCCAGACCGAACTGCGCGATCGTTACCTCGGGTTGCAGCGCGGCGATCTCACGCTGCGCTATCGGCGCAGCCGCTAGCGAAACGTAACCAAGACGACACACCACGCGCCATATCCGCACCAAATCCAGGTGCGTCGGTCAATCATCGGCAAAAGATCAGGTCGCCAACATGGTTGCAGCGGTGCCAGCCGGGCATCGCACCAGGCAACGCCCGCCGGAATGATCCGGCCGGTGCGAAGCTTTGGAGGATGTCGCTATGCTGACCGGCCTGCTCGCCGTATTGCGCAAACCGGAAGGTGACGACGGAAACTCCTCCCGCCCGAGCCGTTCACATCAGTGCCACGTTCATTCCTTAGAGGAGACGGGCGAGGCGGAGACACACATGAGTAACCAGTATTTCGGTACCGATGGTATCCGCGGCCTGACAAACAGCCCGATCATGAGCGCCGAACTCGCGATGCGCGTGGGCCAGGCCGCGGGTGCGCGCTTCCTGCGCGGCCCGCACAAGCACCAGGTTGTCATCGGCAAGGATACGCGGCTCAGCGGCTATATGATCGAATCGGCGCTGGTTGCGGGCTTCACCAGCGTCGGTATGGATGTGGTGATGGTTGGCCCGGTCCCAACCCCTGCGGTCGCTATGCTCACGCGTTCGATGCGCGCGGATATCGGCGTGATGATCTCGGCCAGCCACAACGGTTTCCAGGACAACGGGATCAAGCTGTTCGGCCCTGACGGCTACAAGCTGAGCGACGAGGACGAGGCCGAGATCGAGATGCTGTTGTCAGCTCCCCCCAAGCTCGCGGAGCCACGCGAGATCGGCCGCGCGCGCAAAATCGAGGACGCGCGCGGGCGGTACATCCACGCCGCCAAATCCACCTTCCCCGATGATCTGCGTCTGGACGGGATGAAGGTGGTGGTGGATTGCGCGAACGGCGCGGGCTACGTCGTCGCCCCCACCGCGCTCTGGGAACTGGGCGCGGAGGTGATCACGCTTTCCAACGCCCCCGATGGATTCAACATCAACGATCAATGTGGATCGACCTACCCGCAGGCGCTGCAGGCCAAGGTGATCGAAACGGGTGCCGCGATCGGCATCGCGCTCGATGGCGATGCGGATCGCCTGATCGTGATCGACGAGAAGGGCCGTATCGTCGACGGCGATCAGTTGATGGCGGCTGTTGCGAGCGTCTGGGCGGAGCGTGGTCTGTTACGCGGTGGCGGACTTGTAACCACCGTCATGTCGAACATGGGGCTTGAGAAGTTTCTCAAACGCCGGGGGCTCGGCATGATCCGCACACGGGTCGGTGATCGCCATGTGCTGCACGCGATGCGCATGGGCGGTTACAATGTGGGCGGCGAACAATCGGGCCACATCATCCTGTCCGATTATGCAACCACGGGCGACGGGCTGGTGGCAGCGCTGCAGATCCTCGCGCTGCTGGTGCGCAGCGGCAAACCGGCAAGCGAGGCGCTGCAACTCTTCGTCCCCTTGCCCCAGATCATGAAAAACGTGATTATACACGGGGGCGGCACTCCACTCGAACAGCCAGCGGTAAAGATCCGCATCGCGCAGGCGGAGGCTCGCCTCAAAGGCAACGGCCGTCTGGTGATCCGCAAATCGGGAACCGAGCCGTTGATCCGCGTGATGGCAGAGGGTGAGGACGCGGCGATCGTCAACGAGATGGTCGACTGGGTGTGCGACGCGGTGCGGGAGGCGGCGTGATGCGCGGTGATCATCTGTCCCCGGTGCGCCTCGCGACGCGCTATCCCTTCGTGTTTTATCCCGCAGCAAGCGCGGTAATTCTGCTGGTGCTTCGGTTGGAAGATCATGCGCAGCCGTTCGCGCAGTGGTTGCCCGCACGGTTGTTCGTGATGCTCGTGGTCTCGGCAGCGTTCTACGCGATCTGTCGCCCGCGCGGGCGTAGGCGTGCCTAGCGCCGCCACGCGGTACGCGCGCGGGTGAACCGGGGGCGCGTGCTGATCGTCGCCGGGTCCGATTCGGGCGGCGGCGCAGGCATCCAGGGGGATATCAAGACTGTCACCGTGCTCGGTGGTTACGCCGCCACCGCAATCACCGCGCTGACGGTGCAGAACACGCTGGGCGTGCACGACATCTTTCCGGTGTCTCCAGCGTTCGTGGCGGCGCAGATGCGCGCGGTGCTCGAGGATATCGGCGCGGATGCGATCAAGATCGGGATGCTCGGATCGGCGGACGTGATGGCGGCGGTGGCCGATGCACTCGAATCGGTCACGTGCCCGATCGTGCTCGATCCGGTGATGATCGCCAAAGGCGGCGCGTCGCTGATGGCCGCAGACGCGCGCACGACGCTGCTCAAGCGCCTCGTGCCGATGGCGACGCTGATCACGCCGAACGCGCCTGAACTCGCAGCGTTGACGGGTCTCGCCACCAATACGGCAGCGGAGGCGCTCGCCGCCGGACGCGCGCTCGCCGCCAAGGGCACTGCGGTGCTGGTGAAAGGCGGGCATCTGGGCGGCGATGCGGTGATCGATACGCTGATCGAAGCCGCTGGCCGCGAACAAGCCTTCGCCGCGCCCCGCCAGCAGACCGCGCATACGCATGGTACCGGCTGCGCGCTCGCGTCGGCCATTGCTTGCCATCTCGCGCAGGGGATGGCTCTGGCGGAGGCGGTCGCGCGCGCACGCCTTCGTGGCGGCGGCGATCCACGCTGCGCCGGGGCTGGGGCGCGGCCATGGCCCGCTCGGCCATCTGGCAGGCGCGCGCGCGCTCGGCTAACCAGCCCCATGCCGCGCGCCACCTACACTCTCGAACGCCGCGCGGGCGGTGTGGTGGTCGGCGTGGACGAGGCGGGTCGCGGGCCGCTTGCCGGGCCGGTGGTTGCCGGTGCGGTGATCCTGCCGCGCCGCTGGCCGTCGGGGATTGCGGACAGCAAGGCCCTCTCGCCAGAACGCCGCGCCGCGCTGTACGCCGATCTGATCGGATGCGCCCTATGGGGTGTGGGCGAGGCGAGCGTCGAGGAGATCGATGCGCTCAACATCTATTGGGCAACGATGCTCGCGATGCGCCGCGCGGTTGCAGCACTGCCGTGCGCGCCCACGCTCGTGCTGGTGGACGGCAATGCGGACCCAAGGTGCGGCCATCCCACGCGCACCGTGATCGGCGGGGACGGCGTGTGCCTCTCGATCGCCGCCGCCTCGATCATCGCCAAAGTGGTCCGCGATCGGCTGATGATCGTGCTCCACGAGGCGCATCCGCAATATGGCTGGGCATCGAACAAGGGCTATGGCAGCGCCTCGCATCACGCGGCGCTGCAGCGCCACGGTGCCACCGTTCACCACCGCCGATCGTTCCGCGCGGTCGCCGCATGTGAGTCGCGCGCGCAACAACCGTAAGAAAATCGTGCCCCACAGACTTGACGGCGCGACTCCCAGGATTCACCCGTGCTTATCCACAGGGGAGGCCACAGGTGGAATTGCTGCTCGACACAGTCATCGAAGGCGATTGCGTCGCCGCGATGGCCGCGCTGCCTGCGGGCTCGATCGATCTGATCTTTGCCGATCCGCCGTATAATCTGCAACTCGGCCACGGCCTGCGCCGCCCCGAAGGCGGTCGCGTGGACGGGGTTACCGATGCGTGGGACCGGTTCGCCTCGTTCGAGGACTATGATGCGTTCACGAGGCGCTGGCTGGGCGAGGCGCGCCGCCTGCTCAAGCCCGATGGCGCGCTGTGGGTGATCGGCAGCTACCATAATATCTTCCGCATCGGGGCGGCGCTGCAGGATCTGGGCTTCTGGCTGCTGAACGATGTGGTGTGGCTGAAGACCAATCCGATGCCCAATTTCCTCGGGCGGCGTTTCACCAATGCGCACGAGACCTTGATCTGGGCGGCGCGCGCGGAAAGTTCGCGGCCAGTGTTCAACTATCACGCGATGAAGGCGCTGAACGACGATCAGCAGATGCGTTCGGACTGGACCATTCCCTTGTGCGGCGGCCCCGAGCGGCTGCGCGAGGGCCGCGTGAAGGCGCACCCCACGCAGAAGCCCGAGGCGCTGCTGCACCGCATCCTGGTCGCCACCGCGCGCGCGGGCGACGTGGTGCTCGATCCCTTCTTCGGCACGGGCACCACGGGCGCGGTGGCGAAGCTGCTCGGCCGCAGGTTCATCGGCATCGAGCGCGAGGCGGCCTATGTGCAGCTCGCCCGCGACCGGGTGGCGAGCGTGCTGCCTTTGGGGCCGGACGCGCTCGGCTTCGAACAGGGCGCGCGCGGCTTGGCCCGGGTGCCGTTCGGCGCGCTTGTCGAGACCGGACTGGTCCGCGCCGGTTCGCCCGTGATGGACGTGAAACGCCGCCACCACGCCCACGTCCGCATCGACGGCAGCCTCGCGATGGGCGACTGGACCGGCTCGATCCACAAACTCGGCGCACGCGCGATGGGCGCGGCGGCATGCAACGGGTGGACTTTCTGGCATGTGGAGGAGCGGCGGGAATTGGTGGCGCTCGATGTGTTGAGGGGGCGGTATCGGGCGGGGGTGGCGGCAGTCTAACTGGCTTCGCATGCCCAGTTTAAGCTCCGCTCACTCCCGCCCGCCAATCATCCCCTGCAATCGCGCGAAAAACCCTGTCGACTTCGGGAACGCATCCCCATGCTCGGTCGCATGGAATTGCTCCAGCAGTTCGCGCTGGCGCTTGGTGAGCTTGACCGGGGTTTCGACCTCGACCTGCACCACCAGATCGCCCAGCCCGCCGCCCTGCAGCGCGGGCATCCCCTTGCCGCGCACGCGGAACTGCTTGCCCGGTTGCGTGCCCGCAGGGATGCGGATCGCGGCCGTTTCGCTGTCGAGGCAGGGCACGTCGAGCGTGCCGCCCAGCGCGGCGGTGGTGAAGGATAGCGGCACCTCGGCGAAGAGCGTGGTGCCGTCGCGCTTGAAGATCGGGTGCGGCTTCAGGTGGACGAACAGGTAGAGATCGCCCGCCGGTCCGCCGCGCAAGCCCGCCTCGCCTTCGCCCGCCAAGCGGATGCGCGTGCCATCGTCCACTCCGCGCGGGATGGTGACATCGAGCGACTTGTCGCGCTCCACGCGGCCGATGCCGCGGCACGACTTGCACGGGTCCGCGATGGTCTGCCCCGCGCCGTGGCAGGTGGGGCAGGTGCGCTCGACCACAAAAAAGCCCTGCTGCGCGCGCACTTGTCCCCTGCCCCCGCACGTGCCGCAGGTTTTGGCGGATGTGCCCGGCGTCGCGCCCGATCCCGCGCACGGCTCGCACGCGGCCGAGACGCTGACCTCGATCTTGGCTTCCTTGCCCGCGAACGCCTCCTGGAGCGTCATCTCCAGATCGTAGCGCAGATCCTGCCCACGGTGGATCGTGCGCCCGCCACCGCGAGCCTGGCGACCACCCATGAAATCGCCGAAGATGTTCTCGAAGATGTCGCTGAAGCCGCCCATGTCGGGGTTCGCGCCCGCGCCGTGGCCGCCGCCATGCTGGAACGCCGCCTTGCCGAAGCGGTCGTAGGCGGCGCGCTTCTGCGGGTCTTTCAACACATCATGCGCTTCATTGAGCGCCTTGAAGCGCTCAGCCGCGTCGGTGCAGCCGCCGTTCCGGTCGGGATGGCAGTCCATCGCAAGCTTGCGATAGCTCGCCTTGATCGTCGCGCCATCGGCGTCGCGCCCGATGCCGAGGACTTCGTAGTAGCTGGTTTCGACGGTCGCCATCTTGATCGCGTTATCCCCACCCCTCGTCCGTCATCCCGGGCTTGACCCGGGACCTACCTACCTACGTGCCCGTCGATACGGCTCAGCGGAACGGAGGCAGGCAGGTTCCGGCTCGGAGGCCGGGATGACGATGCATGTTAAGCCTTGCCCTCGTCGACTTCGCTGAACTCGGCGTCCACCACGCCATCGTCCTTCGGCTCGGCCGCAGCATCTGCACCGGGCGCGCTCTGCGCGGCATAGATCGCCTCGCCCAAGCGCTGCGCCGACGTGCTTAGCGTCGCGGTCTTGGCCTGGATGTCGGCGACATCCTCCTTGGCGGCGGCGGCCTTCGCATCGGCGATCGCGGTCTCGATTCCTGACTTCACGTCGGCGGGCACCTTGTCGGCGTGCTCGGCAAGCTGGCGCTCGACGCTGTGGATCAGGCCCTCGGCACCGTTCCTCGCCTCGACCAATTCGCGGCGCTTCTTGTCCTCGCCCGCGAACTGCTCGGCCTCGCGCACCATGCGCTTGATGTCGTCGTCGCTCAGACCACCGCTCGCCTGGATGCGAATCTGCTGCTCCTTGCCCGTGCCCTTGTCCTTCGCGGACACGTTCACAATGCCGTTCGCGTCGATATCGAACGTCACCTCGATCTGCGGCACGCCGCGCGGCGCGGGCGGAATGCCCTCCAGATTGAACTGGCCCAATGATTTGTTATCGCGCGCCATCTCGCGCTCGCCCTGGTACACGCTGATCGTGACCGCATTCTGGTTGTCGTCGGCGGTCGAATAGGTCTGCGCCTTTTTGGTCGGGATCGTCGTGTTGCGGTCGATCATGCGCGTGAACACACCGCCCAGCGTCTCGATGCCTAAGCTGAGCGGGGTGACGTCGAGCAGCAGCACGTCCTTGACGTCGCCCTGCAGCACGCCCGCCTGGATCGCCGCACCAATCGCCACCACCTCGTCGGGGTTGACGCCGGTATGGCCCTCCTTGCCGAAGACCTCCTTCACGAACTCGCGCACGCGCGGCATGCGCGTCTGGCCACCGACCAGCACCACTTCGGCAATGTCCGAAGGCTTCAGCCCCGCATCGTCCAATGCCTTCTGGCACGGCCCGCGCGTGCGATCGATAAGCTCGTGCACCAGTTCCTCGAGCTTCGAGCGTGTCAGCGTGACCACAAGATGCTTGGGCCCGGTCGCGTCGGCGGTGATGAACGGCAAGTTGATCTCGGTCGACGCCGCCGCCGAAAGCTCGATTTTGGCGCGCTCGGCACCCTCCTTCAGGCGCTGCAAGGCGAGCCGGTCGCCGCGCAGGTCGATGCCCTCGCTCTTCTTGAAGCTGTCGGCCAACCACTCGACGATCTTGGCGTCGAAATCCTCGCCGCCCAGGAACGTGTCGCCGTTGGTGGACTTCACCTCGAACACGCCGTCGCCGATCTCGAGAATCGAGACGTCGAATGTGCCGCCGCCCAGATCGTAGACCGCGATCGTCTTGTTGGTGTTCTTGTCCAGCCCATAGGCCAACGCCGCTGCCGTCGGCTCATTGATGATGCGCAGCACTTCGAGGCCTGCGATCTGGCCCGCATCCTTGGTCGCCTGGCGCTGTGCGTCGTTGAAGTAAGCGGGGACGGTGATGACCGCCTGCGTCACCTTCTCGCCAAGATACGCCTCGGCGGTCTCCTTCATCTTCTGCAGGATGAAGGCTGAGATCTGCGACGGTGAATAATCCTGGCCACCCGCCGACACCCACGCATCACCGTTCGGCCCGCGCGTGATCTTGTAGGGGACGAGGCCCATGTCCTTCTGCGTCATCGGATCGTCGAAGCGACGGCCGATCAGGCGCTTGACCGCGAAGATCGTGTTCTCGGGGTTGGTGACCGCCTGGCGCTTGGCGGGCTGGCCGATCAGCCGCTCCTTGTCCTTGGCAAACGCCACCTGCGACGGAGTCGTGCGCGCGCCTTCCGCATTCTCGATCACCTTGGGGGTGCTGCCTTCCATCACCGCAACGCAGCTGTTGGTCGTGCCAAGATCGATCCCGATCACCTTCGCCATTATTTCTTTACCTCTGTCATGCGGTTGTGGCGGGCAGCCATGAGCCCACGGTTCATCTGGCCACCGATATGGGAACGTGCCCCGCCGCTGCAAGAATGTCGCGCACAGTGGCCAGGCTGCGACGGTGACGCCGCTGGACCTCACGCCAGCCGCTTCCTACCTTTGCGGCGATGGAACGAAGGATCGCACTGATGGCACGCGCGAACCGCCCGCTGGGTTGGGTGGCACTGACGCTGGCGCTCGCGTCGTTGATGTTCGCGCTTGTATCGGGTGGAGTTGCGCGCTCGGCGCAGGCACCGGTGGATACTGGCCTCAGGATCGAGAAGGCCTGGATCAGCTGCGTGCCGATCGCGGGACACCCCGCAGCGGGATATTTCACGATGGTTGGGGGAGCGACCACGGATACGCTGGTCGGCGCGGACAGTCCCGCAGCAGCGTCGATCGAGTTGCACTCGAACCAGATTATGGGCGGAATGATGCACATGTCCACCGATCTGTCGGTTGCCGTACCAGCGCACGGCCGTGTGGTGTTCGGCGAGCTCGGACGGCACCTGATGATCTTCGGCATGAAGCCGGGTTTGAAGATGTTGCCACTGCGGCTGCGCTTCGCCTCGGGCCGCACCATCTCAATCGATGCGCCAGTGCGCGCGATTGGAGGACTGGACCCATCGCCAGCCACGTCCCTGCGCGCGATCTGACACCGGGCGAGCGCGCCATCGCGCGCTCCGTCTTCGGCGATGCGCTTGATGTCGATGCGGTGCGCGTGGCCCACATGAAATGGATATGGTTCCAGCCGCGCGACACCATCATGACGCCTGCAGGATGCCTTCACTGCAACCCGCGCGGCGACGATTACCGGCCCGATTACGCTACGCAGGACTGGAGCACGCGCGGCCGCTTCGTCCACGAACTCGTGCACGCCTGGCAATGGCAGCGCGGCATTCCCTTGGCCTGGGTGCGCTGGCCATTCGCGCGCTATGGCTACCGCGTGACGCCCGGCCGCCGCTTCGAGGATTATGGGCTGGAGCAACAGGCCGAGATCGTGCGCCACTGGTATCTGCGCCGCGAGGGGGTGAGCAGCCCGTCGTGGCCCGTGGTCGAGGCGCTGGCACCATTGCTGCCGTTTGGACCAGCATCCACCACCCCGTCATCCCGGGCGCGACCCGGGATGACCAAGGCAATTCAGGACGATAGCCAGCCTTCAATGCGCCTCGCGCTCTTTCAGCCCGATATCGCCGCCAATGTGGGCGCCGCCCTGCGGCTCGGCGCGTGCCTGGCCGTGCCCATCGACGTTATCGGCCCATGTGGCTTCCCGGTTTCGGACGCGAGCCTGAAGCGCGCCGCGATGGACTATGCCGCCATCGCCGACTGGACGCTCCACGCCGATTGGTCCACCTTCCGTCAGGCGTGTCCCGGTCGTCTCGTATTGCTCACCACGCGCGGTGCCACCGCGCATCACCATGCCGCTTTCGCGCCCAATGACATCCTGATTGCGGGACGCGAAAGTGCAGGCGCTCCCGATTGGCTTCACGCGGCCGCCGATCTGCGCGTCCGCGTGCCGCTCGCCCGTGCCGCGCGTAGTCTCAATCTGGTCACTGCGGCTGCGCTGGTGCTAGGCGAGGCGCTTCGCCAGACCGGAGGCTTCCCTGACTGATACGATGCACCGCCGCACCGCCGCCCGTGCGTGGTTCGAGAGCCTGCGCGATCGCATCCGTGCCGAGTTTATCCGCATCGAACGCGAGGCGGGATCGGACGCCCAATTCGCGGTCAAATCCTGGGATCGGCCCGATCCTTCCGGCGTGCACGGCGGCGGCGGCGTGATGAGCCTGCTGCGTGGCCAGGTGTTCGAGAAGGCGGGCGTCAACGTATCGACCGTCGAGGGAACCTTCGCGCCTGAGTTTGCGGCGGGTATGCGCGGCGCATCGATCGAACAGCCGGGCTTCTTCGCCACCGGCATCAGTCTGGTCGTCCACCCCGCCAACCCGCACGTCCCCGCCGTCCACATGAACACGCGCTATCTGGAAACGTCCAGCGGCTGGTTCGGCGGCGGCGCGGACCTGAACCCCAGTCATCCCAAAGCCGAGGATACTGCGAGCTTCCACGCGGCACTCGAAGCCGCCTGCGCCACGCCGCCCGGCGATTATCCGCGCTATCGGCAATGGGCCGAGGACTATTTCTGGCTCCCACACCGCCAGGTCGCGCGCGGTGTGGGCGGCATATTCTACGATCATCTCGAGTCCGGCGACTGGGATGCCGATTTTGCCTTCACGCAGGCCGTGGGCGAGGCGTTCCTGTCAGCCTACCCTCCCATCGTGCGCCGCCGTATGGACGAGACGTTCGGCGACCAGGACCGCAGCGCGCAGCTCACCTACCGGGGCCGCTACGCCGAGTTCAATCTGCTCCACGATCGCGGTACGATCTTCGGCCTCAAGACGGGAGGTAACATCGAGGCGATCCTGATGAGCCTGCCGCCACTCGCCACTTGGTGATTGGCGGATATCGGTCGTTCCCCGTCCACTAACACGACCCGCTCCCGATGCCGTGGTTCGCCACGTTGACGCAGTGCAACATCGCGCGGTAGCGTCTCCGGTGGAAAACCAGACATGACCACGCAACTCCTCCGCTTCACGTCGATCGATCCGCAGCCGCCGCCCAAGCGTGCGGCGGACGCGCGCGCGCGCGATTTTCAGGAGATCGCGCAGGATTGGGCGGCCGCGAAGGTACAGGAACAGAGCTCGCGCTGCTCGCAGTGCGGCGTGCCGTTCTGCCAGGTACACTGTCCGCTCGGCAATCACATCCCCGACTGGCTGCGACTGACCGCCGAGGGCCGAATGGAGGAAGCCTATGAAATGGCGTCCTCCACGTCGACCATGCCGGAGATCTGCGGGCGCATCTGTCCGCAGGACCGCCTGTGCGAAGGCAATTGCGTGATCGAGGGATCGGGCCATGGCTCGGTGACGATCGGCGCGATCGAGAAGCATATCGGCGATACCGCGTGGGAGATGGGCTGGGTGCCGCCGCTGGTTCCGGCGGCGGACCGCTCCGAGCAGTCGGTTGGCATCGTCGGGGCGGGGCCGGCTGGGCTGACCGCGGCGGAATATCTGCGCGGGCAAGGTTACGACGTGCATGTCTACGACCGGCACGATCGGCCCGGCGGGCTACTGGTCTACGGCATCCCGGGGTTCAAGCTGGAAAAGCCCGTAGTGGCGCGGCGGACCGATCGGCTACTTGAGGGCGGGATCCACTTCCACCTCGGCGTCGAGGTGGGTCGCGATCTGAGCTTCCACGAACTGCGCCGTCGCCACGATGCGCTTTTCCTTGCACCCGGCGTCTATGCCGCCAAGGCGCTCGACTTCGAAACGCGGTTGGGCGGAGTCGTGCCCGCACTTGATTATCTGATCGCCGCCACGCGCAAGGGCTTCGGTGAGCCGGTGCTGGCGTTCGATAACGGCGCACTGAATGCGGCGGCCAAAGATGTGGTCGTCATCGGCGGCGGCGATACCGCGATGGACTGCGTGCGCACCGCCGTGCGCCAAGGCGCGGCCTCGGTCACCTGCCTCTACCGGCGCGACCGTGCGAACATGCCCGGCTCGGCGCGCGAGGTCGCGAACGCGGAGGAAGAGGGCGTGCGCTTCGAGTGGCTCGCAGCACCGGTCTCGTTCGAGGGCGGCGCGTCGGTGAGCGGTGTGGTTGCGCGGCGGATGCGGCTGGGCTCCAGCGACGCGAGCGGGCGGCGCGGCGCGTCTGCGGTGCCGGGATCGGAGTTCCTGGTACCCGCGACGCTGGTCATCCAGAGCCTTGGCTTCGACGCCGAGGACATCCGCGCGGACTGGGGGCTGGACGATCTGGAAACCACGCGCTGGGGCACGATCCGCACCGATCACCCCACGCTCGCCACCTCGATCCCCGGCGTGTTCGCCGGCGGAGATATCGTGCGCGGCGCGAGCCTGGTGGTTTGGGCGGTACGTGACGGGCGCGAAGCGGCGCGCGCGATGCATCGCTGGTTGGCCGAGCGTGCCCGTGCGGTTATCAGCCCCGCGCTGATCGCCGCCTGAAGGAGTTTTCCGCATGATCGTCCGCGCCCGCTTTTTCGCCCTCACCGCGCTCGCCTGCCTGACCGCGCTGCCGGTTGCGGCCGCCACGCCCGCGCAGGACGATGTCGCCGGACGCATCGTGGACGCCATGGGGACGCGTGAGCGGATTGTCGCCACCGTTGCGACGATCGCGCCGCAATTCGCGAGTACTGCGCTGGCGGATATCGAAGCCAATCCCGAAAAGCGCAAACAGCTCGATGCCGCAATGGCGCGCGACCCGCGTGGGATCGAAGGTTTCAAGGCGTCGCTTGCCCAGGAATTCACCCGCGAGATGCTCGCACGCTATCCCCAATATCGCGCGATCCTTGCGCAATCCTATCGCCAGCGCCTGAACGATGCAGAACTGGCCACTCTGCTCACCTTCCTGTCTTCGCCGGTAGGAGCCAAGTTCATCACGATCCTGCCGCAGGCAGCCCAGGCGGCCGGGGCGGCGGGCCGAGGCATCAGCGGCGAGGCAGGCAATGCGGCGATCGCTGTGGCGCTGCGCCGTGCAGGCGTTGCAGCGCCCGCGATCCCTCCAGCGCCCGGCGCGAAAGCCGCCGATGCGTCTCACCGCTGAGGAGAGCGCCGCAATCAAAAGCGCCGCCGCGCAAGCCTTTGGATCGGGTGCCGTGGTGCGGCTGTTCGGCAGCCGCGTGCACGATCATCTGCGCGGCGGCGATATCGATCTGCGTGTGGAGTGGGGCGGCGAAAACGACTGGGATGCACGGATCGACACGCTGGTCGGTTTGGACGACATTGCAGTCATGGCATTTTTCAAGCGCTACGAGAAGTATGCGGATTGCTTGAACCGCATACTGAAAACGATCTCGCAAATCATGGAGTTGGGCAAGTTCGAGCGACTGACATCCGTCGATGTTGCACGCCGCGCGGAAAAATTCGGTATTGTCGATGAGCAACCGTGGGGTGATGCTGTCAGGGCGCGCAACGCACTTGTCCATGAATACCCGCTGCGGCCGGATAAACGGGCCGAGCAGGTAAATCGCGCGTGGGACGCGCGCGATACATTGGAAACCTGGCGGGGTATCCTTCGTTTCGTCGAGCAGGAAAGACTGACGAATGTTTGCTGACCGCCCCGAGCCGAAGGCCTTCGGCCTCTACGATCCCTCCTACGAGCACGACGCCTGCGGAGTCGGCCTGATCGCGTCCACCAATGCCACCCCTTCGCGCAGGGTCGTCGAGCTGGCGATCGAGGCGTTGGGCAATGTCTGGCACCGCGGCGCGGTCGATGCGGATGGCAAGACCGGGGATGGCGCGGGCGTGATGCTCGAACTGCCGGTGGCCTTCTTCCAGGCACAGATCGCGCGCGCGGGGCATAAGCCCAATGGGCGGCTGCTGGGCGTGGGGCAAGTGTTTCTGCCGCGCACCAACCTGAACGATCAGGAAGCGTGTCGCACGATCGTCGAATCCGAAATCATCGATTTCGGCTATACGGTGCACGGCTGGCGGCAGGTGCCGGTAGACACGCGCGTGATCGGACCCAAGGCGATCGCAACACGGCCCGAGATAGAGCAGATCATGATCGCGGGGCCTCATGAACTTGCGTTGCAGGACGAGTTCGAGAAGAATCTTTATCTGATCCGCAGGCGCATCGAGAAGCGCGTGATCGCGGCGCAGATCCCCGCGTTTTATATGTGTTCGCTGTCGAGCCGGACGATTGTTTACAAGGGCCTGTTCCTCGCCCAGCACATGGCAGAATTCTACCCGGACCTGCTGCACCCCGAATTTATCTCGCGCTTCGCGATCTTCCATCAGCGCTATTCGACCAACACATTCCCGCAGTGGTGGCTCGCCCAGCCCTTCCGCTGCCTCGCGCACAATGGTGAGATCAACACGGTTCGCGGCAACAAGAACTGGATGAAGTCGCACGAAGTCCGCATGGCGTCCCTCGCATTTGGCGAACATGCGGAGAGTATCAAGCCGGTGATCCCGGCGGGCGCGTCCGATACCGCCGCATTGGACGCGGTGTTCGAAACGATCGTGCGCGCAGGCCGCGATGCGCCCACCGCCAAGCTGATGCTGGTGCCCGAAGCCTGGGGGCAGCAGGACGGCCTGCCCGACGATCACCGTGCGATGTACGCGTATCTGTCCAGCGTGATGGAGCCGTGGGACGGCCCCGCCGCACTCGCGATGACCGATGGGCACTGGGCGATGGCGGGCATGGACCGTAACGCGCTCAGGCCGATGCGCTTCCTGCTCACGCGCGATGGGCTGCTGGTCGCGGGATCCGAAGCCGGGCTGGTTGCGATCCCGGAACGCGATATCGTGCGCAAGGGTCGGCTGGGGCCGGGGCAGATGATCGGTGTCGATCTCGCACAGGGCGGCTTCTTCGACGATCGCGCGCTTAAGGACCGCATCGCGGCTGAGGCCCCTTATGCCGATTGGGTCGGCGATTTTGTCGGCATTGCCGATCTGCCCGGTGCGGACGCGGCGGAGGCAGGCTGTGACTATAGCGTGCCGGACCTCAAGCGCCGTTTGGTCGCGGCGGGACGCACGCACGAGGATATGGAGTTGATCCTTGCGCCGATGGTCGAGGATGGAAAAGAGGCGATCGGTTCGATGGGGGACGATACACCGCTCGCGGTGATCTCGGACCGGCCGCGCTGCATGAGCCACTTCTTCCGCCAGAACTTCGCGCAGGTGACCAATCCGCCGATCGATCCGTTGCGCGAGGGGCGGGTGATGAGCCTGAAGACCCGCTTCGGCAATTTCGGCAACATCCTCGACCGCGAAGTCGAGCGCGCCGAGGTGCTGGTGCTCGATACACCGGTGCTGACCAACAAGGAATGGGAACTGCTGAAAGCACGCTTTGGCGCGCGCGCAGCCGAGATCGATTGCACGTTCGCCGCCGATGGCGGTCCCGAAGCCTTGCGCGCTGCCATCGCACGCGTTCGTGCCGAGGCGGAGGCGCATGTTCGGGCGGGACGCGTCGAATTGTTCCTGACCGATGAGGCGATTGGGTCGGATCGCACCGCCATCGCGATGATCCTCGCAGCCGCTGCCGTCCACAGCCATCTCGTGGGCCAAGGGCTGCGCACTTACGCGAGCATCAACGTGCGCGGGGCGCAGTGCCTCGATACCCACTATTTCGCGGTGCTGATCGGTGTCGGAGCCACGACGGTCAACGCGTATCTGGCACAGGCCGCGATCGCCGATCGCCATGCACGCGGCCTTTTTGGTTCGCTTACGCTTGACGAATCCGTTGCGCGCTATCGCAAGGCGGTGGGCGACGGGCTGCTGAAGATCATCGCCAAAATGGGCATTGCTGTAATCGCCTCGTACCGGGGCGGGTACAACTTCGAGGCGGTTGGCCTCAGCCGCGCGATCCTGAACGATCTCATGCCCGGTCTTCCCGGCCGCATATCGGGCGAGGGCTACGCCAGCCTCCACCTGAACGCGATCCTGCGCCACCGCGCCGCGTGGGACGAACCCGTGGTACGATTGCAAGCGGGCGGCTTCTACCGCCAGCGCGCGGGCGGAGAATCGCACGCTTATGCGGCCGAGCCGATCCACCTGCTGCAAGCAGCATGTACGAGCGGCAGCTACACCGCCTACAGGAAATTCTCCGCCGCGATTGCCGCAGCGCCGCCGGTGGCGCTGCGCGACCTGATGGACTTCGTGCCCACCACGCCCGTGCCGCTCGACGAGGTGGAAAGCGTCACCGCGATCCGTCGGCGGTTCGTCACGCCCGGAATGTCGTTGGGTGCGCTCTCCCCCGAGGCGCACGAAACGCTCGCCATCGCAATGAACCGGATCGGTGCCAAGGCGGTCAGCGGCGAAGGCGGCGAAGACCCCGCGCGCTACCGCCCCGGCGCAAACGGTGACAACGCCAACAGCACGATCAAGCAGATCGCCAGCGGCCGTTTCGGCGTGACGGCGGAGTATCTGAACGCCTGTACCGAAATCGAAATTAAGGTCGCTCAAGGGGCGAAGCCCGGCGAGGGCGGACAGTTGCCGGGCTTCAAGGTCACCGAAATGATCGCTCGACTGCGGCACTCGACGCCGGGTGTCATGCTCATCAGCCCGCCGCCGCACCACGACATCTATTCGATCGAGGATCTGGCGCAGCTCATCTACGACCTCAAGCAGATCAACCCGGACGCACGCGTGTGCGTGAAGCTGGTTTCGGCCGCCGGGATCGGCACCGTCGCGGCGGGCGTTGCCAAGGCACATGCGGACGTGATCCTGATCAGCGGCCACGTCGGCGGTACCGGCGCATCGCCGCAAACCAGCATCAAATATGCTGGCGCGCCGTGGGAAATGGGGCTGGCCGAGGTCAACCAGGTGCTCACGCTCAATGGTCTGAGGCACCGCGTGCGGCTGCGCACCGATGGTGGCCTGAAAACGGGCCGCGATATCGTCATCGCGGCCATGCTCGGCGCGGAGGAGTTCGGCATCGGCACGCTCAGCCTCGTGGCGATGGGCTGCATCATGGTGCGGCAATGCCACTCGAACACCTGCCCCGTGGGCGTGTGCACGCAGGACGAGGCGCTGCGAAAGAAGTTCGGTGGCAGCCCCGAAAAAGTCATTAACCTGATGACCTTCATCGCCGAGGAAACCCGCGAAACGCTCGCCCGTCTGGGCCTGCGCTCACTCGACGAAGCCGTCGGCCGCACCGATCTCCTGACCCAGGTCGGCCGCGGGGCCGAACATCTGGACGATCTCGATCTGAACCCGGTCCTCGCCCGCGTCGATGCGCCCGAGCACGAACGCCGCTTCAGCCTCACCACATGGCGCAACCCCGTTCCCGATTCGCTCGACGCTTCGATCCTCGCCGACGCCGCCCCGCTGTTCGAACGCGGCGAGCGTATCCAGCTCGCCTATGCGGTTCGCAACACGCACCGCGCGGTCGGCACGCGCACCTCGTCGGCGATCGTGCGGCGCTGGGGGATGACCGGCCTTGCGCCCGGTCACCTCCACGTCCGCCTGCAGGGCTCGGCGGGGCAATCCTTGGGAGCGTTCGCAGTCCAGGGCCTGACGCTCGAACTCTTCGGCGAGGCCAACGACTACGTCGGCAAGGGGCTTTCGGGTGCCACGATCATCGTGCGCCCAGTGATCTCCAGTCCGCTCGCGTCGAACGAGAACACCATATTGGGCAACACCTGCCTCTATGGCGCAACTTCGGGCACGCTGTTCGCAGCCGGACAGGCGGGCGAACGGTTCGCGGTGCGCAATTCGGGCGCGACCGCCGTCGTCGAAGGCTGCGGTGCGAACGGCGCTGAATATATGACCGGCGGCACCGTCGTCATCCTCGGCCCAACCGGCGACAATTTCGGCGCTGGGATGACCGGGGGCATGGCATTCGTGCTCGACGAGGACGGGCGGTTTGCCGCGCGGGTGAACCCGGAAACCGTCGTGCTGAACCGGCTTGGTTCGGCGTATTGGGAAGGCGAACTCAAACGCCTGATCGAAGCGCACGCCGCCGCCACCGGTAGTGCATGGGCATCGACGCTGCTCGATGAGTGGGAGGAGCGGCGCGGACGTGTCTGGCAAGTCGTGCCGCGCGAGATGCTTTCGCGCCTCGCCCATTCGCTGGTGGAAGCCACGCCCGAACTGGTGGCGGCATGAGGCCGATGTTTGAAGCGGTCGCGCTACTGGTGCTTGCCGCTCCATCGGGGGCAGTTGCCGCCCCTACCGTCGCCGAAGTGATCGAGCACGCCCCTAAGTCCGATTGGGTGGCGTTCGATCAGTCCGACCTGCTTTACCTCACGCTCGCGGATGGTGGCCGGGTGGTGATCGCGCTCGCGCCCGCGTTTGCGCCACGCCACGTCGCCAACATCAAGGCGCTCGTAAACGCGCGATGGTTCGATCATACTGCGGTCACGCGCGTGCAGGACAATTATGTCGCGCAGTGGGGCGATCCCGCAGGCGCAGCACCGCCTTCGTCCACGCCGTCCCCCCAGCACTTGCCTGTCGGCATCGCCCCCACGCTCGCGCCCGAATGGGAGCGGCCGCTGGCAGCCCTCGCCACCACTCCTGTGCCCGGCGCGGATGGCTATGCGCCCGCAGCCGCCTACACCGGCGCGGCATGGCCGATCGCGATCGATCCCGCGCGCGGCCGCGCGTGGCTGACGCATTGCTACGCGATGGTCGGCGTCGGCCGCGATAATGCGGCGGATAGCGGCAACGGCGCCGAACTCTATGCGGTCATCGGTGCCACCCCCCGCGGTCTCGATCGCAACGTCACGCTGGTTGGCCGCGTGATCGATGGGATCGAGCGCCTCTCGTCGTTGCCACGCGGCACCGGCGCGCTCGGATTCTACGAAAAGCCGTCGCAGAACGTGCCGATCCGCTCGGTTCGCCTCGGCACCGAACTCCCGCCTGCCGAGCAGATCCACCTCGAAACGCTTCGCGCTGGCACACCCAGCTTCGCCGCGCTCGTCGCCGCGCGCGCCACCCGCGCCGAGCCGTTCTTCGTCACCCCCACCGGCCACGTCGATCTGTGCAACGTGCGCCCGCCGGTGCGCGTCGCACACTGATCAGCCGGGTTTTCGCGCCGAATTGAAGGTGCGCACATAATCCTTCACGCCCACGATCTCCTCGGGCTTCAGCACCCCGTCCCAAGGCGGCATCGCGGTTGATCGGCCGATCGCGCCGCCACCGCCGTGCAGAACTGCGAGAATGTGCGCGTCCGAGAACCACTTGTGGAAATTGGGATCGGTGAAGTTGGGAATATAATCGCCCAACTGCGCCGCGACTTCGGCGTTACCCTTGCCGTCCGCGCCGTGGCAGCGCGCGCAGTTGGTATTGTAGACACTCTTCGCCTGCGCGAGCGAAATCCCTTTGACCGTACCCGAAGCATTCGCCGCCGCCTCGGCTGCGGCGGTACGCGCCTGCGCGTCGATCGCCGCATGCCCTGCCTTGCTGCCTGCAGGCACCAGCATGCCGATCATGCCCGTCGGGTGTTCGGCCTCCCCCATGATCGGCACGAGTAGCTGTCCGTCGGGCGCGACAACCATCGCGGTCAGTCCGCGTTGTGCCACATCGGGGCTGCGCGCAATCACATCCCACTTGTCGACGCGCGTGGCATCGGCGGGGATCGTCATGATCTCGCCCGAGTAATTGTCGCCGAAGATATATTTGCCCTGCAACTGCGGGAAGCGCGCCGCACGATAGATCGATCCGCCGATCACTGACCGCATGAAAGCGGTGTGATGATAAGTGAGGACCGGTGGCGTCTCGATGCCGTCGATATGCGCCGGCTTGTCGTAATGCTGCGGTGTGAAGCCCTCGATATAGGGGAACTGGTAGTTGTGCCCCTTCTCGATCCGGTTGACTTCTTCCCATTCGGTCGAACCGACTTCGCCCGCGATCATCTGCCCGCCGTTGGGATCGAACGCGAACCGGAACGGGTTACGAAGCCCATGCGCCCAATATTCGCCGAGCGCCGCCGCGCCGCGATCGGCGTAGGGATTATCGAGCGGGATGAAGTAATTGTCGGTGTGGCCGCGCTCGGGCTGGCGCAGGATCGGCCGACTGATCGTGCCGCCGCGTTTATCGACATCGATGCGCAGAATGCCGCCAACGAGCGAACAATCGATCCGCTGGTGGCAATCCTCGCGCGCCATCTCGCCGACCGACAGGTACAGCATCCCGTCCGGGCCGAACGCGACCATGCCCGCATTGTGATAGCCATCGTTGGTCCGCCCCTGCTCGATCAGCGGCAGCGCGCTGGCAGTGCGCGCCTCGGGCGTAGGCAAGGACAGATCGTAGCGCGTCAGATGATTGAGCTGGCTGTCCTTGTGATATTCGGTGAAATAGACGTAGGCATAGCCCGCGTTCGACGATCCGGCCTTGCCGAACTCGGGGTGAAGATCGAAGCCGAGCGCGCCATTCTCCATCTCTACATAGCCGACCCTGGCACCGATATTCATCAGCATCCGCGCGTTCGCGCCGCTCGGGTAATCGACGCGCCATAATTCACCGCCTCTTGTCAGCACATAAGCAGTATGCGGGTCGCTTCGCGCGAACTGTACCATGATCGGCGTGGTGAAACTGGTCGTGCCGAGCGCGTTCACCACCGCGAACGGTCGATCCGAACTGACATTGGCGTTGATGCGCAGCTTCGTGACCCAGTTGGCGAAGTTGCGATCGGTGCCGAAGCGATGACCCACCACCAGTGGCGTCGCCGCAAAGATCAGCACCAGCCAGATCGCAGGGCGACGGAGCAACCCGAACAGATTGCCCACGAACCGCGCCGCGCGCGAACCTACGCCAAGATCGCGTGGGCCAAAGATGATAAACGCCAGCATCAGCCCAATGATCGCGATCAGCGTGGACTGCAGCAGCAGTTCCGGACTGAAGTTGGTGGGCGTCAGGAAGAACATGTACAACGCTGCGGCGACGATACCGGTGACGAGCGCATACACGTCGATTGCCGCACGCCGCGCACGCGCGAACACGTCCCAGCCACACAGCAACCGCGCGGCGATAAAGGTGACCGTGCACGCGACCAGGTAGGATTTTAGAACGGTCAGCGTGTCCGATGGCCCGAAGGAGATCGCCGGCAGGTGGATCAGCGCCTTGGGGATGATGCGGAATTGTTCGTAGGCGAAATGCGCGCCGATAAAGACTGCAATCGTAACGATCAGCAGTTCGAGCGCCAGCGTGGCTACGCGCGCCAGAGGTATGGTTTGCCGCACTTGATCCTCGGTTCGATTGGCCGGTAAGCGCCGCCGACGCCATGCTGCGGCGCACCTAGCGGACATTGATGACGGGATGAAGAGCGGTTGTTTGGCGCGGCGTGCAGCGTTGCTCGCGCTATGGGCTGGCCCGGCGTGGGGGCAGAGCGTCGATCCGGTGGCGACGCAGGCGGTTCCCGATGCGATCACCGTCACCGCCGCGCGGACCGCGTCGCTGCAGACGCTGGGCGGCGTGACGATCGATCGCGCGCAGATCGAAGCGCTCGCCCCGGTCAGCGCGCTCGACGCGCTCGACCGCGCGGCGGGTGTCCGCGCATTCGGCACCGCTGGAGGCGCAGGGGGCAGCTTCATTTCGGTGCGCGGGGGCAAGCCCAGCTATACGCTCACGCTGATCGACGGCGCGAAGGTCAACGATCCCACCAATTCGAGCGGCGGCGCGTTCGATTTCGCCGCGCTCGATCCGACGCTGATCGAGCGTATCGAGATTTATCGCGGCGCGCTGTCGGCGGTGCATGGCGCGGATGCACTCTCGGGCGTCATCAACGTGCGGCTGCGCGCACCCTCACCGGGCGAAACGGGGGAAAGCGCGCGGGTGAGCGCGAGCACCGGCGGCGAAGTCGGCGGCGATGCGTCCGCCAGGCTCGGCTGGCGGGGCGGCGGGCTGCTGCTCGGCGGCGGGGCGTACGACAGCGGCGATCGCGATCCGGGTGGTCACATCGCTCGGCGGCAGGGCCTCGCCAAGCTGACGGGTAACCTCGGGCCGGTGAAGCTCTCCGCGCTCGGCCTCTACGCTGCCGCCGACCGCCGTTTCTTCCCCGAGGCCAGCGGCGGCCCACGGCTGGCGGTGGTACGTCAGCAGGAAAGCCGCGCCACGCAGTTCGGTCTTGTCGCGCTCGAAGCGACCGCCGCCAGTCCTGGCGCGCTCGTCCCAACCGCGCGCGTCGACTGGTCGCGCCAGGACGCGGACGACGATACCCCGCGCATCGCCGAAGGCGTGATCGGCGCCGTCCCCCGCGTGCGCGCGACGAGCGCGTTCGAGCGGGTCGAAGCCAGTTTCGACCTCAGATACTCACATGGCTGGCTCGGCGTCGCTGCGGGGGGCAGCTACCTCGACGAGATCGGTCGATCGAACGGCTTCGTCGATTTCGGGCGGTTCAAGCTCCCCGCCGCGTACCGGCTGCAGCGCGATACCGCGGCAGGGTTTATCGAAGCGACACTCGCGCCGGTGCACTGGGCGACCATCACGGGCAGCGCTCGATACGATGCACCGTCCACCACGTCCGCGCGCTGGACGGGGCGCGTGGCGGGGCGCGTGACGCCGGGCACCGGCGGCCCGGCGCTGTTCGCGGACTATTCGGACGGGTTCAAACTGCCCTCGCTCTTCGTGCTGGCTTATCCGCTGATCGCGAACCCCAATCTGCGTCCCGAGCGCGCGCGCAGCGCGGAGGCTGGCGTGGATTGGACCTTCGCACCCGGCGCCCGCGCCCGGATCGCCGCGTTCACGTCGCGCTACATAGATTTCATCGATTTCGATGCGGTGCATTTCACCAACGTCAACCGCAGCCGCACCGACGAGCGCGGCGTGGAGAGCGAACTGACCTTGCCCATCACCCCCGCGCTCGGCGCGACGGGTTCGCTGACCTGGCTGGAGAGCCACAATTACGATGGGCCGCCGCTGCGAACCCGGCCAGAGTGGAGCGGTTCGGCGCGCGTGACCTGGACGCCCTCGACGCATATGCGGCTGTTCGCGGATATCGATGCGGTAAGCGGCTTCGACGACCTATCGGTCCCCACCGGCCAGATCGCCGTTCGCGGGCATCGCGAGTTCAGCCTTGGCGGCGGCTACACGATCGAACGTGGCGTGGCGATCGATCTGACGCTGCGCAACATTGGCGACAGCCGGTACGAGGACGCTGTGGGGTTCCCCAATCCGGGCCGCGTGCTGCGCGCGACGCTGCGGCTGACACGCTGATCCACCGCCCGGGCGGTGGATCACGCCGCTCCGCCCACAATTGCGCGTGATCGCCGCGCCGTACCGCGCTAACAGCGCGTTGTCAGCGCGCCAGTCCCGATGCGCCGCCGGAGACCCTCATGCCCGATCTCGCCCACCATATCGCCGGCCGCGCCTACCCGCATACCGGAACGCGCTGGGGCGACATTTTCGATCCCAACACCGGCCGCGTACAGCACCGCGCGCCGCTGGACGGGGCGGGCGCGGTCCGCGAGGCGGTCGCCGCCGCGATGGCCGCGCAGCCCGCCTGGGCCGCGATCAATCCGCAGCGCCGCGCGCGCGTGATGTTTGCGTTCAAGGCGCTGGTGGAGGCGCATATGGACGAACTCGCGCATCTGCTTTCAGCCGAACATGGCAAGGTGCTTGCGGACTCGCGCGGCGATGTTCAACGCGGGCTGGAGGTGATCGAGTTCACTTGCGGCATCCCGCATCTGCTCAAGGGCGAATATACTCAAGGAGCCGGGCCGGGGATCGACGTGTTCTCGTGGCGGCAGCCGCTGGGCGTATGCGCGGGGATCACGCCGTTCAACTTTCCAGCGATGATCCCGATGTGGATGTTCGGCGTGGCGATCGCGTGCGGCAACGCGTTCGTGCTCAAGCCCTCCGAGCGCGACCCGGGCGTGCCGATCCGTCTGGCCGAGCTGATGCTGGAGGCGGGCCTGCCCGAGGGCATCCTGAACGTGGTGATCGGCGACAAGGAGGCTGTGGATGCGATCCTCGATCACCCCGACATCAAGGCGGTGAGCTTCGTCGGATCGAGCGACATCGCGCATTATGTCTATCAGCGCGGCGTCGCGGCGGGCAAACGCGTGCAGGCGATGGGCGGGGCGAAGAACCACGGCATCGTGCTGCCCGATGCCGATCTGGATCAGACGGTCAACGATCTGCTGGGCGCGGCTTTCGGTTCGGCGGGGGAGCGGTGCATGGCGCTGCCCGTCGTCGTGCCGGTCGGTGAGGCCACCGCCGAGCGGCTGCGCGCGATGCTGATCCCGCGCATCGCCGCCTTGCGCGTGGGCGTTTCGACCGATCCCGACGCGGATTACGGGCCGGTGGTGAATGCGGCGCACAAGGCCAAGGTCGAGAATTACATCCAGATGGGCGTGGACGAAGGGGCGGAACTGGTCGTCGATGGGCGCGGGCACATGTTGCAGGGGCACGAGGGCGGGTTTTTCGTCGGGCCGACGCTGTTCGATCATGTGAAGCCCACGATGCGCACCTATCGCGAGGAGATTTTCGGCCCCGTGCTCCAGATCGTGCGCGCCGCCGATCTCGACGAGGCGATCGCGCTCCCCTCCGCACACCAATATGGCAATGGCGTCGCGCTGTTCACTCGCTCGGGCGCGGCGGCGCGCGCGTTTGCAGACCGGGTGGAGGTGGGCATGGTGGGCATCAACGTGCCGATCCCGGTGCCGGTGGCGTATCACACATTCGGCGGCTGGAAGCGCTCGGCGTTCGGCGACACCAATCAGCATGGGATGGAAGGCGTGAAGTTCTGGACGCGGGTGAAGACGGTGACGCAGCGGTGGCCGGGGATGGGGGTGCTGGAACGACAGGCGGAGGACGGCGGCCCGGCGCGGGTGGAGAACGCGTTCGTCATTCCGACGATGGGGTGACGTCTACCGCATTGCTGGCTATATGAATCGCATGGCAACCGTTACCTTCGACACTCTGGGTTGCGCTCAGCGGATGCAGAACGCTGGAATGCCGGCGGAGCAGGCCAATGTGCTTGCCACTGTGCGCAAAGAGGTCGCGTTCGATCAACTCGTCACCAAGCAGGATCTTACAATCGCCCTCAAGGATCTGGAGCAGCGGCTCACGCTTCGCATGGGGGCGATGTCGGCAGCGACAATCACTATCCTGGGCGCACTGATCGCCTTCCACCACTGAGCGCGCTCGCCTCCGCCTCCCCCTACGAAGCCCTCTATGGCTTCGTGCGCGCCCGCCGCGAGGGCGATCGCATCCTCGTCGCCGGGACCGCACCCGTTGAACCCGATGGCAGCTCGACGCCCGGCGATGCGGCCGCACAGGCGCGCCGCTGCTGCGCGATCATTGCCGAAGCCATCGCCGGGCTGGGCGGCGGGCGGGTGATCCGAACGCGCATGTTCATCGTCAATCCCGCCGATGCGGACGCAATTGGGCGCGCGCATGGCGATGCGTTCGGCGCGGACAAGCCAGTCTCAACGATGGTTGTCGTGGCGGCGCTGCTCCGCCCCGGATGGCGCGTCGAGATCGAAGCGGAGGCGATCGCCGCCAGGCCCGACTAAACCTGCCCGCGGAGGTGGACACCCCCGCCCCAGCGGCTAAGCCCCGCCGATGCCCACGCGCTGGCCCATCATCCGCCTCTATCAGCCGCCGAGCCTGCGGCTGGTGCGGCTTGCGCCCAATGTGTGGGATATGGCGGCGCTGGCGCTGCTGTTCGCAACGCTGGTGGGCATCGCGCACGGCGCGCGCGAGGCGTTGCAGCCGATCGCGGCGCTGCACCGCGTGCCCATCGATCTCGATCCGCACATGCTGCCCGAATATGCACTGCGCACTACGCTGCGCATGTTTGCAGCCATCGCCGCCTCGCTGCTGTTCACCTTCGTCTTCGCCACCTTGGCCGCGAAGAACCGCAAGGCCGAACTGATCATCGTGCCAGCACTCGACGTGCTGCAATCGGTGCCGGTGCTGAGTTTCCTTACCTTCACCGTGGTCTTCTTCCTCAACCTGTTCCCGGGATCGGTCGCGGGTGTGGAACTGGCGTCGATCTTCGCGATCTTCACTGCGCAAGCGTGGAACATGGCGTTCAGCTTCTACCAGTCCTTGAAAACCGTCCCCAAGGATCTTGAGGAGGTGACTGCAAGCTTCCACCTCACCGGCTGGCAGCGCTTCTGGCGACTGGAGGCTCCCTACGGCGCGCCGGGGCTGGTTTGGAACACGATGCTATCGATGAGCAGCAGCTGGTTCTTCCTCGTGGTCTCGGAGGCGATCACGGTCGGCAGCACCACGGTCAGCCTGCCCGGCATAGGATCGTATGTGGCGGCCGCGCTGGAGGCGCGTAACTTGCGCGCGGTGGGATGGGCGGTGCTGGCGATGTTCCTCGTCATCCTCGCCTACGATCAGTTGCTGTTTCGCCCGGTGGTGGCGTGGGCGGAGAAATTCCGCTTCGAACAGACCGCTTCGGCAGAACTGCCGCGCTCGTGGATCCTCGAAATGGTCGGGCGGGCGCGATGGATCACCAAATTGCTCGAGCCGGTGGGCGAAGCGCTGCGCTCGGTCGCACGCTGGCCATTGTTTCCTCAGGGTGCGCCCAAGCCTGCCACACAAGTGGCGGCGCGGGTTTCGGTGTGGGGGGACCGGCTGTGGCTGGCGCTCGTGCTGGCACTGGTCGCGTGGGCGGTGTGGCGGATCGCGAACTATGTCGGCGGAACGCTGCATTGGGCCGAGGTGGGCCGCGCGGTCGGGCTCGGCACGATCACGCTGCTGCGCGTGATCATACTGATCGCGATTGCAACCATCATCTGGGTACCCATCGGCGTGTGGATCGGGCTCCGGCCCGGCGTGGCGCAGGCGGTGCAGCCGATCGCGCAGTTCCTCGCCGCGTTTCCGGCCAACCTGCTGTTCCCGATCTTCGTGGTTGGCATCATCGGCTGGCGGCTGAACGCGGACATCTGGCTTTCGCCGCTGATGGTGCTCGGCACGCAGTGGTATATTCTCTTCAACGTGATCGCGGGCGCGAGCGTGTTTCCGGGCGATCTAAAGGAGGCCTCGGCGAGTTTCGGGGTGAAGGGATGGAGATGGTGGCGGCGCGTGATGCTGCCGGGCATTTTCCCCTATTATATCACCGGCGCGATCACCGCCTCGGGCGGATCGTGGAACGCGAGCATCGTCGCCGAGGTGGTCACCTGGGGACACGACAAGGTGACCGCGCACGGGCTGGGAGCGTACATCGCGGACGCCACCACCGCCGGCGATTATCCGCGCATCGTGCTCGGCACTGCGGTGATGAGCGTGTTCGTGATCGCGTTCAATCGCATGCTATGGCGGCCGCTATACGCCTACGCGGCGAAGCGGCTGCGGCATGATTGAGGGGGCACTGGTGGACACGATGCTGCTCGACGTGCGGGGGGTAGCGCAGAGCTATCGCAAGGGCGGCGGCGCGGCCGATCTGGTGGTGCTGGAAGGCGTGGACCTGCAGATCGCGCGCGGCGAGGTGGTGGGGCTGCTGGGGCGATCGGGATCGGGCAAATCCACGCTGCTGCGCATCATCGCGGGGTTGCTCGCGCCCACTGGAGGCACGGTCGCCTATCAGGGACATGATGTTACCGGCCCCGCCGAGGGTGTGGCGATGGTGTTCCAGTCCTTCGCGCTGTTCCCGTGGCTGACCGTGCTGGAAAATGTGGAACTCGGGCTCGAAGCCAAGGGCATCCACAAGGCCGAGCGGCGCAAACGCGCGGTGCAGGCGATCGATCTGATCGGGCTGGACGGGTTCGAGAGCGCCTACCCCAAGGAGCTTTCGGGCGGGATGCGCCAACGCGTCGGGCTCGCCCGTGCGCTGGTCGTGCATCCCGATCTGCTGCTGATGGACGAACCGTTTTCGGCACTGGACGTGCTCACGGCGGAGACATTGCGCACCGATCTGATCGATCTGTGGATCGAGGGGCGTTTGCCGATCGGCTCGATCCTGATGGTCACGCACAACATCGAGGAGGCGGTGTTGATGTGCGACCGTATCCTCGTTTTCTCAAGCAATCCTGGCAGGATAAAGCGCGAACTGAAGGTTACGCTGAAGCATCCGCGTAACCGTCTCGACCCCGCATTCCGTGAGATGGTGAACGACATCTATCGTTTGATGACGCAGCGCGGGCCGACGGTAGCGTCGGCCGTCCAGGCGGGCTTCCCGGGCACGGGCGTGGGCATGATCCTGCCCGAAGTTTCGACCAACCTGATCGCGGGCCTGATCGAAGCCGTCGCCGCACCGCCATCGAACGGCGAGGCCGAACTGCCTGCGCTAGCTTCGGCGCTGTATCTGGAACTCGATGAACTGTTCCCGATCGCAGAAGTGCTGCAACTGCTGCGACTAGGCGAAATGGGCGAGGGGCGCATCCGGCTGACGACAGCGGGCAAGCGCTTCGCCGATCTGGATACCGACGCGCGCAAGAAGTTGTTTGCCGAGCAGTTGCTGGCGTTTGTACCGATCGTGGGACTGATCCGGCGGGTATTGGACGAGCGGCCTTCGCACCGCGCGCGGCTGGCGCGATTTCACGAGGAACTCGAGGATTATATGTCCGAGGACTATGCCGAAGAAACACTGCGCGCGGTGATCGACTGGGGGCGGTTCGCCGAGGCTTTTAGCTACGACGAGCAGAGCGAGACGTTCAGTCTGGAGAACCCGGTTTAGGCAGATCGTTGCGCAACACCCCGCTCGCGCCTACTCTATGCGCCTTTACAATGCACATTGGAGATGGCGAATGCGTGCGTCGCGTGTTCGGGAAGACCCCGCCTCGTTCAAAACGCCCACAAACCTGTCGCTCGACGCGGCGGTCGTCGCCGAAGCGAAAGCGCTCGGTGTCAATCTTTCGCAAGCGTGCGAGCGCGGCCTGCGCGAGCGCGTGCGCGAGGTGCGCGAACAGGCTTGGCTGGCGGAAAATGCGGACGCGATCGCGTCGTCGAATGCGTATTTCGAGGAGCATGGCCTGCCTCTCGCCAAATATCGCCAAGTTTGATGCGTTTCGACGTGTATCGAAGCGGGGATGGCGAGGATCTCGTGCTCGATTGCCAGGCCGACGCCCTGCGCGACCTGCACACACGTTTCGTCGTGCCGCTGCTGGAGCCAAAAAACGCGCCGCGACCCGCGCGTCGGCTTAATCCCACGTTCGAGGTCGAAGGGCGAACGGTCGTGATGGTCACACAGTTCGCCGGAGCAATCCCGTCACGCGAGCTGACCACGGTCGTCACTTCGCTGATCGAACATGACATGGCCATCAACAACGCGCTCGATCTGCTGATTTACGGAGTGTGAAAGCTATCGGCGACCGCGCGAGGCTATCGTGGCGCACCCCGATGCGCGCCCGCCCAACCCCCGCGCCAGCGCACGGTTGAATGCAGCCGTATCCAGCCGATCCTCTTGGCGGAAGTCCTGGCCCCGCATTGCCTTCGACCAATAAACGGCGGTGTGGAGCGGCGGGTGGCAGGCGGTGCTTGCTATGGCGGGTGCGGGGAGTGGGAGCTTGGTTGTCCGTAGCGCGTCGGGAACGCGCGCATGGTACCGCCACGCTGTCCCCACGCGCGGATCGAACACGGCGCTCATCGGCGCGGCCATCGCGTCGTTGAGGCCCATGGGGGCCAGCCCCAGCACATCCTCGATCGTGCGGACCATCGAGACGGTGGTGTAGTGCTGATGAACCACCGCGCCGCGCCGCACATACGGCCCCGCGACGAACGCGATCGAGCGGTGCGCGCTGACATGATCGGGGCCGTCCTGCGCATCGTCCTCGATCACGAAGATCAGCGTGTCGCGCGCGTATCTGGACGCGGCGACTTTCTCGATAATACGGCCGAGCGCGTAATCATTGTCCCCCATCTGGGTTTCGACCGTGTTGACCCCATCGGTCCCCGTGGCGAACGCGCCGAAATGATCGTTCGGCAGGCGGATCAGCGAAAGCGCGGGCAGGTCGCCGTGCGCTGTATAGCCATCGAACTCGCGCTCCCATTCCTTGAAGCGCCAGTAATCGGGCAGGCCAAGATCGAAGCCTCGGTAGTAGAGGTCCGTATAAGGTGCGAGCGCGGCCTTCGCGGGGAAGAAAACTTTCACCCCATCCTTAAACGGTTCGCGCACTATGGGGATGCGCTGGCCGGTAGTTTGGGGAACGAAGTAGCGCGAGAGATCGCCATAGAAGCCATAGTTGCGGATCGCTTTGTGGGCGCGCAACGCCGCGTTCCACAGATAGCCTTCGCCAACAGCACCGCCCGGCCCATCGGGCGCGGACACGTCGGCCGTCCCCGCCAGCAGATCGGGATCGGGCGGGGTGAGCGGGTTCGCCGCCAACCGCGCCGCGCCAGCCAGACCGACGTTGACGTCGCGGTTGTCTCCCTCGGCGTCATAGGTGAGCCCGCGATCGGCGTAGTTCACCGGGGCATTGCGCTCGGTATAATCGGTCGTGCGCGCCGCCGTCGTCCAGTTCCATCCCGTATTCGAAGATTCTCCCGCATCCTCGAACCAGTCGAGATTCACGAATTCGCGCGCCAGCGCGTGATGGTTCGGGCTGTACATTTCCCCAAGCAGCGTCAACTTGGCATCGCCATTGCCACGTCCAAGATCGCCCAGTACCTGATCGTAGCTCCGGTTTTCCTTCACGATGTACAGCACATGCCGGATGTGCGCGCGCAGGAACGCCATTGTCGCGTCCGCGCGCGCCCGCCCGCGCTCGCCCGGGTAATGATTGTTCGCCGCCACCTGCCGCGTCAGCCGCCCCAGCACGGCGCCCGATGGCACCGGCATCGTTGTCAGCCCGCCCTTCTCCAATTGCCAAACATATTGGTTCGCTCTCACGCAATCGCCCTTGCCTTGCGGTGCGCCATGCTGGTTGCGGCAGCCGAGCGGGTTCGGCCCGGGCAGGCTCTTGGCGTTGGCGACGAACAGGCGGTTGCCCTGCACCGCCACCGCGCTCGGATACCAGCCCGTGGGGATAAGGCCGATCACGGCAGAACGAGCGGCGCGGCTCGCATCGTCGGCGTCCGCGCGAGCAGCGCGGCGGGGTTCGACCACGCCGCGCGCGGCCCGGGAGAGCGCGACCACCGCGACCGCGTTCTGCCCGCCATTGCTGACGAACATCGTCGCGCCATCGTCGGACAACGCCAGCGCATTGCTCCCCGCACCGCCAAGCCGCCCCGCGTCCGCAAGAATCGCCTTGGGCGCGACCGTCGGCACCGTCTCGATCACCCGGTCTGAACCAGTGTCGATCGTCGCCAGCCCATCCGTATTGTCGAGCGCCACATACAGCCGCGTGCCACGCGCCACCATCGCCACCGGCTGCCCGCGCACGGGGATGCGCGCGCCCACGCGCACCGCGTCTCCCACGATGTCGAGCGCAATCACCTCGCGGTCGCGCTGGATCGCTACATAGGCGCGGCGAGGCGAGGTCCACACCAGCGCGCGCGGATAGGTGCCGCCCGCCGTGCCCGCACGCGCTGGATCGATCTTGCCTGGGCGCAAATCCTGTTCGGCGGTTGCCTTCCACTCGTCGAGGTTCACGAGCGTCACGCTGTCGTTGTAATAGTTCGCCACAAGCACGCGGTGTCCGTCCGCGCTCACCGCGACCGCGCTCGCGGCGGGATCCGCCGCAAGGCCAAGCCCCGCCTTGTGTCCGAGTGGCAGGCTGCGCCCGAGACCCCAGCCATGGGGGCTCAACCCTGCCTCTATCAGCGTATCGTCAACGCCGCCCGCGATGTAGAATGTGGGGCTGTTCGGCGACCACGCGACCCCGAACAGGGCGTTGGGGACGGGGATCGCGGCCACCAGCTTAAGCGCCGTTCCGTCCGCTCCATAGGCAAACGCATATTCGTTCGAGAGGTCCGCTATCGGCTTGCCGTCGCTGCCGTAGGTGCGGTTGTACCCGCTGGTGAGCGCCAGCAGCACACCCTTGTTCGAGAGCGCCAGCGCAGAGGGCTGCCCCGCCACGCCCCCCGCCAGCCCCGGCAATCCCGGATCGAGCGGGGTGAACACCGATCCTGGCGCTGCCAGCGGCGTGATCGTCTGGCCGGTCGGCAGGATTTGCGCGGGGGCAGCGGTCTGCGAGGCTGCGGGCGGGGCGGTTGCGAGCAGAAGGGCAATCAGGCTGAGACGATACATGGGCGGATCCCCCGAGAGGCCTGCCCAATAGCGCAACCGTGGTGCGCGCGCAGCCATCTTGTTAGAGATGTGCCGCCAACTCAGGGGAATGATCGATGCGCCGTTTGTCCGTCCTTGCGCTGCTGCTCGCCGCCACCGCCGCCAATGCCGCGCCCGCGCCTAGGCCGCACAATCTGATCCTGTTCGTCGCCGACGGCCTGCGCGGCGGCATCGTCTCGCCGCAAACCGCGCCCGCGATGGCCGCGCTCGCCAAACGCGGCGTGGCATTCCCCAATGCGCACTCGCTGTTCCCCACCTTCACCACCGCCAACGCCTCCGCGCTCGCAACCGGGCATTATCTGGGCGACACCGGCGATTTCTCGAACACGCTCTACGTCGGCTTTCCCGTCAAGGCGGCGAAAGGCAGCGTGACGCCTTTCATCGAGAGCGATCCGATCCTGGCTGAACTCGACGAGCATTTCGGCGGCGATTATCTGAACGAGGAGACCATCCTCGAAGCCGCGCGCTGCGCCGGGCTGGGCACGGCGGCGATCGGCAAGCTCGGTCCCGCGCGCATCCAGGATCACCGCGCGGGCACATGCGCCGCGCCGCCGATCGTAATCGACGATGCGACCGGCACGCCCGCAGGGATTACGCTGCCCGATGCGGTTGGTCAGGCGATCACGGCGGCGGGCCTGCCCGCCACCGCGCCGTCGCGGGGCAAGAACGGCGTGTCCTCGCCGGGCACGCTGGTGGCGAACGTCGATCAGCAGCGCTGGTTTGCGGATGTGGCCACGAAGGCGGTGCTGCCGATGCTCAAGGCAGGCGCGAAGCCGTTCGTGATGGTCTATTGGTCGCGTGATCCCGATGGAAGCCAGCATAATCAGGGCGATAGCAAGGGACAGTTGATGCCGGGCATCAACGGGCCGACCAGTCTCGCGGCGATCCGCAACGCGGACGATAATCTGGCCGCGCTCGAAGCCGCGCTGAAAGCGCAGGGGCTGTTCGAGACGACCGATATCGTTGTCACCGCCGATCACGGCTTCTCGGTGATTTCCAAGGCAAGCCATACCAGCCCGGCCGCAAACACGACCTATGCCGATGCGCTGCCGGGCGACCTGCCACCGGGTTTCGTCGCGCTCGATCTGGCAAGCGCGCTTGGTTTGAGCGCGTTCGATCCTGATGCCGCCAATGCAGCGATTGCGCCCGGTTCGCATCCGTCTCGCGGCAACGCCATCCTGGGCGCGAGTGCGGACGCGCCGCAGGCGATCATCGCGGGCAATGGCGGATCGGACCTGATTTACCTGCCGAAGAAAGACCCCGAACTCGCGCGCCGGATCGTCACCGCACTGCTCGCGCAGGATTACACCGGCGCGCTGTTCGTGGACGATGCACTCGGCCCAATTCCCGGCTCGCTGCCGCTCAGCAGGATCGGCTTCGTTGGAAACGCGGTCACGCCGCGCCCATCGATCGTGATCGGCTTCCGCACATGGAGCACCGGCTGCGCCACACCCACTAACTGCCAGGCGGAGGTCGCGGACAGCAATCTGCAACAGGGCCAGGGAATGCACGGCAGTTTCGGGCGCGGCGATACGTTCAATTTCATGGCGGCTGCCGGCCCCGATTTCCGGCGCGGCTGGCGAGACCCCGCCCCCACCAGCAACGCCGATCTCGGACGCACGATGGCACGCCTGCTCGGTCTGACGATCACGCCCAAGGGGAAGCTGGTAGGCCGCGTTCTTGCCGAGGCAATGCCCGGCGGCGCGCTGCCCTTTGTCCGTTCCGGAATCCTGCGGTCAGGAGCGGACCCCCATGGCCTGCGCACGGTCCTGCGCTGTCAGATCGTGGGTGGCACGCGCTATTTCGACGCCGCCGGGATTCCCGGCCGCGTGCTTGGCCTCGATGCCCAAGCGCGGTCAGCACGCTCGCGCCGTGCACGCCAGCCCGCGCAGGCAAGCTGCAACTAGACCGCCGCGCTGATCGCGTGCGCGAGCGCGATGTCGCGCATCGTCAGGCCGCCCGCGTCGTGTGTGACGAGCAATATCTCCACCTTGCCGTAGACGTTCGACCATTCGGGGTGATGATCGGCCTTCTCGGCGAGCAGCGCCACGCGCGCCATGAAGCCGAACGCAGTCACGAAATCGGCGAACTTCCACGATCCGTGCAGGCAGTCGCGCTGGGCATCGTGGGTCCAGCCGGTCAGCGTGGGCAGATGCTCGGCGCGCTCGGCCTCGGTCAATCGCGCGATCATCTAATCCTCTCCCCTTCCCCGTCGCCGCGTCCTATGTGCGCGCTCGATGCGCAGTCAAACCCTCGCCCCCGATCTGGCCATGATCGAAACATTCGCGCAGGCCGCAGTCGAGAGGTTGCCCGAGGCATTTCGACGCCATCTCGAAAGCGTGCTGCTGCGTGTCGAGGATTTTCCCTCGGACGAGGTGATCGACCAGATGGATCTTGAAAGCGAATTCGATATCCTGGGCCTGTATCAGGGCGTTCCCATCGGCGACAAATCCTCGATGGCGAGCGGCGCATTGCCCGATATGATCTTCCTCTACCGGCGTCCGATGCTCGATTACTGGGCGGATACCGGTGAAAGCCTCGAACATATCGTGACGCACGTCCTCGTGCACGAGGTCGGCCATCATTTCGGCCTGTCTGACGCGGACATGGAGCGGATCGAGGCGGCGTCCGCGTGACCAGCGCAGAGCCTCCCGAATGGCGTGTTGAACCCGGGTTGCTGCCCTATCCGGATGCGGTGGCCGCAATGGAAGCCCGCGTCGCCGCGATCCGGGAGGACGGCGCGCGCGAGCGGATCTGGCTGGTCGAGCATCCTCCCATCTATACTGCGGGCACTTCGTCGCAGGCGGCAGATCTGCTCGATACCGCGCGCCTGCCCGTCTTCGCGACCGGGCGCGGCGGCAAGCACACCTGGCACGGGCCAGGGCAACGGGTCGTCTATGTGATGCTCGATCTGGACGCGCGCGGGCGCGATGTCCGACGCTTTGTCGGCGCGCTCGAAGCCTGGACGATCGCCGCACTCGCCGATCTGGGCGTATCGGCGCGAACGATTGCCGGGCAGACCGGCGTCTGGGTGGGTGATGCAAAGATCGCCGCGATCGGCGTACGCGTGCGCCGCTGGGTCACATTCCACGGTTTGGCGCTGAACGTCGCGCCCGATCTCGCGCATTATTCGGGCATCCGCGCGTGTGGATTGGATGCCCCCGTTACCAGTCTCGCTGCGATTGGCACCGAAACCTCGCTTGGTGCCGCCGATCTCGCACTCGCGCGCGCCTTGCCCACACTGTTCGAAGCGCTTGCGGTCACAACCCCCGCGATGCAACTTGCACGCGACTTCGCCGTTTGAATGACGCTTGAGGCTCGCAACAATTACGGCTACGGTCCCTCCCGGGTATGGGGACGTATCCGCAAGAGATGCATTCGCCTCGACCGTTGAACCAATAAGGAGTGAGATCATGGGTACCGTTCTGAACACGCTGAAGACTGCCACGCTGATCGCTGGCGCCGCGCTGCTCGTGACCGCTTGCGGCAAGAAGGCCGAGGACACGACGGCCACCAGCAGCACGACCAGCACCACTGCAACCACCGCCCCGGCCGAGACCGGCACCACCACCGATGCGGCCGCTGGCGGCGACACGGGCATGGGCACCGCGACCACGACGACGACCGCGACCACCCCTGCGGCTGGCACGGATGCTGCAGCCCCGGCTCCTGCGGACGCGGGCAAGTCGACCACCACCGACACGACGATGACCACCACCAAGAAGTAAGCCGTTCACCTTCGGGTGATCATCGAGGGCCGCCGCACCGTCGGCGGCCCTTTTTGTGTGCGAATGGGAGGAACCCCCACGATGACATTGGACGATATCACCGCAGAATTGCGCCGCCGCGTCGGCGACAACGCCGGGCTGGGCACCACTGTGAAGTTCGATTTCGGCACCGGCGGCACGATCTATATCGATGATGCGGTGAAGCCACCGACCGTCGACAATGTCGATCGCGCCGCACAATGCACGATGACCGTGAGCAAGGACGATTTCGAAGAGATCGCGGCCGGACGGCTCGATGCGACGATGGCCTATATGTCGGGCAAGCTGCGTGTGGACGATATCGCCACCGCCATGAAGATCGCTCAACTGCTCCGCGCATGATGATCGCAATCGGCGCGCGCTCGGTTTCGCGCGCCTATACGGTGGGGCTGGAAGAAGCCCTGGCATTCGCGCGTGCTTATGATCCGCAACCCTTTCATCTTGACGAGGCAGCGGCGGCCGCGAACCCGCTGTTCGGACGCATTTCGATTTCGGGCTGGCTAACGTGCGCGATCGCGATGCGATTGACGGTGGATAACTGGACGGAGGGCGGAGAGCGGCCGCTGGGCGGTGCCGGGATCGACGAGATCCGCTGGCGACGGCCGGTATTCCCGGGCGACGTGCTGACCGCCGCGTTCGAGGTGATGGACATCATCGACGGCAAGCCGCGTGCGGGCCTCCGGATCGTGCGCGTGGCGACCGAGGTGAGCAATCAGGGCGGCGTGGCGGTGATGCGCCATGTGTCCAATGTGGTGTTCGCGGGGGTTTGAGGCGGGTTTGAGCGGGGGTGGGCACGGTTCGACACCGCCCGCCAGTCGCCCGGACCAGGCAATTGGAGCGGGATGATCGATCGAATGCGCGAGCGCATCTCGGAAAACCAGGTGGCGAGGGTCGAACCGGGCGAGTGTACGTCGGCTACCCCCGCATCAATCCTACGACACCCGTGCGCGCCACCTCGACCGTCCCAAGTTCGCGCATCAGCGCGACGAACGCCGCCACCTTGCTCGACGAGCCCGCGAGTTCGAAGACGAAGCTCCGCGTGGTCGCATCGACCGCCTTTGCGCCATATACCTCCGCCAGCCGCATCGCTTCGGAGCGCGCTTCGCCGGTGCCATCCACCCGCACGAGCACCAGTTCGCGCTCGACATGCGGTCCCTGCGCGGTGAGGTCTTCAACCCGATGGACGGGGATCAGGCGGCCGAGCTGTGCGATGATCTGCTCGATCACCGGCGGTGGCCCGCTGGTGACCACCGTGATGCGGCTGACCGATTCGTCCCCGGTGACCGCCACTGTCAGGCTCTCGATATTGTAGCCGCGCGCCGAGAACAGGCCGACAATGCGCGCGAGGACGCCGGGCGCATTCTCGACCACGATCGAGAGCGTGTGGCGTTCGCTGGGCATATGTTTCATGGCAGGACGCTCCGGTGTTCGGCACGCGCGAGCGCGAAAACCTCGCGCGCGGCGGTGATGTTGAGGACCGCGATCCCCACGCCGACCACGATGTCGGGTACGCCCGAGCGCGTCAACGCGGTGGCGCCGCCCGCCGCGATGATCGCCACATTGGCGAGCGCATCGTTGCGCGACGACAGGAATGCGGCGCGCAGCAGGCTGCCACCCGCGCTGCGGTGGCGCGCGAGCATCGCCGCGCACGAGACGTTGACCGCGAGCGCGCCCAGCCCCGCGAGGGTGAGCGGCAGCGCGGCGGGTGGTGCCGGGGCGGCGATCTTGGTCCACAGCATCCACGCCGTGGCGATGGTGGGCACGAGGAGGATCGCGGCGAGCCCCATGCCGACGCGCGCCCGCGCGCGCGGGAGCCAGCCGAGCGCGAGGAGGATCAGGATGTTGAGGCTGGCATCCTCGAGGAAATCCACACTGTCCGCGACGAGTGCGACCGAGCCGATGGTGAGTGCGACGGCGGCCTCGATGCCGAAATAGCCGAGATTGAGCGCGACGACGCGGCGGAGGACGGGGCGCAGGGCGGGATCGGGGGCGGGGGTCATTCGAGTGGCCGCGTTAGCGCTCTGACGGTGCGGATCGCGGGCTTGTCGTGCACGGGGTGTTGGCGATGGCAAGCGTGGCGTCCTGTGAGTACAAGGTGAGGAACTCGTCGATATCGCGTATCGGCCATGGGGAAATAGGCGACCATCCAGTCGGGGCCGAAGGGGCTGGTAGGGGCGTTGGCGCGACAACTTTGTCGAAACTTCGTGACATCTACTCAAGCCCGGTGTTGAACATCTCTAGCTGGTGCTCTCTAAATAGAACGGACGCAGCCACGACGAAGTAGCGGTTACCGTTACTTCCAAGTACAAAGGGTGGGTAAATAGGTTCTAGGCGTACACGGGTGTTGAGATACCGAACATCGTCCGCAGTGGGAGCCAGAAGCTCCAACCCGTTCAGGAATCTAGGTGACTCAATATAATCAACGTCCGTAAATAGTAGGTCTACGTTAGTATCGTGACCGTGGTTAGCCGGACTCCTGATCAGCAGTGTTCCATGATTTACTAGATAGAACCAGATCTGGTAGTCGCGACCCTCTGGAAGCGCGCTGAGTTCGCGTCCTGAGCTATACCAGCGAGGTAATAGGTCAGATAAGTTCGCACTCACACCAGCGCCCGCGCATCATCGTCCACCTCGCCCAGCACCTCGTCCCCGCCCAGCAGCATCTCATTATGCGCCGCGCCGCTCGGGATCATCGGGAAGCAGTTTTCCAGGCGCGCGACTCGGCAATCGACCATCACCGGCCCGTCATGCGCCAGCATCGCCGCGATCCCGGCGTCGAGACCGGCCGCATCCGAAATGCGCAGCCCCAGCCAGCCATAAGCCTCGGCCAGTTTGACAAAATCGGGCAATGCCTCCGAATAGCTCTGTGAGTAACGGCCCTCGTAGGTCAGGTCCTGCCATTGGCGGACCATACCCATATACTCGTTGTTCAGGATGAACACCTTGACCGGCAGCCGATATTGCACCGCCGTGCTCATCTCCTGGATGTTCATCAGGATGGAAGCCTCGCCCGCGATGTCGATCACCAGCGCGCCCGGGTTCCCAAGCTGCGCGCCGATCGCGGCGGGCAGCCCGTAGCCCATCGTGCCCAGCCCGCCCGAAGTGAGCCACTTGTTCGGCCCCTCGAAGCCGAAATGCTGCGCGGCCCACATCTGATGCTGGCCAACCTCGGTGCTGATGATCGGCGCACGGTCCCGCGTCATCTCCCACAGCCGCCGCACCGCGTGCTGGGGCAGCAGTTCGCCCTCGCCCTGCGCGAACCCCAACGAGTTCTTCGCGCGCCAGCCGTCGATCTTCGCCCACCACGGCTTCAGGTCCGCCCCCCGGTGGGCGCGCGCGCGCCAGAGCTTGAGCATGTCTTCGAGCACATGGCCGACATCGCCCTCGATCGTCAGATCGACACGCACGGTCTTGTTGAAGCTCGATCGGTCGATATCGACATGGATCTTGCGCGAACCGGGCGAGAACGCGTCCACGCGGCCAGTGATGCGATCGTCGAACCGCGCGCCGAGGCACAGCATCAGATCGCAGCCGTGCATCGCCATATTGGCTTCGTAGGTGCCGTGCATCCCGAGCATGCCGAGGAACTGCGGCGAACTCGCTGGGAAACAGCCCAGCCCCATCAGCGTCGATGTGACCGGCGCGCCCGTCACCCGCGCGAGCTCGCGCAGCAACTGCGAAGCCCCCGGCCCCGAGTTGATGATTCCGCCGCCCGTATACAGGATCGGCCGTTCGGCGGCGGCGAGCATCTCCACCGCCGCCTCGATCGCGGCCAGATCGCCTTTCAGCCGGGGCTTGTAGGTGGGGTGCCCCGCCACGCCCGGCGCGCGGTAGGCCACCTTGGCCACCTGCACGTCTTTGGGGATATCCACCACCACCGGGCCGGGGCGGCCGTTGGTCGCGATGTAGAAGGCCTCGTGGATCGTGGGCGCGAGCGCGGCGACATCCTTCACAAGGTAATTATGCTTGGAACAGTGGCGCGTGATGCCCACCGTATCGCATTCCTGGAACGCATCGGTGCCAATGAGGTGCGTGGGAACCTGGCCGGTGAGGACGACGATGGGCACCGAGTCCATCAGCGCATCGGTGATGCCGGTCACCGCGTTGGTCGCCCCCGGTCCGCTGGTAACCAGCACCACACCCGGCCTGCCGGTGCTCCTCGCGTAACCCTCCGCCGCGTGGACGGCGGCCTGTTCGTGGCGCACCAGGATGTGGCGGATGCGGTTCTGCTGGTGGAGCGCATCGTAGATCGGCAGCACCGCGCCGCCGGGGTAGCCGAAGATGGTATCGACGCCCAGGTCGGTCAGCGCGCGGACGATCGCCGCTGCACCCGTGATCGCCTCCGCCATGCCGTTTGCTCCGTCGTGTGTGGGGGCGAAGGGTTATGTGCGGCGCAGCATCATGTCAAAGCGCCATGACGGGCTCTGTCTTGGGCTCGAGTTCGATCGCTCCGGGAAGTGCAACTCCCAGCCGCTGCCGCGAGCTCATGAACGGCCCCGTCGGCGCGCGATCGGGCGCGAAGCTGGCGAGGCCGATCGCTGGGACGCCCGAATAGATCGCCTCCATGCCGCCGCGCAGCCGGTACGTTTCGTGCCAGATGCCGCCGGCGGGATCGCGCGCGAAATCGCCCCACCAGGCCTTGTGCGTGGGCGCGCGGGTGAAGGCTTCGAGGCTCTCGAAATCGCGCCAGTACTGACGGAAGCCGGGGTGGAGCAGACCGAAGAACAGGCTCTCGTGCGAGAGCAGGCCGGGGGGCGGATTGGTCTTGATCGTGGCGAGGCCACGACCGATGCGCATCAACTGGCGCACGCTGGTGAGGCGCTTCACGCTGTAGCCCAGATACACGACGACGAGATCGGGATAGGCGGTGAGATCGACGGAGCGGCGGGGATAGCTCATGATTTTCCTTTCACAAGGGATGGAACTCACGCTTACACTGCATACATAGGAGCCTTGCATACAGTGTCAACATCCACCGCGCGCGAATATCACCATGGCGATCTACGCACCGCGCTCGTCGCTGCCGCGCTTGATCTGCTGGCGCAGGACGGTGCGGATGCGCTTTCGCTGCGGGCTGTAGCTCGGCGCGCGGGGGTGTCCGCGATGGCGCCCTATCGCCACTATGCGGATAAGGAGGCGCTGCTGGCGGCGGTCGCGTCACTGGGGTTCGAGCGCCTGCGCGCAGCGCTGCTGGCTGCCGACGCGGCCGCTCCCCCCGCCGACGCGCTGATCGCGCAGGCGGTCGCCTATGTGCGTTACGCGCTCGACAACCCCGCGCTGTTCCGCCTGATGTTCGGACCCAGGCGCGCCTTTATCCACCCCGATCTGCTCGCTGCGGGCGAGACGGCGTACAGCGTGCTGGCGAGCCGCGTGGCGGCCGATATGCCGCCGGGCACCGCCCGCGAGGCGCGCGCGCTCGGCTGCTGGTCAATGGTGCACGGGCTGGCGTCGCTGTTCCTCGACGGGCGGATCAGCGACCGGCGGACGGCGGAAGAGGAGGACGCGATGACGCGGCGGGTGGCGGAGGCGATGCTTGCGACAAAATGATTTTGCCGTGGGGAATAAGATAGTACGTAAATGTATGTTCTATGTGGTCCGTGCCGCCCGTTCTCGCGGCAGCGCGGCCTGCCTCGGCCGCCAGGTGCGGACTGCGCCTTCGATCAGGCCTTCGAGGCGGATGACACGGTCGCGCGTGTCCGAGACTTTGGCGGCAAGGCCGTCCACGGCGGTATCGAGGCGGCTCACGCGCTCCTCGAGCAGCACGACGCGCTTGACTGCGCCGAGCACGTCCCCGGTCCAGCTCATGCGTGGGCGGCGGCGAGCAGGCCGAGATCGAGATACTGGCCGCTGGCTTCGAGTTCGGCCAGGATTTGGGTGCGGCGCTTTGCTTCGGCGGCGGGATCGATCACGGCTTCGATCCGCGCGATCGTGCGATCGAGCATCGCCTCCATGCGCGCGGCTGCGGCGTTGACTTCGGTGGCGAGCGTGCGCGCCTCGGCGATTTCCTGCGCGGTGGGCGCTTCCGGGAACGCGATGCTCGTCGCGAAGTTGGGGGTGGAAGGATCCGACATTGCAGCCGCACTACAATAGCATACTGCGGGATCGCTGGACAGTTTATTAAATGCAGTTCAAATGCCTTGAATGCTGAAACACGCCGTACCCGCAACCCGATAGAGTGACGATTTTGAGGCGGCGGGAAGCTCTGAGCCGGCGTGCGGTCTCTGCTGTTCGGAAGCGTGTGGCCAGAGGCGTCTGGTCAGTCGAACGGATGCGCGTAAAGCGCGGGGGTAAACCGCGACCAGCCATGTTACGGCTGGGTAAACTGATCCATTTACGTGTGATTGCACCATCGCATCTTGACGCATTCGACTTTCAATATCGATCTGCTACAATGGAATTCCTTGAGTCGCTTCGTTCTAAGACGTTAATTAAAGGCATCGGAGTTACGGTCGATTTATCAAGGGTGGAACAGATTCGTCCGTCAGCGGCACTTTTGCTCTTAGCCGAAATAGATCGCACTTTAAACAGGGCCATTCATACGGCGGCGTTACGCGTTGCCCGCCCGGCTGATCCAGTTATTGACGCCGTTATGAACCAAATAGGCATCTATCGAGGGAATACCGATCCGTCACCCGAGTCACAGCGTGATGACGTGAGGCACTGGCGAGCAGCGACCGGCGTTTTGTCTGAAGGCCAAAAAAGTGGCTCGATTTTGGAGTTTTATGACGGACGACTTGCCGAGGGTATCACTAAAGGATTGTATGACGGCTTGGTCGAGGCTATGACAAACACAGTCCATCACGCCTACGCTGGACAGGTGGGCGAGGAGTTGAAGCGACATATCGGCAAACGATGGTGGATGCTTTCTCAAGAACGAGATGGTTTGCTCACGGTCGCGATATGCGATCTCGGGATCGGCATTCCCAGATCCCTCCCTCGCAGCGAAACGTTTTCGAACGCGGCGGTCAAGGCTTTATGGCGCATTTTAGGACTCGATAATTCGGATGGCAGCGCCATCAAGGTGGCCGTGGAGCTTGGCCGCACAAGGACCGGCGAGCCGGGGCGCGGCAAGGGTTTGTCGGAAATTGTTCGGGCCGTGAACCTTTCCACCAGCGGCAGAGTATATATATGCAGTAACCGTGGTGTGTATGCGAGCGCGGACGGGAAAGACTCCTTTTACAACCATTCACATTCCGTTCGTGGTACGCTGATCCACTGGACTGTTCCTGTGTCTGACGATTGACAAATGGCATGGAGATTCAAGTGCTTGATATCGCTGACGTTTTTACCCGCTTTCCCGCTGGGCGGTTCCGTGGTGACGGCCCCTACTCGGGAGAGCGTTTTAGAGACGACTACCTCATTCCTGCGCTGGAAAAATACGGCAAATTGATTGTTCGACTCGACGGGACTATGGGATATGGGTCGTCGTTCCTCGAAGAGGCGTTTGGTGGGCTCGTGCGTGCAAACCGTTTCAGCGCGAATCAGCTTACGGCCATGATCACGTTGGAGTCGCGCGATCGCTCCCTGATTGACGAAATCACCGAGTATCTCACCGCTACTCGTCATTGAAATCCTACCGTTAGCTCTGCCGGCAAACGGCTTGAATTTAGAGCCTCTCGTTCCGTCGTTTATGGCCGCCGGCTTGGTATCGGTCGGCTGGGGGGTGCTCGAACGGTTCGCACGCCAGCGTGAAAGGCGGAGTGATCTACGGGAGGCCGTGAAGGTGTTTCGAGAAGCAGTAGATGAGGTCACTACAGTCGCCTCCTCGTTCTACCAGCTTCCAGGTAACGCACCAGCGGCAACCGCCCTCGCGAACACAATCCGAGCTAAGATAGGAGCTCTCCCCTTATATCTTGAGACGATGCGCGGGGCTGGAATGGCCCTTAGCACGGACGATGCTCTCCGTTTATTTAGGCAGGCGGTAACGGGCGGAGAGTTTGACTCATACGCGCGGCAACCTCATCCCGCAGGTTCGAACTTAGCCGATCGAATGGTGATGGCTGGTCAGGACTTATCTCGTACAGTTCAAATTGCACTGCTTCAATATCTACTAGCGAAGGCAAGCCTGTGGCGATTTGGCTGGATAAGCCGGTTGCCCATCGGGCCACGAGAGGAAAAAGGCGGCCCGCGCGTTCGACAACTCTGACGAAAAAATTGGGCGGGGGCGAGTATCGCAGGTCTGACGGAAGGCTATTTCAAGACCTCCTGCAGTGCTACCCCACCCGCTCCCGCGCCGCCGCATATTCCCCCCGCAACCGCGCCACCAGTTCCGCCACGCCGACCACCGCATCGACCGCACCCACCCCCTGCCCCGCGCCCCAGATGTCTTTCCACGCCTTGGCGGCGCCGTCGCCGAAGTTCATGGCGCTGGCGTCGCTTTGGGGCAGGTTGGCGGGGTCCAGCCCTGCGGCGCGGATCGAGGCGGCGAGATAGTTGCCGTGGACGCCGGTGAAGAGGTTCGAGTAGACGATGTCGGCGGCGCGGCTTTCGACGATGGACGCCTTGTAGGCGTCGGCGGCGCGCGCCTCGTGCGTGGCGATGAAGGCGCTGCCGATATAGGCGACGTCGGCCCCCATCGCCTCGGCCGCGAGCACCGCGCCGCCGTTGGCGATCGCGCCCGAAAGCGCGAGCGGGCCATCGAACCACTGGCGGATTTCCTGCACCAGCGCGAAGGGGGAGAGCGTGCCCGCGTGGCCGCCCGCGCCCGCCGCCACCGCGATCAGGCCGTCGGCGCCTTTCTCGATGGCTTTCCTTGCGAAGCGATCGTCGATGATATCGTGCATGACGATGCCGCCATAGCTGTGGACGGCGGCGTACACGTCCTCGCGCGCGCCGAGGCTGGTGATGATCAGCGGCACCTTGTGCTTGACGCACAGCGCGAGGTCAGCCTCGACGCGCGGGTTCGAGCGGTGGACGATGAGGTTGACCGCGTAGGGGGCGTCCTGTGGGGTGAGTTCGGCGGTGAGCCGGGTGAGCCAGTCATCGAGCTGCTCGATGGGGCGCGCGTTCAGGCTGGGAAAGCTGCCGACGACGCCCGCGCGGCACTGCGCCAGCACGAGCGCGGGGTGCGAGATGATGAACAGGGGCGCGGCGATCACGGGGATCGACAGGCGGCCTTGCAGCAGCGCGGGCATCGTCATGGCGGTCAGGCTTTCCGGGCGAAGAAGGCGGCGATGGCGCTCTTGAGTTCGGGCGACGCAAGCTGGGCGGCGAAATGCCCGCCCTCGCGGTCCATGCGCGTGGCGACCCCGGGCGCATCGTCGCGCAGCAGGCGTTTGGTGAGCGCGAGTGCGGCGGGCGGTTTGGCAGCGAGGCGGTGCGCGAGTTTCAGCGCCTCGGCGCGTTCGGACCCGGCGGGCACCACGCGGTTGGCCCAGCCCCACGCGAGCGCGGTCTGCGCGTCGATCGCATCGCCCAGCATCAGCATCTCGGCCGCACGCGCGTGGCCGATGGCGCGCGGCACGAGGAGCGAGGAGGCGGCCTCGGGCACCAGCGCCAGATCGACGAAGGGCATTTTGAGGCGCGCATCATCGGCGAGCACAACAAGGTCGCAGTGGAGCAGCATGGTCGTACCGATGCCCACCGCCTGGCCCTGAACGGCCGCGACCACGGGTTTGTCTGCGCCGGCGAGCCCGTGAAGGAAGCGGAAGACCGGGCTGTCCTTGCCCTGCGGCGGGTTGGCGATGAAATCGTGGAGATCATTGCCTGCGGTGAAGTGCGCGCCTTCGGCGGAGATCAGGATGGCGCGGACGCCTTCGTCGGCTTGGAAACCTGCCAATGCGTCGGCTAGCGCGGCGTACATCGTAGTGGTGATCGCGTTGCGCTTGCTCGCCCTCGCGAGGCGCAGTTCGGCGACGGGGCCGTCGCGTTCGATGATAATATGCTCGCTCATGCCGACACCATGGCGGCCATGGTGGCTCGAAGCAACGGGTGCGAAATGGGCGAGGAAGGGGAAACCAGGACGCGGCGGGGACGGTCCGCCGCCGCGTCTGTGGCCCTAGTTTGCCTGTGCGAGCAGCGGCATGATCCGCTTGCTGGCAAGCCCGGGAAGCTTCGCGCCCGCAGCCTTTGCAGCGGCGAGGTTGGGAGCCGGCCCCACATCCACGACCGCAACCATGCCCATCGAGTAATGGGGCTGGCACTTCACGGCGTAGATACCGGGCTTGGTGACGGTGAGATCGACTTCCTTGTTGATCTGGCCAGCAACCTTGGGCACGCCAGCGGGCATCATGCCATCGATCGACTGCACGATGTGGCCGGGGTTGGTCGGCAGGAACTTGATCGTGTCGCCAACGCTCGCCTTAATGAACGCGGGCTCGAACACCATGTACTGGCCAGGCTGCGAGCCCTTGTTCTTCATCTGCACGGCGATGATTTTTGCGAACGCGGGTGAGACGACGCCGGTGAGGAGCGCGGCGGTGAGTAGCAGTGCACGCATTATCGAAGGACTCCGTTGTTCAGGAAAGTACTGACCGGTGAAATGGCGCGCGCGCGCGCGAACGCAATGCGCACCGGTCGAATAGCCGCAACCCGCATGGGTTAAAAGAAGGTCAGGCGGCCTTCGCTGCCTCGAAGCGGCGGTTCGCCTCGCTCCAGTTCAGCACCTGCCACCAGCCCTTGAGATAATCGGCGCGCTTGTTCTGGTGCTTCAGATAATAGGCGTGCTCCCACACGTCGTTGCCGATCACGACCGCGCCCTTATGCTCGGCTGCGTCCATCAGCGGGTTGTCCTGGTTGGGCGTGCTGCTGACGGCGAGCTTGCCGCCCGACCAGATCACCCACGCCCAGCCCGAGCCGAACCGGCCGACGCCGGCCGCGTTGAACTTCTCCTGCATCGCATCCACCGAGCCGAAGTCGGCCGCAATCTGGTCTCGCAATGCGCCCGAAGGCTCGCCGCCGTGGCCCGGTGCGGCCATCAGTTGCCAGAACAGGCTGTGGTTCCAATGCCCGCCCGCGTTGTTGCGCACCAACGGCGGCAGGGAACCCGCCTTGGCCACGATCTGCTCCAGCGTCAGCGAAGCCAGCGCCGGATCGGCCGCCACACCCTCGTTCAGCTTGTCCACATAGGCCTGATGGTGCTTGCCGTGGTGCAGCTCCATCGTATGAGTATCGATCACCGGCTCGAGTGCGGCAGGCGCGTAGGGCAGCGGGGGTAGCGTGAAGGCCATGGGTTTCTCCTTGGGAGCGGAACGGGCGATCGCAGCGCCAATGGGAAGCGCGGCTGCGGCGAGCATGAGGCTGCGTCGATCGATCAACGTCATAGGGGGCCTCCGGGGTGCACCGTTTCCTAGCGAGGCCACACGCCCGCGCCAAGCCGTCCCGTTGACCCATGCGATTCGCACCCCTAGGTCGCCATGGCGTGCGCGGGCCCTTAGCTCAGTCGGTAGAGCATCGGACTTTTAATCCGTTGGTCGCTGGTTCAAATCCAGCAGGGCCCACCAACGCCATGAGCATCGCGGCATGAAGAAAAACGCCAACGGCCCTCGACCCGCCAAAGCCGATCTGCCCGACAAGAACTGCGCGGCGTGCCAACGCCCCTTCGCGTGGCGCAAGAAATGGGCGCGCGATTGGGAGAAGGTGCGCTTCTGCTCGGATCGCTGCCGGGCGGCGGGCGGCTAAGGCGCTTTGCGGCGCGCCGCCGGACGCGGTAACGCTCGCGCATGTTCACTGGCATCATCACCGACATCGGTCGCATCCGCAGCCTCGAACCACGCGGCGATCTGCACGCGATCATCGAGACGCGCTATGATACGGCTGGCATCGCGCTTGGTGCGTCGATCGCGTGTTCGGGGCCGTGTTTGACGGTCGTGGACAAGGGGGCGGACTGGTTCGCGGTCGACATCTCGGCCGAAACGCTGGGCCGAACGCCGCCCGGCTTCTGGATCGTCGGCAAGCGCCTCAACCTGGAACGCGCGCTGAAGGTTGGCGAGGAGCTCGGCGGGCACATCGTTTCGGGCCATGTCGATGGCATCGGAACCGTCGTGTCGATCGCACCCGAAGGCGACAGCCACCGCTGGACGATCGAGGCGCCTGCCGCAATCGCACCCTACCTCGCCCCCAAAGGTTCGGTCGCGGTCGATGGGGTTTCGCTCACCGTGAACACGGTCGAAGATCTGCCCGGCGGGACCGCGCGCTTCGGCCTCAACATCATCCCACATACCGATCTGCACACCACATTGGGCGCGATGGTCGCGGGGGATGTGGTCAACCTCGAAATCGATACGCTCGCGCGCTATCTCGGCCGGATGACCGTCTACGCCCAGCTCACGAAGTGACTATCTCCACCCCCGAGGCGATCCTCGACGATGCGCGCAACGGCCGCATGGTCATCCTGGTGGACGACGAGGACCGCGAGAACGAGGGCGATCTCGTTCTGCCCGCGCAGTTCGCTACGCCCGATGCGATCAACTTCATGGCGCGCCACGGGCGTGGGCTGATCTGCCTCGCGCTGAGCGCGCAAAGGGTGGCAGCGCTCGGCCTGCCGCCGATGGCGCAGACCAATCGCACCCGCCACGCGACCGCGTTCACCGTCAGCATCGAGGCGCGCGAGGGCGTGACCACCGGCATCTCTGCCGCCGACCGCGCGCGCACGATCGCGGTTGCGATCGATGCGGGTCGGGGTGCGAACGATATCGTCACACCGGGCCACGTCTTTCCGCTCGTGGCGCGCGACGGAGGCGTGCTGGTGCGTGCAGGCCATACCGAGGCATCGGTGGACGTCGCCCGGCTCGCAGGCCTAAACCCCAGCGGAGTCATCTGCGAGATCATGCGCGACGATGGCGAGATGGCGCGCCTGCCCGATCTGGTTCCATTCGCGCACGCTCACGGCCTCAAGATCGGCACGATCCGCGATCTGATCGCCTACCGCCTGCGCCACGACCGGCTGGTGGAGTGCATCGCGCAGACCGATCTCAAGGCCGCGCATGGTGGCGATTGGCACGCGCGTGTCTATCTCAACCGCGCGGACGGCGGCGAGCATTTGGCGCTGATCAAGGGCGAAGTGCGCGCCGGTCAGCCGACGTTGGTGCGGATGCACGCCGTTCAGCCGTTTGAGGATCTGCTGGGTCTGGGCGGCCCGCGCGCGGGGCTGCTCGCGCGCGCGATGGAAGCCGTGGGCGAGGCGGGCGCGGGCGTGGTGGTGCTGATCCGCGATACCTCGCCCGGCCTGCTTTCGCGCCACGTCGGCGGACGGCACGAGGATGTGCGCGGCACGGGGGACACCGGTGCCGCGCAGCTCCGCGATTACGGCATCGGCGCCCAAATCCTCGCCGATCTCGGGGTTCACGATATGGTGCTGCTCACCAACCGCCACCGCGATATCGTCGGCCTCGACGCCTACCGCCTGAACGTCGTGGAGGAACGCGCGCTGTGACGCACGTGCTGATCGCCGAGGCGCGCTTCTATCCCGCGCTCGCGGACGCACTGCTCGAAGGCGCGCGCGCCGCGCTCGATATGGCCGGAGCGACGCACGAGACGGTCACCGTGCCCGGCGCGCTCGAAATCCCCGCCGCGATCCAGCTCGCCGCATCGAGCGACCGTTTCCACGCCTATGTCGCGCTCGGCGTCGTCATCCGGGGCGAGACCTATCATTTCGAAGTGGTCGCCAATGAAAGCGCGCGCGCGATCATGGCCCTGACGCTCGATGGGCTTGCGGTGGGCAACGGCATCCTGACCGTGGAAACGGAAGCGCAAGCGTGGTCGCGTGCGCGGGCAAGCGAGGGAGACAAGGGCGGCGGCGCGGCGCGTGCGGCGCTGGCGCTCCTGGGCGTGGCGGAACGGTTCCGGTTTTAGCCTCTCTCAATAGAGGCCATCGATCTCGCCGTGCGCGTCGACATGGATACGCTCGGCAGCGGGCGAGCGCGGCAGCCCGGGCATCGTCATGATGTCCCCGCAGATCGCGACGACGAATCCCGCTCCCGCAGCCAGCCGCACCTCGCGCACGGGGAGGATGTGGCCGGTCGGCGCGCCGAGCAGCGTGGGATCGGCGGAGAAGCTGTACTGCGTCTTGGCGATGCACACCGGCAGATGCCCGAACCCCAGACCCTCCCACGCCGCAAGCTGATCGCGCACGCGCTTGGGCGCGGATACGCCGCCCGCGAGGTAGATGCGGTTGGCCACCGCTTCGATCTTCTCGAACAGCGGCAGCGCGTCTGGATAGAGCATCGTCACATGCGCCGATCCTGCATCGGCGAGCGCCACGACCTCCTCGGCCAGAGCGGTTGCACCCGCCCCGCCCTCTGCCCAGTGGCGGCACGAAAACGCGCGCACGCCGTGCGTGGCCGCGATTGCAACGATCGCCGCCGTCTCGGCCTCGGTGTCCGTCGCGAAATGGTTGATCGCAACCACCACGGGCACACCGAAGGCCCGCATATTATCGATATGGCGCGCCAGATTGGCCGCACCGCGCTCGACCGCGGCCACATCCTGGATCGCCAGATCGGCCTTTCGCACTCCGCCCTGCATCTTGAGCGCGCGAACGGTGGCGACGATGACCGCCACATCGGGTGCCAGCCCGGACTGGCGGCATTTGATGTCGATGAACTTCTCCGCGCCAAGGTCCGCCCCGAACCCGGCTTCGGTGACGACATAATCGCCGAGCGAAAGCCCAAGGCGAGTGGCGACGACCGAGTTGCAGCCATGCGCGATATTGCCGAACGGACCGCCGTGGATGAGCGCCGGGTTGCCCTCGAGCGTCTGCACCAGATTGGGCCGGAACGCCTCGACGAGCAGCGCCGTCATCGCCCCATCCGCCTTCAGGTCGCGCGCGGTGATGGGATGATTGGCGCGCGTATAGGCCACCACGATCCGGCCGAGCCGCGCCTCCATCTCGGCGAGGTTTTCCGCGAGGCAGAAGATCGCCATCACCTCGGATGCGACGGTGATGTCGAAGCCGGATTCGCGCGGCGGGCCATTGGCAGAGCCGCCCAGCCCCTGCACGGTCGCCCGCAGCGCGCGGTCGTTCATGTCGAGCACGCGCCGCCAGACGATGCGGCTCACATCGATTTCGAGCGCATTGCCCCAGTGGATATGGTTGTCGAGCATTGCCGCGAGCAGATTATGCGCAGTCGAGATGGCGTGAAAATCGCCGGTGAAATGCAGGTTGATCTCGGTCATCGGCGCAACCTGCGCGTGGCCGCCGCCCGTCGCCCCGCCCTTCTGGCCGAAGCAGGGACCAAGCGAGGGTTCGCGCAGGCACAGTACCGCGCGCCGGCCGATCAGGTTAAGCGCGTCCGCCAGCCCGACCGACGTGGTCGTCTTGCCCTCGCCAGCCGGGGTCGGGCTGATCGCGGTGACAAGGATGAGGCGGCCTGGGGGGCGGGACGAGGTGCCGAGCGCACCAAAATCGATCTTGGCCTTGTATCGGCCGTAGGGGATGAGGGCTGCGTCTTCGATGGCGAGCCGCGCGGCGATCTCCCCGATTGGGCGAAGCTGAACGGTCCGGGCGATTTCGATATCGGTTGGCACGCGGTGATCCTAACCGGGGGCCGAAGTTCATGCCAGCCACAAGCCGATCGCGGGCCGCCGCCCTACATGGCCCCGGTGTCGCTCCCCTCCCCCATCTCCGCCTGGCTCGCCACACGCGGCTGGACGCTCCGCCGCCATCAGGCCGAAATGCTCGCGGCCTCGGGCGAGCACCGGCTGCTCGTGGCCACCACGGGCGCGGGCAAGACGCTTTCGGGCTTCCTGCCCACGCTCGCCGCCCTGATCGCCGCGCCGCAGGACGGGCTGCACACACTCTACGTCAGTCCGCTGAAGGCGCTCGCGGTCGATGTGCGGCGCAACCTGCTCTTGCCGATCGAGGAGATGGGTCTTTCCATCACCGTCGAGACCCGCACCGGGGACACACCCGCCGATCGCAAGGCGCGGCAGCGCGCCAAGCCGCCCAACATCCTGCTGACCACGCCCGAATCGCTCTCGCTTCTGATCGCGTCGGACGATAGCGCGCGCTTCTTCGCGGGCGTGCGAACCATCGTCATCGACGAGGTCCACGCGTTCGCCACCGGCAAGCGCGGCGATCTGCTAGCGCTAGCGATGGCACGGCTGCAGCGCCTTGCGCCCGGCCTCGTGCGCGTGGCGCTGTCGGCGACCGTCGCCGATCCGCAGGCGTATCGCCGCTGGCTCTCGCCCACGGTGCGCGCGGACGATGTGCGCCTGATCGTCGGCGAAGCCGGTGCGCCACCAGACGTATCGATCCTGCTTCCCGAGGGGCGCGTGCCATGGTCGGGCCATTCGGGGCGATATGCGGCAGCGCAGGTGCTGGACGAGATCGCGGCGCACAAAACCAGCCTGATCTTCTGCAACACGCGAAGTCTGGCCGAACTTATTTTCCAAGACTTGTGGGCAGTTAATGCCGAGCATCTCCCAATCGGCATCCACCACGGCAGTCTCGCGATCGAGGCGCGGCGCAAGGTGGAGAATGCGATGGCGGACGGGCGGCTGCGTGGGCTGGTCGCCACCGCGAGCCTCGATCTGGGCGTGGATTGGGGCAATGTCGACCTTGTGGTGCAGATGGGCGCGCCCAAGGGCTCTTCACGGATGCTGCAGCGCATTGGCCGCGCCAACCACCGGCTCGATGAACCCAGCAAGGCGCTGATCGTGCCGGGCAACCGCTTCGAATATCTCGAAGCGCAGGCAGCATTGGATGCGGTCAACGAGGGCGCGCTCGATCCCGACATCTTCCGTCCCGGCGCATTGGACGTGCTCGCGCAGCACATCATGGCGCTCGCCATCGCGGGGCCTTTTACCGGCGACGAGCTTTACGACGAGATCACGTCCGCCGCCCCCTACGCAGCCCTCGACCGCGAGACGCTGGAGCGCGTCCTCCAGTTCGTCAGCGACGGCGGCTATGCGCTCAAGGCCTACGACCGCTTCCGCCGCATCACGCTCGGTCCGGACGGCCGCTGGCGAGTCACCCACCCGCGCTTCATCCGCCAGCACCGCGAGAACGCGGGCGTGATCATCGACGCGCCCGTCCTCAACGTCCGCTTCAAAAACGGCCGCAGGCTGGGCACGGTCGAGGAATTCTTCGCCTCCACGCTGCGCCCTGGCGATACCTTCTTCTTCAGCGGCCTATCCCTCGAAGTCGACCGCATGGAGGGCACCGATCTCCTCGTCCACGCAACCTCCAGGCCCGCGCGCATCCCCACCTACGTCGGCACTCGCCTCGCGCTCTCCACCGCGCTCGCGGACCGCGTGCGCCATTTCCTGCACGAGCGCGATCAATGGCGGCGTTTCCCGCCGGACGTGCGTGAATGGCTGGAAGTGCAGCAACTGCGCAGCCGCATCCCTGCACCCGGCGAACTGCTCGTCGAGACCTTCCCGCTGAAGGGCCGCCACTACATGGTCGCCTATAGTTTCGAGGGGTGGAACGCGCATCAGGCGCTCGGCATGTTGCTTACGCGGCGCATGGAGACGGCGGGGATGAAACCGCTTGGCTTCGTCAGCAACGATTATGCGCTCGCCTGCTATGGTCTGGAACCCATCACCGATCCGGGCGCGCTTCTATCGGCCGACATATTGGAGGACGAGTTCAAGGCTTGGGTGGAAGAGTCGAGCCTGTTGAAACGCGCTTTCCGTGAGGTCGCCATCATCGGCGGCCTGATCGAGCGCCAGCAGACGGGGCAGCGCAAGACCGGCCGCGCGCTCACCATCTCCACCGATCTGATCTACGATGTGCTGCGTCGCCATGAGCCAGGCCACCTGCTGCTGCGCGCCGCATGGGACGATGCACGCGCGCGCCTGACCGATGTCGGCCGCCTCGCCGATCTGATGGACCGCGCTGCGGGCACGCTCGTCCACGTCGATCTCCCGCGCGTCTCGCCGCTCGCGGTCCCGGTACTGGTGCTGATCGGGCGCGAAAGCGTGGCGAGCGGAACAGTGGATGACGAACTGCTGATCGAAGCCGAAAGCCTCGCAGCGGAGGCGATGCGCGTGGATTAGTGCGGACGCGCAAACACGGCCTCGTCAGTTCTTGCCCATGCATCAAACGGTGGCCTCGCTTGCGCGCGACAAACCGTGAAGGTGCTCCTATATCCAGACGATCTTCTTCCGGATCGATCGCCTGCATGCCTAGTCCGCCGCCGTCCGATGACGACGATCACCTGCACGAGGAATGCGGCGTGTTCGGCGTCCATGGTGCCGAATCCGCCGCCGCGCTCACCGCGCTCGGGCTGCATGCGCTGCAGCATCGCGGGCAGGAGGCGGCCGGGATCAGCAGTTTCGATGGCCAGGGATTCCACAGCCACCGCGCGCTGGGGCACGTTGCAGGCAATTTCGATAGCGATGCGGTGATCCGGCGGCTGCCCGGCAATCAGGCGATCGGCCACAATCGCTATTCGACCACGGGGGAGACCGCGCTTCGCAACGTGCAGCCGCTCTTCGCCGAACTTGCGAGCGGCGGCGTTGCGGTCGCGCACAATGGCAATCTGTCGAACGCGCTGACGCTACGGCACGATCTCGTCCAGCGCGGATCGATCTTCCAGTCGACGTCTGACACCGAGGTATTCATCCACCTCGTCGCCACCTCGCGCGCGCGCACGCTCACCGATCGGCTGATCGATGCGCTGCGTGCGGTGGAAGGTGCCTACAGCCTCGTGGTGCTGACGAACCAGGGCATGTTCGGCGTGCGCGATCCGCTCGGCGTGCGACCGCTGGTGCTGGGCCAGCTCGGCGATGCGTGGATCCTCGCATCCGAAACCGTGGCGCTCGATGTTGTGGGTGCGACCTTCATCCGCTCGATCGATCCGGGCGAGATCGTGCACATCACTGCCGCCGGGATCGAATCGATCCGCCCCTTCCGCCCCTTGCGCCCGCGTCCGTGCATTTTCGAGCATGTCTATTTCAGCCGCCCCGATTCGATCGTGGACGGAGACAGCGTTTACGGCGTGCGCAAGCGCATCGGCGCCGAACTCTCGCGCGAATCGCCGGTGGTGGCCGATCTGGTGGTGCCGGTCCCCGATAGCGGCACCCCCGCCGCGCTCGGTTTCGCGCAGGCGAGTGGCATTCCATTCGAGCTCGGCATCATCCGCAGCCACTATGTCGGCCGTACCTTCATCCAGCCCGGCGACGGCGTGCGCAATCTGGGTGTCAAGCTCAAACACAACGCCAACCGCCCACTGATCGAGGGCAAGCGCCTCGTGCTGGTGGACGACAGTATCGTTCGCGGCACCACGTCGCTCAAAATCGTGACCATGCTCCGTGAGGCGGGCGCGGCCGAGGTCCACATGCGCATCGCCTCGCCGCCGACACGCCACTCGTGCTTTTACGGGGTGGACACGCCCGAACGCGCCAAGCTGCTCGCAGCCCAGATGGACGTGGCGGCGATGGCCGAGTTCATCAAGGCGGACAGCCTCGCCTTCCTCTCGATCGACGGCCTCTACCGCGCTTTGGGAGAGGCGGGGCGCGACGACGCCGGTCCGACCCGCTGCGACGCGTGCTTTACTGGCGACTACCCGACGCGCCTGACCGATCAGGAGGAGGCAGACCCGTTCGATCAACTGCCCTTGCTTGCCGAGCACGTCGTCTGAACGCGTCCTGACGCTGCTTGACGGTGCGTCCGCGCCGGTGCGACAGACGTCGGCGATGGATGGAGGATCGATCATGACGACGCTCGAACTCGCGAACGCAGTCGCTGAATTGTGCCGTGAAGGCCGCTTCGGCGAAGCGCAGGATAAATATTGGTCCGATTCGATCGTCGCGATCGAAGCGATGGATGGCCCGATGGCGCGCCTTGAAGGACGCGCGGCGGTGCAGCCCAAGCTCGATTGGTGGAGCGCCAACCACGAAGTGCATGGCATCACCGTAGAAGGCCCGTTCGTGTGCCACGACGAATTTGCCCTGATCATGGACATGGACGTGACGCCCAAGGATCAGGCGCGCATGAAAATGCGCGAGTTTGTTACTTACAAGACCGCAGACGGCAAGATTATCGAGGAACGCTATTTTTACGCCATGTAATAACGCGCGCACGCCCGTGACCGCGTGACCGATCTACCGCTTGCGGGCTGTATTGCGCTTGTTACCGGTGCTTCGCGCGGTATCGGCAACGCCACCGCACGCGCGCTTGCGGCTGCAGGCGCGCATGTGGTGCTGACCGCACGCACGCAGGGCGGGCTGATCGAGGCGGACGATGCGATCACGGCAGCGGGCGGATCGGCCACCATTGCCCAGCTCGATCTCAACGACGGCGAGGGCGTGGACCGGCTCGGTGCGGCGATCGGCGCGCGTTGGGGGCGGCTCGACATTCTCGTGCTGAACGCAGCGATGCTCGGCCCGCTCACCCCGGTCGCGCACGGCGATCCGGGCGAGGTCGCCGAACTGTTCGCGCTGAACGTGCTGGCGCAGCAACGGCTGCTGCGCGCGTGCGATCCCTGGCTGCGCGCGGCTCTGGGGGGCCGAGTGATCGCGGTCACATCGTCGGTGGCAACACGGCCGCGCGCCTATTGGGGGCTGTACGCCGCTAGCAAGGCCGCACTCGAGGCGCTGATCCTCGCCTATGCGGACGAGACCGCCAACATCGGCAACGTGCGCGCCGCCATCATCAATCCCGGCCCGACCGCGACCGCGATGCGCGCGCGCGCTTATCCGGGCGAAGACGCGGCGACGCTCAAGGGGCCGGACGCGGTGGCGGCGCGGATCGCAGCATTGCTCAGCGAGGATTTCGAGACGGGCGCACGGATCGAGGTTCGTTCCTAGGCCCATCCGCGCTCAACCGCTGATGGCCTGGTGATGACTGTGCGGGTGGCTACCGTGCGGATGCGCCGAACCGTGCCCGCCGTGCCCGTGCGTTCCGCCATGCGGTGGCAGCGGCACTGGCGGCGCGGGATCGATCGAGCTGCCCGTGCTGCCGCTGAGATCGTTCACCAGCCACGCCTTCTTCTTCCAGTCGAACTCCCAGTGATCGGTGAGCTGGTTGCCCTTGCTGTACGGCTCCTGCGGACGCGGCACCTGATAATAATCGCCGACGATCAGATCGGGGGTCACGCTCATCACCAGAAAACCGTGATGATCGTCGAGAAAGTTCTCCAACGTGATCGTCAGTCCGTTGCTGCGATCCATCACCACCGGCGGCACCATTGCCTGATGATTGACTTTGATCACGTGGTGCAGATTGTGATAGCCGCCCGCGCCCGTCACGATGAACGGGGTGACTTTGCCGTCAGCGCCGGTGCGCGAGAAGCGCTGATAATTATGGACATGGCCCGCGAGCACCATATCGGGGAAACGATTGGCGGTGGCGGCAGCGTGTTCGATCGCTTCGAGCATGTACTTGCTGCCCGAATGATAATCATCGGCCGAATAAACCGGATGATGCAACGCCACCATCAATGGCACGTCGGTAGGCAGCGTCTTCAGTTCGTTGATGAACCACTCGGTCTGCGGGCTGCGGATTTGACCCCCTTCGGGGACATTGGAATACAGGCCCACGATGTTCATCAGCGGCGAGGTGAGCGTCCAGTAGACGTTGGGCTGCACCATCGCGGTGCGCATCGAATCCTGCGATTCTGGCATTTTGACCGGTGCGGGCGCGCAGAAGTTGCGCACGAAACCATCGAGGCTGTTGTCGCCAGGCAGGTTCTCGCCATCGTGATTGCCCGCTACCGCGAAGATCGGGCGCGGATAGAATTCGTAAGGCTGGTAGAATTGCGCGTAATATTCCTTCACCTCGCCGTTGTAATAGACACAGTCCCCGGTGATGTAGAGGAACGATGGATTGTGCGCGGCATCGGCAGCGGGATCGAAACTCTTCTCCATACCTTTGGCGACCAGCAGTTGCGGCATCGCGTCCTTGATGCCTCCCATGTCGCCGTTCAGGTGGAAGGTGAGTTTTTTCTCCGCAACGATCGTCGCCATCTCGGGCGCGTCGAGCACATGCTCCAGCGGCAACCGGAACGGTGGCTGGCCCGTCGGCGCGGGCAGATCTCGAAAATGCGTATCGCGCGTCGGCTTCAGCGTGACAGGAAAATGCCCCTGCAGAATCGGGCGGCGACGACCGAAAACGTGGGTGGATTTGCCATTATAATGGTCGATCATGAGTGCGGCTCCGAGCAAAACGGTGGAACATTCACGCAGAAAGCAACATGGACGGAATGTAACATACTACTGAACCTCGTTCCAGTCAGCGGCTCAATCGATGAGAAAAAATTGTAGCGCGCTCCAGGCGTCGCGCTTGGCACCATAGGCGAGCGTGTGCGCAGCGCTGCTCGATGGCAGCGCGACGAGCACGATCCCCGAACCGGCGAGCAGGGGCGTGCCCAGCTGCGCGGCGAGCTTGCCGTTGAACGCCACCGCGCGCAGTTCGGGCAAACTGGCGACAAGCGAAGCCAGATCGCTCGTCTGCGAATCCCGGATGGCGGTATCGAGGCTGCCTGGTCGGCGTGCGCTGGCGATCACATCCCACAGCGCGATGCGTGCCCGCTGGATGGTGGCCGCGCGCTCCTCATAGGGCAATATGGTCAGCGGCAGGCCAATAACGTCACCCAGCAACCGCCAGAAGGCGTTTTGCGGATGCGCGTAATATTGCCGGGCGGCGAGGCTGGCATCGCCGGGCAGCGACCCCAGGATCAATACATGCGCGGTCGGACACGCGATCGGCGGCAGACCCTGCTTGAGTAATGCCGCCGCTATTTGTCCGCCTTCTCGCGACGCGCCTTGGCCAACTTGCGAAGCAGAATATCGCGCTTCAGCCGCGTGATGTGATCGATGAACAGCACGCCGTTCAGATGATCGATCTCGTGCTGGAGGCAGGTCGATCGCAGCCCGTCGAGTTCCTCCTCATGGCTCGCCCCGTCCACATCGAGCCAGCGCGCTCGAACGCGCGCAGGTCGCTCGACATCGGCGTACATCTCCGGGATCGAAAGGCAGCCCTCGTTGTAGATCGACAGCTCGTCCGATACCCACAACAGCTCGGGATTTATGAAGGCTTCGGGCACGCGCACCGACACCCCATCCTCGCCCTCGCGTTGCAGGTCCATCACGCACACGCGCTGCAGCGCCCCAACCTGAACTGCAGCGAGGCCGATACCGGGCGCATCGTACATCGTCTCTAACATGTTCGAGACAAGCTTGCGGATATTGGCATCGACCGCTTCGACTGGCGCGGCTTTGAGGCGCAACCGGGGATCGGGAACTTCGAGGATGGGCAGAAGGGCCATCGAGCCGAGCTAAGCACCGGCAATCAGGCGGTCAAGCCAGCGGCCTTCGCAAGCGCAGCGCCTGCGCGAGCGTCCCCTCGTCCAGATAATCGAGTTCGCCGCCTACCGGAACGCCGTGCGCCAACCCCGTCACGCGCACGGGCAGATTCTCCAGCCGCTCGGCGATATAGTGCATCGTCGTCTGCCCCTCGAGTGTGGCGTTCATCGCCAGCACCACCTCCTCGATCCCGCCGCCCGCCACGCGCGCGATGAGCATATCGATGGTAAGATCTTCGGGACGGATACCGTCCAGCGCCGACAATCGCCCGCCGAGCACATGGTAGCGCCCGCCGAACAGGCGCGCTCGATCGAGCGCCCAGAGATCCGCCACCTCCTCCACCACGCACAGGCTCGCGGGATCGCGCCTGGGATCGGTGCATACGCCGCACGGATCGGCCGTATCCACATTGCCGCATCGCCCGCAGGTCGAAAGCGTCCGCTCCACATGCTGGAGCGCTGCGATCAACGGGCCTAGCGCGGTCTCGCGGCGCTTGAGGAGGTGGAGCACCGCGCGCCGCGCCGAACGCGGGCCTAGGCCGGGCAGGCGGGCAAGCTGCTGGGTGAGCGCGTCGATTTCGGTGGAAGCCATGTTTGCTGATAGATAGCGAACCAGCATCAACCGGGGTAGGGACGCCGCCATGCTGAACAAGCTCTTCACCGATCATCCGCGCGAAGTCGGCGAAACCTATCTCGAACATATGGGCGTCGCCTTCGGCTTCGGCCGTCGCATGATCGCGGGCGGCTTCGCCTGCCTGGTCCACGGCTTCGTGCCTGGCCTGCACAAGCGCACGGGCAGCACGATCATCAAGGCGCTGAACGCGCGGATGGTGGTCAACCGTAGCGCGATCCGACCCGGCGTCGATCCCGAAGATCACGCGCACGGTTTCCGCGATTACGGGTTCGGCATTTGAAGCATACGATCGTTGTCGGCGGCGGCTATTCGGGCACGCTTGCCGCCGTCGGCCTGCTGGAACGCGGTGCAGGTGCGGTCACGCTGATCGAGCGTGCGCCCGTGTTCGCACGCGGCGCGGCCTATGGCACCGTGCATCCGGGCCATCTGCTGAACGTGCGCGCGGCCAACATGAGCGCGTTTCCCGATCGGCCCGACGATTTCGTCCACTGGCTCGGCACCGACGATGGGGCCGAATTCGTCGCGCGGCGTGATTACGGGCGCTATCTGGCGCACGTGCTGGAGGGTTGGCGGCGCGATCCCAAGCTGACACTGGTCACTGGCGAGGTGGTCGCCGCCGAGCGCGGCACGGAGGGGTGGACGGTGCGTCTGCGCGATGGTCGCGCGATCGATGGCGAGCGGCTGATCCTCGCGACTGGCAACATGGCACCGCAGCCGCCGCCGGGCATCGATCCCGCCGCGTTCGATCCGGGCGTCTATGTGGACGATCCGTGGCGCGGCGAACTGCTGGGCGGACTTGGCGCGGACGATACCGTGCTGCTGATCGGCACCGGCCTCACCATGGTCGATGCGGTGGTGACGCTGCACGCAGCAGGGTTTGCGGGGCGCATCCTCGCGCTCTCCCGGCGTGGCCTGGTGCCGCGCGCGCATAGCGAATGGGCGCGGTTGCGCACGATGGTCGAGCCGCCCGAGGGCGGGGCATCCGCAGTGCTCCGCGCGATGCGTGCCCGCGTGCGCGCTCGCGATCGATGGCAGATCGCGGTCGACGAGCTGCGGCCACATGTGCAGCGGCTGTGGATCCGGTCCACCGCAGAGGAGCGGCGGCGCTTCCTGCGTCACCTGCGGCCGTGGTGGGACGTTCACCGCCACCGCATCGCGCCCGAAATCCATGCGCGCCTCGATGCGATGCGCGCCGAAGGGCGGTTACAGACGGCGGCGGGACGGATCGTGTCGCTCACCCCCGAGGCGGGAGGCGCGACCGTGCGCTGGAAACCGCGCGGCGGCACGGGGGAGCACAGCGCCCGCGTCCGCCGGATCATGAACTGCACCGGCCCCGCAGGCGATATCGCGCGCTTCGGCCCCGCATTGATCCGCGGGCTGTTCGCCGACGGCAGCGCGCGCCCCGATCCGCTGCGCATGGGCGTGGACGTGGATCCCCGATGCCGCGCGCTCGGTGCCGATGGGACGCCGACGCCGGGCCTCTATGCGGTAGGTCCGCTCACCAAGGGCGCGTTTTGGGAGATGGTGGCGGTGCCGCACATCCGCGGCCAGGTGGCGACGCTGGCGGCGCGCCTCGCGCTCGAGGAATAATGCGTCTCGCCTTCATGGGCACGCCCTCGTTCGCGGTGCCTGCACTTCAGGCGCTGGTAGCGTCGGGGCACGAGGTGGCGGCGGTCTACAGCCAGCCGCCGCGCCGGGGCGATCGGGGGCGGGTAACCCCCTCTCCCGTCGCTCAGGCTGCCGAACGCCTCGGCCTGCCCGTGCGCACGCCGATCAACTTCAAAGGCGAGGAGGCGCGCGCCCAATGGGAAACCCTGGGGCTCGATGTGGCCGTCGTCGCGGCCTATGGGCTGATCCTGCCCGCTGCAGTCCTCGATGCTCCGCGCCAAGGATGCTTCAACATTCACGCCTCGCTTCTCCCGCGCTGGCGTGGCGCGGCCCCGATCCAGCGCGCGATCCTCGCGGGCGATGCCGCGACCGGCGTGACGATCATGGGCATGGACCGCGGCCTCGATACCGGCCCGATGTGGCTCGCCGAAGCCACGCCGGTGGCGCGCAAGACGGCGGGCGAAATCACCGACGAACTGGCCGCGATGGGCGCGCGGCTGATCGTGGACGCGCTGGCACGGCTGGACGTGCTGACACCGGTAGCCCAGCCCGACACGGGCGTGACCTACGCCGCCAAGATCGACAAGGCGGAGGCGCGGCTCGATTTCTCGCGCTTCGCAGTGGAGGTCGAGCGCGCCGTGCGCGCCTACAATCCCGCACCCGGCGCGTGGTTCGAGATCGCGGGTGAGCGCGTGAAGCTGCTGGCTGCCGAAGTCGTGGACGGCACAGGCGCGCCCGGCACGGTCCTGGACGATGCGCTGACGATCGCGTGTGGCAACGGCGCAATCCGGCCCACCATCGTACAGCGCGCGGGGGGCCGCGCGATGGCGGCCGCCGAGATGCTGCGCGGCCTCCCAGTCCCGCCGGGAACCCGGCTCTGACGCGCTTTCGCCTGCTGCTCGAGTATGACGGTCGCCCCTTCATGGGCTGGCAACGGCAACCGCATGGGCCGAGCGTGCAAGCCGCGCTGGAGGATGCACTGTTCGCGGTGACCGGCGAACGCGGCCAAGTCCATGGTGCCGGGCGCACCGATGCCGGAGTTCACGCAGCCGGGCAGGTCGCGCACATCGACGTTGCGCGTACCATCACCGCGTTCCGGCTGATGGGAGCGCTGAACGCGCGCGTCCGCCCCGCACCCGTTGCCGTTCTTGCCTGCGAGGAAGTCGCGCCCGATTGGCACGCGCGCTTTTCGTGCCTCGGCCGTCGCTACCGCTACCGCATCGTCAACCGTCGCGCGCCGCTGACCTTCGATGCGGGCCTAGCGTGGCGAGTGACCGCTCCACTCGACGCAGATGCAATGCACGCGGCGGCGAAGCTCCTCACGGGTCGGCACGATTTTACCACCTTCCGCTCGGCCGCGTGCCAGGCCGACAGCCCGATCCGCACGCTCGATCGGCTCGATGTGGAGCGCATCGGCGATGAGGTGATCGTCCACGCGGCGGCGCGATCGTTTCTGCACCATCAGGTGCGATCAATGACGGGGTGCCTCAAGATGGTAGGCGAAGGCGCGTGGACAGCGGACGACCTAGCGGCCGCGCTCGCAGCGAGGGACCGCGCTGCGCTTGGCCTCAACGCACCGCCCGACGGGCTGGTATTCACCGAGGCGCTATATCCGTAGTGGCACGCCCCTCACCCGCACATGCATATCGCGCGGCTACTGCGGTCCGTAATTGGCGCGCAGCGTAACGCCGAAATAGCGGTCCGCCTCACGCGGGATGATGTAGCGATACGCGCCACCGGGTCCGTCACTGGTGATCGTCGCGGCGAAGCTCTGGTCGAGCACGTTCTTGACGACGAAGGCCAACCGGTAGCGATCGTCATGATCGACGAGTGCTGCGGTGAGATCGAGCAGGCCATAGCTGTGGATCGTGGTGGCGGCGCGGATCGCCGCGCTGGCGTCGAACTGGCTGAGTTCGCTCGACTGGAACGATCCCTGCGCGCCGAGCACGACATCGACGGGCAGGCCCGCGCGCAGCCGGTATTCGCCGCCGAGCGAGGCCTTGACGCGCGGCGCATAGCCGAGCGGCGTGCCCGAAGGGATGATCGCGGTGGGCGCGGCCCCGGGAGGCAGGCGAAACCGGTCGACGTGCGCGTCGGTGTAGGCAAAGCCGCCCGAAAGTGTGATCCTGCGGTTGGCACGGAACAACAGATCCGCCTCGCCGCCGCGCGTGGAGATATTGCCCGCGTTGGTGAAGCGGGTGGTGAGCACGCCGTTGACAACATCGGGGTTGTTCGCCTGGTAATTCCTGTACTTCGCATAGTAGCCCGCGAAGTTCAGGATCAGCCGTCGATCCAGAAACGCCGTCTTCAGTCCGATCTCATAGCTGTCGGCAGTCTCGGCCGCGATCGGACTGGCACCCGTGGTTGTCAGATTGAAGAACGTATTGAACGCCGGGCCCTTGTAGCCGCGCGAATAGGTGCCGTAGGCCATCACGTCGCGGCTGAGATCATATTGCAGCCCCACGCGGCCCGAGAGGTTATCCTTGTTCGCCCGATTGCGGTACGCAATGCCATTGGACGGACCCGCGACGAAGATCGGATTGCCTTTGGCGTCCACCCCGGTCAGCCCGTTATTGTAAACACCCGCATCGAACGGCCCGCCGATGCCCGGACCGCGCAGAATGGTCGTTCGGCTGTGGAAGATATCGAGCTGATCGATCGTGTAGCGCAGACCGACGATACCATGAAGCCGGTCGGTGAAATGGGCGGTTCCCTGTCCGAACAGCGCCACGTTCTGGAACGCGGAGCCAAAATCCGCCGTGGCGCTGGGGAAGATAGAGGGAGGTGCGCCCGCCGATCCGCATGGGATGAGCGTGGTGACGAGCGTGCCTGCAGGGAAGTTGCACACAATATCGGTTCGCGTGAACACCCGCTCCGAATAAGCATGGCTATAGTAAAAGCCCGCAACGTAGTTGAAAAACCCCGTGATGGCCGAGGTCAGACGGAACTCCTGGCTGAACGTGCGGCCGATTTGCGGGCCATCGTCGTGCAACTGGTTCGCGCTGACCGCCGGGATCGCGGGGGTGGTGGCGGTCGCACTGGCGGCGGGATTGCCCGCATAGGACCGGCCGAGGAAATCGCCGTCACGGATCCCGCGGTCGGTGTAATCGCGATAGGCGGTGATCGAGGTCAGCATGATCCCCGACAGTTCGGCATCGAACTGGAGCGAGATCCCCCAGCTATCCTCTTCGTTGCGCGTCGCCACGTTCTGCGCATTTTGCCGCGTGCGATCGCCGAGCGGGCTTGGCAGCGCGCCTGCAAGGAATGCCGAAGCGCCCGTTGGGGCATCGCCGATCACTTCGGCGCAGCAAGTGTCCCGGCTCTTGCGATAATCTCCGATCAGCGTCGCGTGGATGGTGGAAGAAATATCGGCGACAACAACCCCGCGCAATCCCCAGTGATCATAACCATTGACGTTGTGACCTAGCGCAGTGTTGTAGATTTTTCCATCGTAACTTCCGTAAAAACCCGTCAGTCGCGTGCGGATATGATCCCCGATCGGCAGGTTCACGCCACCGCGCGCGCGGTATTCGTTGTCGCTGTAGTAACTCCCTTCTGCAAAGATACTCGGCCGGTCGGTCGGCTTCTTGCTGACGATGTTGATTACGCCGGCACTCGAATTCTTGCCGAACAGCGTGCCCTGCGGCCCTCGCAGCACCTCGATGCGCTCGATATCGACGAGATCGGTGAAGGCTTCGCCGGCGCGCGAAAGCACCACGCCGTCGAGCACGGTCGAGACGCTGGGTTCACCCGCGATCGAGAAGGTGCTCGTGCCCACGCCGCGCAGGAAGATCGATTGATTGATCGGCACGCTCGCTTTGCGGAAGTTGAGCGTGGGAACGAGATATTCGATGTTCTCCAGATTGATCCCGCCCGATCGCGCTAGATCCACGCTGCCGACTACACTGACCGCGAGCGGCACGCGCTGCAGGCTCTCGGCGCGCTTGGTCGCGGTGACGATGATTTCGGCGGGGGCGGTATCGGCCGCTTGAGAAGGCGCGGCGGACGCGGGCTGGCCGGACTGTGCGAGCGCGGGGACGGCGTGTGAGACCAGCGCGGCGGAAGTCAGCAGAGCAAGCGCACGCATCGAAACGTCCCCAATTTCCCACCGTTTGGGGGTTTCCGGTCCCTAACTCGGGTCAACGAGAATCGAAAGCCAGCCCGGCCCGCATCCAGTCTTGCACGGTCGCCGGCAACCCGGAACTTGGCACTCTCACTTTACCTCGCGTGCATGGCTGCGGCATTGATGCACGCCATGACCCTGCCACTATCGCAAGCCCCCGTCCCACTCGGCCAGAGCGGCCTCAACGTGTCCCCGCTCGCGTGGGGGATGTGGCGCTTTGCGGGGGCGGATGTGGGCACCGCCACGCGTCTGGTGGAGACCGCGATCGATCATGGGCTGACCTTCCTCGATACCGCCGCCATCTACGGTGCGGACGGACCGGGTTTCGGCGCGGCCGAAGCGCTGCTGGGCGAGGTGATGCACGCGAACCCTGGACTCCGCGATCGCATGACGCTGGCGTCCAAGGGCGGGATCGAGCTCGGCGTGCCCTACGATAGCAGTGCAGCCAATATCGCTGCCACCATCGACGCGTCGCTCGCGCGGCTCGGCACCGATCATCTCGATCTGTGGATGGTGCACCGCCCCGATCCGCTCGCGCATCCGGCCGAAGTGGCGGGCGCTCTGGATGCGGCGGTGGCGAGCGGCAAGGTGCGCGCGATTGGCGTGTCCAACTATCCCGTGCCGATGGTCCGCGCTTTGCTGGCCCACCTGAAGTCGCCGCTGGCGTGCAACCAGATCGAGTTCTCGCCACTTGCCATCGCGCCGATCACCGATGGCACCCTCGATCTGGCGATGGAGACGGGGCATGCGATCATGGCATGGTCCCCGCTCGGCGGCGGACGGCTGGCCGAACCCTCGGGCGAATGGCAGCATTCAGTTGCCACCGCGCTCGATGCCCACGCCGCGCGCCACGGGGTCAGCCGCGAAGTCGCGGCCTATGCGTGGTTGATGGCGCATCCCGCGCGCCCGGTGTGCATTGTCGGCTCGCAGAAGCCCGAGCGGATCGCCGAGTCGGCGGGCGCGTTGAGGGTGCCGTTCACCCGCGCGAAGTGGTTCGAGATCCTGGTCGCGGCGCGCGACGAAAAATTGCCGTGACCTGCGAAGTCGGCTGACGATCGCCATCGCGAGGCCGACGCAGACCGCGGCTGTGACGATCCCAATCTCTGGAGAAGCATCGGTCGCGCGTTCGGGCTGCGGGGCGGGGATCGCGGGCGATCCCGATCAGCCGCCGGCCAAACTGCGCCTGCCAAGCGGATCTCGAGCGGCGCGGCGCGGCGCGATTGAACCTGCTGCGTCGTGCCCGCCACTAGGGTATACGGCGCGGGGAGACCGTGAGTGTGGCAGACCCGGGCGTCGACAAATGGCGGATCGAGCCGAAAACCCGGCGCGCCGATGGCGACGCGGAGCTTTTCGCACGGATCAAGGACAGCGATCTGCGCGCGTTCGAGCAGTTGTACCGTGGCTATCACCCGCGCCTGACGCGGTTTCTAGGTAATCTCGTGCGACAGCCGCAAGTGGTGGAAGAGGTGCTGAACGATACGATGATGGTCGTATGGGACAAGCCAGACAGTTTTCGTGGAGCGAGCCGCATTTCAACCTGGATATTCGGCATCGCCTATCGCAAGGCGATCAACCGCCTGCGAAAACTCGATGAACCGATCGATGATAGCGTCTGCCAGGATCAGGTCGATGCGCGAGCGGGACCAGATCAACAACTCGCCGACGGCCGCATCGCCGGTGTTCTTGGAGCTGCCGTCGATCGTTTGTCGGCGGATCACCGCGCAGTGATCGATCTGACGTACTTTCACGAGATGAACTACCGGGAGATCGCCGAAATCATGCATTGCCCCATTGATACGGTCAAAACGCGCATGTTCCACGCACGGCGAAAGCTCAAGCGCGCGCTGGCGGGCGATTTTTCGGATTGGGTATAGGCGGTCGACGATGGGAAATGTGATGCATTTGCATATGGACCGCCATGCCATGACGCAGCGGCTGCTGCCCTGGTATGTCGGCCAGAGCCTTTCGATCGCCGAGCGCGCCGGGGTCGATGCGCATCTGGCGGACTGCGCGGCGTGTCGTGCCGATCTCGCCGAGGAACGCGCGTTGCGCGCCGACGTGGTCGCGCTGCCGCTCGCGGAAGATCGCGGCTGGGCCGCGATCCGGCGCACGATCGACGTGCGGGCGCAATCGCGGGTGTCATGGCGCTGGGGCTCCTTGCCGTTGCCCGGTGCGGTCAGACGCGCGGGATGGCTGATCGCGGCGCAGATCGCCATCCTGCTCATAGGTGCGGGCATCCTCGCGCGGCAGGAGGCCCCGGCGCGGTATCACGCGCTCGGCGCGGCGGCCGTTCCGCGCGCGGGCAACATCGTGGTTCTCTTCCGTCCGCAAGCGCGCGAGCGCGATCTGCGTGCTGCGCTGCTGGCGAGCGACGCGCGGCTGGTCGATGGCCCCACCGCGTCCGATGCTTACGTCCTCCAGGTTCCTGCCGCGCATGTATCGGCAAGCCTTGCGCGCCTGCGCACCGATCCCGCCATAAGCCTCGCGCAGCCGATCGGGACGGGCATCGCGCGGTGAGAGCGTGGCGCAAGATTATCGTCGCGATAGCCTTTGCGGCAACGCTCGCCCCGAGCGCGCATGGGCAACCGACCAACGAGGCAGACGATCCGGCGCGACAGATCCTGGTTATGGTTCGGCTCACGCCCGAACATTATCGGCCGGGTGCCGATGCGGGTGGCGGCTACGGCGATAGTCTCAGCCGCAGCGCGCGGCGGCGCATGGCGGGGCGGATCGCGCGCGCGCACGGCCTGCGCTTTGTCGACGATTGGCCGATGCCGCTCCTTGCGCTCGACTGTTTGGTGATGGCGGTGCCCGATGGGCGCCCGCTCGACGCGGTGGCCAGCGAGGTATCGCGCGACGATGGCGTCGCGTGGTCCCAACCGGCCCGTTTCTACCACGCGCAGAGTGATCGCGGCGCGCACAACGATCCGCTGTTTCCCACCCAACCCGCTGCGCGCGCATGGCGGCTGGCCGATCTGCATCAGCTTGCGACCGGGCGCGGCGTATCGATCGCGGTGATCGACAGCCGGATCGAGCGCGCGCATCCCGATCTGGCGGGCCAGGTGGCGGTGGCGCAGGATTTTGCCCCGGGCCACGGCAACACCGCCGAGTGGCACGGGACCGGAGTAGCGGGGATTATCGCTGCGACGGCGGACAATGGGCTGGGGATCGCGGGCATCGCGCCCGGCGCACGGCTGCTGGCGCTGCGCGCGTGCTGGCAGCTACCCGCCAGCGCCACGACGCTCTGCGACACGCTCAGCCTCGCCAAGGCACTCGATTTTGCCATCGGGCACAGCGCGCAGGTGATCAACCTCAGCCTCGGTGGCCCACCCGATCGATTGCTCGCGCAGTTCCTGCAACTCGCACTTGCCCGCAGAATTGCGGTCGTGGCCGCCTATGATCGTACTCTGCCCGGCGGCGGCTTTCCGGCGTCTTACCCTGGCGTGATCGCGGTTGCGCCGGACCGGGTGGCCGCGCTGCCGATCGGGGTTTACAGCGCACCCGGACGCGACGTTCCAACAACCATACCGGGGGGACGATGGGATCTGGTCGATGGCAGCTCGTTCGCGGCCGCGCATGTCAGCGGCCTGATGGCGCTGGTGCGCGAACGCGGGCGCGGATCGAGCGACGCGCGGAAGCTTGTCGTATCGGCCGAGGGCGGCATCGATTCGTGCGCCACACTTCTGGGCGCAGGTGAAGCGCGTGACTGCCGATGCGCGCATGCGAGCGCCCAAGTGGCGGCCGCGCGTTAGGCGCGCGCGGGCGGACGCCGCCATATTGCTGGCGATCGGCATCGCGTGCGGCGCAGGCAATGCCGCACACGCCGAGATCGGAGTAACCGCAAGCGTTCAGTCGGACGACCGGTATCGCGGCTATACGTACAGTCGCGGACGTCCGATCGCGACGCTGGACCTTGCTTATGACGACGCGCATGGTCCCTATGTCGGCGTTTCGGGCACGATCGTGGCGACCACGCACGACGGACTCCAGCCGCTGGAGCTTCAGGAGTATATCGGGATTTCGCGGCGCGCGCGGCGCGACCTCGTGTGGGACGTCGGGATTGCCAACTATAGTTTCACCCGCTTCTTCACTAGCGAGGAACGGACCACCTATCAGGAATATTACGTCGGTCTCGCGTCGGGCAACTTCTCCTCGCACATCTATTATTCGCCCGATTATCTCAACTCGGGTGTCCGCACACTGTATTTCGATCTGGGCGCGGTCCGGAGGATCGGCGAACGCTGGCGGCTGAACGCGCATTTCGGTGTGCGAACCCCGCTGAACGAGGTTTACGGGATCGATCGCCTGCCGCCCCACTATGATCTGCGATTGGGCGCCGCTTTTCGCATCAAGCCAGTCGAGCTCCAGCTCGGCGTGAGCACGCATGGCCCGCGTGCAGACTATTATGACGGGCAATCGCAGGGACACACGGCGCTGGTGGCCGGAGCAACGATCGCGTTCTGAGGACGCATTGCCACATCCACAAAATCGCGCAGCAATTTGAACGCCCGGGGCTTGGCGGGAAACTCACGGTTGTGGGCCGTGCTTCCGCGCGCCCGCAACATGGAGGGTTGAATGTCTCGATCATCGCTGAACACACTCGCCGCGCTTGGCACCGGCCTCGCGCTGCTGCTCGGTACCTCGGCCGCCAGTGCGGCGCGGTTCCAGATCACCAATCTCGTCTCGGACGGTTCGGTGTCTGCGGTCACCATCGATCCGCTGCTGGTCAATCCGTGGGGCATCGCCAGCTCGCCGACCGGCCCGTTCTGGAGTGCAAACAACCACACCGACACCAGTACGCTGTATAACACGGGCGGGGCCAAGATCCCGCTCACCGTCACGGTGGCGGGAGGAGCACCAACCGGGATCGTGTTCAGCGGCGGAGCGGATTTCGTGGTCAGTGCCAACAGCAAGTCTGGCCCATCGCGCTTCATCTTCGATAGCGAGAACGGGATTATTTCGGGTTGGAACTTCGGCGTCAATGCCACGAATACGGTGATCAAGGTCGATAATTCGGCCAGTGGCGCGGTTTATAAAGGTCTCGCGATCGGCAGCAGCAGCGGTGTCAACTATATTTACGCTGCCAATTTCAACAGCGGCCAGGTCGAGCAGTACGACGGCAATTTCGCGCTCGTGCGCACCTTCACCGATCCGACCGTTGCTGCGGGCTACGCACCGTTCAACGTGCAGACGATCGGCAACCACCTCTTTGTAACCTTTGCACTGCAGAATGCCGAAAAGCATGACGACGTGCGCGGCGCGGGGCACGGCTACATCGACGAGTTCAACCTCGACGGCACCTTCGTCCAGCGCCTTGTGTCGCTCGGCGGCCCGGTCAATTCGCCGTGGGGGCTGACAATCGCGCCCGCGAGCTTCGGCGTGTTCGCGGGCGATCTGCTGGTCGGCAACTTCGGAGACGGCACGATCGGCGCATTCGACATAACAACCGGTGCCTTCGAGGGCGATCTGCTCGGCATCAACGCCAAGCCGCTCGTGATCGGCGATCTCTGGGGGCTGATCAACGGCAATGGCGGTGCGGGCGGACTGACCAGTAACGTCTACTTCGCTGCGGGAGTGCAGGACGAGGCGCAAGGCCTGTTTGGGGCGATCTCTGCAGTGCCCGAACCCGCTACGCTCGCGCTCGGTGTGTTGGGCGCGGCGATGACCGGTGCGGTCCTCAGACGGCGGCGCGCAATCGGTTAGCGCGCGGCGACAGAGCGGACGGAAGCGGCGAGCGGGGCATGATCCGCTCGCCGTTTCCTTGTCCGGAAGAGTGGAGAGGCGGTTGGCAAACATCGGCGGGAGCGCGGTCCTGCAAGCACACCAGCACATCGGAGCGAAGCGAAAGTAACCTCGAAGTGACGATGGTTTAACGCGCTTGCTTTCGTCCAAATGGAACCACGCGCGTCGACGGCGGGTTTTCCGGGGTATTCCACCTTCAGGAGACTCAACCATGAATCGACTCAAACTCCTCCCCCGCGCGATCGGCATTTCGGCGCTGCTCGCCATGACCTCGCTTTCGGTGACCGCGCATGCGGGGCTCGCGGACGAAGCGCGCAAGGCGATTGCAGCCGCCAAGGCCAAGATCGAGGCAGGCGACAAGATCGGCGCAAGCGGCGAAGCGGCTACCATCCAGGTGCAGGCGCGCGACGCGCTCCACCGCGCCGAGGCCGAGTTCGGCAAGGGCGAGAAGAATGAAGCGATCGCCGAGGCGAAGCACGCGGGCGATCTCGCCGATCAGGCGATCGTGCTGACCGACAAGCGCAAGCAGATGGCCGAGCAGGCGGGGCGTCACGAGGCGGAAGCCGCCGCCGGTGCCGCGCAGCAATCCGCCGCCGTTTCCGCCGCGCGCGCGAATTCGGCCGAGGCGACCGCCGCCGACGCGCAGGCACGCGCCGCCGCTGCACAGCAGAGCGCCGCTTCTGCCAACGCGCAGGCGGACGCCATGCGTGACGCGCCGCCGCCGCCCGCGCCCGCGACCAGCACTACGGTGACAACCGTGGACAAGGACGAGGCGGCTGCGCCCGTCGTCCATCACGTCCGCCACCGTGTCCATCACACGCGGGTACGCGGTGGTACGCATGCGGTGCACCAGACCACGACGACGGTGACGACCGCGCCGCAGAACTAGGGATAGAACGCGCGATGATTGTGGCGGATCACCTCGATTCGCCGCTTCCGCGTCGTGGCCGATACACTTGCTGACGCGGCTCCAGGGCCGGAGCGCTACACCGCGTTCATCGTCAGCAGGTCGTAGGCGGCGACCACCTCGCCGTCCTGGTTCGTCACCGAAGCCGCCCAGCGCACTTCGCCCATTTCGGGCGTGCGCGTGTTTTTTTCCTTGGCGGTGAGCGAGACCTTGATGGTGTCGCCCGGCTTCACGGGTTTGACGAACCGCAGCCCCTCCAGCCCGTAGTTCGCCAGCACCGGCCCCTCGTCGGGATTGACGAACAGCCCTGCAGCGAACGCGAGCAGCAGATAGCCGTGCGCGACGCGGCCGCCGAAGATCGGATTCCGCGCGGCGGCGGCCTCGTCCATGTGCGCGTAGAACGTGTCGCCGGTGAAGCGGGCGAAATGCTCGATGTCTTCGAGTGAGACGGTGCGGGGTGGGCTGTTGAAACCGTCGCCGATCCGGAGCTCGCCGAAGCGCAGGCGGAAGGGGTGCGCGCGCCCGACACGGCGCGGTGCGCCCGGCAGCCAGCGGCCGGTGATCGCGGTGAGCACGGCGGGCGAGCCTTGGAGCGCGGTCCGCTGCATGTGGTGCTTCACCCCCCTGATGCCGCCCATCTCCTCGCCGCCGCCTGCACGGCCGGGGCCGCCGTGGACGAGTTGAGGGAGCGGGGAGCCGTGGCCGGTGCTCTCGGCGGCGCTGTCGCGGTCAACGATCACCATCCGGCCGTGATACGCGCCCGCGCCGAGCACGAAATCGCGCGCGGCGGCCTGATCGTGGGTGAAGAGCGAGAGCGCGAGGCTGCCGCCGCCCCGGTTGGCGAGCGCGATGGCGTCGGGCAGATCGCGGTAGGGCATCAGCGTGGCGACGGGGCCGAACGGCTCCATGTCGTGGACGAGTTTGGCGTCCCACGGGCGGTCCTGGCGGAGCAGGATTGGGGAGATGAAGAAGCCGCCGCCGGTGTCCTCGCCGCGCGTGGCTACGTGCATCGGATCGCCGAAGACGCGGCGGCTCTCGCCCTCAAGCTCCGCCACTTTGGCGCGCACGTCGGCGAGTTGAGAGGCGGACGCGAGCGCACCCATCGTCACGCCCTCGGCGGCCGGATCGCCCACCACCACCTTGCCGAGCCGCGCCGCCAACGCCTCCTGCGCGGCGTCCATGTATTCGGCGGGCGCGAACGCACGTCGGATCGCGGTGCATTTCTGCCCGGCCTTGATCGTCAACTCGCGCGCGATCTCGCGGACGAATAAGTCGAACTCGGGGGTGCCCGGCGCGGCATCGGGACCGAGGACGGTGGCGTTCAGCGAATCGCGCTCGGAGATGAACCGCACCGCCTCGCGCGCGACCACCGGGTGCGATTGCAGCTTGATCGCGGTCTCGGCCGAGCCCGTGAACGAGATCACATCCTGCCCGCTCAAATGATCGAGCAGATCGCCCACCCCGCCCACGATCAGTTGCAACGCGCCCGGTGGCAGCACCCCCGCCTCGATCATCACCCGGAACGCGGCCTCGGCCACATAGGCGGTGGCGGACGCAGGCTTCACGATCGCGGGCATCCCCGCAAGTAACGTCGGCCCAAGCTTCTCCAACATGCCCCAAACCGGGAAGTTGAACGCATTGATATGCACCGCCATGCCCTGCAGCGGCGTGTACACATGCTGCGCAATGAAGCTGCCGTTCTTCGAGACGATCTCGGGCTCGCCGTCGATCAGCAGCCGCGTATTGGGCAGTTCGCGCCTGCCCTTGGACGCATAGGAGAAGATCGCCCCCGCGCCGCCATCGATATCGATCCAGCTATCGGCCCTCGTCGCCCCCGTCATCGCCGAGAGCGCATACAGCCGCTCCTTGGCACCCATCACCGCCTGCGCCAGCGCCTTCAGCATCAGCGCCCGCTCGTGGAAAGTCATCGCCCGCAGCGCCGGGCCGCCGACGGTGCGGGCATGATGCGCCATCGCACGGAAATCGAGCCCCTGGCTCCCGGTCCGCGCGACTGTGCGACCCGTCACCGCCGAAGCGAGATCGGCAGTGCCCGAGGGGGCGGTATGCCAGCGATCGGCGGTGTAGTTTTCTAGAGTAAGCAAGCCAGTCATTCAGGCAGCCGCCGCGATTGACTTCGCTTCGGGATAGAAGTCGAGAAACTCGGATGAACGGATCACTGCGAAGGCGGCGGTTGATCGACTAGGATCACAAACAAGCAGCCGCTGGAGCACCGATGGCCATACAAGGACCGCCCATCCGAGTAGCGTGATCGCCCACTCCGGTGCCGCATTCTTCAATCGTTCCGCTTCAAGAAGCAGAGCTTGCAGGTATATCTCCGGATCGGCACTTTGCAGGACGGATATGACGCGCTCCTGAGTGCCGAAATCTGGCTTGGCAGAGAACGTTGAGAGAAGAGTTCGCGCGGTCGCGTCGTCAACGTGATCGGCTGCCTGGCTCACAAGCTGCAAAAACTCAGCCTCTTGCGTCTCATCCGCGCGCGCGCACGTGTTGGCGATACGGCTATGCCAACATGCGTCCATTTACACCCCCCACCCCTCCAGCACCTCCACAAACCGCGTCAACCAAGCGTTCGTCTGCGCGCCATCCAAGGCCCGGTGGTCGATCGTCAGGCTCACATAGCACATCGGCCGCACCACAATCGCGTCGGTCCCTCCAACGTCGCGCACCACCACGCGCTTCTGGAGCTTGCCCACCCCCAGGATCGCGGACTGCGGCTGGACGATGATCACCGGCGCGGCGAGCAGCGTCCCCGAGACCCCATGGTTGGAGATCGTGAACGTCCCGTGCGCCACATCCCCCGCCGCCAAAGTGCCCGCCCGCGCGCGCGCGGTCACGTCCGCCAGTCGCCGCGCGACGCCCTCCAGCGATAGCAACTGCGCGCGGTGGATCACCGGGACGATCAGCCCGCCGTCCACCAGCGCGGTGCCCACGCCGATGTTGACATCGCTGAACAGTTCGAGCCGATCGGCATGCCAGCGGCTGTTCACCCCCGGCGCGGCCTTCATCGCCTGCGCCGCCGCCATCACCAGATAGGCGGTAATCGTCAGCGGTACGGCCGCCGCCTCGAACGCGGCCCTGTTGGCGGCGCGGTGCGCGAGGACCGCGCCCATGTCCGCTTCGAACACCGCGGTCACGTGCGGCGCGGTGGCGACCGATTCGGTCATGCGCTCGGCGATCCGGCGGCGCATCGGCGTATGCGGCACGCTGCGCGAGCGCGGGGCTTCGGGCGCGGCGGGGCGGGCGGAGAGGCCCCCTCCGCCCCCTGCGGGGGCACCTCCCCCAGAGGGGGAGGACCCATCCTCCCCCTCTGGGGGAGGTGCGCGAAGGGCGGAGGGGGCGTCGCCCGCGACCTCGATCCGCGCCAGCAGCGCGCCGGGTTCGACGTCAGCACCCTCCTCGGCGCAGCGCTCGGCCAAGGTGCCGCTCGCGGGAGCGGCGACTTCGACGGCGACCTTGTCGGTCTCGAGTTCGAGCAGCGGCTCGTGCTCGGCGACCGCATCGCCGACCGCTTTCAGCCAGCGACCGATCGCGGCGCGGGTGCCCTCCTGCTGTTCGGGAACGCGGACGTCGATCAGCGCCATCAGAAGGCGACCAGTTCGTCGACCCGCGCCGCGATCTGCCCCACGCTCGGCACGACCGCATCGAGCAGATGCGGCGCGTGCGGCGGGGGCACATCGGGCATCGCGAGGCGCGACACCGGCGCGTCCAGATCGAGGAAGAGTTCATGTGCCACGACCGCCGCCACTTCGGCACCGAAGCCTGCGGTGAGCAGATCCTCGTGCACGATCAGGCAGCGCCTTGTGCGCCGCACAGACGTGAGGACGGTCTCGCGGTCCCACGGCGCGAGCGTGCGCAGATCGATCACCTCGGCGTCGCGCCCCTTGGCAGCGGCCTCGCACCGCTCGACCATTGCGCCCCAGGTGACGAGCGTGATCGCATCGCCCGCCATCGTCACGCGCGCGCGGCCGAATGGAAGGACGTATTCGTCGCCGGGCCAGGGTCGGCGGGCGGAGGGCGCATCGAGCAGCGCGCGGTGCTCGAAGAAGAAGACCGGGTCCTGCCCGCGCAGCGCGGTGCGGATCAGCCCGGCCGCATCCTGCGCGTTGGACGGCATCGCCACCTTCCAGCCGGGCGAATGGACGAAGCGCACCTCGTCCGACTGGCTGTGCCACGGATCGCCCGCGCGCAGATAGCCGCCGGGCATGCGCAGCAGCATCGGGCAGGCGAAGCGCCCGCCGGTGCGCCACCTCAGCGTGCCCGCATCGGCGATCTGTTCGGCGGCGGGATCGGCATATTTGCGGAACTGGATTTCGGGCGCGGGGGTGAGGCCCGCGAGCGCCTGGCCAACCGCGCGGCCGACAATGCCTTCCTCCGAAAGCGAGGTATCGTAGACGCGCGCGATGCCATGCCGGTCCTGCAGGCCGAGCGTTACGCCGTGGACGCCGCCCTTGGGGCCGATATCCTCGCCGAAGACGCGCAGGCGAGGGTTGGCGGCGAGCTCGGTATCGAGCGCGCGGCGGATCGCGGAGCCCATATTGAGCCGCTGCCCCTCGGGGTGGGGGACGGGATCGCCGTGCGGCAGGCCGCGCGCTCCACCCATCGCGGGGGGCGCATCGGGAACGGCGAACAGGTGGCGGGTAATCTCGCCCGCGTCCGCGCCGGTTCGCGCTTCGGCTTCGGCGAGCGCGGCGGCCACCGTTGCCAGCGCGTGCGCCTGCGCCTCCGCCCAGTCGGCTTCGCTCATGAGGGCGGGCACCAGATACACACGTAGCTTGGGGAGCGGATCGCGCGCGCGCTCGGCCGCAA
>JBBSFH010000007.1:0-135881 GCA_038238915.1 Sphingomonadales bacterium
CGAACAACTGAACGACTTCCGGTAGTTAACCCGCCGACACCGAGTCCGACTTGGGGTCGCAAGCTGTCGGCAGGGTCGCGCTTCGGCGAAAGGCAGCTATTCCGCACTCGTCACCCGAAGCAGCCAGTCCGTTACCGGCCCCAACGCGGACGTTATCCTTTATCCACGAGAACCCGCAAACCAAGGACACTGGCGGATGACACCACAGGTAAGCGATTGTTGACGCCTTGCTCGGCGCCGCGGTCTGATCGGTGTAGACCCGCGGCATGGGTGATCGATGATCGATCTGACCGCGCTCAACTACGCGCTACTCGTGCTTGAGCACGGCAGCTTCCGCAAAGCGGCATTGGTGCTTGACGTCCGGCCTTCGGTCGTCAGCCGACGCATCCGATCGCTCGAAGACGCGATCGGCGTCAGCCTGTTCCAGCGCCGCAGCCAGGGTGCCGAGCCGACGCTCGCGGGACAGCGCATATTGCGACGCGGGCGCGCCATCGTCGACGACATCGGGCAGTTGCTTCGCGCCGCCGACCTCAGCAGCACCGGGCGCGAGGGGTCGCTGTGCATCGGTATCGTCGCCACGATCGCGGGTGGCACGGTGCGCGAGCTTCTGCGTGCGTTCGTGGCCGCGCACGCCGACATCGACCTGCAGATCGTCGAGGGATCGCCGCCCGAGCATATCGGCGCGGTGCGCGCGCTCAAGATGGACGCGACCTTCGTCGTGGGTTCGCCGCCCGCGCCGGGCTGCGTCGTCGAGCCGATGTGGTCCGAGCCGATCCTGGTTGCTCTAGCGGATCGGCATCCGCTCGCGACCTGCAAGACGATCGCCTGGCCGGAGCTGGCGGCTGAGCACTTTATCGTCAGCAAGTCCGACCCCGGTCCCGAGATCCAGGACTTCATTGTCCGCAAGATGTCCGACCTCGGCTACCATCCCGTCGTCGAGCCACGTCCGGTTCGGCGCGGCGGGCTGATTGCGCTCGTTGGCCTCGGCCGAGGGATTAGCCTCGTCGGTGCGGCCGAGGCCGACGTCGCGTACCCCGGCGTGGTCTTCCGACCGCTGGAAGGCGAGTTGCTGCCGTACAACGTCGTCTGGTCGGAGCAGAACGACAATCCGGTGCTCAGGCGCTTTCTGAGCCTGGCGCGGACGTCGATGAAGGCGTTGGTTCAGCACGCGTCGGTGATGCCGACGCAGTCGCGCGTGGTATCCGACGCGCCTTTGCAAACCCCCGATCCGCAGCCATAAAGCGCGCCAGCATCGGCGCGACAAGCTGGGCAGGTTCGACGGCTTGACCCGTCTCGCGCCCGAGCAACTCGGCGTACGCGAGCAGATCGCGGTTCACCGCCGCAGGTAGCTCTACGGCGAGCTTGACCGGCTTCTCGTCGGCGATCGGCCCGAGCTTCAGCTTCGCCACCGCGCGCTCACCCGACCCATGGCGCAAGCACGAGATCGCGGTTGACGATTACGCGCACCGGGTAGCCCGGTCGGATGGTCAGCGTCGGCTCAATATCGAGCTGACGACGGACGATCTGCGCGCCCGTCTGGCTGATCGAGTCCGACGCGCCGCGCCGGATCGCCTGGGTCAGGTCGGTGTTCTGGCCGGTCGAGCCAGACTCGGCGCCGACACTGAGCAGGGTCGTAAGTAGCGCTGCTTTGAGCAGCGCTCCGAAATGGTCGTTGACGCGGTCCTGCAGCCCCGAGAAGCCCTGCGCGTCGGCGCCCGGCTGGCGCTCGAGCACGATCGAGCGGCCGTCGGGGAGGATCAGCCGTGTCCACACCAGCAGCACGCGCGACTGTCCGGGGCCGACCTGGCTATCGTAGATGCCAACGAGCTTCGCGCCTTGCGGCACGAGAAGGAAACGCCCGGTCGGGCTGTCGTAGACGTTCTCGGTAACCTGCGCGGTGATCTGGCCGGGTAGGTCGGAGCGGATCCCGGTGACGAGCGCACCTGCGATGGTCGTACCCGCTTGGACGACGTAGGGCGACGAGGGTGCCTCGATGCGATCGGGGCTGACCATGCGCTTGTCGGTGGACGCGTTCAGGAAGGCGAGCTTGTGGTCCTGGCCGTTCGGCTCCGCGCCTCCTGGGCTGGTTGGCATAAGGGCGGATGCGGGCTGGCTGGCAAGCGGCGTTGATGCATTCGCATCGCTCGCCGGGGTTTGGGTGGCGGAGTGTTCGTTGACGGCTGTCCCGGCGAACAGTTTCGACAGATGCGCTGCCTCGCGTTCTTGCGCGCGCCGGAGCTGCGCCTGCGCGCGCTGCTGCGCGACGGGATCGATCGGCGGTGTGCCAGGCGCACCCGGCGCAGCCGACCCAGGCGGCAACTGTCCAGCCTGGCCTGCCATCCCGGCCGCAACGATCGGCCGTCCGAGGTCACCCGGCAGCGGTGGCCCGAGCGGCGGCACGTTGCGCCGCAGACCGGTATAGTCGCGCGGCAGCGTCGCGAGGCCGTCGGCGGCAGTGCGGTGCTCGGTCGATATCAGCTGCTCGGTGGGGCCGCTCTTGTGCTGCGGCCGAAGCGCATAGATCGCCGCGCCGGTTACCGCGACTGCGCCGACGGCGCCCGCAACGACCAGCACCTTGCGCGAGATGCGCGTGACGCGCGGCGGCTCGGGGCGGAGGCGCAGCTCTCGCGCGATATTGCGCTCGGGATGCGGTACATCAGGACGCTCCGGCTCGGAGTCGCTGGCCGGATCGTCGATCACGATCCGTGCCGCGCGTCGGTGCGGACGATGCGTACGACCTGCTGGTGCTTGCCGCCTAGGCGCAGCTCGGCGGCTGCGAACAGCCGATCGACGATGTAGTAGGTCTGACGGACGCGGTAGTTGACGAGTTCGCCCTTGCCGTCCGGGCCGAGCACGAACAGCGGCGGCGCTTCGCCCTGCGCAAGTCCGCCCGGCATTTCGATGTAGACCTTCACGCCGTCATCAAAGGCAGACAGCGGCCGCCACGCGGGATGGTCGCCCTCGATGCGATAACGAAAGCGCAACCGCGCAACATCGACCCCCGTCTCGATCGGCGCGGCGACTTCGGTCGCAGTGCTCGCCGCCCGCAGCGCGATCAGTCGGTCGGCTGCGTACTGCCACGAAACCGACGCCATGTAGGTCCGCTCGGTCGAGCGCATTTCGAGATGGTACGTCCGCCGATCGGTGTTGACGATGAGGTTTGTCCACAGGTCGGCGCGCGTCGGCTTGACGAGGATGTGGACGCGCTTGCTCACACCCGTCCCGCTCTCGGTGTCGCCGATGATCCAGCGCACGGTGTCGCCCGCCGCCACGGGACCCGCGCCGACGAGTTGCTCGCCCTCCTGCAGTGCAATGTCCGTGACTTCGCCGGGCGCGGCGTAAAGCTGGTAGAGCGCGCCGTCGGCGAAGGGGTAGACCTGGACCGCGTTGATGTAGCCCGCGCGCGTTGGCTGCACGCGCGCGGCCGCGTTGGCAGCGTCGATCCGCGACCGCGGGTCAATCGGTTCGAGCGACGAGGTCCGGGCTTCGGACGGCAGGGGCTTGAGCTGGCCCGGTAACGGGAGCGGCATTGGCACCTCAACGACCGTCGCTGGCTTCGGCGTTTCGCGCGTTGGCACCGCGGCCTGCATCGGAACGGGCTCGTCGTAGGCGATCTCGGGTACGCGACGGTGCGCGCACCCTGCGAGCGCAAAACCGGAAAGCAGCACAGTCGGCAATACGCCGACCCTGAGAGACGGTGGCGTCATTGGCCGAGCTCCTTGGACCAGTCGATCGCGGTGACGTAGATGCCGAGTGGATTCTTCCTGAGTGTCTCGGCGTCGTGCGGGGTTTGCAGCACAGTCGTGAGGATCGCGGTCCAGCGCTCGGACCGGCTCTGCGCGCCATTCTCGAAGCGGCGCTCGGTCCAGGCGACGCGGAAGCTTGACGGCGAGGCGCGGATGACGCTCGACACCTCGACCGAGACCTCGACCTTGCCGACGAGCGCGAACGGGTCGTTCGCCTGGGCGTAGCCGTTCAAGGCGAGCGCGCCCTTGTCGGTGGTAAAGTCGTAGGCGCGCAGCCAGTTCTGGCGCACGACGATCGGGTCGGCGGGAACGCCGCGCACCTGTTCGACGAAACGCGCCAGATGCCACGCGATCTGCGCGTCGCTCGGTAGATAGTCGGCGGACGCTGGCGCGACGGCCTGCGCTTGGCCGACCTTGTCGATTTGCACGACCCACGGCGTGACCGTGCCGCGAGCCGACTGCCACACCAGGCCGAGCGCGCGCGCCGACCACGCCAAGCTCGCCGAGCGCGATCAGCCGCCAGTTGCGCGCCTGGACACGCGCCGAGCCGATGCGCTCGTCCCAGACCTGGGCGGCGCGCTGATAAGGCGTTTCGGGCGCGGGCGTGCGCCCGTAACGCACGTCGGATCGGTGGAAAGGGTTCATGGTCGTGGCTCCGAAAGATCGACCGCCGCGCCGCCGCCACCGCCGTCGCCCGACTTGACCGCGTGCGCAGCGGTGGCGACGCCGTGCTGGACAGCCTGGCCACGCCGCATCTGTTTGGCCCAGGCGGGTGGGCCGCTACCGGTGGCGGGTGTTGTCGCGTCGGTTGCGGCGGTGGCGGTATCCGGGGTCGCGCTGGCGGGGATGCCGCTCGCGGCTTCGAAGCCCGCGCGCGCGCCCGAAGTGAAGCGCGCGCCCAAGTCGGCGGCGGCACGGCGCAGCGGGCTTGTCGCGGCGCTGGCACCCGCGCGCGCCATGCCGCCGATGCCCGACGTGGCTGCGCCTATCCCAGTCTCTCCCGCTGCGCCCGCGCGGTAGGCGCCGACCGACGCGCCGGCGAGCGACGCGCCGCCGCGTACGCCACCAGCGAGTGCCGCGCCGCCCGCACCTGCCGCAAGGCGTAGGCCCGCACCGCCCGCAGCGACGACGCCCCCGGCGGCGAGTGCGGTGCCGATCGCTGCGCTCGCGCCCAATTGTGGCCCGCCCGAGACGATGCCGTTGGCGATGCCGGGGCCGAAGATGCCCAATCCAAGCAGCGACAGCGCGGCCAGGACGACGACCATCGCGTCGCCGATCGTCGGCGTGGTGGGGAAGCCGGTCGTGAAGGTCGCGAACAGGGTCGAGCCGATGCCGACGATGACCGCGAGCACGAGCACCTTGACCCCCGAAGAGATGACATTGCCGAGCACACGCTCGGCGGCGAACGCGGTCTTGCCGAACAGCCCGAACGGGATGAGCACGAAGCCGCACAGCGTCGTCAGCTTGAACTCGATCAGGCTGACGAACAGCTGGATCGCGAGCACGAAGAAGGAGAGCAGCACGATCATCCACGCGAACAGCAGCGCGGTAATCTGGAGGAAGTTGGCGAAGAACGAGGAGAAGCCCATCAGCCCCGACACCGCGTGCAGGATGGGTTGCCCGGCGTCCAAGCCGACCTGCGCAATACGCCCCGGGCGCAGGAACTCGGACATCGCCAGCGTCGTGCCCGACGCCTTCAATCCCAACCCCGCGAAGCTTTCGAAGACGGTGCGTGACAGGAACGCCCAGTTGCCGATCAGGTAGGCGAACACGCCGACGAACAATGTCTTCTTGACGAGGCGCGCGACGATGTCCTCGTCGCCCGCCCAGCTCCAGAACAGCGCCGCCAGCGTCACGTCGATCGCGATCAGTGTGGTCGCGATATAGGCGACCTCGGGCTGCAGCAGGCCGAAGCCGCTATCGATGTAGCGGGTGAAGGTGTTGAGGAAGGTGTCGATGACGCCCGTGTTCATCGGCGTGCGCTCGCTGGCTCGCCGAGAAAGCGCGCGCGGTTCGCGGCCCAGGCGTGCTCGCACGCGGCGTTTGGGGTAGCCGTTGGCGGTAGCGCGCTGCAGCGTTCGAGCTCGGGACCGAGCGGATCGTGCGACGCTTCGATCACGGCGGATGGTGCTTCGGGCGGCTTGGCCTTTCCCTTCATCTCCACCAAGCTCGCGACGACGGCGAGCGCGACGAACGCGCCCGCGCCGACGCGCACCCAGGTCGTTGCATCGAGCTTTGGCATGGTCAGTTATGAAACATTGTGACAGCAGTCGGCTGATAGCCGCCGCCCGGCGCAATGAAGCGCTGGAGCTGCTCGCGCGCCTGGTCCTGCCCCGCTGCAGTCTGCGCGCCTTCGAGACTTTGCGCGCGGCCCTGCGCGGCGAGCAATGCGGTCAGATCGGCAAGCTGCTGCGACTGGAGCGCGAGTAGCTGGTTGCCTGCTTGGGTTGCCTGGAGCGCGCCTGTCGCGCCTTGGCTCGCACCGACGAGCGCGCCGACCTGCGTCTGCGTGGTCGTCAGATTCCCGACGACGGTCGCCTGTGTCTTCAGCGCATCCTGAAAGCCGCTGAGCGTGTTCTGCCAGCGCGACTGCGCGTCGACGATCAGCTGCGCCGACGAGGTCGCCTCCGTGTAGCCGTTCGGGTAAATATGCTGGAACTGGCTCTGGATGTTGGCAACGCTGTAGATTACGCCCTGCGCTTGGCCGAGCAGCGCCTGCGTACGCTGGATCGTCGAGGTCAGTTGCGCGAGCGCCGAATAGGGCAGCGACGCGAGGTTGCGCGCCTGGTTGATCAAGCCCTGCGCCTCGTGCTGCAACGAGGTGACCTGGTTCTGGATCTGCTGCAGCGTGCGCGCGGCGGTCAGCACATTCTGTGAAAAGTTCGACGCGTCGAACACCGCCCACTGCGCCGTGGCGGGCGCGGGCGCGACCGAGGTCAGCGCGAGTGCCGCGATGGCGGCGAACGTCAATCGGCGTGTCGGGCGCGGGACACGGGCGAGCTTACACATGGGCGAACTCCTTTGGGCGGTGTGACGGGACTGGAGTTGCGGTATCGGGCTTGTCTGGTCCGAGCAGCTCGGCCGCCCAGGCGTGGCCGCGACGGCGCAGCCACGCTGCGGCGAAGCCCTCGCGCCCGCTCTGGGCCAGAACTTCGGCGATCAGCGCCTGATCGGTTTTCGACGACGCGGCGCAGAACGCGAGCGCGACATCGCCGGGCCCGAGCTCGAACAGCCGGTTGCCGCGCCTGCTCTGGCAATAATAGTCGCGCTTGGGGGTGGCGCGCGCGAGGATCTCGATCTGGCGGTCGTTCAGCCCGAAGCGGCGGTAAATCGCAGTGATCTGGGGTTCGACCGCGCGCTCGTTGGGGAGCAGGATGCGCGTCGGGCAGCTCTCGATAATCGCGGGCGCGATGGGACTGGTCTCGATGTCGGCGAGCGACTGAGTGGCAAACACGACGCTCGCGTTCTTCTTGCGAAGCGTTTTCAGCCACTCGCGCAGCTGCGCGCCAAAGGTGGCGTCGTCGAGCGCGAGCCAGCCTTCGTCGACGATGAGCAGCGTCGGCGCGCCGGTCAGGCGGCCTTCAATCCGGTGGAACAGATAGGCGAGCACCGCCGCTGCTGCGCCCGAGCCGACCAGACCCTCGGTCTCGAACACCTGGACGTGTGCTTCGCCCAAGCGCTCGGCATCGGCATCGAGCAGCCGCCCCCACGGGCCTTCGAGCGTATAGGGTTTGAGCGCCTGCTTGAGCGCGTTCGCCTGCAGCAGCACCGATAGGCCGGTGAGCGTCCGCTCGGTGAGCGGTGCGGACGCGAGCGAACCGAGCGCCGACCAGAGGTGTTCCTTGACCTCGGGGGTGACGGACACTTTTTCGCGAGCGAGGATCGCCGCCAACCACTCCGCCGCCCATGCGCGCTCGGCCGCATCGTCGATGTGCGCCAGCGGTTGCAGCGCGACCGGCTCGGCGATGTCGTCGGACAACGACCCGCCGAGATCGTGCCAATCGCCGCCCATCGCCAGCGCAGCGGCGCGGATGCTGCCGCCAAAGTCGAACGCGAACACCTGCGCGCCCGCATAGCGCCGGAACCGCAGCGCCATCAGCGCGAGCAGCACCGACTTGCCCGCGCCGGTCGGGCCGACCACGAGCGTATGGCCGACGTCGCCGACGTGGAGCGACAGGCGAAACGGCGTCGACCCTTCGGTCTTGCCGAACAGCAGTGGTGGCGCGCCCAGATGCTCGTCGGTTGTCGGGCCCGCCCACACCGCCGAGAGCGGGATCATGTGCGCGAGATTGAGCGTCGAAACCGGCGGCTGGCGGACGTTGGCGTAGGCGTGGCCGGGAAGCGAGCCAAGCCACGCGTCGACCGCGTTGACACGCTCGACCATGCAAGTGAAGTCGCGGCCCTGGATCACCTTCTCGACGAGGCGCAGCTTGTCGTCGGCGACACGCGCGTCCTCGTCCCAGACGGTGACGCTGGCGGTTACATAGGCCTGGCCGATCAGGTCCGAGCCGAGCTCGACCAGCGCTGCGTCGGCATCGAGCGCCTTGTTGTGCGCGTCGGTGTCCAACAAGGCCGACGCCTCGTTCGTCATGATCTCCTTCAGGATCGCGGCGATCGATTTGCGCTTGGCGAACCATTGCCGCCGGATCTTCGTCAGCAGCTTGGTCGCATCGGTCTTGTCCAGGCAGATCGCGCGCGTCATCCAGCGATAGGGGAAAGCGAGGCGGTTCAAGTCATCGAGCAGCCCCGGGTAGGTCGTGCTCGGAAATCCCATGATGGTGAGCGTGCGCAGGTGGGCGCTCCCCAACCTCGGCTCGAGCCCGCATGTCAGCGGCTCGTCGGCCAGGATCGCATCGAGGTGCATCGGCACCTCGGGCACGCGGACGCCGTGCCGCTTGGTCGATACCGTCGAGTGCAGGTAGGTCAGCGTGTCCATGTCCGAGAGCCACACCGCCTCGGGGACGAAGCCGTCGATGAGCTGCAGCACGCGGTCGGTGCGGTCGACGAAGCCGGTCAGCAGCTGACGCGCGTCCGCGCTCTCGGCCCGCGCGCTGTTCTCGTAGAGCCAAGCCTCGGCGCGCGAGGCGTTCTCCGCCGGAGGGAGGTACAGGAAGGTGAGATAGTAGGCGCTTTCGTAATGCGCGCCTTCCTCTTCGAACTGCATCCGCCGCTCGAAGTCGACCAGCGACGACGCGGCATCGGGGAAGCTCGACGGCGGATAGGCATTCGCCGCGTTGCGCTGCGCCTCGACGAACACCGCCCACCCCGAGCCGAGACGGCGGAGCGCGTTGTTGAGCCGCGCCGACGTGGCGACCAGTTCGGCTGCTGTCGCGCTGTCGAGGTCGGGGCCACGAAAGCGCGCGGTGCGCTGCAGGCTGCCGTCCTTGTTGAGGATCACGCCGTTCGCCGCCAGCGCCGCCCAGGGCAGGAAGTCGGCGAGACCGGTCGCGTGGCTGCGATATTCGGCGAGGCGCATCATGGCTCAGGCCCCGAGATGGCCGGGGATGCGCAGATGGCGGCGCACGACATCGACGAATTGCGGATCGCGCTTGGCCGCCCAGACCGCGGCCGCATGGCCGATTGCCCAGAGAGCCAAGCCCGCGATCCACAAACGCAGTCCCAGCCCGAGCGCGGCCGCAAGCGTCCCGTTCAAGATCGCGACCGAGCGCGGCGCGCCGCCCATCAGCATCGGCTCGGCGAGCGAGCGATGCACTGGCGCTTCGAAGCCGGGCACGGTCTCGCGGTCGAATGCCGCCATCAGATTAGCGCCCCGCCGCCGAAGGAGAAGAACGACAGGAAGAAGCTCGACGCCGCGAACGCGATGCTCAGCCCGAAGACGATCTGGATGAGCTTGCGCGAGCCGCCGCTGTTGTCGCCGAATGCCAGGCTGAGGCCCGTGATGATGATGACGATGACCGCGATGATCTTGGCGACCGGGCCCTCGATCGATTGCAGGATCTGGTTGAGCGGCGCTTCCCACGGCATGTTCGATCCCGCCGCGTAGGCGGGAGCAGTGGCGCAAAGTGAGAGCGCGATCGGCAGTCCGAGCGCAAGCAGGTGGCGCATGCGCGATCCAGAACGGATTAGCATTCGATTTCTCCGACGGGGGTGAGAAGGTAGTCGCCAGCGGGCGAGAGGCCGTCGACGCTGACGAGCTCGGTCAGGCGGCGTTCGCTGCCGCGCCCGGACAGCACCGCGACCAGATTGATCGTCTCGGCAATCAGCGCTCGCGGGACGGTGACCACGGCTTCCTGGATCAGCTGCTCCATGCGGCGGAGCGCGCCGAGCGCCGATCCCGCGTGGATCGTGCCGACCCCGCCGGGGTGGCCGGTGCCCCACGCCTTGAGCAGGTCCAGGGCTTCCGCGCCGCGCACCTCGCCGATCGGAATTCGATCAGGGCGCAGCCGTAGCGACGAGCGAACCAATTCCGACAGCGATGCGACGCCATCTTTCGTACGCAGCGCCACAAGGTTGGGCGCGGCGCATTGCAGCTCGCGCGTGTCCTCGATCAGCACGACACGGTCGCCGCTGTTGGCGATCTCGGCGAGCAACGCGTTGACCAGCGTCGTCTTGCCCGTCGAGGTGCCGCCTGCAACGAGGATGTTGCGGCGCTCAGTAACTGCGACACGCAGCGCCTTCGCCTCGGCCGCCGTCATGATCTCTGCGGCGGCGTAGTCGTCGAGGCTGAAGATTGCGACTGCGGGCTTGCGGATCGCGAAGCACGGGGCTTGGACGACGGGCGGCAGCAAGCCCTCGAAGCGCTCGCCCGTCCCGGGCAGTTCGGCCGAGACGCGGGGCGCACCGGGGTGGACCTCGGCCCCGACGTGGTGTGCAACCAGCCGCACGATGCGCTCACCGTCGGCGGGAGACAGGCGCTCGCCCGTGTCGGCGAGGCCTTGCGTCAGCCGATCGACCCAGAGCCGCCCATCGGGGTTGAGCATGACCTCAACGACGCCCGGGTCTTCGAGCCAGCGCGCGATGTCGGGCCCGAGCGCGGTGCGCAACATGCGCGCGCCGCGTGCGTGCGCTTCGCTCCGGATCGGGACTGCAGCGGCCACGATGCTCGTCTCCACGGGCGACCGCAGGAGCGCGGTAACCGATGAGGACGAGCAAGAAGCGACACGAAGGCGGCCGCGCAACAAGTCGTGATCGTAGTAGGGCAGTAGCGCGCGATTGCTTGCAATCGGCGGTGTTGCCGGTCAGCCCTCTTCGGACCCCGTCGACGGCGCGGCGGCGATCTCCTCGCTGATCTCGCGCGCGATCGAGCGTCCGCTCGCGACGCGCCGCCCGAGCGCCTCGACGAAGCCCTCGAAGCGCTCGCGGCCTTTCGCCTGCGCCGCCGCTTGCGCGCTGTCGGGATAGGTTGGCGTGTTTGTAAGCCAGAAACGCACGAACAGCGCGAGCATCTCGACCGAGATGCCGAGGTCGCGCTCGAGGCGCTCGGTCTGCCGCGACATCCGGTCGAGCCTGCGCGACACGGCGGCTTCGAGCCGGTCCGAGCCGTCGGGCGACAGGAACGATGCGATCGCCGCTTCGGCGACCAGCGACAAAGACTTCTTCCGGCGCGCGGCGTAGCTGTCGAGCTCGGCCATGATTGCCGGATCGAGATAGATCGACAGCCGCTGCTTCTTGGCGGGCAGCTTTGGGCTAGATGGTCTCATGGCAGGCATGGCCTACAAAGCCATGCCGTCGCCCGGATCGAGCGTTCCCTGCCGCGCGACGCTGCCGAATTGGCGTTGCAGCATGCGCGCCTTCATCGCTACCTCATCTTTGAGGCCCGCATCGCCGAACTCGAATTCGCGGGTGGGCGCGGGTGGCGGGAGCAAAACCTCCTCGTGGTCGCCCAGCTCGGGCTCGCGCCTAATGCCACTGTTAGGCGGATCCTCGTCGTCGACCGTTTCGATTGCCTGCGAGGCAGCAAGCGAGGCGGCGCGGACGCCTAGTAGAGGAAGAGTGGTCCAATCATCGTCGGAAACATTGCCTTGCTCACGATCACCCCGAGACGGTTTTGACGTCGGCGGTGCGAGCACGCGCGCCTTCAATTGCCTGTCCTCATAATAGCGCGCCTTTTTCGCGCGGATCGGATGCAGCCCCGAGACGAGCACCAGCTCGTCGCCGGGCGGCAGCTGCATGATTTCGCCGGGTGTGAGCAGCGGCCGCGCGCTCTCCTGGCGTGACACCATCAGGTGGCCGAGCCACGGCGACAATCGGCTGCCTGCATAGTTGCGCTGCGCACGCAGCTCGGTCGCGGTGCCGAGCGCGTCCGACACGCGCTTCGCCGTCCGCTCGTCGTTGGTCGCGAAACTGACGCGTACGTGGCAGTTGTCGAGGATTGAATTATTCTGGCCGTAGGCCCTTTCGATCTGATTGAGCGACTGTGCGATCAGGAAGCTTTTGATGCCATAGCCCGCCATGAACGCGAGCGCGGACTCGAAGAAGTCGAGCCTGCCCAGCGCCGGGAACTCGTCAGCATGAGCAGCAACCGGTGGCGCCTGCGCGTGACGTCGAGTTCCTCGGTCAGTCGCCGCCCGATCTGGTTGAGCAGCAGCCGAACGAGCGGCTTGGTGCGCGCGATATCCGAAGGCGGCACGACGAGGTACAGCGTCGTCGGCGAGGCGCCCTCGACGAGGTCGGCAATGCGCCAGTCACATTGCCGGGTCACGCGCGCGACGACGGGATCGCGGTAGAGGCCGAGGAACGACATCGCGGTCGAGAGCACGCCCGAACGCTCGTTGTCGGACTTATTGAGCAGCTCGCGCGCCGAGCTGGCGACCACCGAATGCACGCCTTTTGGTCCTAGGTGCGCGGTGGCCATCATCGCGCGCAGCGTCGTGTCAATCTCGCGTTTGGGATCGGAGAGGAAGTTGGCGACGCCCGCCAACGTCTTGTCGGCCTCAGCGTAGAGGACGTGCAGGATCGCGCCGACCAGCAGCGAGTGGCTGGTCTTCTCCCAATGGTTGCGCTTCTCGAGCGCGCCTTCGGGATCGACCAGGATGTCGGCGATGTTCTGGACGTCGCGCACCTCGTAATCGCCGCGTCGCACCTCGAGCAGGGGGTTGTAAGCGTCCGAGTGGGCGCTCGTCGGATCGAAGCGCAGCACACGGCCAAAGCGCGCGCGGTAGCCGGATGTCAGTGTCCAGTTCTCGCCCTTGATGTCGTGGACGATCGCCGAACCCGGCCACGTCAACAGCGTCGGCACGACCAGGCCGACGCCCTTGCCGCTACGCGTCGGCGCGAAGCACAGTATGTGCTCGGGGCCGTTGTGGCGCAGGTAACGCTCGCCCAGGCGCCCAAGGATGGGACCATCGTCGCCGAGCATCCCGGCCGCGAAGACTTCCCGCTCGGTCGCGAACCGCGCCGAGCCGTAGGTGGTCGCCTCGCGAGCTTCCCGGGCGCGCCAGACCGACATCGCGATCGCCGCCGCGATCGACACGAAGCCGCCCGACGCCGCGATATAGGCACCTTCGACGAACACGCGCGGCGCGTAGGCGTCGAAATGGAACCACCACCAGAAGAATGCCGGAGGCAAATAGACCGGCAATCCATGCCGAAGCTCGAACCACGGCGCGCCGAGCTGCGGCTGGTAACCGAGTTTCCACGCGGTCCACTGTGTTGCGGCCCAGACGAAGGCGAGTGCGATGAGGCCAACGAGGATCAGCTGGCCCCAGAGGATCTTGGTGGCGGACATGGACAACGCCTCGGGGGCGGACGGCTTGACTAAGCGCGCGGGCTGGATTCGGCGCAAGAGTTCAAAGAGGGGCGTCGTGCTAACGGCTACTATGGCGTGCGATTCTGTCTTGCCTCTCACAACAAGGAATTTGAGCTGGCAAGCAAACGATTGTGCTGAGTCCCCCGATTCCGCCAAAAGAGCCACCTTGTAATATTCATTCACTACTCCCTTCTCTTTACGGCAAGGGTAAGCGTAGCATAGTCAACCTGCCCAGCTTTGTTTCTTCCGATAATCGCAGTTCGGACGTAGGGGCTGTGTTTCAAGGTATGTGCGACGGCTTAGCACCATCACGGCCACAGGTCGCGCGCTGGCAGACGCCCGAAAGCGGACACCATAGCATTTACCGGGATCGTTCTCTGTTCGGCACAAGTACGCCAGTAGCGTCTGCGTAGTTTCCGACGCTGCCGCGGCGCGGCCACGCGCAATAGACTTTAAGGGGGTCTGCTGTCCGGCACCGCGCTGCGGGCGACGGCCGGCTCACGCATCCAAAATAGGAAAGCATGATGGCAGCGTCCTCCACGGCGAAAGCTCAGTCACCCGACACTTCCGACGCATCTCGGTCCGGCGCTGCCAACGATCTGAAGTCGGTACCGATTGCCGAGGTCGAGAAGACGCTGGACACGTCGCCCGACGGGCTAACGCGGGTCGAGGCGACAGCCCGGTTGGCAAAATACGGCGCGAACGAGATCGCCGAGAAGAAAACCAACCTGCTACTCAAGTTCGTATCGTATTTTTGGGGTCCGATCCCGTGGATGATTGAGATCGCCGTCATCCTGTCCGGCGTGGTGGGGCACTGGCCCGATTTCTTCATCATCCTGCTGCTGCTTGTCGCCAACGCCACGATCGGCTTCTGGGAGGAGCGGCAGGCGGGCAACGCAATCGAGGCGCTGAAGGCCAAATTGGCGATCAAGGCGCGGGTGAAGCGCGACGGGAAGTGGGTGACGCCGCCCGCGAAGGAGCTGGTGCCGGGCGACGTCATCCGTCTGCGGCTCGGCGACATCGTCCCGGCCGATGCCCGGCTGCTCGAGGGTGACGAGATTTCGGTCGACCAGTCGGCGTTGACGGGCGAATCGCTGCCCGCCACCAAGAAACCGGGAGACGCGGTGTTCTCCGGCTCGATCATGCGGCGCGGCGAGATCGGCGCGCTGGTCTATGCGACCGGCGGCAAGACCTACTTCGGCAAGACCGCCGAGCTGGTCGAGACGGCGCGAACCACCAGCCACTTCCAAAAGGCGGTGTTGAAGATCGGCAACTATCTGATCGCGCTGGCGGTGGTGCTCGTGGCGATCGTCATCGTCGTCGGCGTCTATCGCGGCGAAGCGATCCTGACGACGCTGCAATTCGCGTTGGTGTTGACCGTGGCCGCGATCCCCGTCGCGATGCCCACCGTGCTCTCCGTCACGATGGCGGTCGGTGCGCGGCTGCTGGCGAAGAAGCAGGCGATCGTCAGCAAGCTCGTCGCGATCGAGGAGCTGGCCGGCGTCGATATGCTGTGTGCCGACAAGACGGGCACGCTGACGCAAAACAAGCTCACGCTGGGCGATCCGTTTGGGCTGGGCGACGTGACCGCGGCGCAGGTGATCCTGGCGGGCGCGCTCGCGTCGCGCGCCGACAATGACGACACGATCGACCTAGCGGTGCTCGGCGGCGTCAAGGATAAGGCGCTCACGGGCTTCGAGGTCCAGCACTTCATGCCGTTCGACCCGGTGCACAAGCGCACCGAAGCGACCGTCAAGGGCACCGACGGCAAGGTGTTCAAGGTCACCAAGGGAGCGCCGCAGGTCATCCTGGCGCTCGCCGCTAATCTGTCGGCCGACGACAAGGCGGCCGTCGAGCAAGCGGTCACTGACTTCGCCGCGCGTGGCTTTCGCGCGCTCGGCGTGGCGCGGGCCGACGGCGACGGCGACTGGACGCTGCTCGGTGTGCTGCCGCTCTACGATCCGCCGCGCGAGGACGCCAAAGCGACGATCGCGACCGCCCGGCAGATGGGTGTGCAACTCAAGATGGTCACGGGCGACGCGCTCGCGATCGCGCGCGAAACCGCGAAGACGCTCGATATGGGCACCAACATCCTTGACGGTGCGAGTCTTGGCGATTCCAAGCACGACGAAACTGCCGAGGTAGCGGCATCGATCGAAAAGGCGGACGGCTTCGCCCAGGTCTTCCCCGAGCATAAGTTCCACATCGTCGACGTGTTACAGAAGCACGGCCATATCGTGGGCATGACCGGCGACGGCGTGAACGACGCGCCCGCGCTCAAGAAGGCGGATTGCGGCATCGCCGTGTCGGGTGCGACCGATGCGGCGCGCGCGGCGGCCGCGATCGTGCTGATGACGCCCGGCCTGTCAGTCATCATCGAGGCCATTAAGGAAAGCCGCAAGATCTTCCAGCGGATGAACAGCTACGCGATCTACCGCATCGCCGAGACGCTGCGCGTCCTGTTCTTCATGACGCTCGCGATCCTGGTGTTCAATTTTTACCCTCTAACGGCCGTCATGATTGTCATGCTGGCGTTGCTCAACGACGGCGCCATCCTGTCGATCGCCTACGACCGCGTCCACTACAGGAACGCGCCGGAAGCCTGGAATATGCGCGTCGTGCTTGGCGTCTCCACGGTGCTCGGCGTGCTCGGCGTCATCTCAGCGTTCGGGCTGTTCTTCCTCGCCGAGCGCGTGTTTCACATCGACCGCGCGCACATCCAGACGATGATGTATCTGAAACTCTCGGTCGCCGGGCACCTGACGATCTTCCTGACGCGCACGCGGGGTCCGTTCTGGTCGATCCGTCCGGCTCGCATCCTGTGGGGCGCGGTGCTGGGCACGCAGGCGCTCGCGACGTTGATCGCGCTGTTCGGCTTCGGCCTGGTGACGCCGCTGGCGTGGTATTGGGCGCTGCTGGTCTGGGGCTGGGCGCTCGCCTGGTTCCTCGTGAACGACCGGTTCAAGCTGCTGGCCTATTCGGTCCTTGATCGGATGAAAATCAGCGAGGCGAAAGGAGCGGCGGCGCGGACGCCAGCTACGGATAAGCCGACCGAGGCCAACCCGACCAAGGCAGCTTCGCCCCCGCTGATGGCCGCCGCCCGATGATCGATCGAAGTGGGGGAGCGCGATGAAAATCCATCTGAAGAACTTTCGTATTGCAGAAGGAGAAAAGGTGGACCTCAAGGAGCGATCCACCGTCGTCGCGCCGTTCTACAAGTCGAAAAAAGATTATGAGACGCAGCTTGCGGACCACATCGAACGAATGAGTGCGTTGCAAAAGCTCCATTACGCCGCCAGCAAGCATGCCGTATTGCTGATCTTCCAGGGCATGGATTCGGCGGGCAAGGATGGCGCGATCCGGCACGTGATGTCGGGCGTCAACCCGCAAGGGTGTGAGGTCTTCAGCTTCAAGCCGCCGAGCGAGACCGAACTGAAGCATGATTTCCTCTGGCGCACGACGCGCGACCTGCCCGAACGCGGCCGGATCGGCATCTTCAACCGCTCGTACTACGAGGAAGTGCTGGTCGTACGCGTGCATCCCAGCATCCTGCACACCGAGGCTATCCCCGACGCGCCGCACCAAGACAGCAAGGTCTGGGACGAGCGTTATCGTTCGATCGTCGATCTCGAGCGGCACCTGCACACCAACGGCACCCGGATCGTCAAAATCTTCCTTCACCTGTCCAAGGAAGAGCAGCGCCAGCGCTTCCTCGCGCGGATCGACGATCCCGACAAGAACTGGAAGCTCAGCGTGGCCGACATCGAGGAGCGCAAGTATTGGAAGGATTATCGTAAGGCCTATGAGGAGTGCATCGCCGCCACGAGCACCAAGAACTCACCGTGGTACGTCGTGCCCGCCGACGACAAGGACAATGCCCGCCTGATCGTATCCCAGATCGTCGTCGACGCGCTCGAGAGGCTCAACGCGCATTATCCCGAGGCGACGGAGGAACGGGTGGCGCAGCTGCAGTCGATCCGGGCGGAACTGATGGCCTATGCCTGATAGCGCCCGCGCTTGAGCTTCGCCTCGTTAGAAGTGACCTGGCAAGATTCCGGTGTGAACGGGTCCGCAATCATTTTCTGCAATGCATCATGACATCGTTTGATGCTTATATAACGAAAATCAGGGCTTATCGTCTGACATCATTCGCCGGAATTTACAAAGTCTTCTCGGTGGTTGAGGTCCGACATCCAGTTCCGGCGGCAGAGCAAACGGCGAGTGCGTGTTCCATTGCCTCCATCAAGGCAATTTCATTGTAGGGCTTTTCGAGAACGATCGCATGCGGCGAGAGCACCTTGACCGACGCTACGTCACCCGTGGCGAACACATGAGGGACGAACCTTGTCCGGCAGATCGTCTCCATCGCGGCGACGCCGCTGCCGTCGCATAGCCATGCATCGACGATCATTAAATCCGGCCGGTGACGCGCGGCCGCGGCAACGGCGCCAGCTTCGGTCGTTTCCGTCGCGCAGACATCGTGGCCCATGGCTGCGAATATGTCGCCCAGCAAGAGACCGAGCAGGACATCGTCCTCGACGACGACCAGGCGGAGCGATTTCAACGGCTGCTCTCCGCAGAATTCGCCGATCCCTCAGGGCGCAAGACGGGCGTCGGCGCGGGATCCGCCCGTACTGCCGTCCGGATGATCGCCTCCATGTCATTGGCCTTCAGGCTCGCTCCACCGATCAGCAAGCCGCCAACCTCGGGCAATTCCGCAATCAGCGATGCGTTGCCCGGCGTGACCGAGCCGCCGTAGAGAATGCGGATACGATTGCCTTCGCTGCCGAGCAACGTCGTTAAATAGGCCCGGATCGCGAGGTGTACTTCAGCGATATCGCTCGTGGTCGGCGTGCGCCCGCTGCCCACGGCCCAGAGTGGCTCATAGGCGATCGCAGCCATCGTCGAATCGCTTGGCTCAAGCGCCAGGCTGCCCGCGATCTGCTCGCGGCATCTGGCGATCGTCTGGCCAGCATCGCGCTCAGCTCGAGTCTCGCAGATGCAGACGATTGCCAGCAGGCCCGCCCGCCACGCCGCTTTCGCCTTGGCGACGACCATCGCGTCGGTCTCGCCGTGATTGCGGCGGCGCTCCGAATGGCCGACGATCGTCGCCGTCGCACCCGCGTCCTTGAGCATTTCGGCGCTGATATCGCCCGTAAACGCGCCCGCGATTTCCGCGTGGCAGTCCTCGCCTCCTATGGCGATGCGCCCCGCAACGGTCGCCACGGCACGCGAAACGAGCGTGGCGGGAACACAGAACAGGACATCGGGGGCGAGTGGCATCGTGGCGACCGAGGCGGCGACCGCATCGATTTCGCCGAGCTGTAGCCCCAAGCCGTGCATCTTCCAGTTTGCGGCAATCAGGGTCCTCACGCGGCGGTCGCCTTCGCCATCGTCGCCCGCGTATGCCGCGCGATCATCAGTTCCTCGTCGGTGGGGATGACGCGGATCTCCACCCCGCTGTCCGGTGCGCTGATGCGGTCCGCGCCTACCGCATTGGCGTTATCGTCAACGCGGAGTCCTAGCCAGCGCAGGCGCTCGCATACTGCGGCACGGACCGGCGCAGAGTGCTCGCCGATGCCCGCGGTGAAGACGAAGCCGTCCAGTCCGCCGAGCGCGCTCGCCATTGCGCCAGCTTCGAGCGCGATGCGGTAGGTGAACAGTTCGATCGCCTCGCGCGCTTGCGGAGCGTCGCTCGCCAGCAGAACGCGGATGTCGCCGCTGATCCCCGAAACGCCGAGCAGGCCGGATTGTTTGTAGAGAATATCTTCAATTTCGGCGAAGCCGTGGCCCTGGCGTGCCAGATACAGGATCACGCCGGGATCGAGGCTGCCGCAGCGTGTTGCCATCACCAGCCCGTCGAGCACGCTCAGGCCGAAGGTGGTGGCGATGCTTACGCCATCGTGCAACGCGCAGAGGCTCGCGCCCGAGCCGAGGTGGGCGACGATGACACGGCCGCGCACCAGCGCGGGGGCCTGTTCGCGCAGGCGGCGGGCGACATATTCGTAGGACAGGCCGTGGAATCCGTAGCGACGCACCCCCGCAGCCGTGAGCGCGCGCGGCAGGGCAAACGTCCGCGCCACCAGGGGGAGCGTGTGGTGGAACGCAGTGTCGAACGCGGCGACTTGCGTCACCTCGGGTCGCGCGGCGGACACCGCGCGCATCGGCGCGATGTTGTGCGGCATATGGATCGGATCGAGCGGGAGGAGCGCGGTCAGCGCATCGAGCAGCTCGGGCGTTACCCGCTCGGGCGCGACATGATCGGCGCCGCCGTGGACAACGCGGTGGCCGACCGCCGCAAGCCCGACGTGGCCCGGATGGGCATCGACGAAGTCCAGCAGCGCGTCGAGAACGGCGGCAAACGAATTGTCTTCGTTGGCCGACCATTTCCGATCCATCAACACCGCACCAGCAAGATCGCGCGCGCGCAGGTGCGGCATGGTTTCCATATCTTCGACTTCGCCACGCAGCATTTCCATCATGCGCTGGCCGCCGTCGAACAGCCCAAACTTGAGGCTGGAAGAGCCTGCGTTGAGCGTCAGGATCGCGCCGTCCATGATTGCAGGGCTCCAGTTGCGCCGGCCGCAAGATTGTCGGGAACTTGGCGATAATCGGCGAACCGGACACACGGCAGGTTCGGAATCTACGCACGCGTCCGCATACAGCGCAACGAATCGCGTGAAGCTGCGCTTGGTATTTGGCCGGCATAAACGGCCCTCAAGACATGATCTCTCGCACGAGGTGACAATGCCGCACGGCGCAACGATCACGCACTTGCCGGTCGCGCATCTCCCGATCGCTTTGCACCCCGACGCCGCGCGTGTGGTGATCCGGCCATTCGTTCCCGGCGACAATCCCTCGGTCGCGGTCCCTGCCCGCTCCCGCGCGCAACGCATCGCCGACCGTGTTCTCGGACTCGACGAAGCGGAAATGCGGCACGAATTGCAGCGTGTGTCGGCGACATTGTCGCCGCGGCACCGCGATCTCGACGCCGTGCTGCTGCGCCGGTTTCACGAGGTGAACGGGCTGATGATCGATCACTGCTCGGTCAGTCCGGAGCAGGCGCGGTTGATCGGCGCGTTCTTCAGTGAGGAATATAGTTTCGAGGCGGCGGCGCTGTTCAACCCGAGCATGGTGCTTCACCCCGATCAGTCAGGCGTGCCGACGGGGCATGCGCGATTCGTTCTGTCGCTGCGTGCGATTGGCGAAGGACATATCTCGTCGATCACTTTCCGCACGGGCCTGTGTTCGGCTGATGGCGCGGTCGCGCTCGATGCGACCAGCGTTCAGGCATTGTCGCCGCGAACCGAACTCGTTCCCGGTGTCGACACCGACGATCCCGGCGTGCGGATCATCTGCGAAGGCGGACGCCACCTTTCGGAAATAGTCGTTTTCCCGATCACGCCGCGTCAGCGCCACGGCATCGAGGATCTGCGGCTGGTCCGCTTTACCGACGATGATGGCACCATCGTCTATCTGGGCACCTACACCGCGTTCAGCGGCAGCGAGGCGCGCCAGGAATTGCTGCGCACCGCCGACTTTACCGAATTTGAGATGAGCGCGCTTCGGGGCAAGGCGGCCGCAGACAAGGGGATGGCGCTGTTCCCTCGGCGCATCGGCGGGCGATACGCGATGCTCGGCCGACAGGACCATGAGAATGTCTGGCTGGCGATGTCCGACGACCTCCACGTCTGGGAAAACAGCGCGGTCCTCCTGTCTCCACAGTGGATTTGGGAGTTCATACAGATCGGCAATGGCGGCTCGCCGATCGAAATCGACGAGGGCTGGCTTGTAATCACGCACGGAGTGGGAGCAGCGCGGGCCTATTGCCTTGGCGTATGCCTGCTCGACCGCGACGACCCCTCGAAGCTCCTGGCCCGCGCCGCGGTCCCACTCGTCGCCCCGGGCCTGGACGCGCGCGACGGTTACGTGCCCAACGTCGTCTACACCTGCGGCGCGATGGTGCATAACCGCACGCTCATCCTGCCCTACGCGGTCGCGGACAGTTTCACGACCTTCGCAACCATCCCGCTCGACCGGCTTCTCGCGGCGATGCGATGAAAATGACGGGTTTCGCCCGGTGCGCGCCTGAATTGCGCACGTTGCCTGCTGGCGTGCGTAGTTTCCGAGCCTGCTTCGACCGTCCACTCGCGGTTACGGGGCATGAGAACATGTCGATTGCGCGCGGGTGGGCAGCAGGCCGCGATGATCCCCGGATGTGATCGTAAACCGGCCAACAAGATGATCTGGAGATGCAGGCGATGGACTCGAACTTTACACTGACGAACTATCGTGACGACGGCGATGCCACGCGGTCACCCGCCGCACAGAACGGCGGCTCGGCCGAACTGCGCAAGATGAATGCGTATTGGCGCGCGGCCAATTATCTGTCGGTGGGACAGCTCTATCTTTACGACAATCCGCTGCTGCGCGAGCCGCTGACGCTCGCTCATGTCAAGCCGATGGTGGTGGGGCACTGGGGCACTTCGCCGGGGCAAAACTTCATCTACGTCCACCTGAACCGCGTCATCAAGAAATACGATCTCGATATGTTCTACGTCGCGGGACCGGGCCATGGCGGTCCCGCGCTCGTCGGCAACACGTATCTCGAGGGCACCTATAGCGAAGTGTACCCCAACGTCAGCCAGGACGTGTCCGGGCTCAAAAGGCTGTTCAAGCAATTCTCCTTCCCCGGCGGAATATCGAGCCATGTCGCGCCATCGACTCCTGGATCGATCCACGAAGGCGGCGAGCTCGGCTATTCGCTCAGCCACGCATTCGGTGCCGCGTTCGACAATCCCGATCTGGTCGTCGCGTGCGTCGTGGGCGATGGCGAGGCGGAGACCGGCCCGCTGGCGACCGCGTGGCATTCCAACAAGTTCCTCGATCCCATCACCGATGGGGCGGTCCTGCCAATCCTGCACCTCAACGGCTATAAGATCAGCAACCCCACCGTGCTCGCGCGCATCGGGCGCGAACAGCTCGACCAGTTTTTGCGCGGCTGCGGCTGGACACCCCATTTCGTCGAAGGCGACGAGCCCGACGCGATGCACCGGCTGATGGCAGATACCCTGGACACCGTGATCGAGGACATACGCCGCATCCAGCAGCGCGCCCGCGCGGAGGACGACGCGACGCGACCGATGTGGCCGATGATTGTGCTTGTCTCGCCCAAAGGGTGGACCGGGCCGAAATCGGTGGACGGCCTTCAGGTGGAGGGCACGTTCCGATCGCATCAAGTGCCGCTTTTGGTCGATGCCGCGCATCCGGAGCATGTGGCCGATCTCGAACTCTGGATGAAAAGCTACCGACCCGAAGAACTGTTCGACAAGGAGGGGCGGCTGATCCCCGAACTGGCCGAGCTGGCTCCCGTCGGTGAGCGGCGCATGGGGGCCAATCCGCACGCCAACGGCGGCCGCTTGCTGCACAACTTGCATATGCCCGATTTCCAAGTCCACGCGGTCGACGTTCCGTCCCCCGGGGCAGTCGTCGCGCAGGATATGTTCGTGCTCGCCAAGTTCCTGCGCGACGTGATCGCGCTCAACCAGCACCAGCGCAATTTCCGGATCTTCAGTCCTGACGAGACGCTGTCGAACATGCTGGGAGCGCTATTCGAGGTCACCAGTCGGCAATGGGACGGGGAACTGAAGGCTAACGATGAGTTCCTCGCGCCCGCGGGTCGCGTCATGGACGCGATGCTAAGTGAGCATCAGTGCGAGGGATGGTTGGAAGGATATTTGCTGACGGGGCGACACGGGATCTTCCACAGCTACGAGGCGTTCATCCGGATTGTCGATTCGATGTTTACCCAGCATGCCAAATGGCTGAAGGTCACTTCCGAGCTACCGTGGCGACGCAAGGTCGCCTCGCTCAACTACATTCTGTCCGCCCACGTCTGGCAGCAAGATCATAATGGCTTTACCCACCAGGATCCGGGCTTTCTCGATCACGTCATCAGCAAGAAGGCCGACGTGGTGCGGGCCTATCTTCCGCCCGATGCCAATTGCCTGCTGTCGGTCGTCGATCACTGCCTTCGCACCCGCCACTATGTGAACGTCGTGGTGGCGGGCAAGCATCCGTTGCCGCAGTGGCTAACGATGGAGGCGGCGGTCGCGCACTGCACGCAAGGCATCGGAATCTGGCAATGGGCGAGCAACGATCAGGAGCAGGAGCCCGACATCGTCATGGCGTGCTGCGGCGACACGCCGACGCTCGAAATCCTCGCCGCCGTATCGATCCTACGAACCAGCCTGCCCGGCATCAGGATCAGAGTGGTCAACGTCGTCGATCTTATGCGACTCCAGCCCAGTGCGGAGCATCCGCACGGGCTAAGTGACGAGGATTATGACGGGCTGTTCACCACCGACAAGCCCATCGTCTTCGGCTTCCACGGCTACCCGGGGCTAATTCATCGGCTGACTTATCGCCGGGCCAATCGCAACCTACACGTGCGCGGTTACCGCGAGGAAGGCACGATCACCACCGCCTTCGACCTGCGGGTGCAAAACGGTTTAGACCGGTTCCACCTGGTGCAGGACGCGGTGAACCTACTCCCGCAGTTCGGCAGCAAAGGCACCTATCTGAAGCAGAGAATGCGGGACAAGCTGGTCGAGCACAAACAGTATATCGATCGGCATGGCGAAGACCTACCTGAAATCCGCAACTGGAACTGGGGCGATCTGAAGTGAGCGCACCGTCCCTTGCCGAGACGGCGGCATTGCTCGTCGCCGATCACAAGGGCCTGCTGGCGATGGATGAGAGCACGGGCACGTGCAACAGGCGATTCGCCGAGTTGGGGATCGCGCAGACCGAAGCAATGCGACGCGCCTACCGCGAGTTGTTGGTCACCACGCCGCAGCTTGGCGAGTCGATTAGCGGTGCCATTCTCCACGACGAAACGATTCGTCAGGCGACCACGGATGGCACGCCCTTCATCGAAATACTGTCCGACGCGGGCATCGTCACCGGCATCAAGGTCGATATCGGTGCGACCGATCTCGCGGGCCATCCGGGCGAAAAGATCACGGAGGGGCTTGACGGGTTGCGCGCGCGGCTGGGCGATTATGTTCAGATGGGTGCGCGGTTCGCCAAATGGCGCGCAGTGATCGCGCTCGACGATCGCCTTCCGAGCCAGGCCTGCATCGAGGCGAACGCGCATGCGCTCGCCCGCTATTCAGCCTTATGTCAGGAGGTCGGGCTGGTCCCCATCGTCGAGCCCGAAGTACTCATGGACGGTGACCACAGCTTGGAACGCAGTCTCGTCGCCACCGGAGCGGTTCTTCGGTCGGTTTTCATCGAGGCGAACGCTCAGGGGGTCCTGCTGGAAGCGATGATCCTCAAGGCGAACATGATCCTTCCCGGATTGGCTGCTTCCCGTCAGGACACGCTCGACGAGATCGCCGATGCAACGATCCAGTGCCTGTTGCGCGCCGTTCCGGCGGCTCTTCCCGGTGTCGTGTTCCTCTCGGGCGGCCAATCCCCCGAACTCGCTTCGGCGCGGCTGAACGCGATCAACGTGGCGGGCAGCGCGCGGTGTCCCTGGCCGCTGACCTTTTCGTTCGCCCGCGCGATCCAGCAGCCAGCGCTCGAACTGTGGCGGGGAGACGATGCGAAAGTGTCCGCAGCTCAGGCGGCGCTGGCCCGCCGCGCGCGGCTTAACCGGGCCGCGCGCCGGGGCGAGTATGATCCGGCCATGGAAGCGAAGTGAGCGTTGTTGGCGCTAGTCTGCCGCAACTGCACCTTGTGCGGCACGGCGAAACCGAGTGGTCGCGCTCGGGCCGACACACCGGCCGCACCGATCTCCCGCTGACCGAACGCGGGGAGGAAATGGCGCGCGAACTCGCGCCGTTCCTGCGGGACACTGGCTTTGCGTTCATATGGACCAGTCCCCTGCGACGCGCGCGCCAGACGTGCGTGCTCGCCGACCTGGGAAGATCCGCTGCGCTCGAACCGGAGCTCGCCGAGTGGGACTACGGCGATTATGAAGGGCGCACGAGCGCGGACATCCGCCAGGATCGGCCGGGCTGGAACATTTTCGAGGACGGCTGTCCGGGGGGTGAAACGCCGGGGCAGATTTCGGACCGAGCCGACCGGCTCATCGGTTGCCTCCGGACTTTGGAGGGAGATATCGCGCTTGTCTCACACGGGCAGTTCGGCTGCGTCCTCGCCGCGCGGTGGATCGGGCTGGCGGTCGTTGAAGCACAGCATTTCTCACTTGAGCCGGCCTCGCTGAGCGTTCTCGGCCCGAAGCCCGGGCATTCCGAACTGCCAGCGGTGCTGCGGTGGAATTTCGTGCCGGCCGCGCAATAAGTGTCACTCAGGTTCGGAGGCTAGTTTGTCGCGCTGAGGGATGTATTTCGGTTGCTATTCGCAATCGCCCCTGGTGAGCAATTCACCATCGTTCACCCCGGACGCTGACGCGCAAATCGCACCGCCTACTTCGAATCTGATCGACGCCCGAGCACCGTCTAGGTGATTTCCGAGTCTGCCCCCGATCCCCCGATCCATTATCTTGCCAGATCCCGCTCGGTTGGTTGCAACGCACTTGCGTCGGCCGGTCGAGTGGGCGCGTAGGAGTTGCAGCCCACCGAGGTGAGCGGCTCCGCGCAGATATTGAAGGAGCGTTCCATGTCCACCGACCGTCAACTTCAGGAAGCCGTCCTCGCCGAGTTTCTCTGGGAGCCGAGCATAAGCGCCGCGCACATTGGCGTGACCGCCAATGCGGGCGTCGTCACGCTCACAGGCCACGTCCAGACCTACGCCGAGAAGCACGCAGCCGAAAAGGCCGCCTCGCGCGTCAAGGCCGTCAAGGCCGTCGCGCAGGAGCTCGAAGTGCGAATCCACGGCACGATGAGACGTGGCGACGAAGAGATCGCCAAAGCTGCAATCGATCGGCTCGCATGGGAAGTGATCGTGCCGCGTGACGCAATCAAGGTTGCGGTCGACAAGGGATGGGTCACGCTTTCGGGTGAGGTCAGCTGGCAGTTCCAGAAGGAAGGCGCGGAGCGTGCCGTGCGCGGCTTGATGGGTGTCGTCGGGATCTCGAATCAGACCAAGCTCAAGACGCGCGTCAACACGACCAACATCAGCGACGACATCAACGACGCGCTCGGGCGCTCCTGGTTCGATGACGACAAGATCAAGGTCACTGCAGTCGGCGGCAAGGTCAAGCTGACCGGCTCGGTCGACTCGATCTCCGAACGTTGGGCGGCGGGAACCACCGCATGGTCGTCGCCGGGCGCGACCGACGTCGAGAACGATCTCGTCGTTGCCTGACGCGAAAGCGCCCCACCGGCGGATGCCGGGTGGGGCCTGTCGCGGCTCGTTCATCGCTCGCCCCCGGGCGAGGTATGTGAGTCATACGCGGTGGGGGCGGGTCGACTTGCGCCACACTGAGTCTGCCCAGCTTTGCGCGCGAGAGGATCCCATGTCGCAGAATAATGTAACCTATTATCTAGTCCGCGCCGCTGAGGAAGACCGTTGCGCCGCTGCCGCAATTGGGGGGCCCGCACGTGCGGCGCATCTCGAGCTGGCGGCGGCGTACCGTACACGCGCTGTCGAGCGGCTTGGCGAACGGACCGCATTGACTGCCTTGTCAGCCGTGCTGCCAATGACGTTCTGGTCGCCTGTGTTGGGCCCAGCTGCGCGCCCGGCAATGAAACTAGCTGTCGTCAAGACAAGCGATCGCCGCGGATTTAGCAACTCCCGAAGCGAGCAACGGTCCGTCGCGTAATCGACTCAGCTGCTGGACAGGCCGTTGCCACCATCGCGGATGACGGTCCTGGCATTCCCGAGCAAGAACGGAGCAATGTGTTCACGCGCTTTTACCGGCTCGACGCTAGCCGCAATAAGCCCGGTTCCGGCCTGGGCTCGCGTTGGTGGCCGCGATCGCCACGCTGCACGGCGGGACGGTTCGCATGGAGAACAATGCACCGGGCACTCGCGTGCCGCTGACGTTTACTACGATCTCGAGGCATTCATTGGCCAATCAGCCGTAATGATTTACTCGTCGCAAAGTGTATGACCAACTCATTGAGGCGGCCCAGCTGCCATCCGCAACGAATGTCGCTGAGTTGATTTCCTAGTCGCTTGCGACAGCCGGGTAGGGCTTTCAGCTGATTCTTCGTGCGCGCCGGAGTCACTGGTTATTTGTTATGCAACTGCCATCGGCTCGGCACGTTATCTAGGCTGTCGCTCGAGCAGTTTTGCTAAGGATTGGTATGACACGCCGACGCACACCCAATCTGGTTGCGATTCCTCTACTGCTTCTCGTGAGTGCAACATCATGTAACAAGAGCGCGTCCAGATCGGACACCGCGTCGGCACCCACCGCGACCGCCTCGCCCGCGATCTCTTCGGCCACGATGAGTGCCACGCCCGATCTGCGCGCTGCCGCCGAGCCGTTCGAGCTTTTAACTGAAACCGCGTTTGACACGACCGCGACCGTTCTCGACGCCGCCGTGCAAAAGGCCAACATGACCGCACAGGGCGCGCGCGCCTCGTTGCCTGACAGAGCGAAAGCGGGGTTCGACGCGCATCTGGCCGCACTCGCCACCGCGCACGCAAAAATGGCCCGCGCGGACGTGGCGCTGAGTTCGATCGAAGTCTACCGTGACCTCGTCAGCGCCGCTCCGGCTGGCGCGAAGATACCATCTGAGGTTAGCCTCCTCGACTATGCGGGCTTCCGTTACGACGCCGACCTGAAAGCCGGGCCCGCGCGCTGGGCCGATATGGGCAAGGCGACCGCGTTCGCCGAAGCGAGTTGGACGACAATTGCAGCGAGGGTGAAGGATAGCGCGTTGACCGGCAACATTGCGACCGAGCTTGCGGCGATGAAGCAGGCGGTGGACACGCGCGATACTGCGGCGGCCGCCCGCTCGGTAAAGGCGGAGCTGGGCCTTGTCGATCAGCTCGAGGCCTATTTCGACGCGCATTAGCGCGAGCCGAGAATGAACCGACGTTGCTACTCGGACCTAGGCCCGGACGAGCTATGATGCCATCCTTGTGCGCCTTTTCTGTTCCACTGCGCCCCAGACCCCGATTTCTGTCGTCGTCGCACGGTTCGCGGTCGGCGGGAGGTAGGTCTGCACGAAGATGTCCACGATCGCGCCGAGCCCCCTTTTGTGGAAACAGTGTATGAGCCGACACACGCGCTCGTTACGATCCTATCAGGCCTCAAGCGGGAATATGTCGATGTAATCTGTCGACTTGACCTGCCCGATAAGTCGCCACGAGAAGCTGCGGGCTATCTTGGCATCACCGTCAACAACCTCACCGTTCGCGCGCATAGGGCGCGTCGCGCGCTCCGCGATGCATTTGAGACAATGCCGATCAGTGTGTCGCCGGTGCCGACTCTGTGTTCGCACGATAGCGCGCTGACGAATGCGGTGTGGGTTGATTGAGAGCTGCCGAAGCGGAAATGGATGTCTCTCATCGTCGGAAGACGTCGCCACATTCCGAATGATCGCTGGCGTCTACCCGGTTCCGCCTGAACGTGAACGGCCTCCACACGAGGTAAAGCGACATGAGCGCACCACCGAAACAAAACACCGAGATATAGGCGAACCGAAAAAACATGACGGTTGTAACAAGAACGAATGCGACCAACACACCAAAAATTTTCACGTCGCGCTTGGTGCTAAGCAGCAATGGCCCGATAACTACACCCACATAGATTAGATAGGTTGCGTTTTGTCCTATGACTAAATCGAGTAGAGCCGTCCCGTTATAGCTGATCGCGTGGGGGAGAAACTGGGTTGTCAGCCAACCTTGATGAGCGAAGTACGGAACATATTGCAGTCCACCCAAGATACCGCCCGCGACCGCGAACATCAGGTATATTGGCCGACGCCGGGCTGGCTCGACGAAATATGTCGAGAACGGGACCCACACTGGCCACGCCAGCCAGGAGAAAAACATATATGCCAGAGAATATCGTGCGACGGTGATCGCATCGCCGCTCTCACCCGCATGCCAGACCAGGCCCTCGAAAAGCTGCTGCACGCCGAACAACAGCGGCAGCGCCCCGAGCGCAAGGTAGCGGCGATCGTCGCGCCAAGCCCGCTGTAAGCTCAGCCCACCCAAGGGTAGAAGTATGGCTGCGGCGGTGAAGCTGGCGGTAGCCGAGAAGCACATTGAATTTCCTTCGACAGTCTCGTCAATCGTTCCGATCGTTCGACACGCGTGCCGCCAGTGGTTGGGATCGACCGCGACCGGATCGATGCCGAACGCCTCGATCGCGTCGATGTGTGTGAGCACCAGCCGCACCTTGGGCCAGCCAAAGGCGCGCAGCAGCACCTCGCCACCCGGTGCCACGAACGGGATCGTCGAGCACGGTTCACCCGGCAAGACGGCGCGCACGATGTCGAGCCGCGAGACGAGCGTGCCGTACTCGTTCGATGCCCAACGAATGTAGGCAAACACGCTTCCCGGCGCGAACGCGAACACGCGCTGGCGGCGGTTGACGATGCGCTCGTCAACCGCGTTGCCGAAACGGATCCAGCGTTCGATCCGGCCCTGGAGCCAATATAGCTCGACCAAAGTGTTGGGCGTCATCGCGCACTCCGGTGATTGTCGGCGCGTTCGGGAAACTCGCGTTCGAGGATCTGGCGCAGCATGTCGGCGGCGGTCAGACCGCGCCCGAACGCGACGATCTTGATCCGTCCACGCAGCTCGGGCGTGACGTCGATCGTCAACTGCGCGGTGTAGGAATCGGTCTTGGCCGCAGCAGCGCTCGGGTCGGGCGCACGCACCCACGCGTCAGGACCGCCGGGCCGCGAAGTGAAGCCCCGTTGCCCATCGCGCGCGCTCATGGCGCAAGCCTTGCGACTTCGGCGGCCACCGCCTCGACCTCACGCGCACCAACGCAGCGCGGATCGATCTCGCCGACGAGCTGGCCTGTCCGGGCGGCGTCGGCAAACGCGACGCGTTGCCCGACGCGCGTTGCCAGCACCCGCGGATCGTGCCCGGCAAGCGCGGCACCGGTTTCGCGCGCGATGACCGTGCGCGCAGCGCAGCGGTTAAGCACGAAGCGCGCAACGATCTCGGGCCTGAATACGCGCGCTTCCTCGAGCAATCGGAGCATCTCGCCCGATGCCCAGCCGTCGAATGGCGAGGGCGTAGCGGGCACAAGAACAACGTCGGCCGCGAGCAGCGCGGAACGCGCGATGCCGGTAACACGCGGCGGCCCATCGACGACGACATGGTCGGCGTCGCGCGCAAGTGCGGGCAACTCGCGGTGCAGCGTCTCGCGCGCCAGGCCGAGGACCCCGAACAGGCGCGGCCATCCTTCACGACCGCGCTGCTCGGACCAGTCGAGCGCCGAGCCTTGTGGATCGGCGTCGACGACCAGCACGCGCCGACCCTGCGCCGCCCAGGCACCGGCGAGGTGGAGGGCGAGCGTGGTTTTACCGACACCGCCCTTCTGGTTGAGGAGCGCGACGATCACCGCCCGCTTCCCTTCTCGATCTTTCCGCCGTCTCCGGGCCAGGGGTCGACTACTACAGTAGGGTTAGATTCTAGTGTTAGTAAGTTAAGCGGATTGAGCGCCAGCGTAAGCTGCTGATACCACTCGGTTTTATCCAACCCGCTTTTACGACCGTGCGCCCGAAGTCCCGACAAACCTGCGCCCGAAGTCCCGATATCGCTTGCGCCCGAAGTCCCGATACTTTCGTGGCTTGCCCACATGTTATCCACAGGCTCGCACACAGGACGCATGACGATCAGCTCGCATGGCGTAGCGTCGCTGGCGAACTCGCGGGTCAATTGGAGCGCGTAGCCGGGGAGCGGCTGGCGCGCGGCGACGCGGCGGATATCGAGCGCGAAATCCGAGTAGCGGGCGGTGCTCGCGCTTTTGGCGTGGAGATGCCTGAGGTCGAAGCGCCAGCCTCCGGCTTGGTGTCCCGCGTGCTTGCGCGCGACGCGGTAGAGCCAGCGCTCAATGCCACCCGTCAGCGCGAAATAGCCGGGGTCGATGGTGAGCACGAGCTTGCGGTCGAGCACGCCTTGGTAGAACCAGTCGGGCAGCACGAACTCCATGCCTTCGCACCGCCCGGCACGCGTGACGAGTTCTTCCCACTCGTTGATCCAGTGGAACTGCTGCCGCCGCCAGCCCTCGCCGTGGCGGATCGTGGTGCGGATCACGGTCGATTGCAGGCGCGATAGCGCGCCGCGCAGTAGCTGATACTCTCGGTTGCCGGTCGCGCGACCGATCGCGGTCAGCAGCTGGTATGGCGTGAAACGAAAGAAGCGCGAGGTAGGCAGGCCACGGTCGGCCGCTTCCACGAGATGCGATGCCGCCCAGATCAGCACGTCCGCATCCCAGATCGTGGCCATGCCGTGCTCGGGGACGGCGTAGACCTGCACTTCGATATTGCGCGCGTTGTACAGGATCGGCTTCACGCGCTTCGCCTTGGCGAGGCTGAAGAACGGCCGCTCCATGAGATCGCGCTGGTCGCGAGGGGCAACGTTTCCCGACAGTGCTTCAAACGGGTCGAGGTGGGCGCGCTCGCTCGCGGGTGGGAAACGGCGACGGCTGCGAAAGATTGGCGACGACATGCCGGTCAGCGCCGTTCTTGGCCGGCGTATGGGATCAGCGCCGGCTGGCGCTTGGCGGCGGAGATTGTCTCGCCAGTCGTGTCCGAGGTCGACGCCTTCACGCCGCGGTTACCCCAGGCCTGCAGGTCCTCGACCCGGTACACCACGCGTCCGCCGAGCTTCGAGTAGCGCGGGCCGGTGCCAAATGTGCGGTGTTTTTCGAGCGTGCGCCCCGATACGCCGAGGAAGCGGGCTGCTTCGGGCGTGCGCAAATAGCGGTGCGGCAATCCCGCGAGTGGATCGGGCATGGGTAGCGCCTCCGGTGTTTATCGGTCGCCGCCGGTCGAAGACGGCGGCTCACGCGCACCTTGGCGAAGCGCAACCGGCGGGGTGGATGCCGGAGTTATTCGCCGATGGGCGGCACCGGTTGCGCGCGGCCGCCCCGGACGGCCGACATCGTTCAGCGCTTGCGGCGGTCGGGGCGGAGCAGGGCGAGGTAGCCGCCGCGCATCAGCTTACGGCCCTCGCGCACGAGGCGGACCGTGAAGCTGCGCAGCGAATGCGTGCGCCACGCCGCATCGCCCGGCACGCGCGCGCCGAACAGGCCGCGCGCAACGCCGCGGTAGTCCTCGCCAGCAAGATGACCGTCGAGCGCACGCAGGACCAGCTTGAGGCGCCGACGACGGTGGGCGGTGATCCCGTAGGGCGCTACGCGCCGGCCGCGCATGAGCGCGCGACGCAGCCGACGCGCGGCCTCGATACGATCCTCGAAAAGCGCGTCGAGCGGTAGCACTAGGGCGACGGTGCTGTCGCTGGACGATGGCGCCGCGATTAGCGCCTAGTTGGCGGCCGGCAGCGCCGCGAGGTGGACGTAGCGGCCCTCAGCCGCCGCGCCGGTCGCTTCCGTGGTGTAAACGGGCAACATGGGTCCGTCGATCAGCACGGCGTCGACGGGCGTTAGCCAGATCAAGCGCGCATTGTAGCGCGGCAGCCAGACAACAAAGGCTTGATCCGCGGGCAGCGCCGGATCTGCTGCGAAATCGCAACCCCCATCGCGCGCTGAACGCGGCTGGTGCTGTCAAGGTAGGATCCTGGTCGCCGTCGTCCAGCTCGCGGTAGTTCGCGGCATAGTCCTGATCGCGCCGCAGGAACTCGAAAGCGATCTGTTCGGGGTCGAGCGCGTCGAAATAGTCGTAAGCTGCGCTTACTCGCCACTCGCCGGGAGCACTCGTCATCCGATATGCCTTTCCATCGAGTGCCGACGCCGTTTTGCGCCAGCCCTGTAGGCGCTTTACATTATAGTCCACGAGCGGCCCGCGTAAGTCTCACAGCGCGCAACGCCTGTTGTCGCGCGCGCGCCGTTTAGTGCGGGAACCGACCGCCAAGCAGATCGTGGTAGCCGGTCTTCGTCATCCAGCGCGCGCGCTCGAGGTGAGCATCGTAAACGCGCCGGGCGCGCTCGGGATCGCATCCGACGTCGAGGGCGAGAACGATCCTGGCAGACTCTTGCCAGTCGGCGCGGTCGGCGGCAGCGTCAAGCAGGCGTGCATATGTTTTGAGGTGCGTGCGATCATAGTCGGTCAAGTGATCCGACTGGGGTGGCGCGTCGGCAATGGTCTTCTGACCTGTCATATGATCCCCCGATCTCGTGCGACACCCTGACACTTGCTTGTCATAATGGTTAACGGGGCCATGGTGCAATCCGTCGTTATCCTCGACCTACGCCGAGCCTCCGCGTCGAGTATTGTAATACGTAGCAGTGAAATACGCGATTGGTGTCCATCCTGTCGATGGACATTCGCAGGCTCTTCGGACGCAACATGCGTCGCCATCGGCTGGCTGCGGGCCTGAGCCAGGAAGCGGTCGCCGAGCGCATGGGCGTCGACCGCGCGCATGTCAGCAGTATGGAGCGCGGTCAGCAGAACATCGTGCTGCTAACGCTCTGGGAAGCGTCGCAGGCGCTAGGTGTGCGGCCAGCGGCTATGTTCGACGAGGCAACGCAAGGCGAGCCGGATACGCGCGCGAAAGCGCCGCGCAAACGGCGGGCCATCTCGCCGATGGGGTGACTAACGGCGAACCAGAAGTGCGCCGAGCCGTAAAGCCGCCTCTACGGCAACACGAAAGCGAACCACACATCCGGCTTCTCCTTTCCGGCCCGCCTCAAGCGCGCGAACGCCCCGCCCGGGGTCACCCGGGCGGGGCGTCGTTGTCCGGCCTAGCTGCCGTTGCGCTTGCTCTGGCGCGACCAGATCAGGCTGAAGGTCTCCTCGCCCTCGTCGGAGAAGAGGTTGGCGTAGATCGGATCGTTGAAGCTCGGATCGTCGAGCTTGAGGCCGAGATAATCGCGGCCCTCGTTCGAGCGCTTGGTCCAGGCGGCCCCGATCTCGGCCTTGCCGACGAAGACGCGGTGGGAAGGAGCGTTGTCGTTCGAGCGGGTCTCCTCGGGAACGATGCGGACGCCCTTTGCCTGAACGCTGAGCGTGGTAATCGAGCCGGTGTATTCGTTGCCCGACTTCTTGAAGGTGCCGATGGTCGCCATTGTGTGTCTCCTTGCTTCGCTGTGATCGGGTCCGCGCCCATCGCGGCCTCGATGGCGATCGTCCGGCCGGAGGCGACCGACGCTGCACCCGCAGGGCCGAAGCGCAGCGGAGGATGACGGGCGCACACTTTCTTGCCTCGCGAGGAATGACGGCATGGCCGTCAGGGGAAGAAAGTTTGCCGACCGTCGTTGCGGCTTAGGCGGTCGAGGCTCAGCCGTCCTTCGGCCAGATCAAGCCATCACAGAGGCCGCAGTGGGCCGCGTGCTCCGACAGTGATCCAAGGAGACCGCTGGCGACCCCTCGGTCAGCCTGCAAGGCAGCGACGCTCCGCATCGGACGATCGGCTACCCTGGCGTACAAAAGGGCGGATTTAATCGAGCGAGCTCGAGAGACTTACGGCGCCGCGCAGTCGCCGCGCTGCGTGGCAAGGCTTGGTCGAGTCCGCCGGACACGCCGACGAGACCAGCATTGATCGGGTCGAGTAAGACGATCTGGCCAACGCTCATCAGGATCGACCTCTTCTCCGACGAGGGCGAGGCGACCTGCGGCCTATCGTGGTCGGGTCGAAGACCAGACGGAGAGCGTGAGGCCAAACCCGCCCCGCCCAGATCAGCCCGGGGCGGGGCTTCGCGCGCGGAGCTGCGCTTCACTTGGCCCAGGAGCCATTCCCAACAGCCGCGCGCGGCTGGGCGGGAATGATCGGCTGCATCATGCGCGCGAGCGCGGTGAAGCCGACGACGATAGCGCCAAGCATCGCGAACGCCTGCTGCCAACCTTCGGACGACATCGTCAGCGCAATGATCCCATGCGCTGCATTGAAGCCCGCGACCGCAGCAGGTGCCGCGAACAGCAATGCGACCGTGACGCGGACGAGCGTTGAAGGCGCGAATGTCAGCGCGAGCTGGCCGAAGAGCAGCGTCGCCAGCCCCACGACGATGCCGATCGCGATCGCGCCGAGCGGCCCCGCTCCCGAGTGGAATGCGGCCATGCCCACTGTCAGGCCCGCAAAGAACGGCAGCGCGAAGACGGCAAGATTGAACAGCACCCAACATATCGCGCCAAGTACCGCGAAGGAGGCCAGGATTCCAAAGATGATCATCGGTGCACTCCATTATAAGCAGGAATGGTCGCGACTTCGCTACTACCGAGCGCATACCAGATGCGGGCGGCTGATGCGACAGTGAAAGCGAAAAGCTGCGCGTCGTCGATTGTTGAACGAGCGGATTCGAACGGGGTTCACGCCCCGCCACCCTTCCGGAAGTCGAACAGCGGGATCCCCATCTTGCGAGCCTTGTCGGCGAGATTGTCGACGATGCCGGTGCCGGGAAAAAGGACGATGCCGATCGGGAGAACGTCAAGGATCGCGTCGTTGCGCTTGAACGGGGCGGCGTTCTTGTAGCGATTGAAGTCGGGCTTGAAGGCGACCTGCACGACCTTGCGGTTGTCGGCCCAACAGGCGGCGATGCGCTCGGCGCCCTTGGGCGAGCCCCCGTGCAGAAGCACCATTCCGGGATGCTTGGCGTGCACCCGGTCGAGTGCGGCCCAGATCGCCGTGTGATCGTTGCAGGCATAGCCACCCATGAAGGCAACCTTGGGACCGGCGGGTAGCATCACCTCGGTCTCGGACCGGCGCTTGGCGGCGAGGTAATCGCGGCTGTCGACGATCGCCGAGGTGAGCAGCTTGCGGTTGACCATCGATCCTGCGCGCGGACGCCAAGGTTGGAGCGCGTGGACCTGGAAGTGCTCGGCCGCCTGGTCGCGCATCAGTTCGAACGCGTCGCGACGTTCAATGAGCGTCATACCCTGGTCGAGCAATCGCTCGAGTTCGACCGAGCGGACCTCGGAGCCGTCCTGGTCGCGCTGGCTGCGTCGCTGCGCCTGCTCGTTGTCGTCGAGATCGCGTTCGATCCGGCTGGCAGCGCGGTGGAACAGGTTGACGGTCCCCCAGAGCAAGTCCTCGAGATCGGGTTCGAGGCGCGTGTCGATCATCGTCGAGACGAGTGAGTCGAAGATGTCGGACAGCGCGGACTGGATGCTGTGCTCCTCGGGGAGCGGCCGGGTGTCGGGTTCGTCCCGGAAGGGACGGTGGCCGTAGAGCTGGAGTTCGGTGAGCAGCGAGGCGGTCGGAGACTCGGCGTGCGGCGGTTCGTGGTCGGAGCGGTCGGTGTCGGTCGTCATGGCGATGTGCCTCCTGGCTTGGCGACCGCGCCCATCGCGGCCTTCGCAGGCCACGGAAGACCGGGGGCGGCCCGGGCCTGCACCGAAGGGCGTCAGCCCGCACGGCCGCAGCGAAGCGAAGGACGGCGGAGGGCGGCTATTTTGCCTCGCGAGGAATGACGGCACTCATGGGCCCCACGCGGCTTGCCGCGTGGGTTCGCTGTGGGGTCCCCGCGCGCTTGGCGCGTGGGGGGTGCCGTCAGGGGAAAATAGTCGACCGGAGCCGTTGAGTGCCCGGGCCGCTTCCGGTCCGATCGCCCTCTCAGAAGGCTGTAGGCGCGGTTCTCTTAGCCAGGCGGGCGTATGCTGACGGGCGACACCAATATCGCTCCGAGCACCCGCCATCATCCCGTGCATCGGTCGATTGCCTGCGGAACCCAGAACCGCGCCACGTCCTCCGGGGCGAGCTGCACCCGGATCGCCGCCGCGAGCGCATCGATGCCGAGCCGTGTCAGATCGTCGTTGAAGTCGCCGAGGCTGGGTGTGAGCGTCAGCGCCTCGACCCCCACGGCCTCTGCGCGTCCGGTCAGCGTTTCCGCCGCGTGCTTGCCCGCGGGATCGTTGTCGCGGGCAATGTAGAGACGGCGCAGTGACGCTGGTAGCGCGAGCGCGGCGAGGTGCGCGGACGACAGTGCGGCAATGGTCGGCAGGGTGGGCATGATCTGTCGTAGCGACAGCATCGTCTCGATGCCTTCGCCGGCGGCCAAGGTGTCTGTTGCCACGCCAAAGCGCACGCCGTTGCCGAGAAGATGACCCATCGCCCGCCTCGGCGTCGCGACGGGTGCCTTGGCGCTTTCCGACGGGTCGAGCCAGGTGCGGTGCGCGCCGGTGATCGTGCCATCGAGATCGGTAACGGCTGCGACGATCGCGGGCCAGGCGGTGCGCGTGCCGTCCGCGTCGTCCGCGTCGGGGCGGTAGTAGCAGCGCGGGTGGAAGCGCAGCGCCTTGCAATCGCGTAAAGCCGCAATCCCGCGTGTCCGCAGATACGTCTCGGCGACAGTGTGCAAAATCGGCTTCGACATCGCGAACAGGCGTCGTGCCGCTTCAGGCGATCCCGTCGGCACGGGTAGGAGCGGCGGTTTCGCCTCGGGCTGCGGCAAGCTCAGAAAGTCGCGCGCTTCGTCGAGCGTTTCGCGCAGGGACCGCAGCCTGCGGCCGGCGGCAATCAAATCGAGCAGATCGCCGTGCTCGCCGGTGGCGGCGTCGCGCCAGTGGCCCGCCGCACCGCGCCCGCTCGTCGGTCCGTGCAGGCGTACATAGAGGCTACGTCCAGGGCTATCGTCGACATCGCCGGCAAGCCAGTAGCGACCCGCCCGACGCCCGCTGGGCAGGTAATGGCGGCAGACCGCCTCGGCGTGACCCGCGAGCTTGTTCGCCAGTTCGGACGCGGTGTCGGCCACAGCATCCTCCGTGAAAAAGGCCCGCCCCGAAAGAGGCGGGCCGAGGTTGCTGGAGTGGCGAGGTGTTACTCGGCGGCGATCGCGAGGTGTTCGAAGGCCACCTGGTCATCTTCGGCCGACGGCTCGGGATCGACCATGGCCGGTTCGCCGTCGATTGCCGCCGATTGATCGACGGTTGCGTCGACGATGGTCATTGCGCCCGTTTCGACCGGTGCGTCGGACATTTGAGCGGGGCCGCCCGGCGTGCGCAACGGCTCGGGCAGCCAGCCCGAGTTCGCAAGCAGCACCGAGGCCTCCTCCACCATCGCATCCTTCTTGAGATCGACGATGCGCTCGGCGTCCGCCTCGCCCCGCCCCTCGCGCACCGCCTGGACGATGCGCGCCTTGGTCACGCGACCGAGAAACGTGTCGGCGGTCGCGCGCCAGCCAGCGGCGACCATGTCGAGATCGACCGCCCGCGCCAGCCGATCGGCGTGTGCGAGCGCCTTTGGCCGTCGGTTCCACGCCTCGTGCACCGCATTGACGCTCTGCCCGACGCAATGCGCGAGCAGCTTGGCACGGAGCTCGGGGTCGAAGCCCGCCAGCGCATCCCATAGCTCGGTCGGGTTGGCGGGTAGTTCGGCTTGCAACGTCTCCCGCCGCGCCTCGATCGACCGCGCCGAGGCGCTGTCGTTCAGCCCCGGTGCCTGCGTACCAAACGCGACCGACTTCGCCGCGATCTCGACGCAGCTGTCCTGCGCGTAGAGGTAGAAGGTCTGCAGGCAGAGCGTGTGCAGCACGGCCAAGTAGGCGACGTCGGGATGCGATCCGACCGCATCGCGCAGCGCCAGCGTGCGGTGCGCGGTCAGTTCGGTCAGCAGCCGGTCGGGGATCGGCTTCAAGCCTTCGTCCTCCTCGCGTACGTCTGCGGTCGCGACCTCTTCGGATGCGGCTACGTCGTCGTTGTCGGCGCGTGCCGTCGGCCGCTGACCGCCCGCGTCGTTCTCGCCTTCAACCCCGGCGGGCTGCTCGGGTTCGATCGGCAGTTCGTCCTCGGGCCGCACGTAGCCGCGCTCGATCCTGAGCGCACCGTCGGCGTCGATGCTGACGAACGCGCCCGCTCGCGCGACCTCGGTGGGGTCGAACGTCAGCGGTGGATGGTCGAGCTCGGCGAGTGCCGTCTCGATCTCGCCCAGACGCTGCTCGACATCCTGCGGCAGGTCGTCCGAACCCGCATGGCTTTCTTCGATCCCCGCCAGTTCGGCGTGAAGCGCGTCGTGCTCGGTCTGTTGTGCGTCGGTGAGCGGGACCGCGTCGCCGCGCAGCTGCCGCAAGCCGAAAACGTGACCGTAGGCGAAGTCGGGCGCGACCTCGGTCCACTTCCAACCCTCGCCCTGCACCACGATCGCCTCGTCGCGCAGCCGCTCGGAAACCATCAGGTCGAGCAAGCCCGCGTCTTGCAGCCAGCCGCCGTCGTCGGTTTGGAACAGGTCGCGCAGGATCGTGCCGCCCGCCTCGGCATAGGCGTCGAGGCCGACGAAGCGCGCGCGCTTGTCGCTGGCGCGCACCGCGCCCTCGGTCAGCATTCGGCGGATGTGATAGGCCTCTTTGGTGTAGCTCGTCGCCAACCGCTCGAACACCTGCTCCTGGCGCTCATGATCGGCGTTGACGGTGAACGCCATCAGCTGGTCGAGCGTCATGCCGTCCTCGGCATAGGCATCGAGCAACTTCGGGCTGACCGCAGCGAGCCGAAGCCGCTGCTTGACCACGGACGGAGCGACGAAGAACGCCGCCGCGATCTCCTCCTCCGATTGGCCTTTCTCGCGTAGCGCCAGAAATGCCCGGAACTGGTCGAGCGGGTGCAGCGCCAAACGCTGGACGTTCTCGGCGAGGCTGTCCTCCTCGGCGAGGCCGTCGGTGCGGATCACGCAGGGGATCGGTGCAGTCTTGGCCAGTCGGCGCTGCTTTACGAGGAGTTCGAGCGCGCGGAAGCGTCGCCCGCCCGCCGGGATTTCGTAAATGCCCGTCTTGGCGCCGCTCTCATCGAGCAGAGGCCGGACCGTGATGCTCTGCAGCATCGTGTGCCGGGCGATGTCCTCGGCGAGTTCCTCGATCCCGACGCCCGCCCGGACGTGGCGGACGTTCGATTGGGACAGGACCAGCTTGTCGAACGGAATATCGCGCGACTGGCTGAGCGCGATCTTGGGTTGGGCTCGGGTCATGGACTGATCTCCGTGACGGGCTGGCCGGGAGCCTCTCTCTCGGCCTCCTGCCCGTCACGAAGCGCAGCGCCGACCTTTTCCTCTCAAAGCCGCCGAAGCGGGGAGGGCGGGTTGGCATGGAAGCTTCCGTTTGTGGCGCTGCTGTCACTTACTTAGGAATTGCAATTCTGGACGGTATGGCAGCTTGGGACCCCATTCAAGACACTTCAATCACCCCGCAAATACACCTGTGGGAGGCCATTCACTGCTAGCTGGCGCGCATGACCTCGACCGTTAGATGCGACAGCGAGGGGACGCGCGCGAGCCGTTCCCGGTAGAAGGAGGCGTCCCGCGGCAGTCGGGTCACGACCGAGATTATCGCCCCAAGGTGACCGGGACCAAGCCGCCACAGGTGGAGATCGCTCAGGCGGTCGCCGTCCGCTTCGACGACCCGGCGAATAGCCGCCTCGACCTTCCGGTCGGGGTTCATGTCGAGGAGGATTGCCCCAGTGTCGCGGATCAGCCCGTAGGACCAGCTGGCGATGACGATCGCACCGACAATCCCGGCGAGCGGGTCCATCCACAGCCAGCCAAAAGATTGGGCGAGCAGCAGTCCGACGATGACCATCACCGACACGGCCGCGTCGGCGACGACGTGAATGACGGCGGCGCGCATGTTGTTATCGCGGTGCGCAACCCCCTTCGCGTCATGGCCGTGATCGTGTTCCTCGAACTCGACCGGATAGGCCGCGCCGCCGATCCGCAGCGTCGCAGTAAACGCGTGCGGTTCAGGAATTTTGTGCGTGCTTTGCAGAAAGCCGCCGTGACCGATCATCGCGAAGCTCTGTCGGGAACCGCTTGGCCGGACCGTTTCGATCGAGATCGTGGCGGCATCGAGCGCCTGCCCGCTTTCTACATGGAGACGAAAAACGGGTGGGTGATTATCCTCGAAGACGCTTAGCGTCAGCTCGGCATCATGTGTCGTGATCTTGTGCGTTTCATCGTGCGCCGCATGATCCTCACCATTCGCGTGGCTATGCCCGTGACCGTGATGGTGGTGGTGACCCCCACGCGACAGGAGCCATGCCGACACGACGTTGACGCCCAGACCGAGCGCCGCGATCGGGATCGCCTCGCGAAAGTGGATCGGCACCGGCGAGATGAAGCGGATAATCGCCTCATAACCGATCAACAGTGCGATCATCGCCAGCACGATCGCACTCGTGAAGCCGGCGAGGTCGCCGAGCTTGCCGGTGCCGAACGTGAAGCGGTCATCCCCAGCATATTTGCGCGAGTAGGTGTAGGCGAGCGCCGCGAGCAGCAGCGCCCCCGCATGCGTACTCATATGCAGCCCGTCGGCGATCAGCGCTATCGACCCGAACGCCCAGCCCCCAACAATTTCCAGCACCATCATAGCGCCGCAGAGCCAGATCACCGCCCAAGTCCGGCGTTCGGCGCTATGGTGCTGTTCACCGAGGAAGACGTGGCTGTGACCGGATATGACTGTGCCGTTCATCGACGCTGCCTTCACTTCAAATAGGTTCGGACGACGCCAAGCAGTTGCTCGACGGCATCACCGTTCAAGGCACCGGGATGCGCCTCGGCATCGACCAAGTGCGTCCGCACATGGTCCTCGACGACTTCGGCCATCAAACCCGACATCGCCGCGCGGGTGCTCGCCAAAAGATGAATAATCTTGTCGCAACCCGCTTCGGCATCGAGCGCGCGCTCGATTGCTTCAACCTGCCCCCGGATGCGACGCACCCGCGCCACGAGTTTTTGTTGGTTCTGCACCGTGTGTGTCATATCTCGCCATAGCATAGATCCCTACCCTATAAAAGGTCGGTGACAACCATCGAAACTAATATGCCGGCCGCGAAGGAACCGCCCTTACGTCTGCGGCAGGGCGCGCAGCTGGGCGGCTAAGACATTAGCGATATGGAGTCTTCTTGAACGCCAGTGCGCCCGAAAGCGCGACATTCCGCTCTGTCCCCATCGCGGACGTTGGTCCAAGAAACGTCGTAAGTCGGACAGCCGCGAAGTCGGACATGCGGCTCTCACATTCTCCGAATTCAGCGCGCATCCGCCATCAGCTTGGCGGCCCGCGCCTCCATCTCTAGCCGGGCATCCTGGTGTGGCCTGGCGCGCGCCACCGCCGTGATCCCCTGGACGAAGTCGAACACGCTCGTGGGTGGGTGGCCTTCCTCGCCGAGTACGGTTGCGATGATCTTCGCGGTCTCGCCTTTGGTGAAGCCGCGCTTGCGCAGGAACGTCTCGCGGTCCTCGTCGCTGCGCGCGACGATGCGTTCGCGGGCTGCGCGGATGCCGCTGACGAACGCCCCGGGCGAACTATCGGCAAAGCGCGCCAGCGCGGGCGCGGCCTGGTGCGCGAAGCGGTGCGCTGCGAACTTGCTGTGGCGGATCGACAGCTCCTCGAATCCTTCCGCGCCCCAGATGTTGCGGTTCATGCACACCGCCCGCAGGAAGAAGGTCGCCATGCCGAGCGTCTTCGAGCCGACCTCCGAGTTCCAGGCATAGAAGCCCCGGAAGTAAAGATCGGGATCGCCGTTGGGCAGCTTGCCCGCCTCGATCGGATGAGTGTCGTCAACCAGGAACAGGAACACGTCGCGGTCGCTGGCATAGAGCGTCGTCGTATCCTTAGTCACTTCGACGAACGGATTGTGGACCATCGTCGACCAGTCGAGCGTGCCCGGCACCTTCCAGCGCGTATCGCCCACACCATCACCCGCGATCTGCATCACCGCGCCGACCAGGTCGTGATCCCAGATGCGGCCGTAATCGGGACCGGTCACCGCGCGCAGCTCGACGCGGCCGTCTTCGGCCTCGAGCGTCTTGACCAGCTCGGCCCGGTTCGACGCCAGCCCATGCTGAAGGTTGATACCCGCCAGCGGCGCGGGAAGCTGGCGAAGGTAGCCTGACGGCGCGCCGACCAGCCCGCACAGCTGGCCGAAGGACCAGTGCGTGGGCATCATGGGCGTGTCGCGCCCCGGGATCGCCAGTGCGAGCCGGCTCACGTCGTTGACCTTGGCCTCTACCCGAATTGCCCGGGTCTCGACCGTGCGCGCGGTAGCGCGCTCGGCGCGGGTGCGCACGGCCTCGTGCAGCGCGCCCAAGGACAAATACCGCTCATCGTCCGGGCGCGAGAACCACTCGGACGAGACCCGGCCCAAGCGTTCGCCCCGGGAGATGTCCACCTTAAAGCCGCTGGCTACGGGCTTGGGACCGACACTCGCGTCGGGCAATGTCGCATACTTGATCATGTCGAGACCTCCGCGACGGAGCAGCCAGGAGACTCTCTCTCGGCTTGCAACTCCGTCCCAAAGCCAGCGGCAGCCTCTTCCTCGATCTCCGATCTTGCAATGTTCGTCCAACGGACGCACATGGAACTCAGGAGAGCGCAATGACCCGACTAGCCCCGCCCGCGACCGAGACCCGCGCCAGGGCGGAACGCCTTGGCTTTCGCGTCGATCAGCCGACGAAGCAATTAGTCGAGCGCGCCGCCAAGCTGGAGCGACGCAAACTCACCGATTACTGCCTGACGGCGTTGACCGAAGCCGCGCACCGGACGATCGCGCAGCACGACTTGCTTGTGCTCTCCGAGGCGGAGCGCGCCATATTCTTCGACGTGTTGATCAACCCGCCTGAGGCGAAGGAACGTTTACGGCGCGCGTTCGCTACCGAGCGGCGGCGTGTCTACTAGGTGCCGCGCACCGAAGGCGAGACGCTATGCGTTACCGCGCTCGCAACGAAGCACGATCGGGGTAGCTTCCACTGCGGGGTCGAAAGCCTCGACCGCTATTTCAAGACGCAGGCGTCGCAGGACGTGAAACGCAAGGCGAACGCGGTGTTCGTGCTCTCGACTGCCGAGCGACGCGATACAGTGATTGGATATTTCACGCTATGCGCGACGGCCCTCGGCCAAGGCGAGGTGCCGGAGGCGGCCCGCAAGCATATTCCGCGCTACCCCCTGGTCGGCGCCACTTTGCTGGGCCGCTTGGCAATCAGTTCGGACCGGCAAGGATCGGGGCTCGGCGCAATTCTCCTCGCGCACGCGCTGCGCAAGGCATACTCAAGCTCCAGCTCGGTCGGCTCCTCGATGGTGGTCGTGGACGCGATCGGCGATCCGGCGATAGCCTTTTACGAAGCGCACGGGTTCACCCGCCTGGGCCAGTCGCTGCGGCTGGTAATCGCGATGCGGACCTTGGCCGCGCTTGCGTCTGAATAGCGGGCGGTGACGGTGCCGATCTTTTGTTTTGGGAACTGCCAAGCTACGGGCTTGGAGGCGTTGCATCGAACCGAAGGTTGCCTACCCGTCGGGACGGTATGCGAGGCCAAGCGCTACCAACGTCTGGCTTATCATTATCGAGGATGAGAGCGGAAAGACGCTCTTGCGCGTCGCGCAAGTGCTGGCTGAGCAGTTTGGCTCGTGTTATGTACCCAGCGTTTACTCCCGGCACGCTGTGATTCATGAGCAGGTGCATGTCGATTTCTGACAGTCCGGCGGCTTGGCCCAAAGTCCGATAGCTTTGACGTAAATCATTGCCCCACTTGGAAAGTCGATGCCGCTTTTCTTTGTGCTCCGCCATATGGCCAGAGGCGCTGTCCGCCGCAAAGATCCAGGTCTGGGCTGCCTCTGGGTGAAGGGATCGGCTAACCCGCATCGCTCGGACTAGGCATTTCATCATTGCGCGCGACAGCGGAATGTCGAATGCGCGCTTGGACCCGCCCTTGGGACGCGGAATGTGCAATAAGCGTCGTTGAAAATCGACGTCTTCGACGCGCGCCTGCATGAGTGCTCCAGGGCGCGATCCCGACAGCACAGTGAATAGGTGGAACTCGCGGCGGATCGGATGCCGAAGGCGGCCTACCTGATCCAACCAATGCGAGATATCCTCGACGCCCATCGCGGTGTCTCTACGCCGTTCGAGGTTCCAATCGACTCCGATCGTCGGGTTATCCGCTGGTAGCTCGCGAGCAGTTTTGCGCGCGTGATTATAGATCGCGCGCAGCGTTCGCATGCATCCATTCGCGGCCGCATCACCGCTTACGTTAGTAATCCTGTCGTGGCGTTCAGCTGCCAGCCTCGGATTTTCGCCGAGCTTCCGTAGTGGCCAATCCAGCCAATCGGACAGCATTCGCTCCACGTGGTCCGCATAGCCGCGGATCGTTGCCGGACTGCGCTCCTTTCGTTCCAAATGCGCCAGCTTGTACCGCGCCCACGCCTCTCGCAACGTCACGTCAGTCGAAGTAGGCGGCGGCGCAGGCGGCGACTGCAGCTCTCCTCGCGAAATCTTGGCGAGCAACTCTTTCGCACGCACCCGTGCGTCCCGCGTCGTCATCTCGTGAACGGAACCGATGGCGACCTTCTTGTAATGCCGCCGACCGTCCTTCCAGTACTCCCCCTGAACCGTGAACGTTTTGCGTTTTGCGCCGACTACAACGAGGAAGCCGCGCAGCTCGACATCGCGAACCACATATTGACCACGATCCGCTTGAGGCAGGCGCTCGATCGCGCGGTCGGTCAGGTTGATTTTCAGATCAGCCATGGATGCCACCCCCAAATTAAGACGGGTTCTAAGACGGGGTTTGCACCAACGAAAAACACCGCCTCAGCTGCGGAGCCACAGTACCAGAACACGAAAAGCCAAGCAAATACAATTACTTCATAGTGCAATAGCGTATAATCGGCGGTGCCCTTCGGCGACTATCTATCCAACTACGAATCTGAGGGCCGGGCGTTCGAATCGCTCCGGGCGCACCAATGTTCGGGTGGATGGGCTTGCGCTACGTGAGCCGGTCGCCAAGCCGCAGCCCGGCCTGCGCGGTCAGCCCCGCTCTGCTGCCTTCACCATGAGCCAAAGCTGTTCCTTGGCATCCGCATCGAGCGCCGCAAAAGTGGCGCCGCCCATCGCCTCGATCGCGCGGAACCGCCGCTCGAACTTGGAATTGGCATTGCGAAGCGCGGTTTCCGGATCGATCTTCATGTGCCGCGCGAGGTTGGCGACCGCAAATAGCAGGTCTCCCATTTCTTCCTCGCGCGCCGCCGCGTCGGGTGCGGCGGCGAGTTCGGCCAGTTCTTCTAACACTTTGGCGTGCGGGCCTTGCGCATCGGGCCAGTCGAACCCGGTAAGAGCGGCGCGCCGCGCGAGTTTTTCCGCGCGCATGAGCGAGGGAAGGGCGATCGCCACCCCGTCCATTGCCGAGGCGCGCGGCTTTTCGGCCGCCTTGATCGTCTCCCAGGCTTCGACGACCTGAGCAGCGGTACGCGTGCCCACGTCGCTGAAAATATGCGGATGGCGGCGCTCCATCTTGTCCGCTATTCCGGTTGCCACGGCGGCGAGATCGAACGCGCCAAGTTCTTCGGCCATGCGGGCGTGGAAGACGACCTGGAGCAGCAGATCGCCCAGTTCTTCGCGGAGGTCCGCCAGATCACCGAGCGCGATCGCATCGGCCACTTCATACGCTTCTTCGATGGTGTAGGGCGCGATGGTGGCGAAGGTCTGCGCGCGATCCCAAGCGCAGCCGGTCTGTGGATCGCGCAGGCGGGCCATGATTGCGGCGAGGCGATCGAGTGCACTTCCAGCGGGTGAGGGTTCGACCATCGCCACGGGTTAGCGCACGGCGGACTGCCCAGTCGAGATATGTCGGATACCGATAACCATTATTATGTAAAACACTATCGGAGATCGCGCTTGGGCTTGAGGTGATCCCACGTTATTCCGAAACACCAACCGGGCGTTTCATGTGCGCCCCCTCCCGAGGAGCAGACCATTTCCAACGTCACCGTGATCGGCGCCCAGTGGGGCGATGAAGGCAAGGGCAAGATCGTCGACTGGCTGGCGGGCCGCGCTGACGTGGTGGTGCGCTTCCAGGGCGGTCACAACGCGGGCCACACGCTGGTCGTCGGCAGCCAGACCTACAAACTCAGCCTGCTGCCGAGCGGCATCGTGCGCGGTGCGCTTTCGGTGATCGGCAACGGCGTTGTGCTCGATCCCTGGGCGCTCGGCGAGGAAATCGCGCGGCTGCGCGGCCAGGGCGTCGCGGTCACTCCGGACAATCTGCGGATCTCGGACCTCTGCCCGCTGATCCTGCCGCTCCACGGTGAACTCGATGGCCTGCGCGAGGATGCGAGTGGTGCGGGCAAGATCGGCACGACGCGGCGCGGCATTGGCCCGGCGTATGAGGACAAAGTCGGTCGTCGGGCGATCCGGGTGTGCGATCTGGCGCACCTCGATGCGCTCGGCCCGCAGCTCGATCGGCTACTCGCGCACCATAATGCCCTGCGAGCAGGTTTCGGCGTAGAACCAATCGATAGGGATGCGCTTGTTCATTTATTAGATGAAGTGGCGCGGACCGTTCTTCCGTTTGCTCACCCCGTTTGGCGGACGCTTGACGACGCGCGGCGCGCGGGCAAGCGCATCCTGTTCGAGGGCGCGCAGGGCGTGCTGCTCGATGTCGATCACGGCACGTATCCGTTCGTCACCTCGAGCCAGACGGTCGCGGGCCAGGCCGCAGCGGGATCGGGCACGGGGCCCAGTGCTGCGGGCTATGTGCTCGGCATCGTGAAGGCCTACACCACGCGAGTGGGTTCAGGCCCCTTCCCCACCGAGCTGTTGGACGAAACCGGCGAACACATCGGCGAGCGCGGCCGCGAGTTCGGCACGGTTACGGGCCGTAAGCGCCGCGTGGGCTGGTTCGATGCGGTGCTCGTGCGCCAATCGGCGGCGGTCGCGGGCATTACCGGCGTCGCGCTGACCAAGCTCGATGTGCTCGACGGGCTGGCCGAGCTGCGGGTGTGCGTCGGCTACCGGCTGCGGGGCGAAACGCTCGATTATTTCCCCGCCGCCGCGCCCGATCAGGCAGCGGTGGAACCCGTTTACGAGACGATCGAGGGCTGGCCCGGCTCGACGGCGGGCGCGCGCTCGTGGGCCGACCTGCCCGCGCAGGCGGTAAAATACATCCGCCGTATCGAGGAACTGACGCAGGTGCCCGTCGCGCTGGTCAGCACCTCGCCCGAGCGCGACGATACGATCCTCGTGCGCGATCCGTTCGTTGGGTAGACCCGGCGAACTAGACCGCACCTGTCCGCTGGCGTTCCCGGCTACCGATCATCGCTGTCACGTCCGGCGGAAGCTGCCACTGTCCGGCTCAAAGGGACTCGCTTGCCCGTCAGTACCCAGGCGCGCTGGCTCGGTGCAAAACGTGGTGCCAGCAAACCGTCGTTGATTTCTCGGGTTTCGGCGAACCGACCGAACGAGGTTGCCGGCAAATAGAGACGGTTGTTGTTCGTAAATCCGTCCGACGCGGTGTCCACGTCGCCTTCCACCGCCGATACCACGCCGTTATGACCTACCCGCGCCACCTCCGCTGCGTACGCGTCATATAGACGCCTTGGAAACGGAACGCCTGGCTCGAACGATACGGGCCGTTCATAGACATCGAGATAGATTTCATGCGCAAGGCCGCTCGGGATGAAGCGCTGGCGAAATTCCCGCTGATTGTCGATCGCACCCTCGAACTTGTCCGGGTCGCGTGGTCCGGCACCCTGCTGCGCGCCAGCGGTATTTGGATTGTCACCATAGGTAATGGGGCTGTTCTGGGCGCCGGAGGGCCCGGGGCCGGGGACGATCGAGGATAGCGCACCTAGCTGGCCGGCCTCGAAGGTACCCGGAATTCCGCCGGTGAACGGCAGTTCGTACAGCGGGTGAACCCAGTTGGTCGTGTAGTTGAATTCCCAATACGCGTGGCAATCGCTTTGCTGCATGCAGTTGTAAGCACCCATGCTGAGTTGGATTGGAACCACATTGGTCTGCATGTCGGGGAAGTGGTCGTTCTCGCCCGGGAGATGCACGGCGTTTCCATCCATCGTAAAGATATGCCCCGGGATGTTGTGGCCAGTACCCATCGCCGCGAGGGCCGACCCGTCCGCCGCGAGAATCATCCCGAACTGCGCATGACCGTCGGGGCGGGGTTGAGCGATCGGCGCAACTACCAGATCGTGAATCATCCAGCCCTCGTACCAACCGCTTTCGTTGTTGATCACGAACAGTCCGTCGATGTCGGTAAAGATGTCGATGAAAGCCCGGATATTGTTCGGATTGGTGGGAAGTCCCAATTTCGGTTCAACCACCAGCCTCACCGCGCCGATTGCAGGCAGACCGCATTTGGCCCCCGTCGCGGTCAACTGAGCCGTGTCGTTGACGCCAGTGATGCGTCTGGTGAAAACATTCGGCTCAAATCCGGCGGTGTCGAGCAGATAATATTGAAACAACTTGCTCGGCGAGGCCGCTTCGGCGTAGGCCTGAACCGGCAGTACCGAATGTGGGCGTGATGCCAGCCTTTCCAGCGTATTCTGGAGCGCGGCAGGCAAGAAATGCACGTCGCCGCGGGTACGGACCTGCTTCTGGTCTTGCTCCGCCAAGGGATTGGGATGACATGGAGTCGGCGGCTGCTCGGCGTAAGCGGTGCAAACGACTAGCAAGGAGCTTCCGAAAGCTGCTGCCAGGCGCGTACACCACGCTTTCGGCGCTCTTTTGAATCGACTCGATAGATTAGCCGTTGCCATATCGACTCCTTCTAGTTGCAAGATGAATATATATTCGGTGCCGACGCACACGCGGCTCCAGCAGTCCTCGATGCAGCGAGGAATGTGAAGAACTCGCCAGCTTCATCGTGTCTGCAGTATGTCCTCAGGACGCGGAAAATGGTTCAAATGCGGTCCCTGTGTTGTCCAATGAATTTCCGCCGAGCGTACAAACCTTGATTCGGCATTGCGGTCATGCTGCGGCGGTTACCGCCACACATGTCTGATGTGCACCTCTTCGATGTGCCGTCGCTTCGGGAGGGAAGCTTTGGTGCCGATCGCAAAAATGCGCTTGTGATCGTAAGCTGAGACTCCGGCAGACTTAGCGCCATAAGCGGCGCACCAGATTGACACCCCTCCCCCTTCCCACTAAATACCCTGCTTCCGAAACCCGGAAATCAACCGGTGGCCCGCTCCGTGCAGGCCGCCCGCCATGCGTTGAGATGGGGTGCGTCGCCCGCGCCGCCCCGTGGAGCAGAGGAGAACCGCTACAGTGGCACGTATCGCGGGGGTCAATATCCCCACCAACAAGCGCGTCGTGGTCGCGCTGACCTATATCCACGGCATCGGGGCGTCGAAGTCCAAGCAGATCATGAGCCGCCTCGGCATCGAGGACGCGCGGCGTGTGCAGGATTTGACCGACGCCGAAGTGCTCCAGATCCGCGAATCGATCGATCGCGATCACACCGTGGAAGGCGATCTTCGCCGCCAGGTGGCGATCAACATCAAGCGGCTGATGGATCTCGCCTGCTATCGTGGCCTGCGCCACCGTCGCGGCTTGCCGGTCCACGGCCAGCGCACGCACACCAACGCCCGTACCCGCAAGGGCAAGGCCAAGCCCATCGCCGGGAAGAAGAAGTAATGGCCCAGGCACCAGCACGCATCAAGCGCCGCGAGCGCAAGAACATCACGTCGGGCGTCGCGCACGTAAACGCCAGTTTCAACAACACGATGGTCACCATCACCGACGCGCAGGGCAATGCGATCGCATGGTCGTCGAGCGGCACGATGGGCTTCAAGGGCTCGCGCAAGTCCACGCCCTATGCCGCGCAGGTCGCGGCCGAGGACGCGGGCCGCAAGGCCCAGGAGCATGGTGTGCGCACGCTCGAGGTCGAGGTGCGTGGTCCGGGATCGGGTCGCGAATCGGCACTGCGGGCTTTGCAGGCGGTTGGTTTCCAGATCACCTCTATCCGCGACGTGACCCCGATCCCACATAATGGCGTGCGCCCTCCAAAGCGTCGGCGCGTCTGAGGCAGGGCCAACGCCCCCTGCCCTGCCCTTTGGGCTTCGATTGCAAATTATAGAAGGAAATCACGCGCATGGCGGTGATCGCTAAGAACTGGCAGGAACTCAAGAAGCCCTCGCGTCTGGAATCGCGCCCTACGGGCGGGGATCCGCGCCGTCGGGGCGTGTTCGTTGCCGAGCCGCTGGAGCGCGGCTTCGGCCTTACGCTCGGCAACGCGCTGCGCCGCGTGCTGCTGTCCTCGCTCCAAGGCGCGGCGGTCACGGCGATCAAGCTCGATGGTGCGCTGCACGAGTTCAGCTCGCTGCCCGGCGTGCGCGAGGACGTGACCGACATCGTTCTCAACATCAAGCAGGTCGCGATCCGCATGACGGGCGAAGGCCCCAAGCGGCTGCAGCTCAACGCGACCGGCCCCGGCCCTGTGAAGGCCAGCCAGATCGTCACCACGGGCGATATCGATATCCTCAGCCCCGAACTGGTGATCTGCACGCTCGACACGGGCGCGAAGCTCAACATGGAACTGACGGTCGAAACGGGCAAAGGCTATGTGCCCGCGTCCGCCAACCGTCCGGTCGATGCGCCGATCGGTCTCATCCCGGTCGATGCGCTTTACTCGCCCGTCCGCCAGGTCGCGTACAAGATCGACAAGACGCGCGTCGGTCAGGAACTCGATTACGACAAGTTGACCGTCACCGTCGAGACCGACGGCACGATCACGCCCGACGACGCGCTCGGCTACGCCGCGCGCATCCTTCAGGACCAGCTCCAGCTGTTCATCAACTTCAGCGAACCTGGTCAGTATGTCGAGCGTCCCGCGCCGGTGTTTACCAGCACGGCGGAAGAGTCCGAGCCCGAGCCGATGACGCCGCAGCTCAACCGCTTCCTGCTCAAGAAGGTGGACGAGCTCGAACTCAGCGTGCGTTCGGCGAACTGCCTCAAGAACGATAACATCATCTACATCGGCGATCTGGTCCAGAAGTCCGAGGCCGAGATGTTGCGCACCCCCAATTTCGGTCGCAAATCCCTGAACGAAATCAAGGAAGTGTTGCAGACGATGGGCCTGCGCCTGGGCATGGACGTGATGGGCTGGCCGCCCGAGAATATCGAGGAACTGGCCAAGAAGCTCGAGGCGGAATACTAGGCTTCGGCACGGGGGGGCGGCTGCTTCCGACGCGAATATCCGGGCGGGCCAGCGTCTCCGTCCTGACCCGGGGTACCTAGAACGGCCCCCTGACGAACGAAGGACCATAAAAATGCGTCACGGATCTGGCTATCGCAAGCTCAGCCGCACCACCAGCCACCGCCTCGCGATGTTCCGCAACATGGCGGCGGCGCTGATCAAGCATGAGCAGGTCACCACCACGCTCGCCAAAGCGCGCGAACTGCGGCCCTATGTGGAAAAGCTGATCACGCTCGCCAAGCATGGTGGTCTTTCCAATCGCCGCCTCGCGATGGCGCGGCTGATGGACGAGACGCAGCTCGCCAAGTTGTTCGATACGCTAGCACCGCGCTACGCGGGCCGCATGGGTGGCTATATCCGCGTCATCAAGGCAGGCACGCGCTTTGGCGATGCGGCCGACATGGCGGTGATCGAACTCGTCGAGCGAGATGTGAGCGCCAAGGGCCAAGATAGCGGTCCGACCGAGAACAACATGGAAGCGCGCGAGGCCGCGTAGAATCTGGTCAACTGCGGCTAAGCGCGCAGCCTCTCCCCGCTCCGCCTGGGAGGGGAACCGCGACGTCGGGGTGAGAGTCGATTGCCCGGAGCGATCTTCGCATCGCCGGGCACTCGCCACTGCCTTATTTCTTCAGGCTCAACCCGCCAAAACGCTTGTTGAACTTCGCCACCTGGCCGCCCTGATCGAGCATGCGGCCGGTCTGGCCAGTCCACGCCGGGTGCACCTTGGGATCGATGTCGAGCGACATGGTCTCGCCCTCCTTGCCCCAGGTCGAGCGGGTCTCGAACTGCGTGCCGTCGGTCATCGTGACCTTGATCATGTGGTAATCTGGATGGATGCCGGGCTTCATCGAATTGTCCTTCGGGAGAGCGGCTGGTTACCGACCAGCCTGCCAAGCGGGCGCGCATAGCCGCGATTGGCGCTGGGCGCAACCGGGACGCTATAGAGGTTCGCAATGAAACGCGCCCTGCTCCTGCTGTTCGCACTCTTGGCGGTGCCCTCCCGCGCGCAGGACGCTGCGCATGCGATCCCGCCCGCCACGATCGACAACAGCCTCGAAGTGCAGGGCGAAACCATCAGGGCGCGCAAGATCGAGACGCGATTGTCGGTGCCGGTCGATATCGATGGCCAGGGGCCGTTCCGTTTCATCGTGGATAGCGGCGCGGATCGCTCGGTGATCGGGGCAGCGCTCGCGCAGCGGCTCGCGCTGCCCACCGGCAATCCGGTGCTGCTGCAAGGCATGGGGGGGCCGAGTACGGTGGCCACCGTTCACATCGAGCGGCTGAAACTCGGGACGAGCGAGATCCCGGGCATCACCGCTCCCGCGCTCGACGAGGCCAATCTGGGGGCGCAAGGACTGATCGGGATCGATGCGCTCGCCGAACAGCGACTGATGCTCGATTTCGAGGCGCACACGATCACCGTGCAGGACGCACGCCGACCCGAGCCGCTGCATGGCGATGAAATCATCGTCACCGCGCGTCGTCGCAAGGGCCAGTTGATCCTTACCGAACTTACTGTCGATGCAGAGCGCGTGTTCGCGGTGATCGATACCGGCACCGAAGTCACGATGGGGAACTCCGCTCTGCGCGCGCGCCTGTTCGGTCGACGCCAGTCGCCCCCGGTCACGCAGGTGACGCTCGTCAGTGTGACCGGTCAGCCGGTGGTTGCCGACGTGATCGTGATCCCGCTACTCCGGCTTGGCGGACTGACGCTGCGCAATGTGCCTGTCGCATTCTCGGACGCGCCGCCGTTTCGCCTGTTCGGTTTGGCGAACGATCCCGCGATGCTGCTGGGTACGGACGTGCTCGAGGGGTTCCGCCGCGTGTCGCTCGATTTCCGGCGCAGGAAGGTGCGGTTCGCGCTTCGTCGGTAGGGCCGGTGGTGGAGCGGTTTGCCGGGGTTCTGCGCTGGACCGTGCGGCACCCCCCGCTTAAACCCCGCTCATGTCCAAGATCGGCACCCCGCTCTCCACCCTCCCCGAAGCCAAGGCCAACGCGTCGCGCACCCATGCGCTGGTCAACGAACTCCGCGCGCTCCACGCAAAGCTGGCGCTCGGCGGCAACGAAAGCTCGCGCGAGCGCCATATCGCGCGAGGCAAGCTGTTGCCGCGCGAGCGGGTGGAGCGCCTGCTTGATCCCGGAACGGCGTTCCTCGAACTCTCCTTGCTGGCCGCGCACGGGGTTTATGAGGACGACGTGCCGGGCGCGGGCATGATCAGCGGTGTGGGGCAGATCGAGGGGCGGCTGTGTATTGTGGTTGCAAACGATCCGACGGTTAAGGGCGGCTCCTACTACCCACTCACCGTCAAGAAGCATCTGCGCGCACAGGAAATCGCCGCGCAGAACGGGCTGCCGTGCGTCTATCTGGTCGATAGTGGCGGCGCGAACCTGCCGCGCCAGGACGAGGTCTTTCCCGATCGCGATCACTTCGGACGCATCTTCTACAATCAGGCGACGATGTCAGCTGCGGGCATCGCCCAGATCGCGGTGGTGATGGGCTCGTGCACCGCGGGCGGTGCCTATGTCCCCGCGATGTCCGATCAATCGATCATCGTGCGGGGCCAGGGCACGATCTTCCTCGCCGGGCCGCCGCTGGTGAAGGCCGCGACCGGCGAGGAGGTGACCGCCGAGGAACTGGGCGGCGGCGATGTGCACGCGCGGCTTTCGGGCGTGGTCGATCATCTGGCGGACAATGATCGCCATGCATTGGCGCTCGCACGCAGCATCGTCGCCACCCTGCCCCCACCAACGCTCCCCGCGCTCAACCGCCGCGAACCACGCGAGCCGTTGTATCCCGCGAGTGACTTGGCGGGGCTGATCCCCGCCGATACGCGCCAGCCGATGGACGCGCGCGAGATCATCGCGCGGCTCGTGGACGGCTCCGAACTCGATGAGTTCAAGGCGTTGTACGGCGAGACGCTGGTGTGCGGGTTCGCGCATCTGCACGGCGTTCCGGTCGCGATCCTCGCCAACAACGGCATCCTCTTCTCCGAGAGCGCGCAGAAGGGAGCGCACTTCATCGAACTCGCGTGCGCGCGGCGCATTCCGCTGCTGTTCCTGCAAAACATCAGCGGCTTCATGGTGGGCAAGCGCTACGAGAACGAAGGGATCGCCAAACAAGGCGCGAAGCTGGTGACTGCGGTAGCGTGCGCGGCGGTGCCCAAGATTACGCTCGTAATGGGCGGATCGTTCGGGGCCGGAAATTACGGGATGTGCGGGCGCGCTTACGGCCCGCGCTTCCTGTGGATGTGGCCCAACGCGCGCATCAGCGTGATGGGCGGCGAACAGGCGGCTTCGGTGCTCGCCACGGTAAAGTCGGGCGGCTTCGCAGGCCGAGCGGAAGAGGAAGCCTTCAAGGCCCCGATCCGCGCGCAGTACGAGGCGCAGGGCCACCCCTGGTATTCCAGCGCCAGGCTGTGGGACGATGGTGTGATTGCGCCCGCGGATACGCGCGCGGTGCTCGCGTTGTCGTTGGCGGCGGCGTTGCAGCAGCCGGTGGAGGAGACGCGCTTCGGCACGTTCAGGATGTAATTACAGGCACACGCTCACATCAGGCGGTTCGCCATCACCCGCTTGAGGTGCGCCTCGATCTCGGCGCGCGTCGCCTTGCGGCCCTTCATCATCCAGTGGCCGCGCCAACACGTCATTCCGTCCTGCAGGGGAGCGACGCGTGGCAGTGCGGGCGGGGGTGCGCGGCCATCGATCGGCAGCACATCGCGGATGCCCGATTCGCGCGCGGGAAACTCTGGTCGGCATGCTGGTATGGCCGCGCTCGCGTTCGCCCAAAGCAGAGCGAGCGCGCCCACGAACGGGCCGGAGGCTCTGAAAGCGCTCCGGCCCGCAGGTGCCATTATTGGGTGACCATATGCGTGATCACAGTTTCCCATTCGGCCGTAGGTCCGTTGCCCGCGTCGACATTGCGCGGTCCGGGGATTTCCTGGAACAGCCAGAACGCCTGCGGATTGACCGGATCGATCTGCACGGCGCTGTAATCGCCCCAGCGCACGCGGCCGGGAGCGCCGAGCGTATAATCGCCGTCGATCCCGTAGGCGAGTAGTTTGGGCGACGTGCACGATACGGTCTTGGCGACGGAATTGAAGTCGCAGATCGTCGCGTAGGCGCTGATGTTCATCGTCGCGCTTGATCCATTGTAGCCGATCACGAAGCGGCCGTTGGCGTTGGCGTCGATCGCAGGGTAGCTGTAATCGATCTTCTTCGCCGGATCGCGCACCGTGCCTTCGACCACGATCTTGTTAGTAGTGCGATCGATGATGCCCCAGTGAACATAGTTGCTCGACTTGGCGGAGGATGACGGGTCAGCGGCAGTGTTGGTAAAATAGATGTAATTGCCGACCTGCTTGATTGCCGAGCTGATCCGATCGTCGCTGTTGTCATAGCCAGTGCCACCCGGCTGACGGCCGAGGAGCGGGAACCCGTCATATTTGGTGAACAGCGTTTTGGGCGAGGAGAGGCCGGCCGCAGGGTCGCCCGCGTCGGTGATCTGGGAGAGTTGCAGTCGATTGAGCGTCGTATTGCTGACCGCGAGGATGGCCTGGTTGCCATCGCTCGGGTTCTGGCTGTCGACCGCCTGGAGCGTGAAGCCGTAAGCGTTCGCGTCCGCATTGTCGAAACGCGCCAGTCGCGCCGCTGTGGGTTTGGCCAGCAGGAGATCGGCCTTGGGGTAGGAGAAAACGCCCACCGTGGTGAAGTTGAAGCCGCTTGGGCCGAGGATGAAATTATTCGTCGAAACCGTCAGCGCGTCTGCGTTCACGCCGAGCGTTGGAAAATCTCCGATCACCTGGCCACCGTTCAACGTTGTATAGATTCCTCGGAACCCATCGAGCGGATTGGCCGTCTTCGACACCGCAACCATAATCGTGTTCGGAAGATCGACGTTGATCTGCGTGGCGAAGAAGCGTTGCGACGCGTCATCCCAGTACAAACGCGGATCACTCACTCCGGCGTTGACGATGCGCGCGGGAATGCCCGCCTGTAGCCAGAAGGTCGAATCGAGCTTGGGCTTGGCCACCAGATTGCCCTGCGTATCATATATGGCCGCGCCGCCGTTGATGATCTGGATCACGTACCGGCTATTGGCCGCACCGGCCATGTCGGGTGGAATAAAGCCCGCTCCGAGATTGATCGTATCGACGAGACTGAGACCCATGAACTGGCTATCGACATAAAAGCCCGCCGTGCTCGCGGTGCGCGGCACTGCGGCGGGGCGCTGCAAACGGAACGCCGATCGCAACCGTGCGGAAGGCAGGACGGTGGCACCGACGGAATTCTGCGGCGAACTCATCATCCGGACGGTCTTGGCGGGTGTTGCTGCTTGGGCCATCAACGGCGCGGCGGCCGCTATCGCGGAGAGGCAGACCGTTTTGGCCAACTGGCTAAGTTTCAACATGATGAAACACTCCCTGTGTCCGCACGAGGAGGTGCGGTGACGAAAGCTTAATGGCTGTTGGCCTTTGCTGTCCTGCGGTGGATTGCCCCCACCTGTTCGCTTAGACGCAAATTTGCCACTTCTGGTCGTTTGCGTAACGACAGGTCTTTGCCCTTTCGCGCTGGCGTTACTCGGGACCAGTGCGTAAGCCGCATGCGTCATGCACAAACTCCTCGTCGCCAACCGGGGCGAGATCGCCCGCCGTATTTTTCGCACTGCCCGCGCGAGGGGCATCGCCACCGTCGCGGTCTATTCGGACGCCGACGCCAACGCGCCGCACGTGCGCGAAGCGGACGAGGCGGTTTCGATCGGACCCGCCGCCGCCGCGCAATCCTACCTCGATCAGGACAAAATCCTGGCGGCCGCGCTCCTTACGCACGCGGACGCCATCCATCCCGGCTACGGCTTCCTCTCCGAAAACGCCGCCTTCGCTGCCGCCGTCGCGCAGGCGGGGCTGATCTGGGTCGGCCCACCAGCCGCCGCCATCGACGCGATGGGCCTCAAGGACGCCGCTAAACGCGTGATGAAGGCGGCAGGAGTGCCGGTGACGCCCGGCTATCAGGGCGAGGATCAATCACTGTCGCGGCTCGAACATGCAGCGCGCGCGATCGGCTATCCTCTGTTGATCAAGGCCACCGCAGGAGGCGGCGGCAAGGGCATGCGGCGTGTGAACAGCGCCGCCGAATTCCCGGAGGCGCTCGTCGCGGCCCAGCGCGAGGCGGAGCGCGCCTTCGGCCATGGCGAGGTGCTGATCGAGAAATATGTGATCAACGCGCGCCACGTGGAGGTGCAGGTGTTTGCCGACACCCACGGCAATGCGGTCCATCTGTTCGAGCGCGATTGTTCGCTCCAGCGCCGCCACCAGAAAGTGATCGAGGAAGCCCCTGCACCGGGCCTTTCGGATCGGCTGCGCAACACGCTGGGGATTGCGGCGGTCACCGCCGCGATGGCGATCGATTACACCAATGCGGGTACGGTCGAATTCATCCTCGATCTGGACGCGTACGACGAGCACGGCGATCCGCGCTTCTACTTCATGGAGATGAACACCCGTCTCCAGGTCGAGCATCCCGTCACCGAGGCGATCACGGGGCTCGATCTCGTCGAATGGCAGCTCCGCGTCGCGCGCGGTGAACCACTGCCGCTCACCCAGGAGCAGTTGTCCGTAACGGGCCACGCGATGGAGGCGCGGTTGTACGCAGAAGACCCTGACAGCGGCTTCCTGCCGAGCACGGGCACGCTCACCCGCCTGCACTTCCCAATCGGCCCCGGCATCCGCGTTGATACCGGAGTGGAGCAGGGCAGTGAGGTGACCGCGTGGTACGATCCGATGATCGCCAAGCTGATTGTCCACGCCCCCACGCGCGAGGCGGCGGCCGCGCGACTGGTGGCCGCGCTCGATGCGACGCAGGTGGAAGGCCCAAAGACCAACCGCGCCTTCCTCGCGCGCCTCACCGCGCACCCCGCCTTCGTCGCGGGCGAGGTTTCCACGGGCTTCATCGCCGCGCACCACGATGCCCTGTTTGCGAACGCCCCCGCCCCGCGCGCCGCGCTCGCGCATGCAGCAGTCGCGGCGACCGAGGCGGCCGCGCGCCGCCACATCGGCCCCTTTAGCGCCTTCCCCGATTTCCGCGTGAACCTGACCGCGCCGCGCACGATCGATCTGTACGAGGGCGAAACGCGCCATACGCTTGGCGTGACACGCATCGCCAACGGTCACCGGATCGAGGGCGCGGGCGAGCCGATCCACGCACGGCTGCGCTGCGCCTGCGCGGCGGATCACAGCATCACCGGCGATGTCGACGGCGAGCCCACCGACGCGGTCGTGCTGGGCACCTCCACCCGCATCGAGACCCGCATCGGGGGGCAGGTCCACCCCTTCGCGCTCACGTCCCCGCGCGCGGCGGCCGTGGCGGGCGCATCGGACGGGCGCATCACGGCCCCGATGCCCGGGCGCGTGCTCAGCCTGTGGGTAAAGCCGGGCCAGAGTGTGGCTGCGGGAGACCGGCTGCTCGTTCTCGAGGCGATGAAGATGGAGCATCGCATCGTCGCGCCGCGTGCCGCGACCGTCTCCGCGTTGTATGTGGCCGAGGGCGATCAGGTGAGCGAAGGCGCGCTCCTCGCCGAACTCGCGGTGGAATGAGCGCGGGGAGCTTAGGCTAGGCTGCCAACGCCTCCGCCTTCGCCGCCAGTTCGAGCCACCGCTCCTCGGTATGCGCCAGTTCCGCGCGCGCGTTGTCGAGCGCGCGCATGGTTGTATCGAACGCCGCAGGATCGCGGACGTAGAGGCCGGGATCGGCCATCCTTGCCTCGTGGTCTGCGATCGCATGCGCCAGCGCATCGATCCGATCGGGCGCAAGATCGAGTTCGCGCTGTTCCTTGTAAGTGAGCTTCGCGCGAACCAACGGGCGTTCGGGCGCAGCGGCGGAGGATTTGGGTGCTACAACCCGTGTCGCCCCCTGCCGCCTTGCCTCCCAGTCCGAAAACCCGCCCGCCACGACATCCACCTTGCCACTGCCATCGAGGCCGAGCACCATCGTCACGGTGCGATCGAGGAAGTCGCGGTCGTGGCTCACCAGAAGCACGGTGCCCTCATAGTCCGCGATGACTTCCTGCAGCAGATCGAGCGTCTCCAGATCGAGATCGTTGGTCGGCTCGTCGAGCACCAGCAGGTTCGATTCGCGCGCGAATTCGCGTGCAAGCAGAATACGACTGCGCTCACCGCCCGAGAGCGTTCCGATACGAGCCTCGGCGATTTCGGGACCGAAAAGATAGTCTTTGAGATACCCGGCGATGTGCTTGCGAATGCCACGCACCTCGATCCAGTCGCTGCCCTCGGACAGCACATCGCGCACCCGCTTGGCGGGATCGAGCAGCTTGCGCTGCTGGTCGACGAGGATACCCGTCAGCGTCTTCGCCTGGCGCACGCGACCTTCGTCGGGCTGCGTCTCACCGGTCAGCAACTTGAGCAGGGTCGTCTTGCCCGCGCCGTTCGGCCCGACGATTCCGATCCGGTCGCCGCGCTGCACCTTCAGCGTGAGATCGCGGATCACGGTGCGCTCGCCGAAGCGCTTGGTCACATGCTCGGCGTCGATGACGATTTTCGTCTTCGCGTCATCGCTTGTCAGCCCGAGTTTGGCGACGCCCTGTTCGCCCAACATCGCGCGGCGTTGCGCGCGCATGTCGTTGAGCTTTTCCAATCGGCCCTGATTGCGCCGCCGCCGACCGGTAACACCGCGTTCGAGCCAGTGAAGTTCGAGGCGCAGCTTGGAATCCAGTTTCTCGGCGGACCGGATTTCCTCCTCGCGCGCGCGGTCGGCCCACGCCTCGAAGCCGCCAAACCCCACCTCGGCGCGCCTCAGCTTGCCCTGATCGAGCCACAGCGAGGTTTTGGTGAGCCGCGCGAGGAAGGTGCGATCATGGCTGATCGCAACGAACGCGCCGGTGTAGCGGCCGAGCCAGTTCTCCAGCCATTCGATCGCGGACACGTCGAGGTGGTTGGTGGGCTCGTCGAGCAGCAGCACGTCCGGCTCCATCGCCAGCGCGCGCGCGATCGCCGCGCGACGGCGTTCCCCGCCCGATGCGGTGGTGCACGCTCGCGACAGGTCCACGCCAAGCTGGTCCGCCACCGCGTCGACCTCGTGCGCCGCCAGCCCGCCGCTCAGCGCATAATCGCGCAGTGTGGCAAACGCTTCAAGGCGCGGCTCCTGCTCCAGCCACACCACGCGCGCTCCGGGCTGGACCGAGCGCCGACCCTTGTCCGGCTCCAGTTCGCCCGCGATCACGCGCAGCAGCGTCGTCTTGCCCGCGCCGTTGCGGCCGATCAGCGCTAGGCGATCGCGCGGACCGATCGAAAGATCGACATCGTCGAACAGCAGCCGACCGCCCTGCAGGACACTCACGCCTTCGAGGCCCAATACGGGTGCAACGCTCATACTGCTTACAAAACCCACATTCAGAGGCTATTCACGGCCTCGCATCTATGTCCGTCACCATGGTTCGCCCAGCCCTGTTTGCGCTTGTGGTGGCGCTGGCTGCCGCGCCCGCCGTATCCGCCCAGAATCTGCGCGAGCAGGGGACGCCGTTCAATGGCCGCGAGATGCCGGTCGATGGAGGTGGTGTCCAGCCCTTTCCCCGGCTGGTGACCGCCGCGCGATCGGCTGCGGGTGGTGGAACCTATATCGGCAGCGATTTCGAGCCCGAAAGTGCCACGTATCGCTTCAAGTTTATCAACAATGGCCGGGTAACCTGGGTAGACGTCGACGGGCGTTCGGGGCAGGTTCTCGGAGTGGAAGGACGCTGATGCGTGTATTGATCGTCGAGGACGAACCCCGCCTTGCCAAGCAACTCCGTTCGACGCTTGAGGGCGCGGGCTACGCGGTGGACAGTGCGGCGGACGGCGAGGACGCCCATTATCTGGGGCAGACCGAGAATTACGACGCGGTCATCCTCGATCTGGGCCTGCCCGAAGTCGATGGCCTCACGGTCCTCGATCGCTGGCGCAAGGAGGGGCGCAAAATGCCCGTCCTCGTGCTGACCGCGCGCGATACATGGTCGGACAAGGTGAGTGGATTGGACGCGGGAGCGGACGATTACATGGCCAAGCCCTTCCAGATGGAGGAGCTGATCGCGCGCCTGCGCGCGCTGATCCGGCGCGCGGCGGGTAATGCGTCTTCGGAATTGGTGGCGGGGAGCGTGCGGCTGGACGGCCGTTCGGGCCGCGTGACCAAGCACGGCGAGGCGGTGAAGTTAACCGCGCAGGAGTATAAGCTGCTGAGCTATCTGATGCACCACAAGGGCAAGGTGGTCAGCCGCACCGAACTGATCGAGCATATTTACGATCAGGACTTCGACCGCGACAGCAACACGATCGAGGTGTTCATCACGCGTATCCGCAAGAAGCTCGGCGCGGAGATCATCACGACGATCCGCGGCCTGGGCTACAGCCTCGACGGTACACCGGCCTGATCGCGCCTGAGATCGTCATCCCGGGCTTGACCCGGGACCTACCTGCCTCCGTGCCGTTTATGCTCAGCGAAGATAGGTCCCGGGTCAAGCCCGGGATGACGGGCGTGTATATGGGGAGGGCATGACGCCCCCGCCCCGCTCCCCCGCCTCGCTCTCGCGCCGCCTGCTGCTGCTCAGCTCGCTCTGGATCACGCTGCTGCTCGGCGTGGGTGGCTTCGCGCTCGACCGGGTCGTCGGCACGTTGTTGCGCGGTAATTTCGACGAGCAACTCGGTTCCACGCTGAACTCGATGCTCGCGTCCGCCGAAGTCGGTCCCGATGGCGAGGTCCGCTTCGGGCGCGCGCTCGCCGATCAGCGCTTCTTCGAACCCTATTCGGGGCTTTACTGGCAGGTGATCACGCGCGGCCAGGCCCCCTTCCGCTCGCGCTCGCTGTGGGATCGCAGGCTCGGCCCGGGTCCGAGCCTCGCCGCTTTGGAACCGCGCGCCTACACCTACGCCGCCCAGGGGTTCGCGGACGATCCGGTGCGCGTGGTAGAGCGCGATGCGGTTCTGCCCGCGTCGAACACGGTGTTCCGTTTCCAGGTTGCGCAGACCACGCGCGCGTTGGACGATCAGGTTCACCGGCTGCGGCGCACGCTTTACCTTGCACTCGGCGTGCTCGGCGCGGGATTGTTCGCGCTGGCGCTGGTGCAGACGACCTATGGGCTGAAACCATTGCGCGGCGTGCGGCGCGCGATCGCCGCGATCCGATCGGGTGAGGCGCAGCGCATTCCGCAGGCCTTTCCGCCCGAAGTGATGCCGCTGGTGAGCGAGCTGAACGCGCTGCTCGATCACGCCGAGGAACAGGCCGAGGAGGCGCGGCGTCACGCGGGCAACCTCGCGCACGCGCTAAAGACGCCGATGAGTGTCTTGCTGAACGAAGCGCGCGGTGACGCGGCGGACTTGCCGCATTCGGTCGAAACGCAACTCGCCACGATGCGCCGCTACGTCGATCACCACCTCGCGCGCGCGCGCGCTTTGGGTCGGCGCTCGGCCTCGTCGGCGCGCGCGCCGGTGTGGCCCGCGCTCGAAGGCATCGCGCGCACGGTCGAGCGGATGCACGCCGGGCGGGACGCGGTGATCGATCTGGCGGGCGATCGTGGCCTTGTCTTTCGCGGCGAGCGGCAGGATTTGGAAGAAATGCTCGGCAATCTGCTCGATAACGCAGTCAAATATGGCGGCGGGCGTGTGTTCGTGACCGTTTCCGCCGAACCCCAGGGGCAGGTGGTGTTCGCGATCGAGGATGACGGAACAGGCATCCCCGAAGCGCGCCGCACCGAACTCTTCGCGCGCGGTGCCCGGCTCGATACCGGCAAGCCCGGAACCGGACTGGGCCTTGCGATCGTGCGCGATGTCGCGGAGATTTACGGCGGCTCGGTCGAGCTTGGCGACAGCGAGGATCTGGGCGGGCTGCTGGTGACGCTACGGCTGCCGGGCGCGGGATGAGTGCAGCGGACACCCGCGCTATCCGTGGATTTCGTTGAACAGCGACAGGCTGCTCAACTGCGAGAAGCTTCTTTGCGTCGCCTGCAGGATCGTGCTCGCGCGCTGGAGGCTGATGATCGTCGCTGCGTAATCGGCGTCGTCGAGCGTCGAACGCGCCTGCGTGAGACCTTCGCCCTCGGCGGTCAGCCGCGAGCGTTCGCTGTCCACGCGGTTGAGGCGCGCGCCGATGTCCGCGCGGCCCGCAGCGATGCGATCGGTCGCAGCGCCAACGCCATCGACGGCGGTCGAGAATGCGGTGCGGCGCGCGGCGATCGCGGCCGTGTCGCCCGGCGCGGGTTCGGGCGCCTGGAGCGCGGTGATAAAATCCTGGACGACCGCGAACACCGAACGTCCGCCCGCGCCCGCAACATTGCCAAACAGTGCCGGCGCGCTATCGGTGGTGCGGATCGATGCACTCGCGCCGACTGCGACGGGCACCCCCTCCCCCAGCCCCTGATAAGTGACCGCGCCGGTTGTCGCATCCTGCGCGAACGCGGGTGCGGCCGAGCGCGCGCCTGCGAACAGATACGCCCCCCCCGCATCCTGCGCGTTGCCGAGGCTGACCATGACCTTCTGGATCTGCAGCGCTTCGGTGAGGAAGATATGATGGTCGGCCGGACTGGCGGTTTCGCTCGATGATTGGAGCGCGAGTTCTTTCAGACGGATCAATTGATTGGTCATGCCTTCGAGCGATTTGTCCGCGATGCCAAGCCGCTGCTCGGCCAGATCGAGTCCCGAGGCGTAGCGCGTGTTGTTCGCCTGCGTGCGCGCGAGATCGGCACTGCGTGCGGCGGCGGCGGGATCGTCCGACGCGCTGACACGGCTCTTGCCCGTCGAGATCGCACCCTGGCCTGCCGCAATCTGCCCGCACAGCCGCGCCATCGCGTTCAACTGCGAATCGTTGAAGCTCGAAGTGCCGATGCGCATCGCTATCCGCCGATCTGGAGCAATTGGTTGAACACATCGCGCGCGGTCTGGATGACCTTGGCGGACGCCTGATAGGCCTGCTGGAAGCGCACGAGATCGGTCGCCTCGGTGTCGAGCGATACGCCCGTCACGCCGTCGCGCGCGGCGTTGGCGGTATCGAGCGCGTTGGTGGCGGCATTCGCGGCGCTCCTGACGTCGGAGAGCGCGGTGGACACGGCGTTGGTCGTTGCTGCCCAGCGATCCTCGAGCGTGGCGGTGCCGACCGGCGCGCCGCGCGTGGCAATCAGGCGGTCCACCGCACCCGAGTCTCCGCCCGCGCCTGCCGAGACCGAAATGTCGAACGTATCGCCCGCTGCGGGAGCGCCGCCGAGCGTGAAGCGGAAGCCCGCGCCGACGATGCTCGCGCCTGCGGTGTAGGGTTGCGCGGCGGCGAGCGTCGAACCGCTTGCGGGATCGAGCACTTCGAAATTGGCGACATCGATCATGTGGACGCGAAACGCGGTGCCGGGTGGCAGGCCGGTGGCGCTGCTATCGGTTGTGACCGCGATGGTCCCCGTCCCGGCATTGGCGAGCCCCGGGCCCGCGATCCACGGATCGGCGGCGGCGACCTTGTTCGGGTCGGTGATGCGGATCGAAAGTCCGGCGGCGCCCGCTGCGGGGCTGAGCGTGAAATTGTCCGCATCGGCGGGGGCTCCCGCGAGGCCGACCGTCAGGCCGTCGAGCGTCAGCGTGCCCGTGCCACTGACCGGATTGCTGCCGTCGGCATGCGCGAGAGTCCAGGCGGCCGATGCCCCGTCGTAGCGCAGCGCATATCCGCCCGGGGCGAGCGTTCCCCCATCGGCGACGCTCGCGGTGACAGTGGCCGCGCCGATATTCGCGGGCGAGGCGGCGATGATCGCGGTCTGCGTGGCGAACAGCGCGCCGCCGGGCGCGCCCGCGAGATCGACGCCGGTTGCGTGCGCGGCGTTGATGGTAGTGGCGAAATCGTTCGCAATCCCGTCGAGTGCGGCTTCAGTCGTGGTGAGCCGCCGCGCACCCGCGAGCGCGCCGCCCAGCGTGCCGCCACCGATCTGCGCCGAGACGTCGGCGCGCGCTCTGCCAACAAGCACGCTGTCACCCGAAGCCGAAAGCTGCGCGGCCCCGCCACCATCCACCAGCGTCGCCCCGAAGCGGTCACCCAACCGGACGGTGACGACACCCCGGTCGCCTTCGCTGACATCGATCGCCACCGATCTGGCGAGTTCGTCGAGCACCCGGTCGCGCTCGTCAGCGAGGCTCGCGCTGCTGGCGCTATCGGGCTGGGTGCGGCGCAGGTGTGCATTCAGCGTGGCGATCTGGGTGGTCAGCCCGTTGACCGTGCCGACGCCTGTGGCGACCTCCTTGGTGATCGCCGCAGCCGTCCGCACCAGTGACGCGCCAGCCGCGCGGAAGCGCGACGCGACGCTGTCTGCGGCCGAGAGGAACTGGCCTCGCGCAACCGCCGAGCCGGGTTCGGCGGCGAGGCCCTTGGCGGCGTTGTAAAACGCACTCAGCCCGGCACCGATGTCCTGACCACCCGCCGCGAGCGTCGTTTCGATCTGCCCGAGCCACGTTGTCTGTGCGCTCAGCCGGGCGTTATCAGCCTGCGCACCGCGCGCATCTGCCGCAAGAAAGCCATCGTGCGCGCGCTTGAGCCCCGCGACATCGACGCCGAGCCCGGTGACGCCGGGGCGGGCGAACGGTCCCCCATTCCCCGGATCGACGCCGACGAGCGCGACCGTGCGGCGCGCGTAGCCGGTCGTGCTCGCGTTGGCGACATTCTCGCCCACCGCATCGAGCGCGGCTCGGTAACCGCGCACACCCGATGCGGCGATACCGATCAGATCGCTCATGGTTTAGGCCCCTGGAGCTGCGATGCCACGCCGATGGGCGCGCGCGCAGCGAGCGTATCGGCGAAGAGCTGATCGCGCATATCGGCCCAGTTCGCATCCGCGTCGGTCTGTAACAGGCCGTCGTCGAGCTTGGCGGCACGCATCGATTTCAGCATCTCGCGCACAAAGAGCCCCTCGAACTTGGCAGCAGTCGACTTCGCCGCAGCGGCCGAAGAGGGCGCGGTCTGATCGACGGCGGGTCTGGCGCTCTGGGCAATCGGCAACGTCATCGGGCACACCTTCGGCCAGAGTGACGGCTGCGCGCGCGAAGGCTTGCGTAAAAAGGGCTAAGGCGCGCGCACTTCCAAACAGGGGACGCTAAGCGCGCTCGAGCGCGATATCGGGCGCATCCTCTGCCTTCATGCCGACTGTGTGGTAGCCTGCGTCGACATGGTGCACCTCGCCGGTGACGCCGGAGCTCAGATCGCTGAGCAGATACAGCCCCGCACCGCCCACATCCTCGATCGTCACGTTGCGCTTGAGCGGCGCGTTCAGCTCGTTCCACTTGAGGATGTAGCGGAAATCCCCGATTCCCGATGCGGCCAATGTCCGGATCGGCCCGGCCGAGATTGCGTTCACGCGTACGCCGTCGCGCCCGAGATCGACCGCAAGATAGCGCACGCTCGCCTCCAACGCGGCCTTGGCCACGCCCATCACATTGTAATGCGGCACCACCTTCTCCGCGCCGTAATAGGTGAGCGTCAGCAGCGATCCCCCCGGCTTCATCATCGGCAGCGCCCGCCTGGCGATCGCTGTGAAGCTGAACGCGCTGATGTTCATCGTCATCAGGAAGTTTTCGAGGCTCGTATCCACATACCGCCCGCGCAGCTCGTTCTTGTCTGAAAAGCCGATCGCGTGGACGACGAAATCGACGCCGTCCCAGCGCTTGGCCAGATCGACAAACGCGCGGTCCAGTTGGTCGGCATCCGCCACATCGCATTCGATCAGGAAATCGCTGCCCAATTCAGCCGCCAACGGCCGCACGCGCTTCTCCAGCGCCTCGCCCTGATAACTGAACGCGAGTTCCGCGCCTGCAGCGCGCGCGGCCTTGGCGATGCCCCACGCGAGGCTGCGCTCGTTCGCGAGTCCCATGATGAGACCGCGTTTTCCGGCCAATAATCCTGTCATTCGGGTTCCTTCGTCGGCGCAACGCCGCGCAATTCCTTGGACTTCGTCGGTTCGGCCCCCGCGAGCGTCGCATTGAGGTTCGCGCCTGTGACGAGGCCCAATCCCACCACATAGAAGAAAAGCAGCGAAATCATGACGCCCGCGAGCGAACCATAGGTCACCTGATAGTTCGCCACCCTTGCGATGATCGGTGGGAGCAGCGCGGTCGCGCCGATCCATACCGCAGCAGTCAGCAATGCGCCTGGCCATTCGGCGAAGGATTTGCGATATTTCTGCGGCGTGAGGAGCGCGAACAGCAAATAGAGCGCGCCAAAGAGCAAAACCCCTTGCGCCACGCGGCCGATATCGATCAGCCGCCCCGCCTCGACCGCGAGCGGTAGAAGGCGTGCCACGAACGTGGACGCGCCCGTGAGCACGAACTGGAGCGAAAATGCGATCAGGATCAGCAGTACGACCGCGATGATCGCGCCGATCGAAGCGAAGCGACGCCGCCAGAAGGATTCGGCCTCGATCGTGCCATATGCGTTGCGGATGATCTCGCGGATCGTCTCGATATAGCTCGCCGCCGACCACAGGCCAACCAGAATCCCGAAGGTAAGGATGCCGCTATGGCTGCGGCGCTCGACGAGATCGGCGATCGGATGGCCAAGCAGCCTCGCCACATCGGGTGGCAGCGCGGCGAGGAAATCGCGCAGCGCGCGCAGTCCGTCGCGGCTGCGGCCGAGCGACCCGGCGATGGTGGCGACCACCACGGTGACCGAAAACAGCGTCGTCAGGCTGAGATACGCGAGATTGCCCGCGTGGACCGAGCCTTCATCGAAACTTCGCTCGAGGATTCGCCAGGCGCTGTGCGCCACCCGCTTCGCACTGCCCCCGACGCCCATGGCTATTCGACGCCCAGCGCGACCCTCGGGTTCCGTGCCTTGTCCGCCGCCCAGCCCTCTGCGAATGCCCTGAGGTCGGCATCGGCGGGAGGGAGATCAATCATCAGCGTTACATACTGATCGCCGCGCTCGCCGCCCTTGCGCGTGAAGCCCTTGCCGCGCAGCCGCAGCACGCGCCCCGAGGTCGCGCCCGCGGGGATAGTCAGCGTTACCGGTCCATCGACGGTAGGTGCGCGAACCTTGGCTCCCAGCACCGCCTCGTCGAGGCGGACGGGCAAATCGAGGCGAACATCGTCGCCGTCACGGCGGAAATGGGGATGTGGGGAGATGTCGAGCGTCACCAGCGCGTCGCCCGCGCCGCCCTGGCCGCTATCGCCCTGGCCCGAGAGACGGATCTGCGTGCCCGATTCTACCCCCGGCGGCAGCTTGATGTCGAGCGTGCGGCCGTTGGCAAGGCTGACGCGCTGCGGCGCAAGACGCGCAGCATCTTCGAAGGGGACGCCGAGCTTGTAAGCGCGGTCCGCCCCCTTGGCGGCGGGCCGAAAGCCAGGTTCGAATTGCGGGCCGCCGGAACCGCCACGCTGCGTGCGGCCGAACAGTTCGGCGAACAGATCGCTCGGATCGCCGCCGAATTCGAAGGTGGAGCTGGTCGCGCCCCCGGGCCCCGAGCGGAAGCCCTGGAAACCGCCGCCCGCACCGCGCGCGAAGCCTGCGGGCACTTTGGGGTTACCGTCCTCGTCGATCTCGCCACGATCGTAGCGCCCGCGCTGCTCCGGGTCGGACAGGATCGCGTTCGCCGCGCTGACCGACTTGAAGCGTTCGGTCGCCTTCGGATTATCCTTGTTGCGATCGGGGTGAAGCTGTTTGGCGAGCTTGCGATAGGCGGTCTTGATCGCCGCGTCGCTGGCGTCCTTCTTGACGCCGAGCACGCCGTAGAGGTCGGCCATCGTGTTTGAAAACCCTGAATGTGGCGAGAATGCAACGATTAGATGCGGCGCAGGCCTGGCGGTGTAAAGGGCAAACATCCATGCGGCGTCCGCGAAGGGTTGGGGCGCACCGCGCGACGCGCTACACGCAGCCCTAATGGACGATCCGCTCCCCCCCGACCCTTTCGCGCTCTTTGGCCAATGGTTCGCCGAGGCGAAAGCGACCGAACCCTCCTACCCCGAGGCGCTGTCGATCGCGACCGTCGATGCGCGCGGCCGCCCTGCGGTCCGTACCGTGCTGCTCAAGGGTTGGGACACGCGCGGCTTCGTCTTCTACACCAATGTGGAGGGCGCGAAGGGCAGCGCGCTCGCCGCCACGGGCCAGGCGGAGGCGCTGTTCTACTGGAAATCGTCCGAGCGGCAGGTGCGCGTTGGCGGGCCGGTCGAGCTGGTGAGCGATGCGGAGGCGGACGCCTATTTCGCAAGACGGCCGCGCGGGAGCCGGATCGGCGCGTGGGCCTCACTGCAATCGCGGCCGATGCCGCACCGGGGTTCGCTCGCCGAGCGCGTGGCGATTTACGAGGCGCACTTCCCGGACGATGTGCCGCGCCCGCCGCACTGGACCGGCTGGCGCATCCGCCCCGATCGCTTCGAATTCTGGGAAGAGCGCGCGTTCCGCCAGCACGAGCGCTGGACCTACGAGCCTGCCCCGGATGGCGGCTGGCATATCCAGCGGCTGTATCCGTGACACTGACGGGCCACGCGGATACGGGCAGCGCGCGTGGCGCTGCGCTGGCCTCGGTCGGCGTGGCGGCGGGGCTGACGCTGCTGAAAGCGGGCGCGGCTTATGCGACCGGATCGGTCGCGGTGCTGGGCAGCCTCGCGGATAGCGGGCTCGATCTGGTGGCATCGCTGATCACCTTGGGGGGAGTGGCGTGGGCAGCGCGGCCTGCCGACGACGATCACCGCTTCGGGCATGGCAAGGCGGAGGCGCTCGCCGCGCTCGCGCAATCGGTGCTGATGATCCTCTCGGTCGGGCTGATCGCGTGGGCGGCGGCGCGGCGGCTGTCCGCGCCCGCTGCGCCCGCCGAGCCCGGGATCGGCATCGCGGTCTCGCTGATCGCCATCGCGAGTACGGTGGCGCTGCTCACGCTGCAGCGCCGCGCGATCCTCGCGACCGGATCGGTGGCGATCCGTAGCGACCGCGCGCACTACCGCGCCGATCTCGCAGTCAACATCGCGGTAATCGCGGGCGTAGCACTCGAAGCATTTGCGCATGTACGCGGCGCGGACGCGGTGTTCGGGCTTGGGATCGCCGCCTGGCTCGGCCTCAGTGGCGCGCGCGCGGGAAGCGAGGCGATCGATCTGCTGATGGACAAGGAATGGCCTGAAGCCGAACGCCAGCGGCTGCTGGGCATTGCGGCGGATCATCCCCTCGTGCGCGGCGTCCACGATCTGCGGACGCGCGGTAGCGGCCAGCACCATTTCGCGCAGTTCCACATCTGGGTCGATCCCGAGATGAGCGTCGGCGCGGCGCACGATGTTGTCGATGCAGTGGAGGCACGCGTGCGCGGGGACTTCCCCGGTGTGGGCGTGCTGGTCCATGTCGATCCCACGGGCCACCGCGACGCGCGGCCGCCACACGGATAGGATGCGCCAATGAAACTCCCATTCACCCAAGTCGACGCCTTCGCGGAGCGCGCGCTCACCGGCAATCAGGCGGCTGTGATGCCACTCGACGCGTGGCTGCCCGACGATGTGCTGCAGGCGATCGCCAACGAGAACAATGTCGCGGAGACTGCCTTCTACGTGCCGTGGGTGGCCGGCAACGCGGATTACGAGCTGCGCTGGTTCACTCCCGCCATGGAAGTCGCGCTCTGCGGTCACGCAACGCTCGCGAGCGGGCATGTGGTGCTGGGTGCGGACGCGTCGCGCGACGAGGTACACTTTCAGACGCGCAAATCGGGCGTGCTCTCGGTCGCGCGCGCGGGCAATGGCTACCGAATGGGTCTGCCGGCGTGGGCGCCCTCCCCCATCGACGATCAGGGGATCGCGCGAGCACTCGGTGGCCACGCAGTTTACACGCTCCGGCATCCCGGCGGCTACAGCGTCACCGTCTATGCGAGCGAGGCCGATATCCGCGCGCTCGCTCCCGATTTCGCCGCGTTGAGCCCGTTCGGCGATGTGCTGTTCATCGCCACCGCACCGGGCACGCAGACCGATGTCGTCAGCCGCGTCTTTGCGCCCGGCGCCGGGATCGCCGAGGATGCCGTCACCGGTTCGGCGCACGCGGTGATCGCGCCTTACTGGGCGGCTCGGCTCGGGCGCGCGCGCTTCACCGCGTTCCAGGCGAGCGCACGCGGCGGGCGGATGACGTGTGAGGTTGCAGGCGACCGCGTGTATCTGGAAGGCAATTGCGTCACCGTGATCGAAGGGACGTTTGCACTCGACTAGGCTGCGATCCGATCCACCTCTGCCAAAACGCTTGTGCGCGCGATGAATCCGCCGCCCAGCACCCGGCTTCCCTCGTACAGAACGCAAGCCTGGCCGGGGGACACGCCGCTCTCGGGCAGCGCAAAGCGGATTTCGACCGGGCTGTGGATCGTTGCCGCCACCGGACGCGAGGTGGAGCGCACGCGCGCCTCCACCGGCGTTCCGTGCGCGGGGGGCACGCCCGCAATCCAGCTCGTCTCGCCCAGTTCCACCGCGTCCACGCCAAGCGCCGCGCGCGGCCCCACCACCACGCGGCGCGTGTTTGGTTCGAGCCGCAGCACATAGAGCGGCTCCGCCTCGCCGCCGACACCCAGCCCCCGGCGCTGGCCGATCGTGAAATCGATCAGCCCCTTGTGTGTGCCCAGCACCCGGCCCCGGCTGTCGACGATCTCGCCGGGCGCATCCGCCTGCGGCCTGAGCTTGCGCACCAGATCCGCGTAGCGGCCATCGGGGACGAAGCAGATATCCTGGCTATCGGGCTTGGCCGCGACCGGCAGATCGAGACGTGCGGCGATAGACCGCACCTCTGCCTTGGGCCGATCGCCAAGTGGCAGGCGCAGGTATGCGAGCTGCTCGCGCGTGGTGGCGAACAGGAAATAGCTCTGATCCTTTGCAGGATCGACCGCGCGGTGCAGTTCCGGGCCGTCCTCACTTTCCAGGCGCCTCGCGTAATGGCCGGTGGCAAGCGCATCCGCACCGAGATCGCGCGCGATGTCGATCAGATCGGAGAATTTGACGCTCTGATTGCAGCGCACGCACGGGATCGGCGTCTCGCCGCGCAGGTAACTGTCCGCAAAATCGTCGATCACCGCCGCGCGAAACCGGCTTTCCCTGTCGATTACGTAGTGCGCGATGCCCAAGTGCGCCGCGACCCCGCGCGCATCGGCAATATCCGCCCCCGCGCAGCAGGCACCTGAGCGAGCCTGCGCGCTGCCCGCATCGTATAGCTGCAGCGTCAGTCCGATCACCTCATGGCCCTCGGCGACCAGCAGTGCTGCGACCACCGAGCTATCGACCCCGCCCGACATCGCGACGGCGACGCGTTGACGAAAGGTTCTGGCACCGACCATATTTACCTTTTTACGCCTGCGCCCTAGATTGAACAACCGTGACGGCATGACTGCCACCGATGATGTCAATTACGCCATTCTCGTGCAATTTCACAAACTTGTAGCTTGCTCAACGATTTGTTCCATGTCTTTATCCCAATGCTGAATGCGTTCAGCGATGTTCCGGTGTAAACGAAGGGGTGCCATGCGCGTTCTGACAATCCAGGCTCAATCGCCCGCCACTACGATCGAACTTTCGGGTTTCGCGGGGGCGCTGATCGACGCGACCGTCACCGATCAGGACGCCGCGCTGCCGCTGGCGCGTGACGAGGAGTTCGATGTCATTCTGCTCGAAATCGGTGCGCACACGCAGGCGGCCGAACTCGTGCAGCGCTTGCGGCTCGCCAAAATTCGTACCCCAATCCTGCTCGTCTCGCCAAACGATCGCCTCGTCGAAGTCGTGCGCTCGCTGTCGGCGGGCGCGGACGATTATCTGACGCTGCCGCTGGAGCCGGAGGCGCTCGTCAAGCGCATCTTCCAGATCAGCCGCGAACATGGCGCGCGCGTGCGGCCGGTGATGCGGATCGGCAAACTCAAGATCGATGTCGAGCGCCATACGCTCCACGCAAACGGCGAACGTATCCACATCACCGGCAAGGAGTTCCAGATCCTCGAACTGCTCGCCACCCGGCGCGGTACGACAGTGACCAAAGGCATGTTCCTCGATCATCTCTACGGCGATACCTACGAGCCCGTGATGAAGATCATCGACGTATTCATCTGCAAACTGCGCAAGAAGATCACTACCGCGTGCGGCGAAAATTATATCGAGACGATCTGGGGCCGCGGCTACGTGATGCGCGATCCCGAAGCGGACGTCAGCGAAATCCGGCGGGCGATTTCGGCTTAGGCTGGCTGGCGCGGGGCTACGGCCTCGCCCGGTTTGCCCTTGCCACGCGAGCGAAAGCTGTCAGTCGGAGACGCGGGATATCTTGATGCGCCGCACGGTCCCCGTCCGGCGCGGCATGCCAGCGTTCGCCAGGCCAGGATCCAGCGACGCTGGATCAAGCTCTCGGCCAGGTTGCTATCCACAGTCATCGGATCCGGCGGCGGCGAAGTGGTTTTGGCATTCGCGTTTGCCGAAGTGGCCGTTGCCTTTGGATGGCTCGCCGGAGCGCGTCTGCGTGCGGGCTGTCCGTTGGGTGACGGGATGAAAGTCAACGCATGTCGGTCGCGGATCGCCGGGACGATCCTACAAGGCAATGGAACCGCAAAGGGTTCGGCTCATTGCGGCGAGACCGCGTTCAGCCCCCTCCCCGGTGGAGCTGGGAAGGGGTGAGAAGGCAGCCCAGGTGGAACAAGCTTTAGTCGCCAGCGAACGCGACGAGGGTGTGGACCGCCACGTCGGCTGCGCGTAGCCGCGCCGCGCCGCCCAGATCGGGAAGGTCGATCACGAAGGCGGCGGCATCGACGATTGCCCCCGCCTCGCGCAGCAGTTTCACGCCGGCGAGCGCTGTGCCGCCCGTGGCGATCAGATCGTCCACGAGCAGGATTCGCATTCCGGCTTCCACCGCGTCCGCGTGCATCTCGATTCGGTCCTGCCCGTATTCGAGCGCGTAGTTGACGCCGATCGTCGTGCCGGGAAGCTTGTTCTGCTTGCGCAGCAGCACCACGCCCAGCCCCAGCGCGTGCGCGAGCGCGGCACCAAAGACGAAACCCCGCGCCTCGATCCCCGCGACCGCATCGTGCGGCGTATGCTCGACGGCGGTGGCAAGCCGATCGATCGCGGTGCGGAAGCCCGGCCCGTTCAGCAGCAGCGTGGTGATATCGCGGAACTGGATGCCGGGCTTGGGGAAATCGGGAACGGTGCGGATAAGCGCGCGCAAATCTTCGTTCATGCAAGGACTCGGGCGGCAATCGGGCTCAGGCGCGTCACGGCGTTCGCGGGCCATTTTTCGCGTGCGGTAATGATCGCGCCATCGAGCGCGGTGGCGCAGCCGGTGGGGCAGCGCGTGATCGCGGGCAGACGCGCCGCGACTTCGGTGACCAGCCTCGCCGCCGCCGCCGCGTTCGCGTGGACGACTGCAATCACGCTGGCAACATCCACATGCGTCGCATCGGGATGCCACGCATCATAGTCCGTCACCATCGCGACGGCGGCATAGTGCAGCTCCGCCTCGCGCGCGAGCGCGGCTTCGGGGAGACCGGTCATGCCGACGAGATCGCAGCCGCTATCGCGCATCGCGTGGCTTTCCGCGCTGGTCGAGAAGCGCGGGCCCTCGATTATCGCGTAGGTGCCGCCGACACGGTGCACGATATTGGTCGCAACGAGTGCGTCTTCGGCGGTTTTCGCCAACGCCGCGCACGTCGGCGTGCCGAAGGCAACGTGGGCGACGATGCCACGATCGAAGAAACTCGTCTGCCGAATCCGGGTGAAATCGCGGAACTGATCGACTACGACGAACGTGCCGGGGCCAAGCTTCTTGCGGAACGAGCCGCACGCGGAGATGGCGAGGACGTGCGTACAACCCGCGATCTTCAGCGCCGCGATGTTGGCGCGGTAGTTGATTTCGTGCGGGGCGAGAACGTGACCGCGACCGTGACGTGGCAGGAACACGCATTGCGTGTCGCCAAGGAAACCGTGGAGAAGCGCGTCAGAGGGCGCGCCGAACGGGGTTTCGATGCCGACCCACTCGCTATGGGTGAGGTGGGCGAGCTGGTAAAGGCCGCTGCCGCCGATGATGCCGAGCCGCATCCTTGCTGGGGTGTTTGTCACGGAGACGTTGTGGCGGAAGGGGGCAAGGGAGGCAAGGAAAGCGATGGGTCATCGGCGGCTTGACCCGGACCCGCCTGCTGGTGGTCCGCCACGTTGAACCGATCCGAAGGCAGATCCCGGATCAAGCCCGGGATGACATCAACTTTCTACTCGGCCGGGACCACGCCGCGCACGACCGGAGGCGTCTTCACGTCTCTCCAGACCTTCTTGTACGTGCCCCACAGCAAGCCACTGAGCACGATGAGGAACAGCACCGAAGCCAGCCCCGTCTCGCGTCGATCGCGCAGCTTGGGCTCGGCGGTCCACATCAGGAAGGCGGCCACGTCCTTGGCATTCTGATCGATCGTGGATTTTGTGCCATCGGCATAATCGACCTGCCCGTCGGCGCTGAGCGGCGGCGGCATCGCGATATTGAGGTTGGCGTAGTATTTGTTGAAATACAGGCCGTCGGGCGTCTCGAAGCCCTTGGGCCGTGCCTTGTCGTCATAGCCATGACTGACGAGCGAATAGATATACGCCGATCCACCCTCGCGCGCTTTGGCGAGCAGGCTCATATCTGGCGGCAGCGCATTATTGTTTGCCGCGCGCCCGGCGACTTCGTTGGCGTATGGACCGGGGAAGTAATCGGATGGCAGCGCCTTGCGCGTCGCCGGTTCGCCTGTCTCCGGATTGATCGAGGGAACCTCGCTCGCCCAGTCCTTCGCGATCGCCTTCACTTCCGCAGGCTTGAAGCCGATGTCTTCCAGATCGCGGAAGGCAACCAGCTTGAGCGAATGGCAGCTCGAGCAGACGCCCTTGTAGACCGCGAAGCCACGCTGGAGTTGACGATTGTCATATTTGCCGAAGATCCCGAACCCACTGTCGAACGACCATTTCTGCTCGAGTGGCGGGAGGCCGTGAGGGAGCGGATCACTCGGCTCGCGGCGCTGGAAGGCCGCGAACATCAGGACGGCGACGAAGAGCAGGCCTGCGAAGAAGCCAACGATGCGGACCATGTATTGTCTTCCTGTTCGGCTATTCGGCGGGGACGAGGCCGGGCATTGCGCCCGCAGGGCCACGGCCCGAACCCGCCACGCTGGCGATGGCTTCCTTGCCCTTGAAGATCGCCTCGCTGATCGAGCGCGGCATCGGCTCCGGCGTTTCGATCGAACTGATGATAGGGACGATCACGAGGAAGTGCAGGAAGTAATAAGCGGCGGCGAACTGACCGAGGCGCACCCACGGCTCTTCGGCAGGCTTGCCGCCGCAGACGCCGAGGATAACGATGTCCACGAGCAGGATCCAGAAGAAGGCACGATTGAGCGGCCGGAACTTGTTCGAATGGATCGGCGAGCGATCGAGCCATGGCAGGAAGAACAGCAGCACGATCGACGCGAACATTGCGAGCACGCCCCATAGCTTGGCGGGGATGAACAGAAAATCGACCGTGAACGCACGCAGGATCGCGTAGAAGGGCAGCAGATACCATTCAGGCACGATATGGGCTGGCGTGGCGAGCGGGTTTGCCTGGATATAATTGTCCGGCTCCCCGAACATGTCGGGCGCGAAGAATACCACGATCGAGAACAGCGTAAGATAGATGCCAAGGCTGAACGCGTCCTTGGAGGTGAAATACGGGTGGAAGGGCAGCGTATCCTGCGGCCCCTTCACGTCCACGCCGAGCGGGTTCGACGATCCCGGAATGTGCAGCGCCCAGATCTTCAGCACCACGACGCCGAGCGTCACGAAGGGCAGCAGATAGTGGAGCGAAAAGAAGCGGTTCAATGTGGGGTTATCGGGCGAGAAACCGCCCAGTAGCCACGTGTGCAATGCCTCGCCGACCAGCGGCACGGCGGAGAACAGATTGGTGATGACGGTCGCGCCCCAGAAGCTCATCTGGCCCCAGGGGAGCACATAGCCCATGAATGCGGTGGCCATCATCAGCAGCAGGATGACGACACCCATCATCCACACCAGCTCGCGCGGTGGCTTATACGATCCGTAATAAAGGCCGCGGAAGATGTGCAAATAGACGACGATGAAGAAGAACGACGCACCATTCGAGTGCATGTAGCGGAACATCCAGCCGCCGCGCACGTCGCGCATGATATGTTCGACCGACTGGAAGGCTTCGGGCGAATAGGCGGCGTAGTGCATCGCCAGGATGATGCCAGTGATGATCTGGATGGTTAGCGCCACGCCTGCGAGCGCGCCGAAGTTCCACATGTAGTTGATATTCTTGGGAACCGGATAGCCGCCGCCAACCGAACTCCAGACGAGGCGAGGGATCGGCAGACGTTCGTCCAGCCATTTCATGGGGGCGGAGGTGGGTTCGTAGGGGGCAGCCCAGGAGAAGCTCATCGTTTTTAAAACCTCAACCGATCTGGATCGTGGTGGGTGTCTTGAAGGCGTATTCGGGAACCTCGAGGTTCTTTGGCGCGGGGCCTTTACGGATGCGCCCGGCGGTATCGTAGGCCGAGCCGTGGCAAGGGCAGAAATATCCGCCGAATGGCCCCTTGTTCTCGCCCGCCCCCGTGCCGAGCGGGATGCAGCCCAGATGGGTGCAAACACCCATCGTGATCAGCCATTCCTTCTTGCCGGGCTTGGTGCGCGCGGCCAGCGTCTGCGGATCGCGCAGTTCGGAGATGTTCACCTTGTCCGCCGCCGCGATCTCGGCCGGGGTGAGGTGGCGTGCAAATACGGGCTTGCCCCGCCATGCGAGCTTGACCGCCATGCCGGGCAGGATCTTGGACAGATCGGCCTCGATCGACGCGAGCGCGGACACGTCAGCGGACGGGTTCATCTGGTTGATCATCGGCCAGATGGCGGTGGTCACCCCCGCGGCTGCGAACATGCCGGTGGCGACATAAAGGAAATCGCGGCGCTCTACACCGCCATGCGTATCATGATGCGGAGTTTGAGTATCGACGGGAATTGTGGCCATGGCCGGTGCGTTGCCCATTTGTGGCGTGGATCAGATGTTCACATAGTCGCTACGGAGGCGGCCGCGCAACGGGCTTTTGGACGCATCGGGCTGGCACGGCTCCGCGCGACATCCGCAACACCCACCGATCACCGCGTCGCCACCGCCAACCCATCACCACGCACATCGCCCGCCCCGCGCCAGCCGCCGCGCGTGCGCACCACCGCGTTCGTCTTCCCCGGGAGATCGGCGGCGACCGTCTGGTGGCCCATTGCTGCCAAACCGGGGGCGAGCGCTTCCAGCCGCGAACCGCGCTCGTAGGCGAGGCGCGCGCCGTTGGCGTAGAGCACAGGTTCGGCAATCGCATCCTCGATCGGCAGCCCCCAGTCGATTAGCGCGATTACCGTCTTGGCCACCTGCGCGATGATCGTCGCGCCCCCGGCTGCTCCCACGGCCGCGTACAGACTGCCATCGGGTGCATAGATCAGCGTGGGGGCCATCGAACTGCGCGGGCGCTTGCCGGGTTCGAGGCGATTGGGCGCGGGCGCTCCGGCGCGAACGGGCTGGAAATCGAAATCGGTCAGCTCGTTGTTGAGGAAGAAACCGCCCGTGACCTGGCCCGAGCCGAAGATCGATTCGATCGTGGTCGTATAGCTCACCACATTGCCCGCCGCATCCGCGACTGCGATGTCGCTCGTGCCTGCGACTTCGTTGTCCGAAGCTGCGGGGGGCCGGGGTGCGCCGGGTGGCGTGCCTGCGGGCACGATCGGCATCGCGCGGTCCGCATCGATCAGTGCCGAGCGTGCGGCGATATACACAGGATCGATCAACCCGTCGGTGGGCACCGCGGTGAAGCCCGGATCGGCGAGCCACGCCTCGCGATCGGCGTAGGCGAGCCGTTCGCTTTCGGCGAGCAGATGCCACGCGACCACACTGCCGCGACCCAGTCGCTTCAGATCGAAGCGTTCGAGCTGGCCCAGGATCTGGATCAGCGCGACGCCGCCCGACGACGGCGGACCGATACCGCACACGCGGTAGCCGCGATACTGCCCGCAGATGGGCGTGCGCTCGACTACGCGGTAGGCAGCAAGATCGGCGGGCGTAAATGGCACCGCGCCACGCGGCGCGTTGCTGACCGCGCGCGCGATCCCCTCGGCGATTGCCCCATGGTAGAATGCGTCCGGCCCGCCCGCCGCAATCTGCGCGAGCGTGGCGGCGAGCGCGGGATTGCGGACGCGTGCGCCCACCGGGAGCGGCGCGCCGTCCGGGCCGAGGAACAGTCGCGCGTTGGACGATGCGGCGACGATCTCGCGGCCATAGACGAGGATGGCGTGGAGGCGCGGGGTTACGAGGAAACCCTCGCGCGCGAGCCGGATCGCTGGCTGGAACAGCGCCGCCCAGGGTAATTTGCCAAAGCGCGCGTGCGCGGCGGCGATCAGCGCGACGGTGCCGGGCACGCCCACCGATCGTCCCCCCAAATGTGCTTCGCCAAAATCCATCGGCTTGCCGTCGGGACGCAAGAAGCGGTCGGCGCGCGCGGCGGCGGGTCCGCTCTCGCGCCCATCGAGCGTGACGATACGACCGGTCTTCGCATCGTGGATGACGAAGAAGCCCCCTCCCCCCAGCCCGCTCGATTGCGGCTCCACCACGGTCAGCGCGATCGCAATTGCACCCGCTGCATCGGCTGCGGTGCCGCCCATGCGGAGCATCTCCGCCCCGGCGGCGGCCGCACGCGGATCGGCCGCGCTGGCGACGGCGGTGCCGACCGCGACCGTGCTTGCGGGCGCGCGGCGGGCAACGGACGCGAGCGCGGAGCGCGGATCGGGAGCCACGCTGCCATCGCGTGCCACCGCCGGGCGTGCGGGGGTTGCGGTCTGCGCGGACGCGGCGAAGGGGAACGCGAACGTGAACGCGATCAGGGCGGAGCGGAGCATGGGGGCGTTAGGCGGGGGCGCGACGCCGAGGTCAAGCGCCTACCCCGCGTTTGTCTCCGACGCACGGGCGTGGGCGTCCACACCCACCGCGTCCGCAACACTGGCGAACCCGTCCCGCTCCAGCAGTGCAGCCAGGTCGCGTTTGATGCGCGTCACGAGGCCCGGCCCGCCATAGACCAGTCCGGTGTAGAGCTGCACCGCGTCTGCTCCGGCGCGCAGTTTGGCGTAGGCGGCCGCGCCGCTATCGATCCCGCCGACGCCGATCAGCGCGATGCGCCCGAGCGTGATGCGCCGCAGCCGGGCGAGCACCTGGGTGGAGCGCGCGAACAGCGGCGCACCCGACAGGCCGCCCATCTCGGCGGCGTGAGGTGAACGCAACGTCTGCGGCCGCGCGATCGTGGTGTTGGTGGCGATCAGCCCGTCCACCCCGCGCGCGAGTGCGAGTTCGGCAATCGCATCGATCTCGGCATCTTCCAGATCGGGTGCGATCTTGACGAAGATCGGCGGCATCGCAGCCGGTCTCGCGGCGCGGGCGCGATCGATCAGCGGACCGAGCGTATCGACCGTCTGCAACGCACGAAGCCCCGGCGTGTTGGGCGAACTGATGTTGATCGTCAGGTAGTCGGCAACATCCGCCATCGCCGACACGCCCGTTACGTAATCCGCCGTACGATCCGCCGCATCCTTGTTCGCGCCGATGTTTACGCCGACGATCCCCGCTCCGCGCGCCGCCAGCCGCGCGTGCGCCGCGATTTGGCCTCCGTTGTTGAAGCCAAGCCGATTGATGACCGCGCGGTCCCCGACCAGCCGCGCCACGCGCGGGCGCGGGTTGCCTGGCTGGGCGAGCGGGGTGAGCGTTCCGACCTCGACGAAGCCGAACCCCATGCGCAGCAGAACACCAGACGCGCGCGCATCCTTGTCGAAACCCGCCGCGAGGCCGATCGGATTGGGTAGCGCAAGCCCTGCCAGCCGTGTGGCAAGGATCGGCGGATCGAGCGGCGCGACGGGCCCCAGACCGGCTTCGAGCGCGGCGATCGTGAGCGAATGCGCGCGTTCGGCGTCGAGCAGAAACATCAGTCGCCGTACGACGGGCCATGCGTCGAGGCTCAATCGTTCACCAATCGGCCGCCCAGGCGTTCAGCCAGATATTCGAGCGAGGCAATCCGGCGGTAGAGGCCCGCGTCTCCCATTACGCGGTCCATGACGAAGAAGCGCGCCATTGCCGGGAAATGGAGATCGATCACCCTGCCGAGGAAAGCGGGGCTGATCAGCCCGCCATGCTCGTCCTCCACCGATCCCAGCCAGCGGCGCACGCCGTAACTCCGCTGGCGCACCCATGGCGGACGGATCACGGTCTGCCACTCTTCGCGCGCGTGTGCACGGCCGGGCGGTCCGGTGAAATCATGGCCATAGGCGGACATGTGCCGCGCTAGCGCCGGATCGATGTGGTTGAGCAGCATCGCCTCGAACCGACCCGCGCGCTTGAGCGCCATCGGGATGCGCAGCGCATCCTCGACCATCGGCCAATGGAGGAAGGGCATCAGATACCCGCCATGCCGCCCGACAAGGCTCACCTCGCGCCCGAAAAAGGCACGGCACCGCTCGCGCGGGTAAAGCTGTTCCACTTCGGTGCGCGTCAGCCGATCACTGGCGGCGTGGCCGAGCGCGCGCGCCAGCTTGGATTCGATCGCGCCCACAAACGCGCGCGCATCGAAGCGCGCAGTGGTATCGGCGCGCACGTACCGCGCAAAGAAGGCGAGCGCGACATCGCGTGCGTGCAGCGAACGATCGGGCAGGTAGAAGAAGTTGCGGAAGACTTCCCCACAACCGCCCGATACCGCGAGCTGGCCATCCATGTTGCGCGCGTGGCGCGCGTGCGCGTTGCCGCCATTATCGAACAGGCCGCCATCGGTGACCAACGCGTCGGTCTCGTTGAAATTCTGCTCGACAATCGCTGGAAACTGATCGGGCGTAATCGCCGCGAACGCGGGCTTGTTGAAGACTTCGACTTCGAAGCCCTCCGCCTTCCCTACCGCGACTGCGATCCGCGCATCGTCATCCTCGGGCCCGCCATAGACATAAACGTGCGGCCGCACGCCTCGCGCGCGCAACAGCGCCAGCGCCAGACGCGAATCGAGCCCGCCTGAAAGCGGGCATTGCATCCGGTTGCCATAGGCACGAACGAATGGCTCGACCACGCGATCGAGTGCGGCTGCGGTCCGCTGCAACCGCTCCGCATCGGGCACCGCGTCGGGTTCCCGTGGCAGGGGCTTGGCGACGGCGTGGTGCCGCACGGTCTCCCCCAGCTCGAGCTGCACGAGTGGCCCGAGGCGGTGGACCCCGGCGATGACCGTATCGTTGCCGATGGGAAAGACGTTAAACGCGAACTCGTATACGCCCTGCACGTCCCAGTGGACGCGCGGCTGCGCCTCGATCGTCGCGAGGAACGAGGTGGAGAGCGTCTCGAACGCGTCGTCGTGGAAAAGCTGGAAGGCGCCGAAGTAGTCGGTAAGCGCATAGGTCCGCCCCGCCTTGTGCACCACGAGCGCAAACTGGCCCGAGAGCTTGCTCCAGTCGAATGCGGGGAAGCGGAAATCGCCGAGCAGCGCCGCGAGGCCAAGCTCGCCAACCTCCCCGTCATAGACCAGCGTCCCGGCGGCGGCGGCGAAATCCTCGCCCACGCGCGCGATCATCGATGGGCCGCCGTGGATATATTCGACGTGAAAGCCGCGATACCTCAGAGTTTCGATGTCCGAAAAGCGGGTAAAGCCGTGCGAGACGAAGCGTACCCGCGCCGCCGCAAGCCGCTCGTCGCAACCCCTGCCCGCGCGTGTAAGGTGGAAGCCAGCCATCAGCGTCTCCCCCCGCAACGCGCAGAATGATCGAAGAAAATTTGCATCCTGCTGCCCCGCTTGCCCCGGAACCGCCCCTTAAGCCAAGCTCCCCGGACACCAAATCCCTTACGCGCCTTGTTCGCGCCATCCCCCACATGCGAGGGGCCCCACGATGCGTCCCCGGATCCTCCATCTGCATTCCACTTTCAACCTTGGTGGAAAGGAGGCGCGCGACGTCGATCTGATGAACGCTTGGGGCGACACACTAGAACACACGATCGTTTCTTCGGTTCCGGGTGCGATTGCGGCGTGCGATCTGATCGGCGCAAACGTGCCCGTGATGGTCGCCGAAGATCCGCCGCCGCTCGCGGGCGCACCCTCGACCTCGCGCCTGCGTTCTGTCGCTCGCTGGGTGCTGGAGGGCAATTTCGATCTGGTGCTGAGCTTCAACTTTGGCGCGATGGATGCGGTGCTTGCTCGCCGTGTGTTCGGTGGTCCACCGCTGGTCCACCACGAGGACGGGTTCAACGAAGACGAACTCGTCCGCCAGAAGCCCGCGCGCCGATGGCTGCGCCGCCTCGCGCTCCCTGCCGTGCACTCGCTCGTTGTGCCCAGCCGCAATCTGGAGCGGATCGCCGCCGAAACCTGGAACCGGGCTGCGATTTATATCCCAAACGGCATCGAGATGGCGCGGTTCGAAACGGCGCCCGCTCCCGATGCGATTCCGGGGCTGGTGCGGCGCGAAGGCGAAGTGATCGTGGGTACGCTCGCGGGGCTGCGTCCGGTCAAGAACCTGACCCGGCTGGTGCGCGCCTTCGCCGATGCGACCGCGCGCGTGCCGGACGTGCCCGCGCGCCTCGTGATCGTAGGTCGTGGACCTGACGAAGAGCGCATCCGGGCAGACGCCGGGCGCCTCGGGCTTGGCGATCGCCTGATCATGCCGGGCTTCCTTCCCCATCCGCACCGCTATGTGGGCCTGTTCGACGTGTTCGCGCTCTCGTCTGATAGCGAGCAGTTTCCGATCAGTCTGGTCGAGGCGATGGCGGCGGGGTTGCCTGCGGTTTCGACGCGCGTGGGCGATGTGGCCGAGATCGTGGCGGCGGCCAACGCGCCCTTCCTAGCCGAAGCTGCGGACGAGCCTGCGCTCGGCTCGGCGCTGGCCGTGCTGATCGCGGACGCGGGGCTGCGCGCGTGCGTGGGCGCGGAGAACCGGGCGAAGGTTGCGGCCCAATACACGCGCGCGGCGATGGTGGCGCGCTATGCGCAGGTGTATGGCGCTGCGATGGGACGGCCGTTGATCGGCTAATCGCGGGCGAAAATCTCTTGCGACGATATTTCGAGCGGCGGACCGGTGAGCCTGAGCGTTGCGCCGGGAAGAAAGCTCTCGTTGTGCCACTCACGCTCGCCCAGGCGCTCCCACGTCTCGAACGTGCGTGGTACCGGATCGACATAAACGATCGATCGGACGGACACAATTTCCTTATACTCGGCGAGCTTGCGAGACAGATCGGACGCACGGGTCGATGGCGAAAGCACCTCGAACACGGCAAGAGGAAAGCGAAGCGCACGATATTCGTCATCCCTGAAGTCGAGATCGCGCGGGTCGCAGTAAACGCCGATGTCAGGAAGCCGCGCCGTGTCTTCGCGGGTCTGCAAAACGGCATCGCTTCCGATAGTGATGCAGCCGCGCCCACGAAGGCGCGTCGTAAGCGCGACGAGGAGATTACCCGAAACCTTGGCGTGCCACGTCGTCCCCCCCGCCATCGCAACCGTTCGGCCGTCGCGAACGAGTGGCTCGCCGGCGAGCTTCGGCACGCCGCTTTCAAGCTCGTAGCGCAGTCCGTCCTCCGGCTCCCACCGCAAGAACTCTTCAACGCTCATCGGCAGGGGCTGCGCGAGGCTTGCCATGCCGCACCACATAGCGCACCCGCGCCGCCGACCCAACCGCGCCGGAGCCGCCCACGATGAGCCAAGTCCTCGACCGCGTCCTCGTGCTCGAAATGGTGCGCGTCACCGAATATGCCGCGATCGCGGCCTCCCGCCTGATCGGGCGCGGCGACGAGAAGGCGGCGGATGCGGCGGCGGTCGAAGCGATGCGCGACGCGCTGAACGCGCTCGATTTCGATGGCACGGTGGTGATCGGCGAAGGCGAGCGCGACGAGGCACCGATGCTGTACATCGGCGAGCGGGTGGGCAAGCGCTCGCCCGGCGCGCCCAAGATCGATATCGCGCTTGATCCGCTGGAGGGCACAACGCTCACCGCCAAGGCGCTGCCCAATGCGCTGGCGGTGCTGGCGATCGCCGAGGAGGGCGGGCTGCTGAACGCGCCCGATACGTATATGGATAAGATCGCAGTCGGCCCCGGCCTGCCCGACGGCGTCGTCGACTTGCGCCGCAGTGTGAGCGAGAACGTGCGCGCGCTGGCGTTTGCCAAGCAGGTCCGCCCCGATCAGATCACTTCGCTGGTGCTCGATCGCCCGCGCCATGCGGACTTGATCGCGGAACTTCGCGCGCTGGGTTGCAGCGTCCATTTGATCCCCGATGGCGACGTGGCGGGCGCGATCGCCACCACCAACCCCGATAGCGGAATCGATCTCTACATCGGCCAGGGCGGCGCGCCCGAAGGTGTGCTCGCCGCTGCCGCGCTGCGCTGCACGGGGGGCCAGTTCCAGGGGCGGCTGGTGTTCAGGAACGACGACGAGCGCGCACGCGCCCACAAGGTTGGCATCACCGATCTCGACCGCGTGTACGGGCTGACCGATCTGGCGCGTGGCGACGTGATCTTCGCCGCCACCGGCGTCACCGATGGCGCGGTGCTCGGCGGAGTGAAGCGCAAGCCCAACGGGCGCATCCTGACCGAATCGGTGGTGATGCGCTCGTCCACCGGAACCGTGCGCTGGGTGCGCGGCGATCGGCAGGGCGAACCGCTCGCCGCACGGCAGGGGTGATTGCGCGCGCACTCCGCCGTGCCGCGCTTGCGCTAGGTTCGTTGGGGGTGCTTGGCGCTGGCGTCGCGCCGACGCCCGCGCCGTGGGAAGCGCTGGCGATCGCGGACGTCGATGCCATTCATCAAAGCGTGCTCGGCTTGCATCCCGCGATGCGCGATGCCGCCAACCCGGGCTTTCCCGCAGAGCTAGAACGCGTCTATGCGGCGGCAACCGCGCGTGCCCGCGCCGCACGCTCCTACGCCGATTGGCGCGCCGCCACGCAGGGCTTTATGCTCGCCTTCCGCGATGGGCATAGTTTTTACCGCCCGCTGCTCGAACCCGCGCGCGTGCGCTGGCCCGGCTGGTCGATCGATTACCGTGCGGGCCGGTGGGTGGTGCGTCGCCCGGCAGGCGTGTCCAGCCACGCGCCCGCCAGCCCGCCCGAAGGTGCAATCGTGATCGGGTGCGACGGCGTGCCCATCGAAACGCTTCTCCGCCAGCGGCTCGATCTCGTCGAGGCGGACTGGTCAAAGCTCCCCGAACGGATCCGCTATTCGCACCGGCTGCTGATCGATCCGGCACTCGCTGGGCCGCCGCCGCTCGCGCATTGTACCTTCGGCGGTGCGACGGGACCGTATGAGGTCAAGCTCGATTGGCAGATCGAACTCTGGCCGACGCTTGTTGCGGGTCTTGCGCCGATCCGCCGCTACGCGGCTGACGATGGGATCGCCGCGCGCTGGCTACCCGGCGGCGCGTTGTGGCTGCGCCTGTCCACCTTCGGCGACGAGGATCGGCTGGCGAAGTTCGCCGCCGATCTCGCCGCGCAGCAGCCGCGCGTTACCGCCGCGCGCTATGTGGTGTTCGATGTTCGCGGCAATCGCGGCGGAAGCTCGAACTGGGGTTCTACCTTGGGCGAGATCGTGTGGAGCAAGGCGGCCACCGACGCGCTCGGCGAACCGTCGCTCGGCAAATTCTGGCGCGCCTCGCCCGCCGCCGCGGCCGAGGTCCGCGCGACCGCTACAGGCTTCCGCGCGAGGGGGCCCGCCTTCAAGGATGTTGCGGACTATTGGGACAGCATCGCGCAACTGATCGAGCACGCGCCCGATGGAGACCGCGCGCTGGTCTCCGATCCCTGCTGCACTCCGGCGCCCGCTCCCGCCGCCAAACCCTCGCCGCCCGCCAAAGCGCGCCCGGTGTTCGTGCTGACGGACGCAGGCTGCTTCAGCAGCTGCGTGCTCGTGGTCAACCAACTGCGTCGCCTGGGCGCGGTGCAGATCGGCGAACCCACCGGCCGCAACGCCGAATATGGCGAGGACGCGGGGCCGTTGACGCTCCCATCGGGCCTCGCGCGCTATTACGTGCCGCTCTCGATCATCCGGCAGCGCGACGCGGACCTTGGCGCGGGGCCGCCCGACCGCGTCTGGCAAGGCGCGATCGACGATACGGCGGCAATCGAGGCGTGGGTTGCCGGGATGGTGCCACCCGCCTTGGACGCAGCCGCCGCCGCGCGCTAAGCCCGGTACCTCGGAGCCCGCGAAGGAGCGCCAATGCCCCCCTACCAGAATGTCCTCCTCGAGCAGCGCGGTCGCGTATGCGTGATCACGATGAACCGGCCCGACGCGCTGAACGCGTATAACCGCGCCTATTCGGCCGAACTGCAACACGCGATTCGCGCGGCGGACGACGATGCCGCGACGGGGGCGATTGTCTTCACCGGCGCGGGCAAGGCGTTCGCGGCGGGGGCGGACATCAAGGAGATGGCCGATCTCGATTTCGCGCAGGCCTACCGGACCGAGTTCATCACCGCGACCTGGGAGGAACTGACGCGCACGCGCAAGCCCGTGATCGCGGCGGTGAACGGCTTCGCGCTGGGCGGCGGCTGCGAATGGGCGATGATGTGCGACATGATCTTCGCCGCCGATACCGCGAAGTTTGGCCAGCCCGAAATCAAATTGGGCGTCATCCCCGGCAGCGGCGGCACGCAGCGGCTGACGCGCCTGGTGGGGCGCACGGTGGCGATGGACCTGATCCTGACCGGGCGGATGATCGATGCGGCGGAGGCACTGCGGATCGGCCTGGTGAGCCGGGTCTATCCGGCGGCCGAACTGATGTCCGAAACGCTGAACGTGGCCGAGCAGATCGCCAACATGGGCCTGCTGGCGACGATGGCCGCCAAGGAAGCGATCAACCGCGCCGAAGAGATCGGGCTGGCAGAAGGCGTGCGCTTCGAGCGGCGGCTGTTCCACGCGCTGTACGGAACGTCGGACCAGCGCGAGGGGATGGCGGCGTTTGTGGAGAAGCGCGAGGCGCGGTTCAACGTTGGGTGATGTGGGCTGCGCGGGACAGCGGCAGGGAAATCCGCGCGGACCGCGCTTCCGCCGAGGCCGCTTCTGCGGCATAACGCCATAACCCACACTTCGGAGCGGATATGGCCCACGACCTCACCTTCTACACCCACCCGATGTCGCGCGGGCGGATCGTGCGATGGATGCTTGAGGAGGTTGGCCAGCCGTATCGGACCGAACTGCTGGAGTATGGTGGTTCGATGAAAGCGCCGGAATATCGCGCGATCAATCCGCTCGGCAAGGTGCCCGCGATCCGTCACGGCGATGTGATCGTCACCGAGAGTGCTGCGATCTGCGCTTACCTGGCGGATGCCTTTCCCGCTGCTGCACTGGCACCCGCCCCGGGCGATCGTGGCGACTATTATCGCTGGCTGTTCTTCGCGGCGGGGCCGATCGAGCAGGCAATCACCAACCGGTCGTTCGGCTTTGTCGTGCCGCCCGACAAGAGGATGATGGCGGGCTACGGCTGCTATGAGGATGCAGTGGACGCGCTCGAAACAGCAGTGGCGGGGAAGACCTATGTCGCGGGCGATCGGTTCAGCGCGGCGGACGTGATCGTCGGCTCGCAGATCGGCTGGGGGCTGATGTTCGGCTCGATCCCCGATCGCCCTGCGTTCCACGCGTATTGGTCCGGGTTGAAGAACCGCCCCGCGAAGATCAGGGCAGACGAGATAGACAACGCACTGATGCCTGCGGACGCCGCGCCCCCGTCCGCCGCCTGACGCGCGCAACGCCGGGCTGTTCGCGCCCGCGCCGATCATGCACTAGGTGCCGATGCGCCACGAGCTTCTGATCGCCCCTTCGATCCTGTCCGCCGATTTCGCCGCGTTCGGCGCCGAGGTTCGCGCGATCGATGCGGCGGGGGCGGACTGGGTGCATGTCGATGTGATGGACGGGCATTTCGTCCCCAACATCACCTTCGGGCCGAGGCTGGTCGAGTGCATCCGCCCGCACACCGCCAAGCCGCTCGACGTGCATCTGATGATCGCCCCGGTCGATCCGTATATCGAGGCTTTCGCACGCGCGGGGGCGGACATCATTACTGTCCATGCGGAGGCGGGCGCGCACCTCGATCGATCGCTGCAAACGATCCGCGCGCTGGGCAAGAAGGCGGGGGTGTCGCTCAACCCCGCCACGAGCGAACATGTGCTCGATCATGTGCTGGACGGGATCGATCTGATCCTCGTGATGAGCGTCAACCCGGGCTTCGGCGGGCAAAGCTTCCTGCGCTCGGCGCTGCCCAAGATCGGGCGGCTTCGCGAGATGGTCGGTACGCGACCGATCCGGATCGAGGTGGATGGCGGCATCACGCCCGCCAATGCACGCGAGGTTGCGGAAGCGGGGGCGGACGTTCTGGTCGCAGGATCGGCGGTGTTCGGCGGCGGCGCGGATGCTTATGCCGCGAATATCGCCGCGCTGCGCAGTGCCGCGATCGGCACTGCGCAGACACCTGCAATCAGGACTTGAGCGCGGCTTCCCACGCGGGCGTGGACTTGACCTTCGCCAGCCAGGCGGCAGTCGCATGGCCAATCGGCAACTGCGCGCTCTCCGCGTGCAGGAACCAGCCTGCGAGGTCATAATCCGCGACCGATAGATTCTCGCCCACCAGCCAGCCATGCGTCGTTGCCGCGAGCCGTTCCTCGAGCACCGCCGCCTCTGCGGTGAAGACGGCCATGCCCGCCTCGATCGCCGCATGATCGGGATCGCCCATGCCGAACATTGCCTTGAAGACGCGATTGAACTGTACCGGCCCGATGCCGCGCACAAGGTGCGATACCCCCCACACGCCCCAGCTCAGGATGGTGGAGCGCGCCTTCAGATCGTCGGGATAAAAGGCGTCGGGCTTCTGCGAGGCCAGATAGTGGATGATCGCCTCGCTCTCCCAGAGCGCATAATCGCCATCGACGAGCACGGGGATACGGCCATGCGGGTTGAGCGCGCGGTACGCGTCGCCCTTATGCTCGCCGCCGGGCAGGTTGACCGGCACGGTCTCGATCGGGAGGCCGAGATGGTGCGCGATCAGCAGGGGGCGAAACACGTTGTTCGACAGCACGGGGCCGTAGATTTTCATCGTCATGCGTCAAGTCTCCGGGCTTAGGGTTGCAATTCGTTCGCGTCGGCGCGCCACAGGTGCAGGCTGAACCAGCCGCGCCCGTCGATCCACTTGCGCCAGGGCTCCCACCCCCCGGCGCGCGCCATGAAGCGCAACTCCTCGAGGAAGAATTTATGGCTGTTTTCGGTGTGGATCGTCTCGCCCTCCGCGAGCGCGAACTCGTGCCCCGCAACATGGAAGACAAGGGGCCGCAGCGCTTCGAGGTGCATCTCGATGCGGCCGTTGAAATCGTCCCAGCGCGCATGGTGGCGGAACGCGGCGGGGTCCAGATCGCCGCCGAGTTCGCGGTTGAGGCGATCGATAAGGTTGAGGTTGAACGCGGCGGTAACGCCCGCGCTGTCGTCGTAGGCCGCCTCCAGCACGGCGGCGCTCTTGCGCAGATCGATGCCGATGACGAGCGTGCTATCGGGGCCAAGCGTCGCGCGAAAAGCACGCAGCAGGTCCACCGCCGCCGAGGGCGTCAGATTGCCGATGGTCGAGCCGGGGAAAAATCCCATCGCGCGCCCGATGTCGCGCAGCGGCAGCGGATGCGTGAAATCCGCTACCAAGGGTCGCATCGCCAGTTCGGGGAAGCGCGCCTGTATCATGCGCGTCGCCTCGATCAGGATCGTCGGCGAAATGTCGATCGGCACGTAGACGCGCGGGGAGACCGGCCCAAGCAGCAGCGGTGTCTTGGTCGACGAACCCGAGCCGAACTCGACAAGCGTATCGATCACGCCGGCCTCGGCAGCAATTTCAGCGCAATGCACCTTCAGCAGCGAGACCTCGGTGCGCGTGGGATAATATTCGGGGAGATCGGTGATCGCCTCGAAAATCTCGGACCCGCGCTGATCGTAGAGGAATCGCGCCGGAATGGTTTTCTGGAACTGCGCGAGGCCGGTCAGCACCGCGCGGCAAAAATCCTCGAGCGCGGCCGCGTCGCTCACGATGCGTCGCGCGCAAGGCGCACGCCGGTGAACTGCCAGCGCGCGGCGGGCGGGAAAAAATTGCGGTAACTCGCCCGGCTATGCCCGCGCGGCGTGGCGCACGAAGCGCCCTTCAGAACCATCTGCCCGCTCATGAACTTCCCATTATATTCGCCCACCGCGCCGGGGGCGACGCGAAAGCCAGGGTGGGGGAGGAACGCGCTTTGCGTCCACTGCCAGCAATTGCCGAACGGGCCGTCGCGGGTGGCGGTGGGGCGGACGGAGCCGGGTCCATCGAGCTGGTTGCCCTTGATGGGATCGCACGGCGCGGCGGCGGCTTCCCATTCGGCTTCGGTCGGCAGGCGCGCGCCCGCCCAGGTTGCGTAAGCATCCGCCTCATAGTGGCTGATATGGGTGACGGGCGCGGCGGGGTCGCGCGGCTGGAGGCCGTGGAGCGTGAACTCCATGCCATCGTCGCGCCAGTGGAGCGGCGCGGCGATCCCTTCGCGCTTGACCCACGCCCAGCCGTCCGAGAGCCACAGCAGCGGTTTGGTGTAGCCGCCGTCAGCGATGAAGCCGTCCCAATCGGCGTTGCTGACGAGGCAGTCGGCGATCTCGAACGGGCGGAGGAGGACATCGTGCGCGGGGCCTTCGGCGTCGAACGCGAAGCCCTCGCCCGAATGGCCGATGCGGACGATGCCGCCGGGATGCGCGCGCCAGACCGCCCCCGCTCCCCCTCCGCCCCCTTCGGGGGCATCTCCCCCAAAGGGGGAGGATCGATCCTCCCCCGCGGGCGGTGGTGCCCGAAGGGCGGAGCGGGCCGGGGCCGAAGCCTCGAACATCGCAGGCCCCAGCGGATTCTGCGCGAACAGATGCAGCATATCGGTCAGCAGCAGTTCCTGGTGCTGCTCCTCATGCGCGACGCCAAGCTCGATCAACCCGAGCCGGTCCGCGTCGAACCCGCCCCAAGCTGCTTCCACCGCCGAATCCACCGCCGCGCGATAGTCGCGCACCCGATCGAGCGAGGGCCGGGTGATCAGCCCGCGCCGGTCGCGCGCGATGCGCGGGCCGACGCTTTCGTAATAGCTGTTGAACAGGTGATCGAACCCCGGATCGAAGCGCGGCGCATCCGGCACCACGAACGTCTCGAGAAACCATGTCGTATGCGCCAGATGCCATTTGGCGGGTGAGCAATCGGGCATCGATTGCGCGCCCGCGTCCGCATCGCTCAGCCCTGCCGTGAGCGCCAGAGTGCGTGCGCGCGTCGTTTGCCAGCGCATCAACAACGGATCGTCGGCCATCGTCCCCCTTCGGCCGCTCAGGCCTGGCGGTTACCCCCGGGTACCCAAAGCACCTCGGCTCCGCCTCCCATGTTGAGGTGGCGACCCAGCACAAACAAGTGATCGGACAATCGGTTCAAATAGTGGAGCGCGGCGGGCGTCACATGTTCGCCCGCCGCCAGCCCCACCGCCAGCCGCTCGGCACGGCGCACGACCGCGCGCGCGAGGAACACGCGCGCGGCTGCGGGGCGGCCGCCAGGCAGAATGAACGAGGTGAGCGGCGGCATCTCGGCGTTCATCGCGTCGATCTCGGTCTCCAGCCGATCCAGCTGCGCCTCGGTGATCCGTAACGCGCCTTCCAGTTCACCCGGCGTCGCCAGATCGGCCCCCAGATCGAACAGATCGTTCTGGATGCGGCCGAGCATCGCATCCTCGTCCCCGGCGGTGTTCAGCCGGGCGACCCCGATCAGCGAATTGGCCTCGTCCACATCGCCGATCGCAGCGATGCGCGCACCCGATTTTGAGACGCGGGGACCGGTCACGAGGCCGGTCGAGCCATCGTCACCTGTCTTGGTATAGATGACGTTGAGTTTAACCATGATGACGCGCCACGAGCGCGATAACGATCACGAGTGCAACCACCAGGAACTGCAAGCCGACACGGTAGCTCATATATTTATTGGACGTGCGTCCCGTCATATCCTTGCCGTTGGCCATGGAGATCACCCCTCGCCCCAGCACATAGACCACGCCAAGCACCGCAAGGCCAAGCAAGACAAATAGAAACGTGTTCACCGGCCGCATCCTTCACGCGAGAAGCGCGCGAGGTACATAAATGGTCCCATCCGCGCGCCGTGCCAATGCCATGAGGTCGCGGACGAGAGAGCGCCGATCGATGCCGCGTGCACGCAGGCCTGCGAGCGTCGGTGATCCCGCGCGCTTGGCGAGCCGCGCGCCATCGGGGCCGACGAGTACGGGGTGATGGTGATAGGCAGGCGTGGGCAAGCCGAGCAGCGCCTGGAGCAATCGCTGAGCATCGGTGGCGGCAAACAGATCGCGCGCGCGCGTCACCAGCGTCACCCCCTGCGCGGCATCGTCGATTGTGACGGCCAGATGATAGGAGGCAGGCACATCCTTGCGCGCGAGCACGATGTCACCGTGGAGTTCGGGGTGTGCGGTCTGCGTGCCCGCCGCTTCGTCCCGCCAGGTCAGCCGCCCCGCGCGCGCCACCGCCGCGCCCATATCCAGCCGCCATGCATGCGGCTCGGCCGCCATCCGCCGCGCCCGCTCGCCCGCGCTCAACCGACGGCACGTGCCCGGATAGACCCCGCCCGGTCCGGCCCCCTCCATCTCGCTGCGCTCGCCACCTCCCCAAGAGGGGGAGGAGCTGAGATCCTCCCCCTCTGGGGGAGGTGCCCGAAGGGCGGAGGGGGCCGGGCCGCGAGACACATGCGGCGCCGCCAAACTCGCCGCCACATCCGCCCGCGTGCAGAAGCACGGATACACCAGCCCCGCCTCGCGCAACTGCTCCAGCGCAGCCGCATACAGGTGCAATCGCGCCGACTGCCGCCACTCCGGCCGCTCCCAGTCCAGCCCCAGCCACGCCAGATCGGTCTCGATCCCCGCCACATGCTCCGCCCGCGCGCGCCCGGGATCGATATCCTCGATCCGCAGCACGAACCGCGCCCCCCGCGCGGCGGCGAATAGCGCCGAATAGGCGTGCCCCAGATGCAGCGCGCCGGTGGGCGAGGGCGCGAAGCGGGTGGTCGCCAGCCCCGTCATCGCCTAAACCCCCCCGAACAGGAGCACACGCCATGTCCGGCAAAGACCATCGCCCCACCCACATCGGCAATCGCAAGCTCCACCCGCAGTCGCAAATGATGGGCTATGGCTTCGATCCCGCGCTGTCCGAAGGGTCGCTCAAGCCGCCGATTTTCCTCACTTCCACCTACGTCTTCCCCAACGCAGCCGCAGGCAAGCGCTTTTTCGAGGGCGTCACCGGTGTGCGCCCCGGCGGGGCCGAGGGCCTCGTCTACGGCCGCTTCAACGGCCCCGATCAGGAAATCCTCGAAGACCGACTCGCTCTGTGGGACGGCACCGAAGATGCGCTCGCCTTTGCCACCGGCATGGCCGCAATCGCCACCGCGCTCCTCACCTTCGTGCGCCCCGGCGACGTCGTCGTCCACTCCGCGCCGCTTTACGCCGCGACCGAGACGCTGATCGGCAAGGTCTTCGCGCGCTTTGGCATCACCTTCCTCGATTTCCCTGCGTCCGCCACCCAGAGCGAGATCGAATCCGTCCTCGTCCGCGCCAAGGCCGCAGGGCGGGTGAGCGCGATCTACCTCGAATCCCCCGCCAATCCCACCAATGCGCTCGTCGACATCGAGGCCGTCGTCGCCGCGCGCGCCGCCGTGCTGGGCGACCAACCCGATCAACCCCCGATCATGATCGACAACACCTTCCTGGGGCCAATCTGGGCCACCCCCGCCGATCAGGGCGCGGACCTCGTGCTGTATAGCCTCACCAAATATGTCGGTGGCCACAGCGATCTGGTCGCGGGCGCGTGCCTGGGCACCACCGCGATGCTCACCCCCATCCGCGCGCTCCGGAACACGATCGGCACGATCACCGATCCGCACACCGCGTGGATGCTGCTGCGCTCTCTCGAGACGCTCTCGCTGCGCATGGACCGCGCGGGCCAGAACGCCGCGCTCGTCTGCGAATATCTGCGCCAGCATCCCAAGATCGAGCGCGTCGGCTACCTCGGTTTCGCCGAACCCGGCAGCCGCCAGGAGGACATCTACAAGCGCCACTGCAAGGGCGCGGGATCGACCTTCTCGGTGATCGTCAAAGGCGGCGAGGCCGAAGCCTTCCGCCTGCTCGACAACCTCAAGCTCGTTAAACTCGCGGTCTCGCTCGGCGGCACCGAATCGCTCGCCTCGCACCCCGCCGCCATGACCCACCTCTCGGTCGCCCCCGCCCGCAAGCAGGAACTCGGCATCACCGATAATCTCGTCCGCGTCTCGATCGGCGTCGAACACCCCGACGACCTGATCGCGGACTTCGAGCAAGCACTGGCGGCGGTTTAACGTCGCTTCAAACCAGTCCCTCTCCCACACTTGCGGGAGAGGGACAGCGCCGAAGGCGCAGGGTGAGGGAGGGGCCGCGCACAATTTTTCCCCTTTTGTTCTTCCCTCGTAGGATCGCCCCGCCTAGACTCGCTACCATGGGCATCGAACTCCTCACCGCCACGCTCGCGGGCCTGATCGCAGGCGCAATCCTGGGGTACGCGCTGTGGGCGCGCGCCGCCGCCCGCGCGCAGGCGGAAGCGGCCTTGGTGGCCGCCGAACTCGCGGCCGCGCGGGGCCGTGCCGAGATGCACGAGAGCGTCGCGACGCGACTTGCCGCGTTGGAACCAGCGTACAAGACGACCTCCGAAGAGTTGGCAACCCTCCGGGGCGGGACGGCCGCACGCGACAAGGCGCTTTCCGAGCGTGAGGCTGCTCTGCAGGCTCAGGTTGAAACGATCGCCAAGGCCGCGATTCAGGAAAGCCAGACCCACTTCGAAGAAATTGCACAGACTGTGCTCAAGCGGCACCGCGATACCGCCAACGAAGGGTTGACCGCGCTGCTCAATCCCGTCTCCGAGACCCTCAGGCTGTATCAGGAAAGCCTGAAAGCGGTCGAGACTGCGCGCATCGAAAATTACGGCAAGCTCGGGACGCTGTTGGAACAGGTGGCGCGCGACCAGCAAGCAACCGTCGGCGCGACTAACAAGCTTGAAACCGCATTGCGCTCGTCGAGCAAGGTCGCAGGTTATTGGGGCGAGGAACAATGCCGCAACGTTCTTGAAGCTGCCGGACTTGTGGAAGGAACTGATTTCACCGCGCAGACTTCAGTGGATGGAGAGGATGGGCGTCTCCGTCCGGATTTCGTGTTGCGATTACCTGGCGGCCGGACTCTTGTAATTGACGTCAAATGCTCGTTCGACGCTTTCAAGTCCGCCGTCGATGCGGAGAGCGATGTGGATCGTCTTCGCTACTTGAAGGCTCACGCAGCCGCAGTACGAGTTCATGCCAATGGCCTCGCGCTAAAAAATTACGAAAAGTCGGTGGAAGGCGCAGTTGATTTCGTCGTTATGTTTCTTGCAGGCGAGAACTTCCTTGCGGCCGCCATGCAACACGACCTCAAGCTAATGACCGACTTCGCCGCGCGGAGCGTCGTTCTCGCTGGACCGATTAACCTGATCGCGGTCGCACGCACTGTGGCCGCGATGCGCGATCAGGCTCGGGTAGCCAAAGAAGCTGCGGAAATCGCCAAGCTGGGCCGCGAACTTTACGACTCGTTGCGGATCATGACCGGCAATGTGCAGGAAGTGCACAAGTCGCTCGATCGGACCGTGTCCACATGGAACGAGTTCACCAAACAGCTTGACAATCGTGTGATCGGCCGAGCGCGCCGGTTTGAAGCTCTTGGTGCAACGACGGGTCTGAAAGAGATTCCGGAGCTGGTGGTGATCGAACGAACGCCGCTGCTCCCCAACGACACTGATCTTCGCTTCGTGCCGGGCGCAGCGTCGCTTGCCGCCGCCCCCGAACTCAAGCTCGCGGCATCTTCCGCACAGGCTGCATGACGCTGCCGCAATACGTTTCGGGCCACCCCAGGACGCCGTGAACTTCGTGAACTTCGCTCGCCGCCACCCCGCTCACGTCCGCGCCACCACCAGCGATCCCAGCACCAGCGCTGCGCCCAGCGCGTCGACCGCGCCCAGCGCTTCGCCGAACATCGCCCACCCCACGGCGGCCGCAATCACCGGCTGGATCAGAAGGCCAAGCCCGCTCACCTCGGGCTTGAGGTGCCCCACCGCGTAGATCACCAGCCCCTGCCCAAACACCTGCGAGACCAGCGCCAGTGCAATCAGCGGGGTCCAGTCGGCGGGAACGATCTGGCCACCGAACACGGGTAGCACCGGCGCGAACGACGCCGCGCCGGCCAGCGTCGCGGCGGCGAGCGCGGGCCACGCGCCGACGCGGCCGCGCACGCGGTCCATGATCGCCAGATAGACCGTGTAGAACACCGCCGCGAGAATACAGAGCAGATCGCCCGCGAAGTGCATCGCGGACAATTCGAACGATTGCCCGAGCAGCAGCGCCACGCCAAACCCCGCCACCAGCATCGCGGCGCCGAACCGGCGGCTCGGCCAGGCGCGCGCAATCCAGAAGCCGTAGCCCGCGATGAGGAAGCTCGAGACATTGCCGAACAGCACCGCGTTGGCGAGCGTGGTGCGCACGATGCCCAGGTGCCACGCGATCAGATCGGCGGCGAAGAAGACCCCCGCAAGCGCAAGCAGGCTCCAGCCCCGCGTGCGCGTGGGGACCGGCTGGCGCGAAGCGAGCGCGATGACGATCAGCACCGGCGCGGCCAACGCCAATCGCCAGAACGCGGAGGAGACCGGCGATACGCCCGCGGCGCGCACGAACAGCGGCCCGATGGCGAGCGCGGCGGCACCGAGCAGCAGTGCCGGAAACGCGAGCGGCGCGGGGCGGATGGTGGCCACGCGGGGCTCCGTCAGTTAATGGTGCGGCGATGAGGAACCGCGCGCGCGAGGATCGATTGACGCAGGCTTTGCGCGACAATCTGGCGCGCCGCAAGGCACAGGCGCGCGCGCTCGACGGCGGGGCCTCGTCCGCACCGGCATCGGCGCCGTCGGACGAACCGGCATCACCCCTCCCCTCCCGGGAGGCGAAGGCGCCTAGTTCGTAGCCAAAGCCTTCACGACCGCCGCCGCAAGCAGCGGGCTATCGGGCGTAACCTTGCTCGGGAAGGCGGCGATCGGGCGGCCATCGCGGCCGATCAGGATCTTGTGGAAGTTCCACTTGGGGACCGCAGCATCGCCCATCGCGGCACTCGCCCATTTGTAGAAGGGTGTGGCGTTCGGCCCGATTACGCTCGCCTTTTCGGCCAAGGGGAACTTGATGCCGAACTTGCTCTCGCAGAACTTCTTGATCTTGCCGTTATCGTCATACTCCTGGCCCGCAAAATCGCCCGAAGGGACGCCGAGTACGATCAGGCCCTTGTCCTTGTATGTTTCGGAGAGCTTTTCGAGCGCCTCGTACTGCGGGGTAAACCCGCAGAACGACGCAGTGTTGACGACGAGCAGCACGCGTCCCTTCCACTGCGATAGCGGCATCGGGGTTCCATCGATCGCGGTCATGGTGAAATCATAGGCGCTTTCGGGGGCGGGCACGGGCGCAGCCGCAGTGGCCAGTGCTAACACGGCAGCGGCGAACAGATGGTGGGCACGCATGGGGAGCTCCTCGTCGGGCCGAAAGGTAGCCATCGATCGTTCCTGTACCCTTTCGCGGCGTGATTGTCGAAACGGTAGTGGCGCGCCCGGATGCGCCAATGCGAGAGCTCAGGCGGGCAACGCCAGGTTGCGCATTTCATATGCCATGCGCCATTCGCCGACATCGTCGAGCATCACCCGCACCGATTCCTCCGCGAGGCTCGAAGCGCGCGAAAGCGTGATCGGCCGGACGCTCATGTCGCCCGCCAGCTTCTCGAGCGCGGCCGCGGTGCTGCCCGATCGGATCGAGGTGCGTGCGAACTCGCCCTGTTCACGGATACCGTGCAGCGCCGCGCCCAGCGCGGGCAGGCCTGCAGTGATTACCGCGAGCGGCGTCGCAAACCCGTGCATCACATCCACATCGACGTGGAACGCGGTGCCAACAAGAAACAGCACCAGGCTGGTCAAGGTGACGGCGAACAGGAAGTTGGCGACGCTGTGCAGCCGGTGCTCCACCTTGTGCATCCGATGCGCGTTGGCGACGTGGTAATCGAGCTGCGGCTTGAGCTCCTCATGCACGGTCAGTGCGCTCAGCAACGCGAGCGTGGAACTGTCGAGCCTGCCGTCCGGACAGCCCATCGTGCGCCAGAAGGCGGCAGCATACCAATCGATCCAGCGCCTGCCACCGCGCCGTTTGGACGTCGCGGGGGGGCGCGCGAGCGCGAACAGCTTGAGGCTGCGCATGGGGCGCAGTTGCTCGGCAAGATGGCGGTAGTCGAGCCAGCGCCGATGCCACGCGCGTCTGGTGCCGACGCGCGTGTTGAGGATGAACAGCAGGATCGCGCCAAGCTCGGCTGCCACCAGCACAGTCTTCTGTTCGGTCACGATCAGGCCGGCCAGCGCGAGCATCGTCGCCAGCGCCGCGAGCGCGAAGTTCAGAACGTGGCCGCTGCGATAGGTGCCGGCATAATGTTCCGCGAGCTTGCCACTCCAGCAATAGGCGTTCTCCAGCGCGCGAAAGCCGCCCGAAACCGCGTGGCTCGCATCGGTGCACCCGCGGTGGAAGGCGCGCCATTCGGCCTCGACAGTGGCGGCGTAGGGCTCGACGCGGAGCTGCGAGGTACGAAACCGGCGCACGCCGAGCAGCGCCAGCAGCAAGGGATATTCGATGCGAGTCCGTGTCCGCCGCTGGTGCTCGCCGAGGAACAGCTCGATGAAGCGGCGCTCGGTCGGCTCGGACGGCGGGGCGAGGAGGTGCGTCATCAACGCATCGATCGTCACGCTGTTGAAGGGGCGCGTGGGTGCGTCGCAGAAATCGATCACGTCGAGCGGCGGATCGTCATAGCCCGTCCACAGGATGTGCAGACCCTCGGCGGGATCGACCGCGACGTGGATCACGGGCAAGCCGCGACGCAGCGCATGTTCGACGATCTCGGCGGTGCCGCCGCGTCCGCGTGCGGGCTCGCCGTCCCACAGCGCGACGATCAGATCGGCGTGCGCGACGACCGCGCGCCCGGCGGATACATAGGCATCCAGCGAGTTGTCCCGCGCACCCGGAAGCTCGAGGCGGCAAGAGGCGCGGCCCAACAGATCGCGGAACTCCGCCGCGTCGTCCGTATTGGTGAAATCGGTGGCGTAGACTTCGACCGGAAACGGCAGGATCGTCTCGAGCGAAAACCCGTGATCGAGGGCGATTTCGGCCGCGAGCTGATCGGCACCATCGGCGAGCGACGAGATGAAGCGGCGCTGGGTAGGTCCATCGTCGAAAAACCTCGCATTACGCTCGCGGATCGCTTCGCCCGCACGCGCGAGTTCGGCGATCACTGCCTTCACCTTCTCGCTCGCCTCATCGATCGTGTGACGGCCAACCGCTTCGGCGCGGTGGCCGGTGACGCCGACCGAAAAGCCGAACGGCGGGCGCGGCGGTCCGGTATCGCGGGTTTCTTCCTCGCTCAAAGCGCGTGCGTCGCTGCAGCGAGCCACGCCGCCGCCGGGCCGTCTACCAGCGGCGCGATCACGCGCGCGACCAGCGCGTGGTACGCATTGAGCCAATCGCGCTCGTTTTCGTCGAGCAGACCCGGGACGATCAGCGCGCGGTCGATCGGCGCGAGGGTCAGATTGTCGAAGCCCAGCATCGGCTTCTCGGCTCCCTCCAGTGCAATCTCCTGGATCAGCACGAGGTTTTCGATGCGGATGCCATAATGATCAGGCTTGTAATAGCCGGGCTCGTTCGAACAGATCATCCCGGCCTTCAGCGGTTCGTCGCCACCACCATAAGCCGCGATTCGCTGCGGGCCTTCGTGGACCGCGAGGTAGCTGCCCACCCCGTGTCCGGTGCCGTGCGCGTAATCGGTGCCGATCGACCACAAAGGTCGCCGCGCGAGGCCATCGAGCTGGCTGCCGCGCGCACCCACCGGAAACACTGCCGAGGCGACGGCGATATGGCCCTTGAGCACGCGCGTGAAGCGATCGCGCATTTCTTCGGAAGGCGCGCCGATGGCGATCGTGCGCGTCACATCGGTGGTGCCGTCCTGATATTGGCCGCCCGAATCGATCAGCAGCAGTTCGCCCGGCGCGATGTACCGGTTGGTCTCGGGCGAGACCCGATAGTGCATGATCGCGCCGTTGGGGCCGGAGCCCATGATCGTATCGAAGCTCAGATCGCGGAGCATCCCACCTTCGCGGCGGAACGCCTCGAGGCGCGCGGTGGCAGTGATCTCGTCGATCCCCCCCATTGGTCCCTCGGCAGCGATCCAGTGCAGGAACCGCACCAGCGCCGCGCCATCGCGCACATGCGCCGCGCGCGCGCCTGTGATTTCGGCGGCGGACTTGATCGCCTTGGCATCCACCGTCACGTCGCGCGCCTCGATGACGCGCGCGCCGCCTTCGGTCAGCCGTGCGAAGACGCCGTGCGCGCTGCGATCGGGATCGGCCATCACCACCATGCCCGCAAGCTGGCCCAACGCCGTGCCGAACGCGGCATAGGGTGCGGTTCGCACGCTGTTGCCGAGGTGAGCGCGCACCTCGGGCGGGAGCTTGGCATCATCCACGAACAGGTCCGCCGTGCCATCGCGGTGGAGGACGGCGAAGGCGAGCGCGACGGGAGTGCGCGCGACATCGAGCCCGCGCACGTTGAACGCCCACGCCACGCCATCCAATGCGGTGATGATTGCCGCATCCGCGCCCGCCTTCTCGATCACTGCCGCGATTTCGGCGCGTTTCTCGGCCGCGCTGCGCCCCGCGAGCGCGTCGGGCTGAAGCGCGAGTGGCGAGGGCGACGGCGCGGGGCGATCACTCCAGAGCGCGTCGATCGGATTTGCTGCAACCGCGACGGGTATCGCCCCCCTGCCTTCGATCGCCTTGCGCAACGCTTCGCTCGCGCGCTCGGTGATCAGCCACGGATCGAAGCCGATCCGCATCCCCACCCCCACATTGGCGGCGAGCCAGATGGTGAGCGGCGCGTCCATCGAGTTGACGTGTTCGTAGGCTGCATCGACCTCGGCCGCGGCCTGCTGCGTATAGCGGCCATCGGTGAGGAAGGCGGCGCCGTCTGCCAGCACAACCGCTGTGCCTGCCGAGCCGGTGAAGCCGGTGAGCCATTTCAATCGCTCGGCATAACTGCCGATATATTCGCTCCCATGCTCGTCCGCGATCGGCACGATGAAGCCATCGAGGCGGGCATCGGCAAGGGCGGCGCGCAGTGTGGCGAGGCGCTCGGGGTAGGTGGTCATTGTTGGTCCCGTGATTCTGTGCGGGGTGTGCGGCGTTCCGGCGATGCGATCAAGCTTGGCAAGGGTTAGGGGGTGAAATCGCGCAAATGCGCGACCGTGGCGGTATCGAGGCGTTTGATCAGCGCCACCACCAGCGTCACCATCCGATCGAAATCGCGGCGGTCCATCACGCCGTTGTGGACGTGGGTGTAACGCACGGGCACCACCAGATTGATCGTCGGCGCGCCGCCGACCGCTTTCTGCATTTCGGCTGAGTCGTCACCGTAACCCTGCACCAGATCGCTCTGCAGCGGGATATGTTCGGACTGCGCAACCGTGCGCGTGAGGGCGGCGAAGCGACGATTGGGAAGCGCACTCGAATCGTAGATAAACAGCCCCGGCCCTTCGCCCAGACGCGCCTGCGTCTCTTCAGGATGCGTGCCCGGCTGATCACCCGCGACCCCGCCCTCGATCGCGATGCCGATCTCGGGGCGGATCACGTCGGCGGCAGTATGCGCGCCGCGCAGGCCGATTTCCTCCTGCGTGGTGGCGGCGACGAAGAGCTGGTTGGGGTGGCCCTCGGCCGCGAGCCGCCGGAACGCCTCGATCACCACGGCACAACCGACCCTGTCGTCCCACGCCTTGCCGACATAGCGCCCGGTGCCGTTCAGTTCGGCAAAGTCTGAATCGGGCACCACTGGATCGCCGGGTTCGACGCCCATCGCTGCGACTTCGGCGGCGGTGCGCGCGCCGACATCGAGGAAGAGATTGTCCCGGTTGAAGGGCTTGGCGCGATCCTCGGCGGGAACGACGTGAATGTCACGGATCGCGCTAACCGCGTGGACCGGGCCGTGCGCGCCGATGATCACCCATCGCTGGCCCGGCAGCGCCTGATCGAGCCAGCCACCCAGCATCTGCATTGTGAGAAAACCATCGGGCGTGACGCGCCGCACCGCGCCCCCGAGCTCGTCCATGTGCGCGTCCAGCATCACGCGCGGCCCGCTGCTGCCATGCTGCGCGATAACCGAACCGAGGCCATCGTAGCGGATGGACCGCGCGGCGGGCTTGAGTTCGCGCACCATGATGGCACGCACCGCCTCCTCATAGCCTGAGGGGCCGGGCGCGTTGGCGAGTTCGCGCAGCAGCGTCGCGGTGCGATCGGCGGCGTGCGCGGGAAGGGCGAGCGCGGTGAGTGCGAGCGCGACCACTGCGGCAAACTGTTTCGTCATCGCGACATCGTGGGGTGTTCACACGTGCGCTGGCAAGACCCGGCTTGCGAACGCCGCGAAAACGCGCTCCACCTCCGCGATGACCGCACCCACCGCCGCCCGCCGCCCGCACACTGCCACCTACCACGGTATCGCACTCAACGATCCTTACGCGTGGCTGAAGGATCCCTCTTACCCCGAGGTGAAGGACGCGGACGTGCTAGCCTATGTCGAAGCCGAGAACGCGCATTTCGAGGCGTGGATGGCACCGCACGCGCCGCTGGTGGATGCGCTGTTCACCGAAATGCGTGGCCGCATGAAGGAGGACGACGCGAGCGTCCCTGTCCGCGATGGGGACTGGCTCTACTGGTGGGCGTTCGAGACCGGGGGCCAGTATCGGAGATGGTTCCGCAAGCCGGTGGTCGGCGGCGACGAGGTGCTGATCCTTAGCGAACCCGCGCTCGCCGAGGGCCACGAATATTTCCGGCTGGGGGGGCTCGCGGTCAGTCCCGATGGTGGCCGCCTTGCCTATGCGGTGGACGATAATGGATCGGAGCGGTTCACGCTGCGGGTTCGCGATCTTGCCACGCACGAGGATGGGCCTGTGATCAGCGTGGAGACGCTGGGATCGCCCGTGTGGGCGGCGGACGGGGCGAGCCTCGCGTGGGTGGAGGTCAACGCCGAATGGCGGCCGTGGCGCGTGCGGCTGCACCGGCTGGGCAACGCGGGCGAAGACGCGGTGCTGTATGCCGAGGACGACGCCAGCTTTTTCGTGGGCATCGATCGCACGCAGGACCGGCAATTCCTCACCATCGTCGCCGCCGATCATGTGACGAGCGAGGTCCGCCTCGTGCCCATCGGCGATCTTGCGGCGCCGCCACGGCTTGTGTCGAAGCGGCAGGCGGGGCGCATGTACGATGTCGATAGCGGCCAGGGCACATTGTTCGTCCGGGTGAACGATACCCACCGCAATTTCCGGGTATGCACCGCATGGCCCGAGAACCCCGGCGAGTGGCACGAACTGATCGCGGGCTCGGATCAGGTGTATATCCGGGATCTGACCGCTTTGCGCGATTGGCTGGTGCTGGGCGAACGCGTCAACGGGCTGGATCAGCTCCGCATCCGCGCTGTCGATGGTACCGAACATCGCATCGCGTTGCCCGAGGCGAGCTATACCGTCAGTCTGGGCGAGAACCCGGAATATGCGCCCGAGATGGTCCGGGTCTATTACCAGTCCATGGTCACGCCACCAACGGTGTTCGATTACGAAGTGAAGACGCGCGTGTTAACCACCCGCAAAGTCCAGCAAATTCCCTCGGGTTACGATCCCGCACTCTATGAAACGCAGCGCCTTCACATTGTCGCGCGCGACGGCACGCCCATTCCCGTCAGCCTCGTGCGACGCCGCGATGCGGTGCGGGGCAAGCTGCATCTTTATGGTTACGGCGCTTACGGGCTGGCGATCCCGCCGGGCTTTTCGACCTCGCGGTTGAGCCTCGTGGATCGCGGCGTCGCGTTCGCCATCGCGCATATCCGGGGCGGGGACGATCTGGGATACCAATGGTATCTGGACGGCAAGCTGGAAAAGCGCGGCAACACTTACACCGATTTCGTCGATGTGGCGCGTGGGTTGGCGGCGGCGGGCTATGCGGCGGAGGGCGAGATTTCGGCGAGCGGCGGCTCGGCGGGCGGTAATCTGATGGGCGTGGTGCTGAACACCGATCCCAGCCTGTGGCGCGCAGTCGTGGCGCATGTGCCGTTCGTCGACATGTTGAACACGATGCTGGACGCATCGCTGCCGCTCACTCCGATCGAGTGGCCTGAATGGGGCGATCCGATTACCGACGAGAGCGCGTTCCGGCGCATCCTGTCGTTCAGCCCATACGAGAACGTGCGCGCGCAGGCGTATCCGCCGCTGCTGGTAACAGCGGGGCTGAACGATCCACGCGTGACCTACTGGGAGCCCGCCAAGTGGGTGGCGAAGCTGCGCGCGACGCGCACCAACGATGCGCCCCTGCTGCTCAAGACCAACATGGGCGCGGGGCATGGCGGCAAATCGGGTCGGTTCGAGAGCCTGCGCGAGGTGGCGGAGGAATATGCGTTCGTCCTCGCGGCGTTCGGCCTTTCGACGGCGGCGTGAGGTTCAACCGCAGACAGCGTCGCTTCGTCTCGGGCCCGGCGCTGGTAGCGGCGCGAAATCCGGGCCATGGTTCCGCCAGTATTTTTTCAGCACAGGATTATCGATATGAAGCAGCTTGTAGCGATCGCGGGTGCCGCGATCATGGCGACCGCCGGACTGTCCGCATCGTCCGCCACTGCCGCGCTCCGTGTTGGCACAGTCGCCCCCGATTTCACCGCGCAGGGCGCGCTCGATGGCAATATGTTCACCTTCCACCTCGCCGATGCGCTGAAGAAAGGCCCGGTGGTGCTGTATTTCTTCCCGGCCGCCTTCACCCCGGGGTGCACGATCGAGGCGCATAATTTCGCCGAGGCGGCCGAACAGTTCACCGCAGCGGGCGCGACGTTGATCGGCGTTACTGCCGGAAACATTGATCGCATCGCCGAGTTTTCCAAGGTCGAGTGCCGGTCCAAATTCCCGGTCGCGGGCGATCCCAAGCTGAAGATCGCCAAATCCTACGATGCGACACTGGCGGTGTTTCCCGGCCATTCGGACCGCACATCCTACGTGATCGGAACCGACGGCAAGGTGAGCGCGGTCTATTCCAACCTGTCGCCCGCGCATCATGTCGAAGAGATGCTGGCGGGTGTGAAGGCGTGGCGCGCGGCGCATCCGGGCTGAAGCACGCCTAGCAGCGGGCCCGGCTTGGGCGCGCGGTGGCTGCGCCCTTGCCCGCCAGCACTGGGCAGCCTAGTCACGCCAGCGCGGCGGCACGGTCGCCTGCCCTCCGCTGCCGGACCCAATCCACGCCCATGCTCCAGCTCGACAACCTGACTTTCAACGCTTGGGGACGGCGCTTTTTCGACAAGGCGAGCGTGAATATTCCGCCGACCGCGAAAGTGGGGATCGCGGGGCGAAACGGCGTCGGCAAATCGACGCTCTTCAAGCTGATCCTTGGCGAACTTCAGCCCGATGGTGGTTCGATCGAACTGCCGCGCGGCGCGCGCATCGGCGCGGTGGCGCAGGAACACCCGGCCACTCCAGTGACGCTGATCGACACCATTCTTGAAGCCGATGCGGAGCGGCATTCGCTTTATGTCGAACTTGAGACTGCCGAACCCGAGCGCATGGGCGATATCTGGGGGAGACTGATCGAAATCGATGCAGACAGGGCCCCGGCGCGCGCAGCGGAAATCCTTTCAGGATTGGGGTTTAGCACCGAAGACCTAGAGCGCGCGATGAGCGAGTTTTCGGGCGGCTGGCGGATGCGCGTTGCGCTCGCCGCTGCGCTGTTCGCCGAACCCGATCTGCTGCTGCTCGACGAGCCGACCAACTATCTCGATCTCGAGGGTGCGCTGTGGCTGGAAGCGCGGCTGAAGAAATATCCGCATGCGGCGCTGATCATCAGCCACGACCGCGAGCTGCTCAACAACTCGGTCGATCACATCTTGCATGTGGCGGGAGGCAAGCTCGATCTTTACACCGGCGGCTACGATGATTTCGAGCGGCGGCTGGCGGAGAAATCGCGGCTGCAGGCGGCGACGCGCGTGAAGCAGGACGCCGAGCGCGCACATCTGCAGAGCTTCATCGATCGCTTCAAGGCGAAAGCCAGCAAGGCCGCGCAGGCGCAATCGCGCGTGAAGCGCCTCGCCAAGCTCGCCCCGATCGCCGAATCGGTGAACGAGCGGGTCGCGCCCTTCACCCTCCCCTCGCCCGAGCGTCCGCTCGCGCCGCCGCTGATCCGGCTGGAGGGGGTTTCGGTCGGCTACGGCGATACGCCAGTGCTGAAGGGCCTGAATCTGCGGCTCGATATCGACGATCGCATCGGGCTGCTCGGCGTCAACGGCGCGGGCAAATCCACCTTCGCCAAGCTCATAGCGGGGGCGCTGCCGATCATGGGCGGCGATATGCACCGCGAGCGGCGCATCCAGGTCGGCTGGTTCCATCAGCATCAGATCGAGGCGATGGACCCCAACGAGACGCCGCTCGAGATCATGCGGCGCGAAATGCCCGTGGCAAGCGAGGCATCGCGGCGTTCGCGGCTGGCGCAGTTCGGACTGAGCCTGCCCAAGCATGAGACAACGGTGGAGAACCTGTCCGGCGGCGAGCGCGCCCGGCTGCTGCTCAACCTGGTGGCGATGAACGCGCCGCACCTGCTGATCCTCGACGAGCCGACCAACCATCTGGATATCGATAGTCGTCGCGCGCTGCTCGATGCGCTGAATGATTACGAGGGCGCAGTGATCCTGATCACCCATGATCGCTCGCTGATGGAACTGGTCGCGGATCGGCTGTGGCTCGCGGCGGACGGCAAGGTGGTGCCGTACAACGGCGACATGGACGATTATGCCAAGCTCGTCCTCGATCGCTCGCGCGGTAACGCGCGGCCGACGCAGGTTCCGCAAGCAAGGGCCGACAAGACCGCCAAAGTGGACTCGCGCGCCACCAAGAAGGGAAAGCGGGGGCGCTGACCCCCGCGCGCGCTGCTACCGCGTCAGCCCGGTCCAGTAGCCCGCGAACGCCCAGCGATCAGCGGTTTCCTCGATGATCTTGTCGGTCGGCTTGCCCGAGCCGTGACCTGCGCGAGTTTCGATGCGGATGATGTGCGGCTTGTCACCGATTGAAGCGTGCTGGAGCGCGGCGGTGTATTTGAAGCTGTGGCCGGGGACGACGCGATCGTCGGTGTCCGCCGTCATCACGAGGATCGCGGGGTAGTCCACGCCCGACTTGACGTTGTGATACGGCGAGTAGGTCAGATTGTAGCGCAGCGCGGCGGCGTCTTCGGGATTACCGTAATCGTCCGTCCACGTTCGGCCTTCGGTGAATAGATGGAAGCGCGTCATATCCATCACGCCGACTTCGGGGATGGCGGCGGCGAAGAGGTCGGGGCGCTGGTTGGTGACCGCGCCCACCAGCAGTCCGCCGTTCGAGCCGCCCAGGATCGCGAGGCCGTGACGCGGGGTGGTGCCGGTGGCGATCAGTGATTCGCCGGCCGCGATGAAATCATCGAACACATTCTGCTTGTGAAACAGCTTGCCGCTGGTGTGCCACGGCGTTCCATACTCGCCGCCACCACGGATGTTGGCGAGCGCCCAGACGCCGCCCATTTCCATCCACGCGACCGTGTTGGGGCTGAAGCTCGGCGGCAGCGAAATGTTGAACCCCCCGTAGCCGTAGAGGATCGTGGGTGCGGGGCCGGTGGCACCCTTCTTGCGCGCGACGAACATGGGAACGCGCGTACCATCCTTCGATTTGTAAAAGATCTGCGCGACTTCGTAGGCGGCTGGATCGAACGGAGCCTTGGGCGCGCGGTAGAGCGCGCTCGCGCCTGCGCCCGAGTCGTAGCGGTAGATCGACGATGGCGTGGTGAAGCTCGCGTAGGACCAGAACAGGCGACCGTCCTCGCTCTCCTCGGACAACGCGATCGCGCCGATGCCGGGCAGCGCGAGTTTGGTGCCCGCGCCACCGCCCAGCGGATAGGCGGTCAGTGCACCTTTGGCATCTTCGAGCGTGGTCACGATCAGCTTCTCGCCCGCGCGAGTGGCGGCTTCGACCAGCGACGCGCCCTCGGGGACGATGGTGGTCAGCCGCGCGGGGCCCGGCACGGCTGCATCGACGCTCACTACCCGGTAGCGCGGAGCGTCATTGTTGGTGACGAAATAGAGCGTATCCCCCTTCCCCCCCGCGAGCTTGTAATCATTCGTTGGCCCTGGGATCAGCGTGCGCGGTTTCCAATCGGGCTTGGCCAGATCGACGACCGTGATCTCGTAATTATCGTCCGATCCGCGCGAAGAACGGATCACCAGCCAGCGCCCATCGGCGGTGGCGGAGGCATCGTTGTAGTAATTGAGATGCCCGGGCGTGCGGAAGATCAGCCGATCCTGCGACTGCGGCGTGCCGATGCGGTGATAGTGGATCTGGTGATCATAGACCGCCGAGGTGAAATCCTTGCCCTTGGGGTTGGCCGGGTGGCGCGAATAGAAGAAGCCTTTGCTGTCGCGATCCCAGGCAAGGTCAGTGAACTTGGCCCAGTCGAGCGTCTCGCCCAGCACGCGGCCGGTCGCGGTCTCGATCACCCTGATCGTGCGCCAATCGGTGCCGCCATCCTGCACGGTATAGGCGACATATTTCCCGTCCCGGCTCGGCCGCCATTCGGCGAGCGCGGTCGCGCCGTCCTTCGACCATGTATTGGGATCGAGCAGGACGCGTGGAGCCGCGCCGGGTGCCTCAACCATCAGCGTATACTGGTTCTGCAGGCCGCTGTTGTGCCGGTAGAAGACAAAGCCCGATTCCTCGACCGGAAGTCCGGTCTTCTCATAGTTCCAGAGCTGGGTAAGCCGCGCCTTGATCTGATCGCGCCGAGGCAAGGAAGCCAGATGCGGCTGCGTAACCGCGTTTTCGGCTGCAACCCATGCCTGCACCGCCGTGTCCGTGCGAACATCGCCCTCGAGCCAGCGATACGGGTCTGGAACGGAGATGCCCGCAGTCGTGGCGACGACGGTGCCGCGTTGCGCGGGCGGATAAGCCAGGAGTGCGGCCTCGGCGGCGGTAACGAAGAGGGTGGCTTGTGCGGCGGTCGCCAGCAGGGTGGTGGCGGCCATGATCAGGGTGCGCATCTTCTTGGTTCCGGTTCATTCGATTCAGATTGGCTAGGTAACGAAGCGGCGAGCATCTGCACACTCCTGAATGCGCGCAGGATTCCGCCGGCGTTTCCGTCCGAACGGGCTACAGCGGCGACCACGCCTCCTCGCGCTGCACCACCCTGGGCATCACCGCGTCCTGCAGCGCATCGAGCACAGCCTCCATCCCCTGCCCGCCCGCCGCGCTGAGCACGAACACCTCGCGGCCACTTGCATCTTCGAGCGCGCGCTTGCGGCTGCCCAAGGCCTGCGGCGTCACCGTATCCGATTTCGACAGCGCCAGGATGCGCGACTTCGCTGCCAGACCAGCGCCATACGCCGCCAGTTCGGCCTCGATCGTGCGGTAGGCGGCCGACGGCCCGGGATCCCCCGCATCGATCAGGTGCAGCAGCACGCGGCAACGCTCGATATGGCCCAGAAACCGGTCCCCCACGCCCACGCCTTCGGACGCGCCCGCGATCAGGCCGGGGATATCGGCGAGCACGAATTCGCGGCTGCGGTGCGAAACCACACCGAGTTGCGGCTTCAAGGTGGTGAACGGATACGCCCCCACCTTCGCCTCCGCATTGGTGACAGCGTTCAGGAACGTCGACTTGCCCGCGTTGGGCAGTCCAACCAGTCCGGCATCGGCGAGCAGCTTCAGGCGGAGCCAGACGCTCATTTCCTTCACTGGCTCGCCCGGGGTGAACTGGCGCGGCGCGCGGTTGATCGAGGATTTAAACGTGGCGTTGCCGCGCCCGCCCAGCCCGCCTTCGAGCATCGTCACCCGCTGGCCAACGCGCATCAGATCGGCGACCACGCTTTCCTGATCGTCAGCGAGCACGGTGGTGCCCACGGGCACGGCGATCACCAGATCGGCGGCACCCGCGCCCGCACGGTCGCGGCCCGAGCCGCCCTGACCACGTTCCGCCTTCAGATGCTGACGATAGCGGAAATCGATCAATGTGTTGAGGCCCGGCACAGCCTCGAAGATCACGCTGCCGCCGCGACCGCCGTTGCCGCCATCGGGCCCGCCATATTCGACGAACTTTTCGCGCCGAAAACTGACCGCGCCATTGCCGCCCGCGCCCGAGAAAAGGTGAACCTTGGCCTGATCGAGAAAGTGCATCGTAATCCTGTGGATAAGCGCGTTAATCTGACGCGGATGTAATGACGGTTTCACGCGCGCGAAAGCGCCGCACGCTAATATAGGGCCTCGGCAACCGAACGCCGAACCTTATGGGAAGGACTTTACTATGAAGATCAGCCACATCCTCGCCGCCTCGGCGCTTAGCCTTGCTCTCGTTGCCCCCGCGTTCGCGCAGGACGCCGCTGCTCCGGCCGCTGCTCCCGCCGCCGACGCGATGAAGACGGATGCGATGGCCAAGCCGATGAAGGCGCACAAGGCGCACAAGGCGCACGTGAAGAAGGCCAAGAAGGCCGACGCGATGAAGACCGACGCGATGGCGCCTGCCGCCAAGTAAGCCGGTTTGCGACCGGGGGCATGGCCCCCGGTCGCGCTTTGCCCGGGGGGGTCATTTGCAGACGCGCCGCAAACGCGCATGGATGCGACGATGACCCGCAAAATCCTGCTCATCGAAGACGACACGACCGCCGCCGAGTATATCGCGCGCGGCCTGACCGAGGCGGGTTACACCGTCGATACCGCGTCCGATGGGCGCGACGGCCTTTTCCAGGCGACCGAGGGCGGCCATGCCGCGATCATCCTGGACCGGATGCTTCCCGGGCTGAATGGTGTGGCGGTTCTATCCGCGCTGCGCGCAGCCGAGGTGAAAACTCCTGTCATAATGCTTTCGGCGCTGGGTTCGCTTGACGATCGCGTCACCGGCCTTACGCACGGCGCGGACGATTATCTGCCAAAGCCGTTTGCGATGTCCGAACTGCTCGCGCGGCTCGAGGCGGTGCAGCGGCGCACGTCCGAAGGCGGTGCCGCGCCGGTGACGACGCTCGGCTGCGCCGATCTGACGATGGATCTGCTCAGCCGCCGGGTGAAGCGCGGCGAAACGACGATCCCCATCCAGCCTCGCGAGTTCCGGCTGCTTGAATATCTGCTGCGTCATAAAGACCAGGTCGTCACGCGCACGATGCTGCTCGAAGGCGTGTGGGACTATCACTTCGATCCCGGCACCAACATCATCGATGTCCACGTCAGCCGCCTGCGCAAGAAGGTGGACGAGGGGTTCACCCCGCAATTGATCCACACGGTGCGAGGAGCGGGCTACCGGCTTAGCGCGGGCGCGTGAGAAGTCTGACCGGCTGGCCACGGTCCGCCACCGCGCGGCTCGCGCTGCTTAGCCTCGCCACCATCCTCGCCTGCGTCGGCATCGTGCTTGGCGTGGTTTATGCCGCCGTCGATCGCCAGATCAGTGTCGATGCGCAGGCGCTGGTGGAGGATGATCGTTCGCTGACCCGCGCGCTCATCGATGGCGAGGAGCCGGAGACGGTCAAGCGCATCATCGGCCAACTGCTGAGCGAACCTGCGGCGCGCGGGCGCACGCTGCTGGTGGTGGACGCGGCCGGGGGGCGCGTCGCGGGCGATCTCGCGCAATGGCCTATCTCGCTGCGGACGCCGAGTGGCTGGCAGGTTCTGGATCTGTATCGGCAGGGCGCAACCCGGGTAGAGGCGGTGGGTCTGGTCGCCGAGCGGTTGCCCGACGGCGGGCGGCTGCTGGTGGGGCACGCGCTTTACGCGCGCTATCGACTGCGCGAAGCGATCACCAACGCCGGATTGGCCTCGGTGGTGGCGGGTACACTGCTCGCGATGCTTGGCGCGTTCGTGGTTACGCGCTTCGTCGATCTGCGCGTGGCGGAGGCGGCGGACGCGGCGCAACGCTTTGCGGCGGGGGATCTGACGCGGCGGCTGAAGGGCGAGGACATCGACGATCCCTTCGGGCGGCTGGCGGAAGCGCTGAACGCGATGTTCGATCGTGTTGCGGGGCTGATGACCGAGCTTCGGATGGTCACCGATGCGATGGCGCACGATCTCCGCTCTCCGTTGACGCGGCTGCGGTTGCGCGCCGAGCGCGCGCTGATCGCGGACGATCCAGCGCGGCGCGAGGGCGAACTGGCCGCAGTGCTCGCCGAGGCGGACGGCATGCTGCGCCTGATCGCAACGCTGCTTGCGGTGGCGCGTGCCGAAGCTGGCGTTGGGCGCGACGATTTCATCAGCGTCGATGGCGCAGCGATGATGGAATCGCTCGCAGAAATTTACGAACCCGCCGCCGAGGACCGCGGCGTAATGCTCACGTTCGATGGCCCGTCACCGGTCCCGCTCGCCGCGCACTCGCAGTTGCTGGCGCAGGCGCTCGCCAATCTGGTCGATAATGCGCTGAAGCACGGCGGCGGCGCGGTCGAACTGTCCGCTCATGCGCAGGCGGGTCTGGCGAGGCTCTGCGTGGCGGATCGGGGCCCGGGGATCGTGGCGGAGCAGCGCGTCGCGATGGTCAAGCGCTTTGGCCGCGCCGATGCCGCGCGCTCGACACCGGGCGCGGGGCTTGGCCTAAGCCTCGCCAGCGCGATCGCGCATCTGCACGGTGGCCGCCTGGTGCTTTCCGACAACGCGCCGGGGTTGAGGGCTACCATTGAGATGCCGCTCGCGGGAAGCGGCATCTGAGTTCGTAGCGGGCGGTGATGAGCCCGGTGTTACGCCGTCCCAGCCGCGCGGACGCAGCCGCGCACCATCGATTGCCGGTGACCGCAAGTTGCGACGATGCCTGCGGCATCCGCGCGACGATTTTTCCGTGGAGTCCGCGGCCGAATCGGTTGCTGCTGACGTAACGCGCGCTAATCGACGTCCTGCACGTCCACCTTCTCGCCGGTGACGCGCTGGCTCAGCGCGGCCGCCATGAACGGATCGAGCGCGCCATCGAGAACGTCGCCGGGTGCAGTGCTGATCACGCCGGTGCGCAGATCCTTCACCAGCTGATAGGGCTGCAGTACGTAGCTGCGGATCTGGTGCCCCCAGCCGATATCGGTCTTGCCGCTCGCCGCCTGCGTTGCCTCGGCCTCGCGCTTTTGCAGTTCGCGTTCGTAGAGGCGCGCCTTTAACTGCCGCATTGCCTCTGCTCGGTTCTTGTGCTGGCTGCGCTGGTTCTGGCACGCGACCACGATGTTGGTCGGGATGTGGGTGATCCGCACGGCACTGTCGGTGGTGTTGACGTGCTGACCCCCTGCCCCGCTGCTGCGGTAGGTATCGATGCGCAGATCCTTCTCCTGCACTTCGATGTCGATGTTCTCATCGACTACTGGATAGACCCAGACGCTAGCGAAGCTCGTGTGCCGCCGTGCGCTCGAATCGTAGGGGCTGATACGCACCAGCCTGTGCACGCCGCTCTCGGTCTTAGCCCAGCCGTAGGCGTTGGCACCCTTGAGCATGATGGTGGCCGACTTGATCCCCGCCTGCTCGCCCGAATGATGGTCGATCAATTCCACCTTGAAGCGGTTGCGCTCGCCCCAGCGCGTGTACATGCGGCTCAGCATCTCGGCCCAATCCTGGCTTTCGGTGCCGCCCGCGCCTGCGTTGATCTCGATATAGGTATCGTTGCCGTCCGCCTCGCCCGAGAGCAGGGCCTCCACCTTGTCGCGCTCTGCGCGCATCGCGAGATCGGCGAGTGCGGCGATGGCGTCCTCGACCATCGCCTGGTCGCCTTCCTCCTCCGCCATCGCGTACAGGCTCACATTATCGTCGAGCTCGGCCTCGATCGCGCGCGTGGCGGCGATGGCTTCTTCGAGCCGTCGCCGCTCGCGCATTACCTCCTGCGCGGCTTTGGGATCGTTCCACAGCGCGGGATCCTCGACCTTGTCGTTCAGCGTCTCCAGCCGCTTGAGCGCGCGATCCCAGTCAAAGAAACCCCCTCAGCAGGGCGAGCGCTTGCTTGATCTGGGCGACATGGGCTTCGGCTTCGGGACGCATTGCGGGTCTCGTTCATGACAGGCGCGCGACATAGGGCGCTGGCGCATTGTCGTCGAGGCCGTGCGGGATCGCGCCCGAAGAATCGCAGCGATCCTCCGGGCGCGACGGTTGGTCAGAACGCGGTTACACCGTTCGGCGTGCCGAGCCCGGTCGGGCCATCGTAGCCCGAAACGGCGTTGCAGAAGTAGGTGACCCCGCACGTTCCATTGCTGCCCGACACAACATCGAACAACGAACCGAGATTGGCGTAGGGGCTCCCATCGACCACTGTGCCGCCATTGGCACCATAAATGCCGCCGATCAGCGGCCCGGCGACGCTGGTGCCGCCGTAGACCTGCCACGACGAACCTCTCCGACCACTAGGGCCATAGACTGCAACCCCGGTCGAAGGATCGGCGACAGCGGAAACGTCGGCTTCCATGCGACGGGTGCAGCTCGTGTCTTTCTGCCACTTGGGCTTGCTGTAGATCGCGCTGCAGCCACTGCCCGCGCCGCTCCATGCGGTCTCGGACCACCCGCGCGCATTGCCGCTAGCCAGCAGCCTGGTTCCGCCCACGGCAATCAGGTGCGGCGAACTCGCCGGGAACTGGACACCGTAACCGCTATCGCCGGAGCTGGCAGTAATCGCGACACCCGGGTGATTATAGGCACTTTCGTACCCCTGCGAACCGGATTCGCCGCCACCGTAGCTATTCGAGATCACAACTGCGCCGAGTGCGGCCGCAGTGTTGACCGCCGCAGCGAGGTCCGCGAACGACGCCGAGTTCGCCTCGACCAGGATGATCTTGCAGCCCGGGCACATCGCACTCGCCATATCCAGATCGAGCGCGGTCTCCTGCGCCCAACCCGTGTTCTGGCCGGGATAGCTTCCGGTTACGCCGTTCTGATTATATTTGGTGAAACAGCCACTTGCGCTCGTGCAGGCCGGAAGGCCGAACGTGGAGCGATAGACTGCCAGATCGGCTTCGGCGTTTCTGTAGCCATAGGCATCGACGATCGCGATCACCGTCGACGGTGAACCCGCTCCGGCGGGAACTTTGTAAGCTGCCAGGAGATCGGCGGGACCGTAGCCCGAGGGCAGTCCATTGGTACCGACCGCATTCTCGATTGCGTTGCCCTGTTCGTCGCTCACAACGCGCGCGTGGCAGCGCGCGAAGCCGCCGACGTTCGCCCCGCTGCAGACGCGGGTGTGCGCGATCCCGCGCGAATGCTCGATCGCCCGGACCGGCCGGGCGGCGGCAGGCGTCACCAGCCATATCATCGCGGGCACGATGACGAGGACTTTACGAGCTAGTTGGTTCATATTGGATCGCAACATTACAACTCCCATCTCAATGATTGGCAATCTTCGCTGCTCACGCCCGTGGCGAAAGACGAATGTGGGACTTTTAAATTCGCCACCGAGCAGCGGGAGACTGTTTGCGCCACAGGCGGGACCATGAAGGATGATCGCGCGCCGTCAATAGAATTGACTGAATTAACCAAAAAATGCGGACGCTAGTGGGCTGCCCCGAAACGAGTACTCCGGTTAGAGCGTAGAATTCAAAACGTCGTCGTTCCGATCGGGCTGCCGAGCGCTCGCCAATTCGAAGCCATGGCGCCATCCAGCAATCGGCAACGCCGCACGTGCCGTTGGCGCTCGACGCGACGGTCTTTCAGCCCCCGGCTTGCCCCGCCCGACACGCGTGGCTAAGCGCGGCGCTTGTTGCAGGTGCGAACGACCGGATGGCGCTTTCTTTCCAGGCGATGATCTTGGCGCTCCAGCGCTATTGGGGCGAGCGCGGCTGCGTGCTGCTACAGCCCTATGATCTGGAAATGGGCGCGGGCACCTTTCACCCGGCGACCACTTTGCGCGCGCTTGGCCCCCAGCCATGGGCGTGCGCCTATCCGCAGACGTGCCGTCGGCCGACCGATGGGCGCTACGGCGAGAACCCCAACCGGCTCGGGCAATATTACCAGTTCCAGGTGATGATCAAACCGTCGCCCGCCAATCTGATCGATCAGTATCTGGGATCGCTCGAAGCGATCGGCATCGATTGCCTGGCGCACGATATCCGCTTTGTCGAGGACGATTGGGAATCGCCGACTTTGGGCGCGTGGGGGCTGGGTTGGGAGGTCTGGTGCGATGGCATGGAGGTGACGCAGTTCACTTACTTCCAGCAGGTCGGCGGCTTCGATTGCAGGCCGGTTGCGGGCGAGATCACTTATGGGCTGGAGCGGCTGGCGATGTATGTGCAGGGGGTGGACGATGTGTACAAGCTGCGGTTCAACGATGGCGAGCCTGCGTTCAGTTACGGCGATGTATTTCTGGCGAACGAGCAGCAGCAATCGCGTTATAATTTCGAGCTGGCCGACACCGATGTCCTGCTTCGGCAGTTCCGGGAGGCGGAGGCCGCGAGCACGGCGCTGATCGAGGCGAAGCTGCCGCTGCCCGCCTACGAGCAGGCGATCAAGGCGAGCCACCTCTTCAACCTGCTGGGCGCGCGCGGCGTCATCTCTGTTGCCGAACGCGCCGCCTATATCGGGCGTGTGCGCACGCTCGCGGTCGGGGCGTGTCGGGCGCAGATGGAAGCCATCGGTGGTTGATTTCCTGCTGGAGCTGCTGACCGAGGAAATCCCGGCGCGGATGCAGGCGCGTGCCGCCGACGAACTTGGGCGGCTGTTCGGCGAGGCGATGGCGGCGCGGGGGCTGGTGGTGGGGGCGGAGACGTTCGTGACACCGCGCAGGCTGGCGCTGATCGCGCGTGGGTTGCCGCAGACGACGGAAGCGACGCGCGAAGAGCGGCGGGGGCCGCGTGCGGATGCGCCCGAGGGGGCAGTGGCGGGCTTCTGCAAGGGCGCGGGGGTGGGGCGTGAGGCTTTGTTGGCGCGTGAGGATGCCAAGGGGCGGTTCTGGTATGCGGTGATCGAGCGGCCGGGCCGCGCTGTGGCGGACGTGCTGGGCGAGGCGGTGCCCGAGGCGGTGGGCAAGCTGGCGTGGCCAAAATCGATGCGCTGGGGGGCGGCTTCGACGAGCATGGACAGCCCGCGCTGGGTGCGGCCGCTTTCGGGCGTGGTCGCGCTGCTCGACGAGGCGGTGGTGCCGATGACGATCCTTGGGATCGAGGCAGGCCGCACCACGCCCGGGCACCGCTTCATGAGCCACGAGCCATTGTCAATCGCGAACGCACACGCCTATGCGGCGCAGCTGCGCGACATGCACGTGATCCTCGACGCCACCGAACGCCGCCGCCTTATCGAGGAAGGCGCCCGAGCCGCCGCCGCCGCGCACGGCCTCACGCTCATCGAAGACCCCGGCCTCGCCGCCGAAAACGCCGGGCTGACTGAATGGCCCGTGCCGCTGCTCGGCCGCTTCGATCCCGCCTTCCTCGAGGTCCCGCGCGAGGCGATCCAGCTCACCATGCGCGTCAACCAGAAATACTTCGCGTGCACGGACAGCGCCGGTCAACTCGCCCCCGCGTTCGTCTGCGTCGCCAACATCGCCGCGCCCGACGGCGGTGCGGCGATCGTCGAAGGCAACCGCCGGGTGCTCGCTGCGCGCCTGAGCGACGCGCGCTTCTTCTGGGCGCAGGACTTGGCAGAGTGGCGGACGGGGAACGATCCTTGGGAGCGAATCGCGCCGAAGCTGGAGCGCATGGTGTTCCACGAGAAACTGGGAACGATGCGCGACAAGGCCGAGCGCGTGGCTCGGCTGGCGCGGTGGCTGGTGAAGAGCGGGGCGGTGCCGGGCGCGGCCCTTATCCCTTCGGCTACGGCGCTGTCCCTCCCTCCTGTAGGGGGATGGGGATTTTTGGGCCATCTTCCTCCCTCCCCTGAAAGGGAGAAGGAGAATCCGACTGCGGGGCGCAAGGAAGAACGCGCGACATTGGCTGACATGGCCGAACGAGCGGGGCGGCTGGCGAAGGCCGATTTGGTGAGCGCGATGGTGGGCGAGTTCGCCGAATTGCAGGGAGCGATGGGGGGGCATTATGCGCTAATGGCGGGTGAGGTGGCCGAGGTGGCGGCGGCTGTAAGCGACCATTATCGGCCGGTGGGGCCAGGGGATGCAGTACCAAGTGCCTCGGTGAGTGTGGCCGTGGCTTTGGCGGATAAGCTAGATACATTGGTCAACTTCTTTGCCATCGGCGAAAGGCCAACGGGATCAAAAGATCCCTTTGCTTTAAAACGCTCAGCACTGGGATGCATATCTCTAATTACCAGCAATTCTCTTAGGCTTCCGCTCTTCCCGCTCCTACAATCTCTTGTTTATGAACTCGCATATTGGGCTGGCAGAAAAGAAACGCGTTCTGACATCGTGGCTTTGATGAGGGCGTTGGGTAATTACATCGGTGATGATGAAATAGCATTGCGAGAATCTATTCGTATATTACAAGAACCGCTGCCTCCCAGGGAGGACGAAGTGGTCAACCGCTCCGTGAACGCGATCGTTGCCGTTAACGAATTATTTACTTTAATTGTTGAACGCCTCAAAGTCCAGCAACGCGAAGCCGGCGTCAGCCATGACCTCATCGACGCAGTCTTCGCACTAGGGAACGAGGACGATATCGTCCGCCTCCTCGCGCGCGTCCACGCGCTCCAGGCCTTCATCGGCACGGCCGATGGCGCGAACCTGCTCGCCGCCTACAAGCGCGCCGCCAACATTCTCGCCATCGAGGCGAAGCGCGACGGTGTCGAACGGTTCGACGCTCCCTCTCCCTCGCTCCCTTCGGTCGCATTTCCCTCCCCCGGTTCGGGGGAGGGTGGACCTCGCGGCCCTGCCACCCTCCCCCTGACGGGGGGAGGGACAGCGGCGCAGCCGCAGGGAGAGGGTTCGGGGACCGCAGAGGAGGTGCTCGCCGCTGTACTGGCCACGGTGACCGCCGAAGCCGCCACCGCCATCGCCGCCGAGGACTTCACCGCCGCCATGGCCGCGCTCGCGCGCCTGCGCGCGCCGATCGACGCGTTCTTCACCGCCACCATGGTCAATGATCCCGACGCCCAAATCCGCCTCGCCAACCTTGCGCTGCTCCAGCGCTTTACCGATGCGGTTACCCAGGTCGCCGATTTCAGCCGTATCGAAGGATAAGCCTATGCATTGGGTCCACACATTCGGCGGCGGCACCGCCATGGGGGACGCGAGCCTGCGCGATCTGCTCGGAGGCAAGGGCGCGAACCTCGCCGAAATGGCGAAGATCGGCCTTCCCGTCCCCCCCGGCTTCACCATCCCCACCAGCGTCTGCACCCACTTCTACGCGCACGCCGAGACCTACCCCGCCACACTTGCCGCCGAAGTGCAGCGGGGGATCGCGCATATCGAAGCCATCACCGGCAAGCGCTTTGGCGACGTGGCCGATCCGCTGCTGCTCTCGATCCGCTCGGGCGCGCGCGTTTCGATGCCCGGCATGATGGATACCGTCCTCAACCTTGGCCTCAACGACGAAACCGTGCGCGGCCTCGCTACCGCCAGCGGCGACCCAAGGTTCGCGTGGGACAGCTACCGCCGTTTCATCCAGATGTATGCGGACGTGGTGCTCGGTCTCGATCATTATGCGTTCGAGGAAGCGCTCGAACTGCTGAAGGAAGACAAGGGCGTCACGCTCGATACCGAACTGTCGGCGGCGGACCTCGAAGCCCTCGTCGCCCAATATAAGGCGAAGGTCGAAACCGGCCTCGGCCAGCCCTTCCCGCAGGATGTCCACGCGCAGCTGTGGGGTGCAGTGGGCGCGGTGTTCGGCTCGTGGAGGTCCGAGCGCGCGCGCGTGTATCGCCGCCTGAACGCGATCCCCGAGGAGTGGGGCACCGCCGTCACCGTGCAGGCGATGGTGTTCGGCAATATGGGCGATACGTCGGCGACCGGGGTGGCGTTCACGCGCGATCCGGCGACGGGCGAGCGCGCGATTTATGGCGAGTATCTGCTGAACGCGCAGGGGGAGGATGTGGTCGCGGGCATCCGCACCCCGCAGTATCTCACGCGCGCAGCGCGCGAGCGCGCGGGCGCAAAAGCCACGAGCCTCGAAGAAGCCCTGCCTGAGACTTTCACCGAACTCGTCCACGTCTTCGATCTGCTCGAGCGGCATTACCGCGACATGCAGGACATCGAGTTCACGGTGGAACGCGGCCGCCTGTGGATGCTGCAAACGCGCTCGGGCAAGCGCACCGCCAAAGCCTCGATCCGTGTGGCGGTAGAGATGGCCGAGGAAGGCCTGATCACTCAGGCCGAAGCCATCCAGCGCGTCGAACCGGGCTCACTCGACCAGCTCCTTCACCCCACTCTCGATCCCAAGGCCACGCGCGAAGTGCTGACGCGCGGCCTCCCCGCCTCGCCCGGTGCCGCGTCGGGCGCGATCGTGCTCGACGCGATGACGGCGGAGCGGCGCAAGGAGCAGGGGCAGGCGGTTATTTTGGTTCGGACCGAGACTTCGCCCGAGGACATCGCCGGGATGCACGCGGCTGTGGGGATCTTGACCGCACGCGGCGGGATGACGAGCCATGCGGCCGTGGTGGCGCGCGGCATGGGACGGCCGTGTGTTTCGGGGGCGGGATCGATGAGCGTCGACATGGCGGCGCGCACGATCCGCATCGGCCCGCGCACGCTCGCCGAGGGGGACGTAATCACGATCGACGGCGCGTCGGGCGAGGTGATGGCGGGGCGGGTGCCCACCGTAGAGCCCGAACTGGCGGGGGATTTTGCGGTGCTGATGGAATGGGCGGACGCGCACCGGCGGATGCGGGTGCGCGCGAACGCGGAGACGCCCGAGGATTGCCGCGTCGCGCGCGGCTTCGGGGCGGAGGGGATCGGGCTGTGCCGGACCGAGCACATGTTCTTCGAGCCGGGGCGGATCACCGCCGTGCGCGAGATGATCCTGGCGGAGGATGCGGACGGGCGCCGCGCGGCGCTCGCGCGGCTGCTACCCGAGCAGCGCGCGGATTTCGAGGCGATTTTCCGCATCATGGACGGGCTGCCTGTCACCATCCGCCTGCTAGATCCCCCGCTGCACGAGTTCCTGCCTACGCACGACGCCGAGTTCGACGAGGTCGCTGCCGCGAGCGGGGTGGCGGTGGAGACGCTGAAGCGGCGCGCGGCGGAATTGCACGAGGCGAACCCGATGCTCGGTCATCGCGGCTGTCGTCTGGGCATCACCTTCCCCGAAATCTACGAAATGCAGGCGCGCGCGATCTTCGAGGCCGCGCAACTCGCGGGCGGCGGGGTGAAGCTCGAAATCATGGTCCCGCTAGTGGCCACGGGCCGCGAGCTGGAGATCATCGGTGCGTTGGTCGCACGTGTGGCAGCGCAGGTCTCGGCTGAACGCGGCGCGCTCGGCGAACACAGCGTCGGCACCATGATCGAACTTCCCCGCGCGGCGCTGATGGCGGGCGAGATCGCACGGCATGCGGCGTTCTTCAGCTTTGGCACCAACGATCTGACGCAGACGACGCTCGGCATCAGCCGCGACGATGCGGGCCGATTCCTGGGCGCATACGTGGAGCAGGGCATTTACCCGATCGATCCGTTCGTCTCGATCGATCGTTCCGGTGTTGGCGCACTGGTGAAAATTGCTACCGAGCGTGGCCGCGACACATCACCAAAAATCAAGCTTGGTATCTGTGGAGAGCATGGAGGAGACCCCGCGTCGATCGCATTCTGCGAGGAAATCCGTTTGGATTACGTAAGTTGCTCGCCATACCGCGTGCCGATTGCACGTCTGGCGGCGGCTCAAGCGGCGCTGGGCACAGGCGTGACTTCGTAGGCGAAATAGATTACCGGTTGCGACGGGGTGACGCGGATTTGCGTCGAACGGCTGTTCATGGGGCAGTCGTTCGGCGATTCGTATGAGGGTGTCTATGCTATTGCCCCGCAACCGCTGGTCTGAATCGGGCCCGATCAAGGGCGCGCTTGCGCGAATGCTGTATGCCGCGACGCGTATGTCTGCCCCCGCCGCCGCGGTTGGAACACTTGCGGCGCTGATCCTGATGGCGATCACGGATAACGCCCTTGGCGATCAATGGTCCTTGGGGTTGTTCTGTTACCTGCCCGTCGCGTTCGCCGCGTGGCGTCTGGGCCGTGTGTCGGGGCTGGTCGCGGGATTGCTCGCCGCGCTTACATGGTCGGGGATCGCGGTCAGCCAACACGATTTCTCGACAATGACCTATTCGATCCTTTGGGGCTTCGCCACCCGCGCGCTGTCTTTCACGGTGGCCGCCCTGCTGGTCAGCGAGATGCGCGAATTGTTCGAGCGCGAACGCGCGCTGGGGAGGCATTGCCACCTCACAGGCGCGCTCTCCGGTCGCGCATTCCGGGACCTGCTCGATGAGGTCGTCGTGCGCGCCGCGCGCGAACAGGAGCGGATCGCGCTCGCTTATCTAGATCTCGACGATTTCAAGCTGGTCAACGATCGCTTCGGCCATCCCGAAGGGGATGCGCGGCTTCGCGGCTTGTCCGCCGCGCTCGCCGCGGCGCTCGGGCCGGGCGATTATCTGTCGCGCACCGGCGGCGACGAGTTCGTGATCCTGTTCAGCGGCCATCGCGGGAACGAGCATCGCGCGATCGAACGCACGCGCGATATCGCGATGGCCACGCTCGCGGCGGGCTTGATGCCGCTCACCTGCTCGATGGGTGCGGTGATCGTGCCCGAAGGCATGACGACTGATGCGGGCGATCTCGTCCGCCGGGCGGACGCGGCGATGTACGAAGGCAAGCGCGCAGGCAAGGGCCAGTTGCTGGTGTTCGACCTCGGCGCGCCGGGACGCGTGGCGGCTGCGGCCTAGGCGCTCCGCTCCAGCGTTCCGTAACGCGCTTCGAACTCGGTGATGCGCCCATCGGCGAGCAGGCGCGCCTGATCCTGCAGATGATCGCGTGCGATGCGCCCGGCGAACGGCCCGAGATCGCCATCCACGCGCGCAGCGTCCACCGGGGACAAATCGGCCATTTCGGCGGTGTTGCGCACGCCGAGCTCCGCCAGCCGTGCGGCCAGCTTGTCGCCAACGCCTTTTAGCAGGCGCAAATCCATCAGATCCGCGCGCGCGTTGTCCGGGAGCGCGACCGGGATCGCGCGATCGTGATCGATCGGCAGCGTGGTGGCGCGCGCGCTCAACCGCGCGTTGTCTCGCCGCAGCCGGTCCACCTCGTCCGCAAGAGGTTTGATCTGGTCGCGCCCCGCCGCCACCTCGCGCTCGAGGCGCAGCCGGTTCTGCGCCGCATCCGCCACGGTTGCGCGCTCGGCGGCGAGTTCGGCTGCGAGGCGATCCGCGCGCGCGCGTGCGCCGCCCCACAGCATACGCCCGATCAGCAGACCGAACAGGAACGCGGCGGCGGCAAGTGCGTAGGCCTCGGGTGGAATGACGATCATCAATGGCACCTTCTGGATGCGACGCATGGAAAGCGGCTAGGCAATCCCGGAGTTCCATTGGGGGGCGCGATGCGCGAAGTCGAGAGCGAAGAACGGCGCAGCCTGCCGCCGGGTGGTACGATCGAAACCTGGCACGCAGACGATGACTGGCCGTTGCGCGTTGGCGTGTGGCGTGGCGGCGCGCGCGGTACGCTGCTGCTGCTCAACGGGCGCGGCGATTTCCTGGAAAAATATTGCGAGGCGGTGTGGCGCTGGCGCGCGCGTGGCTGGGCAGTGGTTGCCCCCGATTGGCGCGGACAAGGCGGATCTGGGCGCTGGCTTTGGAGCAGCGGCGGAGACGGCTTTGCGCGACTGATTGCCGATCTGAACATGATCGCGGCGCGCGCGGCCATGATGGAGGGGCAGCTGGTCGCTGTTGGCCATTCGATGGGCGGACATCTGCTGTTGCGCGCGATGGCGCAGGAGACAGCGCCACCGATATCGCGCGCGGTGCTGCTTGCGCCGATGCTGGGCCTGCGCGCTGCCACCGTGGCGCGCGTGCTCGCGCGCGGTGCAGTCTGGCTGGGGCTTGGCGCTCGGGTCGCGATCGGGCAAGGCGTGCGCAGCGCCGCAGATGACGCAAGGCGCGCGGCGCTGCTGACGGGCGACCCGGCGCGGCAGACCGACGAAGCGTGGTGGCTGGCGCGCCACCCCGAACTCGATGGCGGCGGCGCGACCTGGGGCTGGCTCGATGCGGCGCTGCAGTCAATCGCCGGGCTTGGTGTGCGTGGCAGGATCACCACAGCGGACCGGGTGCGGGCGGTGCTGGCGGGGAACGATCGCGTGGTCGATAATCGCGCAGGCACAACAGTGCTCGGGCGCATGATCGGTCCAGCGAGGATCCTCGGCGTTATCGCGGGTGCCGAGCACGAACTGCTGCGCGAGACCGATCCCGTTCGCGCGGCGCTGCTCGCCAGGATCGATCCCTTTCTGGAGCAGGCATGAGCGAAATTTTTGATATTGCGATCGTGGGCGCGGGGATGGCGGGGGCGAGCCTCGCGTGGTCGCTACGCGCGGGCACGCGCGTCCTGCTGATCGAGGGCGAGAGCGCGCCGGGCTATCACACCACCGGGCGATCGGCGGCCTTCTATTCGGAGACGTACGGCGGACCGTTGGTGCAACCGCTTTCCAGCGCATCCAAGGGATTTTTCGAGACGCCACCCGCCGGCTTCACCGACCTGCCGCTACTGTCCCCGCGCGGTGGGCTGCACATCGTGCGCGCGGGTGCCGAGGCTGCGCTCGATGCGATCGAGGCCGATTTTGCGGGCACCAGCGTGCGCGTCGACCGCGTGCGCGCGACCGATTACGCGGCGGGCCTGCTGCGCGGCGAATGGGCGGGCACCGCACTGTGGGAGTCCGAGTGCAAGGATATGGACGTGGGCGAAATCCACCGCGCATTTCTTGCGGGCGCACGCGTGCGCGGTGCGCGGCTGCAGACCGATGCACGGCTGGAGGCGATCGAGCGCGCGCCCGGCGGTGGGTGGCGGCTGCGCACGCGCGCGGGCACTTTCGAGGCGGGCGTGATCGTCAATGCTGCGGGCGCTTGGGCGGATAATGTCGCGGCGATGGCGGGGGCGACCATGCTCGAAATCGCGCCGCTCAGGCGCACGATCGCGCAGGTCGCGGTCGTGCCGATACCGCCGCGCGATCTGCCGCTGGTGATGGACGCGCAGGGGAGCTTCTACTTCCGCCCGGAAGGCGGCGGACTGTGGGTCAGCCCGCACGATGAAATTCCCGATGTCGCGGGCGACGCGCAGCCCGATGAACTCGATGTCGCGATCGCGATCGACCGGCTCGAGCACGCGACGGTGATGCACGTGACCCGGCTCGAACGTGCGTGGGCGGGGCTGCGCTGCTTTGCGCCCGATCGTGCGCCGGTTTATGGCTGGGATGCGGCCGTTCCCGGGTTCTTCTGGTGCGCGGGGCAAGGCGGCTTTGGCATCCAGACTGCCCCCGCCGCCGGCGCGCTCGCCGCCTCGCTGATCGAGGACCGCGCACTTCCCGAACCGCTCGCGATGTTCGGCATCGATCGGCTGCGCTATGATCCATCGCGTTTCGCGCTTGAACCCCAATCGCCGCTCGCGCGTTGAGGCAGCCGTTCCACTCATGCAATGGAGACTATCCTATGTCCGGCACCACCAATCGTTTCGAAGGTTCGGCGACTGAATTCGGCGGCAAGGTTGAAAAGGGCTTTGGCGATCTGACCGGCGATACCAAGACGCAGGCCCAAGGCGCGTTCGATCAGGCAAAGGGCGCGGCCCAAAATGCGTTCGGCCAGGCGCAGGACGCGGTGCGCGGCGCGTTCGACCGCGCTCCCGACAGCGTCAAGGATGCCGCAGGGCGCGTCGCCGATGCCGCGCAGGATGCCTATGGTCGCGCGAGCGACGCGGTTCGTGGCGCGTATGATCGCGCTCCCGAAGGCGTCAAACAGCGTGCTGACGCCGCGATCGGTGCCGCCAAGCGCAATCCGCTCGTAACGGTGGCGGTGATCGGCATCGCTGCGGCCGCGATCGCCCACCTGATGGGCGTGGGTCGCCGCGACGACGATTAGGCCCGCTGTCGCGGGTGGGGCCGCCCACGCGCCCGACGCGCGCGCCCCGGTTCAGGGCGTTTCGCTGTCCCGTCCGAGTGCGCCTGCGATCGCGGCGAAATCGCCCGCTTCGGTGAAATCGCGGTAGACGCTGGCGAAGCGGATGTAAGCCACAGGGTCGAGCGTCTGAAGCCCCTCCATGACCAGCGCCCCGATTGCATCCGCCGCGACTTCGGCATCGCCAGTCGATTCGAGCCGCCGCACCACGCCCGATACCAGCCGGTCGACCGCCTCCTCGCCAACCGGCCGCTTGCGGCAAGCGGTCTCGACCGAACGCGCGAGCTTGTCGCGTTCGAACGGTTCGCGGCGGCCGTTCTTCTTGAGCACTGTCAATTCGCGCAGTTGCACGCGCTCGAACGTGGTGAAGCGTGCGCCGCACGCCGGGCATTGGCGACGGCGACGGATCGCACCACCATCTTCCGCCGGGCGGCTGTCGCGGACCTGGCTGTCGAGCGTGAGGCAGAAGGGGCAACGCATGATCGCAGGGTTACCCAAATCGGGCGAGATGCGACAGGCTTGACAGCGGGAGCGCGGCACTGTCTTATCCGTGCAATACGGAGGAAGGGCAGGCTATGGCGTTGATGGGAAAATATGCGCTGGCGGCGGCAGCGGGACTGCTCGCGCTTGGCGCGTGCGACGGCGGGGGTGACGGCAAGCAGACGGTGACGATCAAGGCCGACGTGACCGACGATGCGACCACCACCACCACAACGACTTCGGACGGGACGGCGCGCGCGGCCGCGACGACCGTCAACGGCACGACCGAGGTCAAATCGGACACCGACACGGGACGCTTCAAGATCGATGCGCCGGGGTTCAAGCTAGATGTGAACGTGCCGCGCAGCCTGACGGGTTCGGGGAATTTCGAGATGGACGGGGCGAAGCTCTATCCGGGCTCCAAAGTGCGCACGATGGAGGTGAAGGCGGACAATCACGAGAATGCGCGCGTACACATCGGCTTCGTCTCGCCCGCGGATCCCGCGACGGTGCGCGGCTGGATGATCAAGCACTTCGCCGACAGGGGCCATCCGCTGAGCGGTAACGGCATGGCGCTCGCTGGCACGACCGAGGAAGGCAAGCCGTTCACGCTCGCGCTGTCGCCAGCGGCAGCGGGGCAGACGCAGGGCGAGATCGTCATTGCGGACAGCAAGGGTGGGAGCGTCTGGTCGACGAAGTAACACCCGCGCTGGACGGTCGTTGAAGCTCCATATCCTCGCGCGTGGGCGCATCGGTCGGGGGCCCGAGGCCGATCTGGTCGCGCGTTATTCGGCGCGCGTCCCCGCGCTTGCCATCACCGAACTCGCCGAGCGCGCGCCCTTTCCGCCGCCGACCGAACGCTGTGTGACCATCGTACTCGACGAACGCGGCACGGCGCTCGCTTCCCCTGTGCTCGCGACCCGGCTGGCAGCTTGGGCGGACGCGGGCGTGCGCGAGGCGCGCTTCCTGATCGGCGCTGCGGACGGGCACGACGAAGCGACACGCACCGCCGCCGATCTACTGCTGAGCTTCGGCCCCGCCACGTGGCCGCATCTGCTGGTGCGCGCGATGCTCGCCGAGCAACTGTATCGCGCGGTGAGCATCAGCGCGGGGCACCCCTATCATCGCGCGTGACGCGCGGTGTTAGGGATGCGCCCGAGCTGACCTTTTCTTCAGCCGCGCTTGCGCCGCGCGATGCCGAGGCCCAGCGCGCCGAGGCCGAGCACACCCAGCGTGGCAGGTTCGGGCACTCCGAGTTCGGACTGCGCGAAGACGGTGATGTTGTTGGGCAGGCTCAGAATCCCGGTTAGATCCTGGAACGTGCCGTCTTCGAGGAGCCCGGGGGCGAAAGTCGGGCAGGGGCCGGTGCTCGGCTCGTTGCAGAACGCTGGGTCCGAACCGAAGTCAATCGTGACGGTGGCGATATTGAACGGCCCGCCGCTGGGATCTACGTCCACCTTCCAGTTCGAAGTGAAGAACTCGCTGACGGTGTTGCTGGGCTGGCCCGGCTCGAACAGCGCGACCGAGTTACCGCCAGAGCCCACCGCGCTGGTGGTGAAGAATTGGCCGATCAATCTCAGGTCGTCCTCGCCACCAAAGATACTCTGGTGCGTGACGGTGTAGCCGAACTCGAACTGAGAGCCGAGGGCGTCGCTTCTATCGCCGACCTCGAACAGATTGACGTTCGCCGCAGAGGCCGCGTGGACGCCGAGCATGGCAATCGATGCCGACACGAGTGCACCGAAGATTGCATGTTTGCGCATGATTGTTCCCCTTCCAAAACCAAAGCCCGGCCGAGCGGTCGGAGCCTTGGCGGTTGAATCGCTCGGCTCGGCAAGCTCACCATGCAAAATTGATGCCAATTTACGTGATTTGTTTAGTTTTCGTGCCTTTTTACGAAATGACGAGGCTCCGTAGTTACGGAAGTGTAAAATTTTCCGACGTTTTTCGCTGCCGGTGTCCCGCTCGGCGGAGCGGAGCCTGCTGCGAGGCTGCGGCCCCGCCACCTCGCCGCATCTGCTGGTACGAGCGATGCTCGCCAAGCAATTTTACCGCGCGGTGAGTATCAGCGCGGGTCATACGTATCATCGCGCGTGCTACGCACGTCTGCGAAACGGTTCCCCCGCGCGGGCATGGTGGCCGAGGATCGGCCACCCATCATCTGGAAAGCTAACGACAAAAATCTTTTGCGCACACTGATTTCAAGCAGCATCGCCGCTGGAACATTCGCGCACAATCCTGTTGCTGGACGCCTGGGAGGATGCGATGACTGGAGCGAATATAGACTATTATACGGCACGCGCCGTCGAGGAAGATCGCCGGGCGGCGGAATCCAATCTGACGGTCGTGCGGGCGGTCCACCTCGAAATGGCGAACGCCTACCGGGAACGCGCTGCCGAGTGGAAATCCAGCGCGCAACTGGCGCTGCGCGTTGCACCCGGCCCCCCGGGAGCGTCAGGCGGCGCGGCGCAGGCGGCGGTGAAGGTAATTGTCGTCAAAGCCTGCGACCGCCGCAAGACGGCTGATGTCCTCGATCACGAGCGCGCCGCCGCGTAGCTGCATCACGCCGTCCAGACGCAGGCGGCGCAGCACGCGGTTGACGTGGATGGGGGTTAGTCCGAGCGCGTCGCCGAGCACGGTCTGGGTGAGGGGCAGCGCGAAATGCTGGTCGTTCACCAGGCCGATGCCGCGCGCGCGCACGTAGAGTTCGCACATCAGGTGCGCGACGCGCTGGACGCTGTTGCGCCTGCCCATGCTGACGATCCACGCGCGCAATATCCCCTCGTCCACCAGTTGCATGTGCCAGAATGCCCGCAGCAGCATCGGGCGATCGAATAGCAACTGCTCGAACGCCGGGCGCGGGATCGCCGCGACGAGCGCGGGCGTTAGCGTGGCGATGCTGTGATCCATCTCGTCGAGGATCGAGGTGTAGAGATCGCAGCAATCGCCGGGCATCAGGAAGGCAGTGATCTGGCGCGTGCCTTCGGGCAGGATCTTGTAGCGGCACGCCCAGCCTTCGAGCATTACGAACAACGGCCCGGGCGCATCGCCTTCGCGGATCAGATCGAATCGCGGGCCGATCTCGGCGGCGTGCCGCACGCGTCCGCAAGCAGCGCAATATCCTGATCGGACAAATTGGCGTGGCCGGTAAGCTTGGCGATGAAGGCGTTGGGCATATCGAACGTTCCGCTAGCCGCGATTGATGTATAGCACACTAATCTGGATTAGAGGAGCGCGTCCGCCAACATTGTACGGCGAATCATGACCGAAATCGTCTACACCAACCCCTTCCGGCGCACGCCAACGCCGCTCGAGCCGGACGCGCACGGACAGGCCGCGCTGCTGCTCGCCGAGAGCACGCTGCACATGCTGGTGGAGCTGCGCGTGCTGACTGGCGCGCAGGCGACGAGCGTGGTGCGCACGGCGGCGGACGTGAAGGTGGAGGTGGCGCAGCTTTCGGGCGAATCGGCGGGGCGGATGCAGGCCTCGCTCGATCTGCTGACGCGCATCGAGGCGAGCCTGGAGGCGGACAACAGCTATCCGCGCGTGGCGGTATGAGGATGGAAGGGCTTTCAATCTCCCGGCCCCGCTACGCCAGGCATCCTTCGCGCTGACTCAGGCGGAGGAAACGGCCTGCTGGGCGGGAACAAGCACTGCCCGAACGCCCGCCAGACGGAGGGCACCACCAATCCGCCGCAGGTCGGCTCGTCTTGCCTTGCACCGCACAGCGCGCCAGATAGTATGCGGGGCGTGTGAGGACCGACGATGCTGCGCAGACCCGTGATATTCGCTGCCGGTGCCGCCGCCGCGCTTGCGTTGACCGCTGCCGCCAAGGTCGCCGCGCCCGATGGCGGTGATACCTACAAGCAGCTCGGCACGCTGATGAGCGTGTTCGAGACCGTGCGCGCAAATTATGTCGACAAGGTCAACGACAAGACGCTGCTCGATGGCGCGATCAACGGCATGCTCGCCAGTCTCGATCCGCACTCGGGCTACCTCGATAAGCAGGATTTCGAACAGCTCAAGAATTTGACCGATGGCGAATATGGCGGGCTGGGCCTGTCGGTCGGCATGGAGGACGGCGCGGTGCGCGTGATTGCGCCCACCGATGGCACGCCTGCTGCCCGCGCGGGGATCAAGGCCGGGGACTATATCACGCATCTGAACGGCGAACTCGTCTACGGGATCACGCTGTCCGAAGCGGTCGACAAGATGCGCGGCGATGCTGGAACGACGATCAAGATCACCATCGTGCGCCAGGGGGTCGCCAAGCCGATCGATTTCACGCTCAAGCGCGAGGTCATCAAGATCAAGGCGGTGAAGTCCGAGATCAAGGGCAATGTCGGCGTGATCCGGATCGCCTCCTTCAGCAAGAATGCGGGCGCGGATACGGTGGCGGCGCTGCACGAGATCGAGGGCAAGCTTGGGCCGAAACTCACGGGCTTCGTGCTCGATCTGCGCTCCAACCCCGGCGGCGTGCTCGACGAGGGCGTCGATGTTTCGGCCGCGTTCCTGACGCATGGCGAGGTGGTGAGCCAGCGCGGGCGCGATCCGCACGATATCCGGCGCTTCAACGCGCCGGACCGCGCGATTGATGATGCGCAGGGCAAGCCGCTGATCGTGCTGATCGATGAAGGTTCGGCGAGCGCGGCCGAGATCGTTGCCGGAGCACTCCAGGATCACCGCCGCGCGCTGGTGATCGGCGAGCGCAGCTTCGGCAAGGGATCGGTGCAATCGGTGATCCCGCTGACGCCCGAAACCGGGCTGCGGTTGACGGTCGCGCGCTACTACACGCCGTCCAATCGGAGCGTGCAGACTGCGGGGATCGAGCCCGATATCGTCATCCCGCAACTGTCCGACGCCGACCGTGGGGACCGGCAGCGCGTGCACGAGAGCGATCTCCGGCGGCACCTGATCAACGAGATCAAGCTCGATGCGCGCGCGATCGAGGATGATGGCAAGCCCGATCCGCGCTTCGCGGGCGTGAATGCGGCCGCGCTGAAGACAGCAGGCGTCGCGGATTATCAGATGGATTATGCAGTGCGAACGATCGCACGGCTTGCGGCACCCGCCACTGCACCAACCGTCGTCGCGGCGCGCTAGTGGTGAACGCCGTGGGGTTGGCACCCCCGATAGCGGATCCGACACCGTCGCGTGACGCGGTGCGGATCGGACCGGCGCACTGGCTGCTTTTGATCGTTCCCGCCGCATTGCTGCTCGGCGCGCTGGGGTTCCAGCATCTGGGCGGTCTCGCTCCGTGCGAAATGTGCCTGTGGCAGCGCTGGCCGCATCTGGCGGCGCTGGTGCTTGCGCTCGCCGCGCTGCTCGCCCCGCCGCCAGCAAGGCGGTTGCTCCTGTTCGTGGCTGCGGGCGGCGTGCTCACCAGCGGCGCGATCGGGCTTTTCCACACGGGCGTCGAAGCGCATTGGTGGGCGGGACCGACGCACTGCACGCCCAATGTGGCGAGCGGCGGAGATTTTCTGAAAGCTATGGTGACCACGCCGCTGGTGCGCTGCGACGTGGCCGCGTGGAAACTTCTGGGGATTTCGATGGCTGGATATAATGCGCTGATTTCGGGCGCGGTGGCGCTGTTCGCCTTCGTGCGACTGGCGCGCTCATGACCGCGACGCGCCCGCCCCGCCTGCCGGGCGACCGACACGCGTCGACGCGCGCGATGATCCGGGTGGACCATGCGGGCGAATATGGCGCCGCGCGTATCTATGCCGGGCAGTTGGCGGTGATGGGAGACCGGCATCCGCATTCGCACCTCATCCGCCACATGGCAGGCCAGGAAGCGCGCCACCTGACGACGTTCGAGCACATGCTGGCGGAACGGCGTGTTGCGCCGACACTGCTGCATCCGCTGTGGCATCTGGCTGGTTATGTGCTGGGTGCGGCGACCGCGCTGATAGGGCCGCAGGCGGCGATGGCGTGCACCGCAGCGGTGGAGACCGAGATCGACCGGCACTATGCCGAGCAGCGCGCAGCGCTGGGAACAAGCGGCGATCCCGTGCTGGCGGCGCACATCGCGGACTTCCAAGCCGAGGAGGTGGAGCACCGCGAGACCGCTCTGGCCAATAATGCCGAGCAGGCGGCAGGATATGGGCTGATGTCTGCGGTTATCCGCGCGGGCTGCCGGGTGGCGATCGCGGTGTCGAGCCGGTTGTAAGAGTCGGAATTCTTTACACTCACAAAAAGACCGGCAAGGGCGCGTTGGCTTAAGCTGCCGCGATCGTGGTTGTTTTCTAGTAATGCGATCATGGCACGTGTTTTGCATCGGTTACTCGCCGTATCATCGGCGAGGGAGAACGTCATGGGTAAAAACATACTTGGCCTCTCAGCGGCCATCTTGTTGCTGGCCACCGGCAGCGCGCGCGCGGGTCTCGATTTCAGCAAACAGTCAGCAGTCGTCACCGACCTGGGTAGCGGCAGCTATTCGTTCAGTGAGGGAGGCTTTACCGGCGGCGCGACCGTCACCGGCGGATTTAGTGGTTTCGATGCCAACAGCGATGGCCAGCTATCAAGTTTCGGCGGAGAAGTCAGTGACTTTTATGCGGTATTCGACGGCAACGTGGTCGTTCGGCCATTTGCGCTGAACTTCGCCAACCTCTTCGGTCTGGTCTACGATCTGGACGGGGGCCCGCTTGGCGACGGCACAACGCTTGATATCGAAGGTATCGGTGCGACTGGTTTAGTCACCGGTTATCTGATCGGCCCCGGACCAGTGGCGTTGTGTGACGGCAGGAATGATTGCGGCGTCGTAAGGGGACCGGCCCCTGCCCCCGAACCCGCCGCCTTCGCGCTGCTTGGCCTAGAGTCTGACTCGTCCCGCTTGAATCGTTTGGGGGATTCCCAAGCGCGGGGTGATCTGATTCAAGCGGCTGGCCGGGGACGGAGGCCGGCATGGGATGGCGAGGGCGTATTCGCAGGACTTGCGCGAGCGGGTTGC